>SCRI01000038.1 GCA_004298675.1 bacterium | reverse complement strand
CTGCTCGACGGTTTCGATGACCGCGCTCTGCGCCACCGGCTCACCGATGGCGAGCATCATCTCCTTGAAGCGCTTGCGGTCCTCGGCGAGCTGAATGGTTTCGAGCGGTGTGCCCAGCAGTTCCACGCCGTAGCGCGCCAGCACGCCGGCCTCCGCGAGCTCGACGGCGAGGTTGAGTCCGGTCTGCCCGCCCAGCGTCGGCAGCAACGCTTCGGGGCGCTCCTTGGCGATGATCTGCTCGATCGATTCGACCGTCAGCGGCTCGAGGTAGACCGCGTCGGCCACCTCGGTGTCGGTCATGATCGTGGCCGGATTGGAGTTGACGAGGATGACGTGGCGCCCTTCCTCGCGTAATGCCCTACACGCTTGGACCCCCGCGTAGTCGAACTCTGCTGCTTGACCGATGACGATGGGTCCGGAGCCGATGACGAGGATGCGTTGGGGTGCGGGCATATCCCGCCTCCATTACGGCGCGGCCCGCGCAGGTCCTCCGGGCGAGCGCAAACAACACGCATCGCTAGCATGTCGCAAGCGCTGATCATCGTTGCGCGTGGGGTGCGCACGCTCACGTACGGCATCCTCTCGGTCGTGCTGGCCGTGCTCTTGGCCGACAAAGGCCTTTCGCCCACGTTGGTGGGCGTTCTGTTCACCGTCGCACTCATTGCGGGCGCGGTGTGGGCGGCCGTGCTCAGCCAAATCGCCGACCGCGTGGGGCGCCGCACGATCCTGATCGTCGCGGGCTTGATGACGACGCTTTCGGCACTGCTGCTGGCTTGGGCCAACGGCTTCCCCTTGCTGCTGCTGGCTGTGGCCCTAGGAACCGTGAGCCCCAGCGCCGCGGAGGTCGGTCCGTTCGGCGCTCTGGAGCAGGCGATGCTCGCGCAGATCGTCGCTGCGCAGCGGCGCACGCGCGCCTTCGCCGTGTACAATCTCGTGGGCACCTTTGCCATCGCCGTGGGGGCGCTGGCGGCCTCCATCTTCTCGCGCACCACACTGCTGTGGGCCTACGGCCTCTCGGGCTTGCTCCTGGCGGCGTGTTACGCCGGCCTTGGCTCCGAGGTCGAACTGCGCGCTGCCCAACCCGCACGGCATGCAGCTGCCCATCCGGCCAGCCTGCCGGCCAAGGGCTTCGGTGTCGTGGAGCGGCTGACCGCCCTCTTCGGCGTCGACGCGCTCGCGGGGGGTCTGGTGGTCCAGAGCTTCATCGCCTACTGGTTCCACCTGCGCTTCGGCGTCGACGAACGGGTCTTGGGCGAGCTGCTCTTTGGGGCGAATCTCCTGGCCGCGTTTTCGTTCCTCGCGGCGGCGCGGCTAGCCGAGCGATTCGGGTTGCTGAACACGATGGTCTTCACGCATCTCCCGTCCAACGTGCTGCTCGCGCTGGTGCCGCTGATGCCCACGCTGCCGCTGGCCATGGCCGTGCTCTGGCTGCGCTTCGCCCTCTCGCAGATGGACGTGCCGACGCGCCAAGCCTACACCATGGCCATCGTTCCGCCGCAAGAGCGCGCGCGCGCAGCTGGTTTGACCAATGCCATCCGTCCCGGCGCGCAGGCCATTTCGCCGATCCTAGCCGGCCTCGCCGTGCAGCACGCCGCGTTCGGCCTGCCCTTCTATCTCGCGGGAGCCATCAAGATCGTGTACGACCTCGCGCTCTACCGCATCTTCAAGCCGGTGAAACTGCGCGACTAACGCACGCTCCGGCTCGGGACCGCGGCCTGCGCCGGAGCTTGCAGAGCGGGCATGGTGCCGATTCTTTTGGCGAACGGCATCGCTCTTTCGTTCGCCGAGTCCGGACGGCGCCGCTCTCAATCCCGATCTGCCTCGCCACCGTTGCCTAGGAGAGCTTCAGCCGCTCCGCAACGGGGAGTCGAGAACGACGGTGACACTAGGCGACTACGCGCTCGGCCGGTTCGGCATCGAGGTGCACCACTCTCACTTGGAGTCCACGCGCCCGGAGGCCGTTGCCGAGGCCGCGCATCCGTACTACGAACTGATCTACACCGAGGGACTCGTCAGTGCGATGCTGATCGGCACCAGCATCCGTCGCGCCGCACCGGGCGAAGTGCTGGTGATTCCGGCGGGCGTGCGCCACGCCCACGGCGATTCCACGCGCGGCGCGACCTGGTCGCTACGCTTCGAGCTGGACATGGTGGACGGCAGCGTACGCCATCTCTTTTCGACGTGCGCCTTGGCGGCCGCAGCGCGGCGCCGGCACCTAGTCCCGGAACCCGAGCGCCCGCGCTGGCGCCAGCGCTTCAGCTATCTCTTGAATGAACTGCGGCGTGACGACGCCGACGAAGGAGTCGTGCGCGGGCTGCTGCGCTCGCTCTTGCAAGACGCCGCGCGCTTGGGCGAAAACGGCACGGACGCTCGTCCCGCCGCACAGCACACCGTGCTGAGCGCGGTCTTCCGCTACATCGACGAGAACTTCACGCGCCCCATCGGCCTGGAGGACGTGGCGCGCGCCGTGACGCTTTCACCGTCGTATCTCACCGACATGGTCCGCCGCCACACCGGGCGACCGGTACATCGCTGGATCACTGATCGGCGGCTGCGCGCCGCGCGCGTGCTGCTGGCCGAGACCGACGCCACGGTTGCGGAGATTGCGGCCAAGAGCGGCTTCAACGATACGCGCAATTTCTGCAGGCGCTTCCGCAGCGCCACAGGGCGGCCACCGCGCGATTGGCGCGCCGCCGTCCGCGAGTCGACCAGGGTACGCGCGGCCGACGAGCTACTCTGGGGTGAGGTCGTCGTCGACCGCGCCATCGAGGATCACGGCAATATCCGCACCTTGGCGGAGCGCCCTGGGGGCGCTAGCCGATCGTGAAGCCGTCACACGCGAGGCCGTCGCGGCGATGCGCGCGATCTATCGCACAGCGCTAGTCGCCGTCGTCGATCGCGACGACGGCTGCGAGCGGTGGGCCTGCGCGGACGCCGGAGATGCACTGTGCCTGGCCGAGATCACGCCGCTGCTGGCCCTGGTCCTCGACGGGCAAACCATTGCGGCGCGGGTAGGAAGCGCTGGCGCCATCATCGCGCTCTCGCCCGCGCATGGGCTTCACGCAGCGCCACCATGGAATATCGCACCACACCGCTGCGCGGTCTCTGGCAGCATCCACCATACTTCCACGACGGCAGCGCCCCCACGCTGGCGGCCGTGGTCGATCACTACGACTCCTACCTGAAGCTTGGTTTGAGCGCGCAACAAAAGAGTGACCTGGTCCAGTACCTTACGTCGCTGTAACCTCGTCTTTCTGGATCACCGCCTCACCCACGAGCACGGTCTCGCCACGCTGATTCACGCAAGCGGTGCGGCAGCGTATGCGCCGGCGCTCCTTCAAGATCTCGACGACCTCGGAGGAGGCGGTGATGGTATCGCCCGGATACACCGGCGCCTTGAACGTCAGCGATTGCGAGACGTAGATGCCGCCGGGGCGGCCCAGCATCAGCGCATTGGCGGTAGAGAGCAGCGAGGCGGTGAGCAGCCCATGGGCGATGCGCCCGTGAAAGCGCGTGCGCTCGGCATAGGCGGAGTCGGTGTGGAGCGGATAACTGTCACCGGAGAGCTCCACGAAGCGTGCGATCTCGGCATCGGTGATCTGCTTGGTGAACGACGTCTTTTGACCGACGACATACTCTTCGAAGCGCCGCTCGGGAAACTCGATCCGCTCCATCTCTGCTCCGTTTTCTTTAATCCATGTGCCACGCGCCGCGCCACGCCGTGCCGAACGCGATCAGCAGCAGCGCGCCACCCACGCAGAGGGCCTGCAGCGCGACAGGGCGCCGCTCCCAGGTCAGGGCGCGAGCCAACTTCGCGAAGTCACGCGCCAGCTCCGCCGTGTTCGAAGCCTGCGCGTAGGTGCCATGCCCAGCGGCGGCGATCGCTTCGAGCGCGGGTGCGTCCAGGCCGGCCAGCTCGTTGGTGCCGGGTATCGTGGCGCTAGTCTGCGCTACGCCAATGCCCACCGTATCGATGGTGATGCCGCGCGCCCCGATCGCGCGCGCCGCGCCCTCGGGATCGGGGGGACGGTTGTTCTCACCGTCGGTGAGCAGCACGATCGCGCGGCGGCCATGAGCAGGCAGCAGGCTAGCGGCCGTGGCGAGCGCGGCGCCGATGGCGGTGGCGCCGTTCGGCTGCGCCAGGTGCTCTAGCGCAGCGCGCTGCTCGCCGCGATCGTCGCTTGGGAGCAGCGCGACCTGCGCGGCCGAGGCAAACGTCACGATGCCCAGCGAGGTTCCGCGCGGGAGGGCATCGATGAAGTTCCGCGCCGCCGCGCGTGCCGCGGCCGCACGCGTGGGCGTGAAGTCGTCCGCGCCCATCGACCCAGACGTATCGATGCAGAGGATCGCACGCGCGTCGTGCGCCGGCGACGGCAGCAGCGCCGACGGCGCCGCCAGCGCCGCGATCAGCAGCGCCGCGGCGAGATACGGCAACACGCGCAGTCCCGCTAGCGGCAGGCCGAGATCGCGCGCAAATGGCGTCACGGCGGGCAGCGAGCTGTAGAGCAGCGCGCGCACACGCGTGCCGCGCCACGCCCACCAGTCCCAGGCTGCCAGGGCCGCGAGCGGCGCCCAGAGCAGCAGTGTCCACGGGTGAACGAAACTCAGCATAGCGCCAGCAGGTCACTGGCGGGCGTGGCCTCGTCAAAGAAGCGCGCATGCCAGCCCAGGCCGGAGAGGCGCTCCAGGAGCGCCTCTGCGCGGCGCGCGCACTCTCGCGCATGTCGTTGTGCCGTTGCGGCGTCGATCCACACCACGCTCGTGCCGCCACCGGCGGCGTCGCGCAAGCGTGCCGCACCGCGTAACGGAATGCCCTCACGCCACGGATCGGCTGCGACCATTGCGGCGCACCAGCGGTGCCGCGCCAAGCGCGCGAAAACGCGCTCGCCCACCAGCGCTTCGAGACCGTAGCTGTCCGCTACCAGCAGCAGCGCACCGCCCGCAGGCAGCGCGGCATCGAGATAGGCCAAGGCCGCCGCGTCGAGCGCACCGCCCTCGCCGCGCAGCCGCAGCCGCGCCAGGGCGACCGCCGCGGCTCGCTCGCCACGCAGCGCGCCTAATTCCGCAGCGCCGCCGCCCCAGGCCAACACGCGGTCGCGCGCGCGCGCCGCCCCCAACCACAGTTCAGCCAGTGCAAAGGCCGTCTGCGCTAGGGGCCGCACCCGCCCCAGCGCCATGCGCGGACCACGATCGACGGCGCAGGCGAGCCAGAGTCCCGACTCCTCCAGCATGACGCGCGTCTGTAAGCTGCCCGTGCGCGCCGTCGCGGCCCAGTCGATGCGCCGCGGATCGTCGCCTTGCGCGTAGGCGCGCAGCTCCGCGAACTCCAGCCCCTCGCCGCGCAGCAACGGCGCCCCTTCCCCCGCTGGACCGCGCGCACGCAGGCGCAGCAGCCGGCGGCGCAGGTGGTCGCTCAGCGCGCGCCCCCGCTCCACCGTCTAGGCCGGACCAAGCGGCAAGCGCGCCTCGCCCTCGCCGGTGTCTTCATCGAGCTCGGCGGAGCGCAACTCCCGCACCGCGGTATCGACCGAACGCAGCGGCTTCAGCTCGTCACCGGCGCCGGTGCCGAGCTTGGCGTAAAACTTACGCGCGGACGGCAACAGCCTAGCCTCGAGCGATCCCACGGCATCGTTGTAGGACTTGACCGTACTCTCGAGGTTGTCGCCGACTTTCGCGAGAAATCCGCCCACACGCCGCAAGCGCTCGTAGAGCTCACTGCCCAGCTTGCCGATTTCGCGCGCGTTGTCTTCCAACTGGCGCTGGTCCCAACTGTAGGCCACGGCGCGCAGCATCGCAATCAGCGAGGTGGGACTGGCGATGAAGACACGTTGGTCCACGCCCGTCTCGATCAAGGTTGGATCTTGCTCCAGCGCGGCGCTGAAGAACGCTTCACCCGGCACGAACATGAAGACGAAGTCGGGGGCGCGCCCATCGTGATGCGCGTAGGCACGCTTCCCGAGCGCGATCACGTGCTCGCGCAACTGCTTGGCGTGCAGCCGCAGGTTCTGTTCGCGAACGCTCTCGTCGGTGGCCTCGACGGCGTCCAGATACGCCTGGAGCGGCGCCTTGGCATCGACGAAGATCACTTTGTTGCCGGGCAGCTTTACGGTAAGGTCTGGGCGATCGCGGCGGTCCAGAGCCTGCGTCACCCGCTGCTCCTCGAAGTCGCAGTGCTCGAGCATGCCCGCCAACTCCACGACGCGGCGCAACTGAATCTCGCCCCAGCGCCCGCGCACGGTGGGATTGCGTAGCGCCGCGCGCAGCCCCGACGTCTCCGAGCGCAGCGTAGCCGCCTCGGTTTGCAGACGTTGTTGGGCCTCCGCCAGCCCCTCCACCTGTTTGCTCAAACCGGCGTAGGCGCCGGCGCGCTTGGTCTCCAGCTCTTGGATCTTGGCGTCAACCTTCTCCAGCGATTCGCGCACCGGTTTCACCAGCTCGCTGATGGCCTGCTGACGCAGCTCGAGCTCGCCTTTGGCGGTCTCGTTAACTTTCGCGAGCGTCTCTCCCGCCAGCTGCAGGAAACGCCCGCTGTTGCGATCGAGCGCCGCGGCGCTGAGCGCGGCGAAGGCCGCCGAGAGCTCCTCCTTCAGGCGTTCGACGGTCATGCGCTCGCGCTCGACGCCCTCGCGCTCGGCCTTGATGCCGCCCTCGACCGCGGCCAGACGCTCGGACACCGCGGCGCCGGCGGCGCGCGCCTCGCCCAGCTCCTGCTCGCGACGCTGCACATGTGCGCGCGCTTCGTCGCGCTCGCGCACCAGCGCCTCGCGCTCGGCCACGAGCCGCCCCTCGAGCGCCGCGACGTGGCTGCGGCTCCACAGCCACGTCAGCACGAAACCGAAGACGAGTCCGATCGCAGCACCGAGCAGAGACACGAAATCCATCACCCGTGCATGCTCAGCCAGGAGAGAAACTCCTTCTGCGGGAGCGGGGGTGAGAACCAGTAACCCTGCGCCGCTTCGCAGCCCTCCGCTGCCAGCCACTGCGCGGCCTCCTCGCTCTCCACGCCCTCGGCCACGACGCGCCGGTCGAGACTCTTGGCCAGCGTGATCGCGGCGCGCACGATCGCCGCGTCCACCGCGCTATGCGGCAGCTCGCGCACGAAGACGCTATCGATCTTGATCGAATCCACCGGCAAGCGTTTGACGATCCCGAGTGAGGCGTTGCCGGCGCCGAAGTCGTCGAGCGCGACGCGCAGCCCCAGATCGTGAGCGCCGTCGACCAGGCGGCGCGCCGCCGCCACGTCGCGCGCGGCGACGCGCTCGCTCAACTCCAGCTCCAGGGTACTCGGGTCCGCCCCCTCGTCCCGCAGCACCGCCGCCAGCAACGGCAGCGTACCGGCGTGCGCCACGGCGCTGCCGCTGACGTTGAACGAGAGCCGCAAGCGCCGCGCGCCCGACACCAGCACCTGCGAGCGATGCGCCGCCTCGCGCATCACCCATTCGTCGATCGGTAAGACTGCTTCGCTCTCTTCGGCGGTCTCGATGAAGTCCGCCGGCAGGCGTAGACCGTAGCGCGGATCGCGCCAGCGCAACAGCGCCTCGACGGTGGTGACGCGCCGCTGCGCCAAGTCGATGGTCGGTTGGTAGTGCAGCTCGAACTCGTCGCGCTGCACGGCAAAGCGCAGCCCCTGCAGCATGGCGCGCCGCAGCCGCAGCGCGCTGCCGGCCTCCTCGTTGAAGAAGCGCACGAGCGCGCCACCTTCGTGCTGCGCGCGCACCAGCGCCGCACCCGCGGCCTCGAGCAGTCCCTCCGGCGAGGAGCCGTCGGCGGGAAAGAGGGCAACGCCGATGCTGGCCGTGCAACGTGTCTCACTGCCACCTGCCACGAAGGGCAGAGCGATCGCCTCGCCCAGCACGCGCGCGAGCTGCTCGCCGCGTTCGGGCGGCCCGCTCACGGCCACGGCGAACTCGGCGCGCGCCAAATAGGCCACGTGCGCATGGCCGCCGACAATCCCGCGGATGCGGTCGGCGAAGGTTCGCAGCGTGCGCTCCTGCTCCTCATCGCCATAGGCGAGACGCAGGTCGTCGAAACGGTCCACGTCCACGAGCATGACGCTCATGCCCTCGGCCCGTAGACGGGGGTCGAGCACGGCATGCTCCAGCGTCTGCATGAAGCGGTCCCGGTTGGCCAGGCCCGCGACCGGATCCGTCGCGATCAGCGCCAAGCGGGCGCGTTGTGCCTCCAGCCGCTCCAGGAGCCGGCCACAGAGCCCCGCCAGCAGCGCGCCGTACATGCCGCAGTCGCCCGCGTCCTGGCGTAGCGCCCCCGCGGAGGCGCGAAAGCGCAGGACGTAGGCGCCTGCGGAGCACGGGATCGGCACCGTGGCTACGGTGCGGAACTCCGGGTTGGGATCGGCGTCGTGAGGCGCCGCCCAGAGCACCGTGACGCCGTCGCCTTGCGCGCGCTCGACCGCGGCGGCGTCGAAGCCCAGCGTGCGCGCCCCCTCGGCGAGAATCGTCTCCGCCTGATGCTCAACGTCGGCGTCGGCGGCGCTGCTCAGCCGCCATAGCGTCTCCATTCTCCGCAACGGCGAGTTGGAGTACACCGCGCTCTCCGCCAAGAGCAGGCGCATCCGTACCGCTTCGACGGCGCGCCCCACGGCTTGCGCCATCTCCGTCAGCAGCTCGAGCTCATCCGCGCCGAAGGCATGCTCAGCGGCGGCATAGGCGGTGAGCGCCCCCGCCAGCCTCTCCGCGACGTAGAGCGGCAGCGAGGCGGCGGCGACGATGCCCAGACGCAACGCAGCCTCCCGCCACGGCTCAAACGCGGGCTCGCCGGCGCGCACGACCACGCTGCGATCGCGCACGCCGGTCTGCAGCGCATGCGGGGCGAGCGCGGCACCGGGGCCGGCCGCGGCCACCAGCTCCAGTTCACCTTCGGGAAGCAGATACGTGATCGCAACGGCGGCGTAACCGCGGTACTGCGTCAGCAACTCGCACGCCTCGCGCAAGACCGTCGGTTCGTCGTACAGCAGCGCCAATAACCGTCTGATCGCGCGCTCTATCGTCCGTCCATCCATGCCTCGAGCTGCTCCGGCGGCATCGCCGCAGCGTACCAATGCCCCTGAGCCAGGTCGCATCCCTGCTCGATCAGCCAGCGCACCTGCTGCTCCTCTTCCACGCACTCGGCCACGATATGCCGCCCCAAGGAGTGTCCCAGCGCGATGATCGCGCGCACGATGGCGGCATCCTCCTCGCGCTCCGGCAGCTCGCGCACGAAACTTCCGTCGATCTTGATGACGTCGACGGGGAGACGCTTGAGATGCATGAGCGAGGAGTAACCGGTGCCGAAATCGTCGAGCGCTACGCTCAAGCCCAGGGCGCGGCACTCCTGGAGAAAGGCGCCCGTGGCGCCGGCATCCGCCATCGCCACGGTCTCGGTGAGCTCGATCTGCAGGTGCGCGGGATCGATGGACGCGGCGTAGAGCAGCGCGCGCAAATCGCCCAAGAGCGCCGGCTCCTGCAGGCTGCGCCCGGAGAGATTACAGGCGATCACGAGATCGCGGCCGGCCCGCTCCCAATGCTGCACCTGCTCCATGGCCGTATGGAGGCCCCAGCGGTCCAAGCCATAGATCAGCCCGGTCTCCTCCGCCAGCGAGATGAACTCCGCGGCGTTGCGCACGCCGCGCTCCTGGTCGTGCCAGCGCAGCAGCGCCTCCACGCCCGTGACGCGTCCGCTGCGCAACTCGATCTCCGGCTGGTAGTAGAGCCGGAACTCGTGCTGCTCGCGCGCGCGCAACACGTTGCGGTGGAAGCGCCGCTTGGCATCCAGCGCCGCGCCGATCTCGCGGCTGTAAAAGTGATACCGCCCGCCGCCCTCGGCGCGTGCCGACGCCGTGGCCGAGGTGGCGCAGGCCAGCACCTCCGCGGGATCGCGCGCGTCACTGGGTGAGAGCGCGATGCCGAGGCTGGCCGAGATCACGACCTCGTTGCCGTCGATGGTCGCGGATTGCTTGACGCAATCTCGCAGCCGGCGCGCGAGATCGGCCGCGGCCTCCGGCGTGGGCGCCTCGGCGATGACGCCGAAGGCATCGCCGTCGACGCGCGCGAGGTAGTCGCCTTCACGCAGCGCGCCGCGCAGACGCTCCGCGCAATCGCTCAACAGACGATCACCGATCGCGAAGCCCAAAGCCGTGTTGATGCCGCGAAAGCGGTCGAGATCGATGCAGATCACGGCAAAGGGCCGCTGCGCCGGGTCCCGCAGCGCCAGCGTCTCGGCCAAGCGCGACTCCAGGCTGGCGCGATTGGGCAGGCCCGTGAGTTGATCGAAGGCTTGCAGATTGCGAATCTGCTCCTGCTGCAGACTCTGGCGCACGAACTGCGCGAAGAGTGAGGCCAGCAGCTCGACGTAGACGTGATCCTCCTCTTGGAAAGGCACGGGCCGCGCGCGCCGCCCGAGGAACACCAAAACGTAACCCCGCCCCTCAGCGTCGAACGGCGTGGCGATAGCGGAACGGAAACCTTCACGGATCACGAACGTGGTGGGAGCGAGCGTGCCTGCCGTCAGGTCTTCCCAGGTGCAGGTGCGCCCAGCGGCGGTCACCACGGCGGCCACGGTATCCTTCATCGCAACGGCGTGCCGTTGCTGCGAGGCGACGCTATCGGCCTCGTACAGCCGATACCGGATCACCTCGCCGTCGATCGTGCCCAGCGCCCCCACCGCCAGCCCCAGCGAACGGGCGCCTTCGTTCAGCAGCAGCGCCGTGCGCGCATCCAACTCGCCCGCACCGGCGACGAACAGCCGGCGTACCGCCTCGAGACGGTGCAGACGATTGCGGGAGCGCGCCGCTTCGCTGGCGGCATCGGCCCGCACGCGCAGCAATTGCAGGGTGCGCGCGATGTCGTCGGCCAAGCCGATCAACAGCCGGCGCTCCTTCTCTCCAAAGCCCTCGGGTTCGTCGGAGTAGGCGGTGATGACGCCCCAGACGCCCTCGTCGCTGCGCAGCGGCAGCGAGAGCAGCGAGACGATGCCAAAACTCTGCGCGCGCTGGCGCCAACGCGCGTAGACCGGCTCCGAGACACGAAAGACCATCGGCTTGCCGCTGCGGACCACCCAGCCGATGTTGCCGGCACCGTCGGGCGTGTCGTCCCAGCGAGCCGAGATCGTGTCGAGATAGGCCGCGGCTTCACCGGCGCGCGCGACGACCGGGACGGAACCGTCAGGCTCTACGCACCCGGCCCAGACGCAACGGTAATGGCGGTAGCGCGCCAGGAGCGTGCACACCTCACGCAGCAAGGTCGATTCATCTGGCGCCAGCGCCAGGAGACGCTGGATAGCGTAAACGACCAGCAGGCGCTGCTCGTCGTCGGAGATGGCGATGCGTGCTACGTCCATGTAACCGCCGCCGCTTATTCACGTACCCGCACAAGTGTGATATCGGCACGGTTTTCGGGATACCGTAGCCGGGCCGTCCTAGGGTGGTGTGACCGAAGCGATGATCGCCGCCAGCTCGCGTTCGCCGTCACGCTCCCCGGCCGCCAACTGGTAGGACCACGCCACACGGTGCCGTAACGCCCCCGCGGCGCACGAGCGCACATCGTCCGGGGTGGCGAAATCACGCCCTGCCAAGGTGGCGCGGGAGCGCGCCAGCGCCACCAGCGCCAGCGAGGCGCGCGGCGAGGCCCCGCTCTCGACCAACGGGTGGGCGCGGGTAGCCCGCGCCAGATCGACGGCGTAGGCGCGCACGGCCGGCTCGACGTGTACCGCACGGGCACGCTCTTGCCACGCGCGCACGTCGTCGAGCGAGGCGACCGCCTCTAGCCGCGGAGCCCCAGCGCCGTAGCGGTCGACGATCTCCAACTCCTGTTCGCGCGTGGGGCTCTCGACGCGGATCTTCACGAGAAAGCGGTCTACCTGTGCGAACGGCAACGGATAGGTGCCCTCGCCGTCGAGCGGGTTCTGCGTCGCCAGCACCATGAACGGCGCCGGCAGCGGGTGCGTCTCCCCGGCGATCGTGATCTGGCGTTCCTGCATCGCCTCCAACAGCGCGCTCTGTACCTTCGCGGGGGCCCGGTTGATCTCGTCGGCCAGCAAGAGATTGCAAAACGCCGGCCCCAGCTGCGTGCGAAACTCTCCGTCATGCTGGTCGTAGATACGGGTGCCGACGACGTCGGAAGGCAGCAGGTCGGGGGTGAACTGCACGCGGCGGTAGCGCCCGCCGATCAAACCGGCCATGCTCGTGCAGGCGAGCGTCTTGGCCAGCCCCGGTGCCCCTTCCAACAAGGCATGGCCGCCGGCGAGCAGCGCCATCAAGAGCCCGTCGAGCATCGCCTCCTGCCCCACCACCGCACGCCCCAGCGCGGCACGCAGCAGCCCGGGTGCGAGACTCATCGCACGAGCCCCGCCAGGGCTTCGGCAAAGTCGCGTGCGGCCCGCGCCTCCGCGCTTGGCTCCACGAAGGCGGCGCGCTCGGCAGCCGCGACCGCGCCCCGGCCCGCGGGATCCTTCAACTCACTCAGGACGTCCTGGGCCGTTGCCCGCTCCGGTGCGCCCAAACGGCTCCACAATGCGGCTCGCGCCGCCACGGCGTTGGCGCGGGTGGGGGCGTCGCGCAGGCGCTGGATCCATGGGCCCAACGTGTCGGCAGGCGGCGGCGTGCCAGGGAGAGGCAGCGGGGCAGCCCGGTCAACGCGCGCCGCGTTGCGCGGGCGCAAGAGCCAGAGCGCCCCAACGATGACGGCCAGCACGAAGAGCGCATCCAGCGGCAACAGGCGGTGGACCTGCGCGATCATCCGCTGCGCCTCGCCCGGCGGCGCGGCCAGCACGCTCACCGTCACCGTGCCGGAGCGATAGCGCATGCCGCGCCCCGTGCGCGGATCGAGCGCGTCGAGGTAGGCGGGGCCGATGACCGCGCGCCCCGGCAGATTGGGCGCGATCGTGAGCACGGCGGTGAAGGTCGTGCCGCGCGTGCTATGCTCGATGCGCTCGCTGTCCGCGAGCACCTGAAAGGCTGTGAGATCGGGCAGGATCAGCTCCGGCAGCGCGTCCACGCGTGCGCCTACCACGGCGCGGACGGTGAGATGCAGCGGACGCGCCACCCAGCCCTGCATGCGATCCACCGTCACGCTGAGCGCGCGCACGTGGAGCACGCGGAACTCCGCGGCTGCCGCGGCAACGGGCAGCACGGCGGCGGCAAACGCCCCCAGCAGCGCCGCGTAGCGCAGCGGGGCCGCTAGACGGAGGCCAGCCACCGTTCGAACAGGTAGCGCGCGTCGGCCGGCCCGGGCGAGGCCTCGGGGTGAAACTGCACCGCCGCGATGGGTAGCGTACGGTGGCGAAAGCCTTCGTTGGTATCGTCGTTCAAGTTGACCATCGTCTCCACCAGCTCGGCGGGCAACGACGCACGCTCGACGGCGTAGCCATGATTGTGCGCGGTCACGAGCACGCGACCGGACTCCAAGTCCTTCACGGGCTGATTGCCGCCGCGATGGCCGTACGGCAGCTTGAAGGTCTTGGCCCCGCAAGCCCATGCCAACAACTGGTGCCCTAGGCAGATGCCAAAGAGGGGCAGCTCACCGATGAAGGTGCGCAGGGTTGCGATCATCTCGGGCAGATCCTGCGGATCACCGGGGCCGTTGGAGATCAGGATGGCGTCGGGGCGCTGCGCCAGAATCTCGGCGCGCGTGGCGTTCCAAGGCAGCACGGTCACTGAGACGTCGAGCTCCCCCAGGGCCTGCAGGATGCCCTCCTTCAGCCCACAGTCGATCAGCACCAGCCGTTTGCGCGCTCCGCGCGTGCCGCGCTGCATCGGCGCGGGGATGGAGACCGGGGCCACGAGGTTGGCGGGGGCGGCGGCGCAGTAGGCGCGCAGCGCCTCGGGCGCCTGGGCGATGGCCGCGTCGCCCACGGCTAGCACCGCGCGCATGGTGCCGTGCTCGCGCAGGTGCATGGTGAGGGCGCGGGTGTCGATGCCGACGATCGCCGGCATCCCCTGCTCCTTCATCCAGGCGTCGAGATCGAGCTTACTCTGATGGTGCGAGGGGTGGCGGCAGAGACGCTTGATCACGGCCCCCGCAGCGGTGGCGGTGCCGTGCTGCATGGCGCTGCGGCTGATGCCGTAGTTGCCGATCATCGGGTAGGTGAAGACGAGGATCTGCGCGTTGTAGGATGGGTCGGTCAGGGCCTCCTCATAGCCGGTCATCCCCGTGAAGAAGACGGCCTCCCCGGTGACGAGCCCCTCGGCTCCGGCACCCTCACCCTCGTAACGTTGGCCGCTCTCCAGCAGCAGCAGAGCCTTCATCGCGTTCCTATTCTCAGCGTGGCATGGCCGTCGCTCGTGTCCGCCACCCGCGGCTGCCGTCCCGTCGCATCGTAGACTAGCCTGCCGCCCACGACGGTTGCGACGGCACGGCGCGGCAGACGCAGGCCAGCGAACGGCGTGCTCTTGCCCTTGGAGTGAAAGCGCTCCGGCTCGACCGTCCAGGCTTCGTCGCGCAGGACCGTCACGTCGGCCACGCTGCCGGGCGCGAGCGTGCCGCCCTCAACGTTCAGCAGCCGCGCCACGTTGGTGGAGAGCAGCGCCACGAACCGTTCCAGCGGGAGGTCCGGCAGCGCCAGCGCGTAGGCGCCGACCGCAATCTCCAGGCCGCTGAATCCCACGGCGGTCTCGGAGAGCAGCCCGGACTTGTCGCCGGCGGCGTGGGGCGCGTGGTCCGTGGCCAGCACGTCGACTTCGCCCCGCCGCACGCCCGCGCGCAGCGCCGCAACGTCTTCCTCCGTACGCAGCGGCGGACAGACGCGACCGCTTGCGGCGAAGCCCTCAAAGAGGGCTTCGGTGAAGAACAGATGGTGTGGGGTGACTTCGCAGCTGGCGGCGATGCCTTGGCCGCGAGCCCACTTCACCAGCTCCAACCCGCGCCCGGTGGAGAGGTGGGCGATGTGCCAGCGCTTGCCGGTGTCGCCGGCGATCAGCAGATCGCGCGCGACGATCACGTCCTCGGCTAGGCGCGGCGCCGCGGCGATGCCCAAACGCGCGCTCGTGCCGCCCTCGTTCATGAGTCCGCCGGCGCGCAGCGACGCCTCCTCGCAGTGCGAGATGAACGGCGCGTCGAGATCGCGCGCGTAGAGCGCGGCACGGCGCAGCACGCGAGCGTCGTCGACGGTCGTACCATCGTCGCTGAACGCCACGGCGCCCGCCTGGGCCAGCAGATGATAGGGGGCCAGCTCTTTGCCGGCACGCCCCAGCGTCATCGCCGCAATGGGATAGACGCGCGCAAGGCCCGCGTCACGCGCCCGCTCCAACACACCGCGGATCAGCTCCGGAGTATCGAGGGCCGGAGTGGTGTTCGGCATCGCCGCCACGGCCGTGAAGCCGCCGGCCACCGCGGCCGCGACGCCACTGACGATGCTCTCTTTGTGCGTCTGCCCCGGCTCGCGCAGATGCACGTGCGGATCGATGAAGCCCGGTGCGACGATCGCTCCGTGCAGGTCCAACGCCAGCGCGGCGGGCACCTCGGAGGGTGTGATCTCCTCGGCGATGCGCGCGACGCGGCCGTTCTCGATCAGCACGTCGCGTGCGGCGTCCAAACGCTGCGAGGGATCCACGACGCGCCCGCCGCGCAGCAGCAACGGCTCGCTCACGCGCACAGCGCCTCCAGCACGGCCATGCGCGCGAAGACGCCGTTGGCGACTTGGTTCACATAGCGGCAGCCGGGAAACTCCAACACCTCGTCGGTCAGCTCGACCCCGCGATTATACGGCCCGGGATGCAGCACCACGGCGCCTTGCCGCAGCAGCTCCAGACGCTCGGCATTCAATTGATACTGTGCCGCATACGCCGCGACGCTGGGCACGAGGGCGGTGTCGAGCCGTTCGCGCTGGATGCGCAGCAGCATCACCGCGTCGACCGTCGGCAGCACGCGCTCGAGATCGCGCTCGACGTCGACCGCCGTTTGCGCCATCGCGTCGGGGAGCAGCGTGGGCGGGCCCACGAGAATCGTCTGCGCCCCCAGCGCGCGCAGTGCGTGAATGTTGGAGCGTGCGACGCGCGAGTGCGCGATGTCGCCGACGATGGCCACGCGCAAACCGGCAATACGCCCGAACTCCTGACGCAGCGTCATCACATCGAGCAAGGCTTGGGTGGGATGCGCATGGGTGCCGTCGCCGGCGTTGACGACGTGGCCTGGGAAACTGCGCGCCAGCACGTAGGGAAAGCCCGACTCTTTGTGGCGCACCACCACGGCACCCACGCCCATAGCCGCCAGCGTGATCGCGGTGTCGGCGATGGATTCACCTTTGACCATCGAGGAGTCGCCGGGATTGATGGTGACCACCTCGGCACCCAGCCGCTGCTCGGCGATGGCGAAACTGGTCTGCGTGCGCGTGCTGGGCTCGAAGAAGAGATTGATGACGGGAACGCCCGCCAAGGTGCGTCGCGGCGAGGGATCGCGCTGGAAGGCTTCGGCCCGGTCGAGGAGCGCCAGCAGCTCCTCGGCGTTGACGTCGTCGAGGTCGAGCAGATTACGCGGCGCCATCATCCTCCCGAACGGTGATGCAGACCGCGTCGTCGGGTGCCGGCTGCGGCGAGAGGTGCACCGCGATGTGTTCGCGGCGCGACGTCGGCACGTAGCGCCCGACGTAATCGGGCTGGATCGGCAACTCGCGCAGGCCGCGGTCGATCAGCACCGCCAGCCGCACGGCACGCGGCCGCCCCAGATCGGTCACGGCATCCAGCGCGCTACGCACGGTACGGCCGGTGAAGAGCACGTCGTCGACGACCACGACCTCGCGATCGGTGACGTCGTCGTAGACCTCGGTCTCCGGGATCTCGCGCACCACGTCGTCGTCGCGGTAGAGTTGAATGTTGAGGAAGCCGACCTTGGGGACCTTGCCGGTGATCTGCGCGATCTGTGCCGCCAAGCGCTGGACCAGGGCCTCACCGCCGCGGCGAATGCCGATCAGCAGCACGCCGTCCTGCGCGCTCTCCGGCTCCACGATCTGATGCGCCATGCGGGCGATGGCGCGCTCGATCATTTCGGCGCCCATGAGCGTCCGCTTCGGCTGGGTAGAGGTGATCACTTCAAGATTTCCGTCAATCGTTGGCGCGTGCGCTGGAGCTCTTCCGCATACCCGGCGAGCTTCTCTCGCTCCTTCTGGACGATCGCGGGCGGTGCCTTCAGCGCGAAGGACGCATTGGCAAGCTTCTGCTCCAAGCGCTCCACT
Organism: bacterium; assembly: GCA_004298675.1. Lineage (GTDB taxonomy): Bacteria > Vulcanimicrobiota > Vulcanimicrobiia > Vulcanimicrobiales > SCRA01 > SCRA01. Next base: position 48,376 of record SCRI01000038.1, on the reverse strand, counting down.
TCGCCGATCAAGCGGCGCTCCTCCGCTTGCAGCCGCCCGGCCTCGCGCGCGGCGGCATCGGCGCCGGCCCGCAGGGCCAGCTCCACGTCGCCCACGTGCTCCGTGAGCAGCCCCGTGCCCCCCGCCGGCGCCGGAGCCACCAGGCGCACGCGCGCCAAGCGCTCCACCAGCGCCGACTCCTCGGCATCCAAGTCGACGTGCGCGAGCGAAGCCTGCGGCAGCTCGCGCGCGGGGATGCCCGCGTCGGCACGCAGTCGGCGCAGCGCGACGATCACCTCCACCAGACGCTCGAAGCGTGCGGCCGCGGCGTCGTCGCGCGCCAGCTCCGACGCCTGCGGCCAGGGCGCGCGCGAGATGCTCGCGCCGTCTCCGCGGCGCTGCGGGAGCAGCTGCCAGATCTCCTCGGTGATAAACGGCTCGATGGGGTGCAGCAAGCGCAGCGCCACGTCGAGCACGGTGGTGAGGACCGCGGCGCGGCCGGGCGACGGCAGCTTGGTCGCCTCGAGGTACCAGTCGCAGTACTCGTTCCAGAGGAACTTCCAGAGCCGCTCGGCGGCCGTGGAGAATTCGTAGGCGTGGTAGGCCGCGGTCACGCTCTCGACGGTCTCACCCAGGCGCGTGAGAATCCAGCGGTCCGCCAGCGTGCGCTGCTCGGGCGCGGGCAGCCCCGTTTCCGCGGGCGCCTCCAAGGCGAGCACGTAACGCGCCGCGTTCCAAATCTTGTTGTTGAAGTTGCGCGACTCTTCGCAGCGCGACTCGCTGAAGCGCAGCTCCTGTGACTCCAAGTGCATCTGCCGGACAATGCCCATGCGCGTGGCGTCGGCGCCGTACTTCTCGATCAGATCGAGCGGGTCGATGGAGTTGCCCAGCGACTTCGACATCTTACGCCCCTGCTGATCGAAGACCAGCGGCGTGATCAGCACGTCCCGGAACGGCGGGCGCTCGGGATCCACGAAGTGCATGCCCAGCATCACCATGCGCGCCACCCACAGGAAGATGATCTCCTGCGCGGTGACGAGCACCTGCGTGGGATACCAGGCGGCCAGCTCCGGCGTCTGCTTGGGCCAGCCCAAGATCGAGAACGGCCAGAGTCCGCTGGAGAACCAGGTGTCCAGCGTGTCCTCGTCGCGCGTGAGCTCCGCCGTGCCGTGGCGCTCCAGCGCGACGCGCTTGGCTTCGTCCTCACTCTCCGCAACGATGACGTCACCCTGCGGCGTGTACCACACCGGGAGGCGATGTCCCCACCACACCTGGCGCGAGATGTTCCAGTCGCGAATATGCTCGAGCCACTGCGCGTAGGTGCGGCCGTGGCGCTCGGGCACGAACCGCAAACGCCCGTCGCGCAAGGCTTCCAGCGCCGGCTTGGCGAGCGGCTCCATCGTCACGAACCACTGCAGTGAGAGCAGCGGCTCGATCACCGTACCGCAGCGGGAGCAGGTGGCCACGGCGTGGTGGAGGGTCTCCGTGCGCACGAGCAGGCCACGCGCCTGCAGGTCGGCCACCACGCGCTGGCGCGCCTGGTCGCGATCCAAACCTTGGTAGGCGGCGCCGGCCTCAGCCGTCATCTTCGCGTCGAGGCCGATAACGCTGGGCATCGCCAGGCCGTGGCGCACGCCGATCTCGTAGTCGGTGGGATCGTGCGCCGGCGTGACCTTGACGGCTCCCGTGCCGAACTCGCGCTCCACCGCGGCGTCGGCCACGATGGGAATGGGGCGCTCCTGCAGCGGCAGCAGCACCTGCTTGCCCACGAGCGCGCGGTAGCGCTCGTCGTCCGGGTGCACCGCCACCGCGGTATCGCCGAGCATGGTCTCGGGACGAGTGGTGGCCACGATGATCTCGCCGCTACCGTCGCCCAGCGGGTAGCGGATGTACCAGAGCGTGCCGTCGCGTTCCTCGTGCTCCACTTCGGCATCGGAGAGCGTGGAGGCGCAAGTGGGGCACCAGTTCACCAAGCGATTGCCGCGATAGATCAGACCCTCGCGGTAGAGCTCCACGAAAACTTTGGCGACCGCGGCGGAGAGCGCGGGGTCCATCGTGTAGCGCTCGCGGGCCCAATCCGGGCCGAAGCCCAGCAAGCGGAACTGCTGGTCGATGATGCCGCCGTACTCGTCCTTCCAGGCGCGGGCGCGCTCGAGGAAGCGCTCGCGTCCGAGATCGTGGCGGGTCTTCCCCTCCTTGGCTAGCTCGCGGTCGAGCACGGCTTGGGTAGCGATGGCAGCGTGGTCCAAGCCGGGGATCCAGACGGCATTCTCCCCCAGCATGCGGTGGAAGCGCACGAGGATATCCTGCGTCGTATACGTAGAGCCGTGGCCGAGATGGGCGCGTCCGGTGATGTTGGGCGGAGGCATCGCGATCACGAAGGGCGCCTTGGTGGAATCGGGCTCTGCGTGGAAGACGCCGGACTCCTCCCAGCGCCGGTACCAGCGCTGCTCGACCTCTTTTGGATCGTAGGCTTTAGCGGGTTCGGTCCTCTGCTCCATCTCCGTTCTATGGTACTAGGGGGGGTCAAGGACGCCGGCTTGCTTTGCCGGCGCGCGCGTGTGCGGTGGCCCACATATCGGCACGCGCGCTTGCGGGCGAAATCCCTTACTCTCTATCGTTGACAGCATGAAGAGACGCTACCTCGCCGGCCTCACCATCGTCGCCACGGGTCTGCTTGCCGCGTGCGGCGGCGGCTCCTCCGGCAGCTCCCTGCCGGCCATTCCCGCCGCGGGCGGCACGGCCCAGAGCCTCGGATTCACCCTCTCCGGAAGCAGCTTGCCGCTTGCCTCGGGGCGCCGTACGGCGTCACTCGACGGCGCCCCCGTGAGCGTGACGTATCAAGGGCAGACGGTTGCCACTGGAACGCTGAACGGCTCCGGTTTCGCGCAACTGCACTTCACGGCACCCGTTCCCCTTGGAGCAACCGTTACCGTCACCGTGGGCAGCGGCAGCAGTGCCGTCACGGCAACGGTGGTTCTGGCTTCCTCCGTCGGTGCGACCGCCGCGAACGTCGTGTACACACCCGCCAACGGCAGCACGCCCGCGCAGATCACCGTGCGCACCGCCGCGGATCGCGACGACAACGGACAAGTCGATGCCAACGACAACGAGCAGGAGACCTCCACGGAGAACCCCGAGGATGGGGAAATCGAAGACGTCGACAGTGCCGACGACGATCACCTGCCTACCAACCTCCCGATTTCGATCTCGGTCTGCAACGGTAGCACTATCACGATTGCTCCGCTGACTCCGGCTCCCGCCCCCACTGCCTCGGCCGCGCCGGCACCTTCCGCCACGCCTTTGGGCGCGTTGACCCTGCGCATCGCAGAGCGGGTGAGCGACGGAGACGCGGGCGCGATCTTCTCGTACGTCGCTTCACCCTTCACACAGCCGCTGACGTTCCCAATCATCTCGCCGGCCGCGCGCATCGACATCGAAGTCGACGCCAACGGGCAGAAGCTCGTGACGATCGAAGCGCCGCTGGCCGCCTTCACCGGCAGCGGCGCGACGGTGGGTGCGCCGACGCCGGGTACGTGCCCCACGCTCTCACCGGGTCTGCCGTTCGCAAGCCCCGCACCGACGGCCACGCCCACGGCTGCGCCGACGGGCACACCTGCGCCTGCGCTGACGGGTTCACCGGCGCCTACGCCGACAGGCTCGCCCGTCTAGACGACGTTTGCAACTCGCCGGGAGGGATGGAGCCCCGGCGAGTTGCATTCGACTCCACGGCGCCGCTGCGCGCGATCACGTGGAGGTATCGATGGCTACCGCATCCCACACCGATTCGTATTGGCAGGTTCCCGCTGCGTTCAACTTCGCGCGCGACGTCGTCGGCGCGCTGGCGCGCGAAGACCGCTTGGGCTTGATCTTCCTAGACAAGGCCGGGCACGAGCGCCGTTACACCTTTGCGGAGATCGCACGCGAATCGGCGCGCTACGCTGCGGCGCTGCGCGAGGTTGGGATCGCACAGGGCGACAAGGTGCTGGTCGTGATCCCCAAGCGCCCCGAGTGGCTCTTCGTCATGTTGGCGCTGCTGCGCGTGGGCGCGGTGGCCGTCCCCTCCAGCGAGCAGCTGCGCGCGAAGGACCTGCTCTTCCGTGCCAATCACAGTGAGGCCACGGCGGCCATCTCGTACGCCACGCTAACGAGTGAGTTCGACGCGATGCGCCCGCAGGCGGCGACGATCAAGCATTGGCTGGTGACCGGGGGCGAGCGCCCTGGGTGGACGGCGCTCGAGCCGCTGGCGGCCCAAAGCGGTGAGGGCTGGAACGGCAATCCAACCAGCAGCGACGAGCCGGCCTACCTCGTCTACACCTCGGGTACGACCAAGGATCCCAAGGGCGTGCTGCACGCGCATGCCTACACGTTTGCCAAGCGCATGCAAGCGCAGCTTTGGCTCGACGCCAAGCCCACGGATCTGGTGTGGTGCTCTGCCGGCACCGGCTGGGCCAAGTCGCTTTGGAACGTGCTGTTGGGACCGTGGTCCTGCGGCTCGGCAATCGTGCTGCATGAAGGCGGCTTCGACCCCGTGGAGCGCATGGATCTGCTGGAGCGCCTCGGCGTGACGGTGCTCTGCCAAGCGCCGACCGAATATCGCTTGGAGGCCAAGCTGGAGGGTCTGGGGACGCGCTGGAAGCTGGCCAAGCTGCGCCATGCCGTTTCGGCCGGCGAACCGCTCAATCCCGAGGTCATCAAGGGCTTCCGTGACGCCTACGGCCTGACGATTCTCGACGGCTACGGACAGACCGAAAACTCGCTGCTCGTGGCCAACCTGCCCGGCTCCGAAGTGCGCCCCGGCTCGATGGGCAAGCCCACCCCCGGGCACGACGTGGCCATCGTCGACGAGGACGGCAACGTCTGTGCCGACGGCGTGGTGGGCGACATCGGGCTGAAGGGGCATCCGCCTACCCTGTTCGTCGAGTACTACAAGAATCCGCAGGAGACGGCTAACTGCTACCGCGGCGAGTACTACCTCACCGGCGACCGCGCCACGCGCGACGCTGACGGCTACCTATGGTTCGTGGGGCGCGCCGACGACGTCATTTCGTCCGCTGGCTACCGTATCGGCCCCTTCGAGGTCGAGAGCGCTCTGCTCACCCACCCGGCCGTCAAGGAGTCGGCAGTGGTGGGCTCACCGGACGTGGATCGCGGTAATCTGGTCAAGGCCTTCGTCGTGTTGCGCGACGGCTACAGCGCCACACCGCAACTCGTCGCCGAGCTGCAAGAGCACTGCAAGCGCGAGACGGCACCGTACAAGTACCCGCGCGAGATCGAGTTCGTAACCGATCTGCCCAAGACGTCGAGCGGCAAGATTCGCCGCGTCGAGTTGCGCCAACTGGAGCTGAAGCGTAAAGGCGCCACGCAGGCGAGCGGATTCGTCTAATCCGCTCGCCTGCTCGCGCTCAGGCCGGCATCTCCTTGGGTTTGTCCGCGTAGATCAGCGTGGGCTCTTCCTTCTTCTCGACCACGTCCTTGTTGATCACGCACTTCTTCACGCCCGACATCGACGGCAGATCGTACATGATGTCGAGCATGATCTCTTCGAGGATGGACCGTAGGCCCCGGGCGCCGGTCTTGCGCGACTGGGCCTTGATGGCGATGGCGATCAGCGCGTCCTTGGTGAAGCTCAGCTCGACGCCGTCCATCCCGAAGATTTTCTGATACTGGCGCACGAGCGCGTTGCGCGGCTCCACGAGGATACGGCGCAGCGCCAACTCGTCCAGCGCGTCCAGCGTCACCACGATCGGCAACCGTCCGATGAACTCCGGGATCAGCCCGAACTTCAGCAGGTCCTCCGGCATCAACTGCTGGAGCAGCCGGCCGACGCGTTCTTCTTTCTTCGACTCCGGCTGCGCGCGGAAGCCCAGCGCATTCGAGGCGACGCGGCTCTCGATGATCTTGTCCAGACCATCGAAGGCGCCACCGCAGATGAAGAGCACGTTGGTGGTGTCGATCTGGATGAACTCTTGGTGCGGATGCTTGCGGCCGCCCTGCGGCGGCACGTTAGCCGTCGTGCCCTCCAGGATCTTGAGCAGCGCCTGCTGCACGCCTTCGCCGGAGACGTCACGGGTGATCGAGGGGTTCTCGCTCTTGCGCGCGATCTTGTCGATCTCGTCGATGTAGACGATGCCCTTCTCGGCGCGCTTGACGTCGTAATCGGCGGCTTGGATCAGCTTGAGGAGGATGTTCTCCACGTCCTCGCCGACGTAGCCGGCCTCGGTGAGGCTGGTGGCATCGGCCATGGCCAGCGGCACGTCGAGAATCTTTGCCAACGTCTGCGCCAGGTAGGTCTTACCGGAACCGGTCGGCCCCACCAGCAGAATATTCGACTTCTGCAGCTCCACGTCGTCGCTGGAGCCGCCGGCGTTGACGCGCTTGTAGTGGTTGTAGACCGCTACCGCCAAGGACTTCTTGGCCCGTTCCTGCCCGATCACGTACTGGTTGAGAATGTGATCGATCTCTTTAGGCTTGGGAATATTGCGCAGCCGGAGGTTCTCGTCGACGTTCTTGTAGAGCTCTTCTTCGATGATCTCGTTGCAGAGCTCGATACATTCGTCGCAGATGTAAACACCGGGTCCCGCGATCAGCTTGCGCACCTGTTCCTGCGACTTGCCGCAGAAACTGCACTTCAGCTGCCCCTTCTCGTCTCCGAATCGAAACATGGGCTACCCCGTTTACGGCGACGGCTGCGTGAGCGGTGCGACGGTGCGCTGGTCCTTGGTGACGACGGAGTCGATGATGCCGTAGTCTCTCGCCTCTTCCGCAGTCATGAAGTAGTCGCGCTCGATATCCTGCAGGATCTTCTCCAGGGGCTTCCCCGTCGTCTGCTCGTAAATCTCCGCGAGCTTGCGCCGCGTGGCGACGAGTTCGCGCGCATGGATTTCGACATCCGTGGCCTGCCCCCCCACCTGCTGGACCCAGGGCTGGTGGATGAGGATCTTGCTATTGGGAAGCGCCATCCGCTTGCCCTTCGCGCCACCTGTCAGCAGCACCGAGGCGGCGGAGGCCGCCATGCCGGCACAGATCGTCGCCACATCCGGCTTGATGATCTGCATGGTGTCGAAGATGGCTAGGCCGGCAGTCACGCTCCCGCCGGGACTATTGATGTAGAGATCGATGTCGCGATCGGCGTCCTCGCGCTCCAGGAAGAGAAGTTGAGCGATGACGAGATTTGCGAGGTTGTCGTCGATGGGGCCGCCGACGAAGACGATGCGCTCCTTGAGCAGCCGTGAATAGATATCGAACGCCCGTTCTCCGCGGGCGCTCTGCTCGACAACCATCGGGACGAGGTGACCCATATGCTCCGTTCCTTCTTCTTCCTCAGTGACTCGGTTGCAACAAACCTCTTCCGTGCGGCCGGGTTGCGCCTCCTACCCCGTTGCCGCTTGCTCCGGTGCGATCTTGGCGCTATCCAAGAGGAGCTCGATCGTCTTACTGCGGCGGATACCGTCGATCAACGCGGAGACGTTGTGGCGCAGCATCTCCAGGATGCGCTCTTTGGGCTGGCCATACTGTTCGGCGAGGTGACGGATTTCCGCGTCCACCTCGGCCGTCGTCACCTCGACGTTCTCGGCCTTGGCGATCGCCTCGATCAGCAGGGTCGTCTTCACCCGCGTTTGAGCCTCTTTGCTCACCTCTTCACGCAGCTGCTCCTCGCTCTTGCCGCGCTCCTTGAGGTACTCGTCCCACGACGTGCCGGTCTGGCTTACGTACGAGCGGGTATCATCCAGCAGGCTCTCGATCTCTCCGTCTACCATCACTGAAGGTAAGGGAAACTCGTGCGCGGTCACCAGCCGCTCGAGCAGCTTGGCCGAAAGCTCCTTCTTGGCTTTGGCCTCTGCCACCGAGCGCAGGCGCTTGCGCACGTCCTCCTTTAGTGCCCCCAGCGTAGCGTTGCTGGAGACGGAAGCGGCGAAGGCGTCGTCGAGCTCGGGCAGCCGCGGCTCCTTCACCTCGTGCACCGTCACCGAGAAGATCGCCGTCTTTCCGGCAAGCTCTTTCTTGCCGTAGCTCTCGGGAAACGTGGCCTGGATGTCCTTGGATTCCCCGGCTTGCATGCCGACGAAGCCCTCGGCAAAGCCGGGCACGAACCGGTCGACGTCGATCTCGAGGCTCTGATTCTCGCCGCTGCCGCCTTCGAAGGCGACTCCGTCGACCTTTCCGACGAAGTCGGCCGAGACGATGTCGCCGAGTTGCACGGCACGCTCGACGGGCACGACCTCCGCCACTTGACGGCGTAGTGCCTCCAGCGTGCGCTCGACCTCACCTTCGTCGATGACCGCCTCCGCGGCATCCAACTCCACCCCCTTGTACTCACCCAAGGTGATGGGCGGGCGCACGAAGACCGTGGCCTTCAGACGCAGCGGACCAGCGTCGCCGCTACTCTCCTCGATCGGAAGCAACTCCATCTGCGGGCGATCGACTGGGTCCAGATCGTGCTCCTTGAGCGCCAGTGCGTAGGCGTTCGGGACAACGTCCTCCATGGCGCGATCGTGAATCTCGCCATGGCCGTAATGCTGTTCGAAGATCCGCCGCGGGATGTGCCCAGGACGAAATCCGGGGATGCGAGCCCCCTTGACCAGGCGCCGGAATGCTCGCTCTTCGGCGGCCTCCAGCATCGTCTTTGGTATCTCGATCTCTAGCTCTACGCGGGTGGGGTCGATCTGCTTCAGAGTAGCGCTCACTCGGGCTACGGATCCTCCTTATGGAAGAGCCACGATTTCTTGGGTGCGAGGCAGACTCCTCGCGCACAAGCAGGAGGGCGGACCCGCCCGGGCCCGCCCTCACTGCCGAACAATGGAGCGGAAGACGAGATTTGAACTCGCGACCCTCGCCTTGGCAAGGCGATGCTCTACCGCTGAGCTACTTCCGCACGTGATTGTCACGGGTCTCCGCCGCTCGGACTGGTGGGCAAGCAGAGGCTCGAACTCTGACGGGTTGCCCCACTGGAACCTAAATCCAGCGCGTCTACCAATTCCGCCACTTGCCCAGTGGCCGCGACCCAAGACTCGAAGAATGTTATCAGACGAGGCGTAACGCGTCAAGCGCGTTAGAAACAACATGAGGCGAGCCGGTCGACTCGCCTCAACGAAAACTGGTGCACCGCCAGGGACTCGAACCCCGAACCAAGTGATTAAGAGTCACCTGCTCTACCATTGAGCTAGCGGTGCGCACGTGAGAGAGTACCATACCGGTCATGCCTTCGCAAGCCCCGGCTGTGCGCCCTCTGGGACTCGAACCCAGGACCCACGGCTTAAAAGGCCGGTGCTCTACCGACTGAGCTAAGGGCGCGCGGGCCTACATCATGTGTTGGCAAGGATCGTCGCGTTTTCGATGGGGTGAATGAGGGGACTCGAACCCCCGGCCTCCGGTTCCACAGACCGGCGCTCTAACCGACTGAGCTACATTCACCGCGAATCGCCGCAAGTAGTGTACCCGTCGACTGCAGCCCTGTCAACCAACGTGCCCGCCACACGCGCGGCGTGCGCAAGCGAGAGCACGAGTTCGTGGGGCAGCACCGCAGCCGCGCACGCCACCGCGTCGAGCGGATGACGCGGACCCAGCACCTCGAGACGTTCGCCGGCGTTCGCAGCACCCACGCAGGTGAGAAACTGCATCCCCATCGCGACGACTGCGAGCTCCCCTGCGGAAGAGCCGACGGTTGGCTTGGAGGCGACGAAACTGCGGGGCATACCAGCGCTGTAACCAAAGCGCGCCGTGAGCAGACGATCGCCGCGCTTGGTCACGTATGCGCGCCCGTAGCCAACACCGAGACCGGCCTCCACATCCTCCACGCGCTCCACGACCGCGCCCACGTCGAGAACTTGTCGCAACGGCGGAGCCGCTGCCGGCGCGGCGCCCATCGTCGAGCCAAAGAGACCGATGCCAATTCGCACCGCACCGCCGGGAACTTCGTTCAGCCACTGCGCGGGCGCCGTCGAGGCCACGTGGTATCCTTGCAGCGTCAAGCCTGCCCGCTCCGCGCCGGCGAGCGCCGCGTGAAACGCGTCCAGTTGTGCGCGCGACTCCGGCTCCCCTGAAAGATGCGTCCACGCCTCCACGACTTCGATGCCCGAACTCGCGGCGAGAGCCTGCGCAAGGACCTCAACGCCGCGCGGATCGGCACCGGCCCAGCCCGCCACACTGCGCACCGCGAGTTGCGCGCGCACGCGCCGCCCGCGTGCGGCGGCGACGCGCGTAAGTTCGCCGATCTCGTCTCGGGCGCTTACCGAGACTTCCACGCCTAAGCGCACGGCCTGCTCGATCTGCCGCGCCGGCAGCGTCGCGATGCACAGGATGCGCTTGCGCGAGTGCAGCCGCACGGATTGCGCCTCTTCGATACTGGTCACGCACCAACCATCCACGTCGTCGTCCAATGCCGCGACGGCACGTTGGATACCGATACCGTAGGCATCGGCCTTGACGACGGCGTAAATCCGGCGCCCGCCCGTGAATCTGCGCCACGCCCGCGCGTTCCATGCGAAGGCGTCGAGGTCAACGATCATGGCTGCTCCCCCCGGAGTTGCCCTCGCACCCCGGCTCGGCTATGATAACGCGGAACGTGCGCCCGTAGCTCAACTGGACAGAGCACGCGCCTTCTAAGCGCGGGGTTGTGAGTTCGAGTCTCACCGGGCGCGCATGCACGTATCCAAGAGAGCGGATGGTCGGGGCGACAGGATTCGAACCTGCGACTTCGTGCTCCCAAAGCACGCGCTCTACCAAGCTGAGCTACGCCCCGACAACGAAGAGCAGTATACCATTACGGCGCCTCGGGACGGAAGGCCACGTAGCGCGACAGATCCGCGGGCGGCGACTCCGCGCACCACCACCAGGCCGTGCCCAAACGCAGGCCCAGGCGCAGCAGCAGACGCAGAGCGCGCGAACAGGCCCCCGGGATCAGCAGCCGCACCCATGCCGCGCGGTACGCTTGCGCCGCCGCGTGCAGCGCGAATGCCAGCATCTGCGGCAGGTATGAGGCCGAGGCTGCAGCCAGTGGCCCAATGGTGCCGTCGGGCCAGACGAAGACGTAGCCGACAGGCTCACCGGCAAGCGCAAAGAGCACACCGCTCCCCTGACTCGCGAACCACGCGTAGTCGAGCTGGCGCGCCGCGCCGCGCGTCTCCCGGTCGAGCGCTGCCAGGGCCGCCCAGGCGTGCTCGCCCTGCGCGGCGATCGGTTCCGTCGCAAAGCGGTACGTGCCCGCCGCGACCTCCGCGAGCAGACGCTCCTGCGGCATCGCCCCGGAGACCTCGAGCAGCCCGCCCTGGGGAACCATTGCGCGCCGCGCCAGGAGCGCGAGCGCGTCGTGCGCGCCGACCGGTACGACGGCCGTGCGCGCGCACGCCTCATAGGGTGCGATGGCCGCGGCCAGCAGCGTGCCGCCCAGGCCCTCGCCGCGCAGCCCCTCGCGCACCGCGAGTTGCGCCAGGGTCCACGTCTCCTCGCGCCGGTAACCGGTTGCCAAACCCAGTGCATCTCCGTCACGCGCTGCGACGAAGGCCGCGCCGTCGGGGGACTGGACGAGATGCTCGAACCATGCCGCGGGCCACTTCAGCGTTAGCGCGCGCGCTGCACGCAACGCCTGCGCGGAGTCTGCCTGCTCGATCCGCACGCCGGCCAGGTTCACGCGTGCAGCGCCTCGAGCAAACGCGCCACCGCGGCGCCGCGATGCGACACGCGATTCTTCTCGTGCGCCGCGAGCTCCGCAAAGGTCCGGCCCAGCGGTGGATAGCAGAAGATCGCATCGTACGAGAAGCCGCCGTCGCCGCGCTCGTGCACGGGCACGCTGCCCTCGACGGTGCCTCGCACCACCACGGGTTCGCCCGCGGGCCGATCCAAGTAGAGCACGTCGACGAAGCGCGCCCCCCGGCGCTCCTGCGGCACGCCTTCGAGTTCCCGCAACAGCAGCGCGCGCCGCTGCGCCCAGGAGAGGGCGGCGCCGCCATAGCGTGCCGAGTGGATGCCGGGGGCTCCGCCCAGCGCATCGATTTCTATGCCCGAGTCGTCCGCGAGCACGACCGCGCCTGGATCCGCGCCCGCGCGCAGCGTCGCAGCCAGTGCGCGCGCCTTGATCGCCGCGTTACCCTCGTACGTCTGTGCATCCTCGTCGGGTGCGCGGTATGCACGCGGCATCGTCAACTCGAACTGCGCACCGAGCAGCTCGTTGAACTCACGTAATTTGCCTGCGTTTCCAGTCGCGAGATAGATGCGCATTGGAGCGGGGCTTCGCGGCGAGCGCGCCCGGACCCCGCCGGCGAACGCGCGGTGCGAGGCAGGGCCACCACCACCGTGCCGCGTAACGTACGCGCCTACCACATCCAAGGAGTATCATTGTCGAGCCCGATACCGCGCTGGACGCTGCCGCTGCGCGCGTGGCAGCGCGCTGCCTGCGCCGCGTGGTGGCGCGCCAAGCCGCGCGATGCCCTCGTCGTCGCGTGCCCCGGTGCCGGGAAGACACGTTTTGCCACCCGCCTCGCCCATGCGCTGCTCGAGGAGCGGCGCATCGAGCGCATCTTGGTGGTGGTGCCCAAAGATCACCTCAAGTCGCAGGTCGCGCGCGCGATGAGCCTAGCGGGCGTGCAACTCGACCCGGCGTTCGAGAACGCCGCCGGCCGCATCGCAGCGGATCTGCACGGCGCCGTCGTCAGTTATCAGCAGGTGGCGTTCGCGCCGGGTGTCTTCGCGCGCCTCGCGGACGAGCACACCTTGATCGTGTTGGACGAGATCCATCACGCGGGGGACGGCGCCACCTGGGGTACAGCGCTCAAGCGCGCCTTCGCGCGCGCGGCACACCGCCTCGCGCTCTCCGGGACGCCGTTCCGCAGCGACGGCACGGCGATTCCATTCGTGCACTACGAGCTCGGTGCGTGCATCCCCGATTTCAGCTACGGCTACCCCCAGGCCCTAGCCGATGAAGTCTGCCGGCCGCTGGCGTTTCCGCTGCTGGGCGGGGAAGCGGAGTGGGTCAGCGCCGACGGCACGCTCATTCACTCCGACTTCGACACCGCGCTGCAGACGCGCAGGCAGGAGAGCGAACGTCTGCGCACAGCGCTGACGCAGGATGGTTGGATGGGACACGTGGTAACGCGAGCCCACGAGTGCCTGCGCGAGATTCGCGCGCAAGGTCACGCCGATGCCGCGGGCCTCGCCGTCGCGATGAATCAGGAGCACGCGCATTACGTGGCCGGCGCCATCGAACGCTACACCGGCGCACGCCCCGTCGTCGTCGTCTCCGAGGACGCCGAGGCAGCCGCGAAGATCCGCCGCTTTGCGCAGTCGCGCCAACCTTGGATCGTGGCCGTGCACATGATCAGCGAAGGCGTCGACATCCCACGCCTGCGCGTGGGCGTCTATGCCACCAACGTCACGACGCCGATGTATTTCCGGCAGTTTTGCGGACGCTTCGTGCGCACGCAGTCTGCACTGCGCGGTGAACAGCTCGCCTACGTGTTCGTGCCCGACGATCCGCACCTGCGCCCGCTGGCTGGTGCCATCCACGCCGAGGTCCAGCATTATCTGCGCCGCCGCGATCCGCGCGCGGGGCTTGCGCAGGCCCTGCCGCCGCGCGAGCATGCCGAGCGCGAGCCTAGCCTCTTCAGCGGTATCGCAGCGGTTGCCGTCGATCGCGGCGTGCTGCACGGCGGCGCTGCCGGCGATCCGCTCTTCGCGCTCGACGAGCCCGCCGCGCAGACCGCACCGGCAGCCAGGCCCTTCAAAGCCGAGCAAAAGGCGGACCTGCGCAAGACCGTCAACAGCCTCGTCAGTCTCGCGAGCGCGCGCTTTCACGTCGACCATCGTAAGATTCATGCGACGCTCAATCAACGCTTCGGGGGTTCGCTGCCGGCGGCTTCTGAACGCGCGCTCGAGCGCCGCCGCGTGGAGCTCCTACGCTGGCTTACCCGTAATCGCTACGACGGCATCGTCTAGCGCGCCGCCAGCACCGCCTCGAGCACGCGCTGCGGCTGCGCCAGCGGATTGGCGGCCACCGAGCGCAGCCAGATCGAGCCGTCGATCTGCGCGAGCGAAACGAAGGCACCGCGCATGCGCGCGCGCAGGCCGCGCAGATCGCCCCCGCCGCGTGGACGCCACGCCAGCACCCCGCACACCGGCTCGGCGAACAGTTCCAGCTCCGGGTGCGCGCGCACGAGCGCTGCGAGCTCCTCCGCCAGCGCCATGCAACGCTCCACACGCTCGGCTAAACCCCGCCGCCCCCACGCCAAGAGCGTCGCCAGCAACGGCACCGCCGCGGCGCCGCGCGAGCCCGCGACGCCGACATTCGGCACCGCCAAATACCCGCCGCCGAACGAGAGCGCCGCGCGCGCCTCCTCCCAGCGGGCAAAGAGGACCAGCGCGCTCTCCTTCGGCTGGAAGAACCACTTATGCGCCGACACCGCGACGGAATCGGCCTGCTCGATGCCGTCGAGCAGCCCGGCGTGACGCGTCGAAAGGCGTAACGGGCCGGCCCACGCCGCGTCCACGTGCACCCAAGCCGCACCGGCGCGAACGTCGAGCGGGTCGATTGCGCCGCTCGCGGTGGTTCCGGCCGTCAGCACCAGCGCGCTGCGGCGAACGTCGCCGAGGGCCTCGACCTGCAGCCGCTGGCGCCCGTCGACGGGAACCTCGCGGAAGCGCAGGCCCAAGAGTGCCGCGGCCTTGCGCACGCTGAGGTGGGCCGCCGCACTGGCCACCACTTCCCGCACGCCGCTCACCTCACGTGCAGCCCACAGCGCCGTCAGATTCGCGAGCGTCGAGCCCGCCACCATCTGTCCGCCGCGCATGCCGAAGAACGGCGCCAGCCAGTCGACGGCGCGCCGCTCGACCTCACGCGCCACCGGCGCAGTCTCCGGATGGAGCAGGTTCTGATTGAGCGCCGCATTCCACAACGCCAGCGCCCAGGTGATCCACGGCGTCGGCGGATCCATATGCGCGAAGGTTCCCGGAGCACCGAGAGGCGCGGCACCGTCGAGCACGGATACGGCCAAGGCCTCCAGCGCCGCGCTCTCCCCCAGCCCCGCTTCCGGCATGCGCTCCGGCACGTCCAGTGTGTGCGCTGCGCCGGCGGCCCCACGCCGTGCCTTCAGCAGCGCGAGCGCACGGTCCAAGCCGGCGGCGTTGAACGCGAAACTCGCGTCCTCAGCGGCCACGACCCGAGAACTTCCCCTGGCCGGGAACCCACGCGCAGCGGCTGCCGTCCTCCATCACGAAGGTCTCGAAGCCGTCGACCTCCGGATTGAACTCCTGATTCTCCGCCTTGGTCGCGGGCCAATCGACGTGGCCGTCCTTGCGCGCGGTTGCACGCGCCTGCGTGTTGGTGAACGTCGACGAACGCGCCAACGCATTGAGCGCGTTCGCTAGATCGTGTGCCTGTGCCATGCCTCTACTCTAGCACGGGCACGGCCTCATGCCTCGATCAGCGCCGTGCTCGCGGGATCGGGATAGAGCGCCGGACGCGCCGGATTGACGCGCCAGCCGAACAGGTACTGCGCGGCGTCGCAGCAGATGCGCCCTTCGCAGCCCGTCTTGTCGCACTGCGCCTGCGCCCGTTGCGCGCGCCACGCCTGCGCCGCGCTCCATTCGCGCAGCTTGATCCCCTCACAGCGGCAGATCACGGTCTCCGGCGCCGCCAGCCGGCGCAGCGCGCCGCGCAGCGCAAACGTCCGCTCCAGGGCGCGCGAGAAGTCGAGCGCGCTGCGCCGGCGCGCCGCCAGCGCCTGCGCCTGCTCCTGCGCGCCGGAGGCAGCATAACCCGCGATCTCGCCCTCCACGAGGGAGCGCTCGAGTCCGCCGATGCCGGTGATCTCGCCCGCGCAATAGACGTAGAAGATGCTGCTGCGCTGCTGGCGATCCACGCTCACCGCGCCGCGCTCCGTACGGCACCCGAAGAGCGTGGCCAACTCCACGTTCGGCAAGAGGCCGGACGAATACGCCAGGTAGTCGCAGGATTCACGCCACTTCCGCCATCCAGCACGCAGCGTGACACCCTCCACCCGCTCGCCGCCATACGCCTCCACGGGCCAGGCTCCGGCGTGATAGGGTACTCCCCGCAGCGCGCGCCGGATCGAGCGGCCCTGGCGCGCCTTGACCTTGTCGCTCGCGACGCGCAGCGCGAAGCCCGCCAGCCGCCACCATGGCGCCTGCTCCGCGACGCAGACGATCTCGGCTCCTGCGTAGTGCAACGAGGTGGCAACGGCCAGCAACAATGGGCCGCTGCCGGCGACGACCACGCGCTTGCCCTTGACCGCCAGCCCCTCTTTCGACAGCGCCTGCAGCGCGCCGGCTCCCACCACGTTGCGCAGTGTCCAACCCGGGAACGGAAGCATCAACTCGCGCGCGCCGGTGGCTAGGATGATGCGCGTGAAGCCGATGTTCTGGCTTCCCTGCGCCGTCTCGACGGCCACGGCGCGAGTGCCGGCTAGGCCGGCCACGTATGCACCGCCGATGCGTTCGATGTTGGGGGATTGCGCCACGCGCTCGATCCACTCACGCGCCACGGGCAGGTACTGCAGATGTCCGCTGGCACGGCGCCAGATCTGGCCGCCTACCTCGGGGTTGTTGTCGATCAGCCCCACGCGGATGCCGCGCTCGGCGGCGCGCGCCGCAGCCGCCAGTCCGGCTGGCCCGGCACCGACGACGAGAACGTCGTAGTGTCGCTCCTCGTCTGCCATCTTCCTCAAGGTCCCTCCGCCGCCCGCAGCGCGGCGATGGCAGTCTAGCACGCCGTGCGGGCCGCCGCTAGGACCAATATCCCACTGCCGCAATCGGAGCCGCCATGGGTTTCAAGCGCCTGCTATACTGCATGAGGAGGAAATCTTCAGCATGGCGTCCCCGCGCTCCGCGATCCCCGCCGTTGGGAGCATCGCACCCGACTTCCAAGTCCTCGACCACACCGGCGCTCCGGTTACCTTGGGTGAACTCACGTCCGGCCGCCCGCTCATCCTGGTCTTCTACCGCGGCGCGTACTGACCGTTCTGCCTCCGTCAGTTGACGGAGTACCGCGAGCTGGCGGCGCGCTTCGACGAGATCGGCTTCGGTCTCGCGTTTCTCTCCTCCGATCAACCCCAGCGCTCGCAGGCGTTACGCCGGCGCCTCGGCCTCACCTCGACGCTGCTGTGCGACGTCGACCGGACCACCATCAAGGGCTGGGGCCTGCTCAACCCGCTCGAGGGCGGCGGCGTCGCCAAGCCGGCGACATTCGTGATCGGCCGGGATCGCCGCATCCTCGCACGCTCGCTCGACGGCTATGCCAGCCGCGCCACCGCGGCCAACGTTCTGAAGGCGGTCGGCAACCCCGGGGGCGTGGTTGCACCCAAGCGCGCGATCGCCGTTCCCGGGCGCGAGCAGTGGAGTGTCGCGCTGCGCAACTTGCTGAGGCTCGGCGGCTGAGCCACCGCGAACGCAATCCCGCCGGCGCCCTCGCCGGCGCGGTCGTGGCCCTGGCGGCGGCAATGGGGCTCGGGCGGTTCGCTTATACGCAACTGCTGCCGCCGATGGTGGAGCAACTCCACCTCAGCGCGCTCGCCGCGGCCTGGATCGCCGCCGCCAACTTCATCGGATATCTCGCGGGCGCGCTGGTCGCGGCCTACCTGTGCGCGCGCTTCAACGAGCGGCGCGTGGCGCTGCTGGGACTGCTGACGCTCGCCTTGACGCTTGCACTCACCGCCTCTAACGGCGCGCTGGCTTGGCTCGTGCTCACGCGCTTTGCCGCCGGGATCGAGAGCGCGGTGATCTTCGTGAGCGTCGGCATCCTGCTCTTCGAAACGCTGGAACAGGGCCTCGCGATGATCGCGTTTGGCGGCATCGGTATCGGGATCTTCTTCGGCGCCGGTCTCCTGGCGCCGATCGTCGCTCACGGCCCCTGGGAACGCGGCTGGTACGCGATCGCGCTGGCGTCATTGGCGGCGACGGCAATCGCGTGGCGGCTCATTCCGCCCATCGCCTCGCGCGCCGCCTCCGGCATCTCCATCACCGGCGGTCTGCCGCTGCGCCTGGTGGACGCCTCATATTTTTTGCAAGGCGTTGGTTACGTCGTCTTCGCCACCTTCGCCGTGCTCTATCTCGTTGAACGCGGCGAATCGCGCGCCGCGGCTTCGGGAGCATGGCTTGCCGTCGGTGCGGGGGCCACGATCGGTCCCTGGCTCTCCGGAGTCTTTGCGCGGCGCATGGGAGCGCGCTTAGGGCTGATCTTCTTTCAAGTGCTGGAGGCGCTTGCCACGGTGGTCTTTGCGCTGGGGCCGTTGCCGCTGCCGATTCTCGCGGCCTTTCTCTTCGGCGCCTGCTTCCCGACTTCGGGCCCGCTCTCGACGGTCATGTACATCGATCTCGATCCGCGCGATGGGGCGCGAGGGCTGGGCTGGCTTACGTTCATCTTCGCGATCGGACAGATCGTCGGACCGCTGATCGCGGGACCGATCGCCCAACATCTGGGCGACTTCCGCGTTCCGCTGCTGCTCTCCGCGGGTGCGCTCGCGCTCGCCGCGCTGCTGATCGCACTGGTCCCACACTCTGCAGGGCGCCCCCCCATACGATACGAAACCAGCTCGCCGTGATGAGTCAAACGCCCGCCCGTACACTCCCCGCGGCACGCTTGCGCGCCGTCAACGCCGCGCTGGTCGTCGCCGGCTCGCTCCTGATGGTGCTCGGCGCCCACGTGGCCGTGCACGTTCCTTTCAGCCCCGTTCCGATCACCGGCCAGACCCTGGCCCTGCCGATCGTCGTCGCGCTCTTAGGCAAGCGGCGCGCGCTCTCGGCGATGTTCCTGTACTTGGCCGAGGGCGCCACCGGCCTCCATGCCTTCGCGCCCAGCGGCGTGCCCGGGTTCCTCGCGCTGATCGGCCCCACCGCGGGCTACCTGTGGTCGTTCCCGCTGGCGGCCTACGTCATCGGCTCGCTGTTCGAGCTGGGATTGGTCGACCACGTGATCGGGCGTGCCATCGCCACGATCGCGGGCGAACTCGTGGTCTTCTCGCTGGGGGCGCTCTGGCTCTCACACTTCGTCGGTGTCGACAAGGCCTTCCTCATGGGCGTCGCGCCGTTTGTGATCGGTGATGCCTTGAAAGTCTTCATCGTGGCGGTCGGCGGCGGCAGCCTCACGCGCATCGTCCCCGCGGTCTTCAAAGCCTAAGACGCAATCCTCCGAGCGTCTCAACCCCGCTGCTCTCAAGAGTACTCACAGCAGCGGGGCGGTGGCCCCATGCTGCCGCTGCTGCAGCGCGTTATGCTTGCGGCACAGCTGCCGAAAACCAAAGGGGAAGCGATGCGCACGGTTCGCGTGATCTTGGTCACCGCCGTCATCCTCGCCCAATCGGCGAGCCTCTGTCTCGCTGCCGATCCTCCGCCTTTTGCCGTCCTGCAAATCGCGACCCAGAACGGCCTACGCTCGGCGACCGTGCAGATCGCGCCGGGGTTCCGCGGCATCATCACGATCGTGCCCGGCGCCAAGTTCGGCAGCGTGACGGTGACGCGGATCGACGACGACGGCGTCTGGCTCTCCGATGGACAGAAGGTCAGCGTCGATCAAAACCTGGCCTATCCGTATCTCCACCGCTACGACGGATTGCTGCGCTCCGATCAGCCGGACGGCTCGGGCAGCTCCTCCTAGAACCGCGTGCGCCGGCCACGCCGCCGCCCGTCACACGTACTCGACCGCGCAGGCCATCCCGCCCTCCATGTGCTGCCAGTTATGGCACATCAAAAGATACGCCCCACCGTCGGGGTTGTCGGCATGAAAGAGGACGTCGACCCGCCCCATCATCGGCCGTACCACAACCGTGTCCTTACGGATGCCGGAGGTGGGGGCGCCGTCCACCATCGCAAGCTCGAAGCCGTTGCCCAGCACGTGCATCGGATGCTCCATCATCGAGAGATTGGAGAAGCGTAAGAGGAACGTCTTGCCTTGCCGCACATAGATCGGCAGCGTGCGCGGATAGCGCCGGCCGTTGATGCTCCACGCGTTGTGCCCCTCGGGCGACTGGCGCAACACGAGATCGTAGACGCCTTCCACGTGCGCGCCGGCCGCGGCGGCGGACCCGAAATCGGTATAGCGAAACGGCTCACGCGCCGCTTCACGCCACTGCGGCTCGCCGCGTTCTCCGGCGTAGGCCACGACGATGCCCAAGCCGTTGCTGCGTGCCTCCTGCACCGTGCTTCCCAGGATCCAGATACCGGGCGTCTCCATCGTGACCAGTGCGTCGACGCGTTCCCCCGGTCCCAGCTCCACCGCATCCACGCTGCGCGGCGAGGGAACGGCGTTGCCGTCCAAATGCGTGACCAGGAAGCGATGCCCGGGCAGCGCCAAGCGATGCGTGATGGTGGCGCTGGCGTTGATGATGCGCAAGCGCACGCGCTCGCCGCGCTTCACGCGGAGCGGCTCGCCGGCGCCGAGCGCCTTGCCGTTGATCGCGTACGCGGCATAGGTGGCATCGTACATGAGCAAGCCGCCCATGTCGCCCATGCCACTCATCGTGCCCATGCTGTTCATGCCATCCATGCCCATGGCGGGCGCCGAGAGCGCCGGCGACCCCGGCGGACGTTCGTCCATCATGCTGCCCCTGGTGGGAATCTGCGGATCGAACTCGTGCAGCAGCAGCACTTCCTCACGATCGTAATTGCCCCGTTCGTCGCGTGCGTCGACGATGAGGGGACCGCAGAGGCCCGTAAACATTCCGCCGCCCTGCACGGAGTGGTAGAGCCTGGTACCGGCCGGCGTCGCCGTGAACTCGTAGAGCCGCGAGGCTCCCGGTGCGACGGCGGGCGTACGCAAACCATCCACCGTGTCGGGCACGACCAGGCCATGCCAAGAGATCGTCTGTGCCTCACGCGTGCGGTTACGCAACTCCACCAAGACGCGCTCCCCCTCGCGCATCCGCAACAGCTTACCGGGAACCATCCCGCCGTAGGAACGCGTGCGCGAGATCAAGCCCGGGCGCACCTCCCACGAACTCTCTTCGGCGCTCAGCACGACGTCGGGGCGCCGCCCCGCGCGCGCCGGCGGCGGCAACGTGGCCAGCCCGCCCGTGGCGGCCAGCCCAGCGATCAGTGCCGAACGGTTCATGCGTGCGCTTTCGCCGCGGCCCCGCCACGGCCCCGCGGCTCGGCCACACCGGGGAGCGAAGCCGCCGCTGCCGCGCCGCATCCGCGCGAGGCGATTCGTCGACTCATCCCGAAGACCAAGCGACGGCGCGCTACAGGCGCCGCACGCTCGGGGGAGTTCGCCCGCATGGTCAACGATCTGACGATTCGCGCGGCAACGGTGAACGGCTCGGGGAGTCAGTCCTCGAATCTCGTGCTCACGCACGCGCTCGTGCGCTTAGGCATCCCAGTTGCGCCGAAGAATATCTTTCCGTCGAACATCGAGGGTCTACCGACGTGGTTCGACGTGCGCCTCTCGCCCCAGGGCTATCAGTGCCGCAGCGGCGGCGTCGACGTGCTCGTCGCGCTCAACCTCGTCACGTGGGAGAGCGACGTCCGCGACGTCAAGCCGGGTGGAGCGATCGTACACGACGCCTCCTTCACGGTCCACGGCGTCACCGCCCGTGACGACGTCGCATACTATCCGGTCCCGTTCACGGAGCTCTCCAAAGAGCACTTCCCGCAGGGCTCGCCGCGCAAATACCTGATCAATATGATCTACGTCGGCGTGCTCGCGCAGTTGCTGACGATCGATCCGGCCGTAGTGGAAGCCGCGGTACGCGACCAGTTCAAACGCAAAGCGGCCGCGCTGGAGTTGAATCTCGCGGCGGTGCGGCTAGGATACGAGTACGCGCGCGATCACTTCACCAAGGCCGACTCCCACCACGTCGAACCGATCCCCGGCGGCACCGCTGGCTTGCTCCTGATGGACGGCAACCGCGCCGCCGCGTTGGGCTGCGTGATGGGCGGCTGCACGGTGGCCGCATGGTACCCCATCACGCCCTCGACCTCGCTGTGCGAGGCCTTCATCGAGTACTGCGATCGCTATCGTACCGATCCACAGACCAAAGAGCGCCGCGCGGCGATCATCCAAGCCGAGGACGAGCTTGCCGCCATCGGCATGGTGGTGGGCGCAGGCTGGGCGGGTGCCCGCGCCATGACCTCCACCTCCGGACCGGGCCTCTCGCTCATGGCCGAAACGGCGGGCTTTGCCTACTACGCGGAGATCCCAAGCGTCATCTTCGACGTGCAGCGTGCCGGGCCGTCCACCGGCCTGCCCACGCGTACGATGCAAGGCGACATCTCGTTTGCCGCGCAGCTCTCACACGGCGACACCAAGCACATCGTGCTGCTACCTGCTACCGTCGCGGAGTCCTACACCTTTGCGCTGGACGCCTTCGACTTGGCGGAGCGCTTCCAGACACCGGTCTTCGTGCTGAGCGATCTCGATCTGGGAATGAATCTCTGGCTCACGCCGTCGCTGCCGTATCCGGAGCACCCGTTCGATCGCGGGAAGGTGCTCTCGGCGCAGGACCTCAGCGGCCTCGCCACCTGGGGGCGCTATCGCGACGTCGACGGTGACGGCATCCCGTATCGCACCGTTCCCGGAACCCCGCATCCCAACGCCGGCTACTTTACGCGCGGCTCCGGCCACGACGAGGATTCGCGCTACTCCGAACGCCCCGACGTCTACCAGCACAACCTCGACCGCCTCACGCGTAAGTACGACACGGCACGCGGCGCGGTGCCGGCCCCCAGCACCGACGAAGCAGGACGCGACGTGGCCATCCTAGCCTATGGAACCACGCATCATGCCGTGGTCGAGGCCCGGGACCTACTCGCGCAGCAGGGGCTCGAAGTCGACTACCTGCGCGTGCGCGCCCTGCCGTTCTCCCCGCAGGTGGAGGCCTTCATCGCGCGCCACCGGCGCGTCTACGTCGTCGAGCAGAATCGCGACAGCCAACTCTTCGCACTGCTGCGCGCGGAGTTGCCGGCGCACCTGACGGAGCGCTTGCGCTCCGTGCGCCACTACACCGGCGAGCCGATCCACGCACTCGCCGTCAGCCAACCCTTGCTCAGCGCCGAGAGCGCCGCGGCCGACGCAGCGGTTCCGGCCGCCTCCTAACAGAGGTTCGCACGCATGGACACGATCCCGAAGAGCAGCCCCAACGTCAACGCCAGCGGCCTCACCCGTGAGGTCTACAAAGGCTCCCCCTCCACGCTGTGCGCGGGCTGCGGTCACAACTCGATCACCAACCACCTGATCAAGGCGCTCTACGAATACGGCGTCGAGCCGCACCTCCTAGCCAAGATGAGCGGCATCGGCTGCTCCTCGAAGACGCCGGCCTATTTCGTGGACCGTGCCCACGGCTACAACGGTCTGCACGGGCGGATGCCGTCGGCCGCTACCGGCGCGAAACTCGCCAACCGGGATCTCGTGATCTTAGGCATCAGCGGCGACGGCGACAGTGCGAGCATCGGGCTGGGTCAATACTGTCATCTCATCCGCCGCAACCTCGACTGCACGTACATCGTGGAAGATAACGGCTGCTACGGCCTCACCAAGGGCCAATTCTCAGCCACCGCCGATCGCGGCTCCGTGCTCAAGCGCGGCCAGGTCAATGAGTTCGAAATGGTCGATCTCTGCGGGCTGGCCATCGAGCTGGGGGCCACCTTCGTGGCGCGCTCTTTCTCGGGCGACGGCAAACAGCTCGTGCCGCTGCTGCAAGCGGCCTTCTCCCACCGCGGAGCGGCGCTCCTCGACGTCATCAGCCCCTGCGTGACCTTCAACGATCACGAAGGCTCGACCAAGAGTTACGCCTACGTCAAGGATCACGACGTCCTGCTGCACGACACCAACTACTTCGCACCGCGCGCGGAGATAGAAGTCGACTACGAACCGGGAACGGTGCGCGACATCGCGTTGGAGGATGGTGCCCATATCGTGTTACGCAAGTTGCACGAGGGCTACGATCCCACCGACCGCATCTCCGCGCTGCGCACGTTGCATGATGCGCGAGCCAAAGGCGAGCTGATCACCGGACTGCTCTACGTCGATACCGGCGCAGCCGATCTCTGCGAGCGCGAGCACATGGCGCAGGCGCCATTGGCGGCACTGGCCGAAGGAGACCTGCGCATCTCGCGCGAGGATTGGTCCGCGCTGATGGCGTCATTCACCTAGCGGGCGCGGCGCATGTTTGCCCGCGATCCTTTGTTTTGGCGCGCCGGCGCAATCAGTTCGTTGATCGTGACGCTTGCCATTCTGGCGATGCTGACGGCCGACACCTTGAGCGTCATCTCGACGGGCGGAGCGAACGTCCCGGCCTATACCGTGATCAATCAACAGATCGGCTACGAATACGTGACCGATCGCAACGAATACCTGCCCACCATCGGCGGTCAGGAGCCGCTCTTCGGGCGTATCTACACGCCCGGTCAGGCTGAGGCACTGGTACGCGAGGGTAAGCTGGTGCTGCAGAGCCGGGCCTGCCTGGATTGCCATACGATGTTCGGCACCGGAGCCTACTATGCGCCGGATCTCACCAAGGCCTGGCTCGATCCCGCTTGGGAACACCTGTGGATGCCGATGACGGGAACGCACACGCGCGCCGACGCCATGGCCGCCTTTCTCGAGCATCCGCAGCAATATCCCACCTGGACGCGTGAGATGCCGGACCTCCACCTCACACCCGCCGAGGCACGGGCGGTCGTGGCCTACTTGAAGTGGGTCTCCTCGGTCAAGACCAACGGCTTCCCCTACGGCTTCAAGACGGCTACCGCCGGCGGAACCTAAGAGAGACGGGGCGACGATGCAGCAGCAGCTCAGTTTCCCTCAATCACAGAGCCTTGCGCTCAAATACTTCGCCGCCGCCATCGTGCTCTTCGGCGTGATGGTCGTGGCCGGGATCCTCGCGTCGATCGACTACGTGCATCCGCAGTTCCTCTTCCCGATCCTGCCCTTCAGCATCCTCAAGATCCTGCACATCGACGTGCTCGTGATCTGGATTCTGATGGCGTTCATGGGGGCGCTCTTCTGGCTGCTGCCGTCGGAGTACGGCAGGGAACTCGTCGGCATCAAACTCGCCAATCTCATGTTCTGGATCTTCTGCGCCACCGTGCTGGCCGTGGCCGCCATCTTCGTCTTCGTGCAGACCGGTCCGGGCAACGAGCGGACACTCTGGCTCGTCAACCAAGGGCGCAAGTACGTCGAGGAGCCGCGCTGGGCGGCCATCATCGTCGCCAGCGGTGTCGCGGTCTTCGTCTACAACGTCGTGGGCACCGCGATCGCGGCCAAACGCACGACCGGCGTCGTCTGGGTGATCATCCTCAATCTCACCCCGCTCTTCTTCCTGTACCTCATCGCCTTTCCGGCGCCTACCAACATCTCGGTCGATCAGTTCTGGTGGTGGTGGCTCGTGCACTTCTGGGTCGAGGCCACCTGGGAGGTGATGATCGGCTCGATCGTGGCGCTTGTGCTGATGCGGCTGATGGGGACGTCACGCTCGATCGTGGAGACCTGGCTCTACATCGAGGTGGCGCTGGTCCTAGCCACCGGCGTGCTCGGCATCGGCCACCACTATTTCTGGATGGGGGCACCGGCATACTGGCTCGGCATCGGCGGCTTCTTCTCCGCCCTCGAGCCGCTGCCGCTGCTTGGCATGGTGGTCCACGCCGTCTACGACGCCGGCGAGCACCATATGAAGATGACCAACGAGCCGGCCTTCTATTGGATGATGGCCGAGGCGTTCGGCAACTTCATCGGCGCGGGTGTTTGGGGTTTCATGATCACGTTGCCGCAGATCAACCTCTTCGCCCACGGTACGCAGTGGACGGCCTCACACGGCCATCTGGCGTTCTGGGGCGCCTACGGCTGCGGCGTGATCTCGGTGATCTACCTCGCATTGCAGAGCAGCCGCCGTGCTCCCTACTTCGGCGGAGCGGCGTGGAAGTGGGCCTTCGCGCTGCTCAACGGCGGCATGATCGGCATGGGCGGCGCACTGATGCTGGCGGGCATGGCGCAAGCGTTCTACGAGCGCGCGATTGGCGGATCGACCTTCAACGCGTTCGTCTCGGCGTCGTCCTCACCGTGGTTCCTCGAAGGCATGGGAATGCGGCTGATCTTCGGCATCGTCTTCACCGCCGGGTACCTCATCCTCGCCTACGACCTGCTGACGATCGGCAGGCGCGTCGCCGTCGCCACCCACGCCGGCGGCCCGGCGCGCGCACCGGCGGAGTAAGGAGTCATCCGATGGCCTCCAACATCGCGCGCACGATCCTCGGGCTGCTGCTCGTCTACGCCTCCGTCCTCGACCAGCACCTGGTCCTGGCTCCCGCGTGGACGTGGCTGGGCTCGAGCGCGGGACTCATCGTCATCGCGCTCTCGCTCTGGTCCCGCAGCCTGGACTACCATCCTTGGCATGCCAACACCACGCTCACGATGGGTGTCTTTCTCCTGGCGGCCACGCTGATCGAGCGCTTCGTCGCCACACCCAGCGCCGCCGTCACGTGGATCGTCTTCTGGACGGGGCTCCTGATCGCGTTCTTCGCGCTCTGGGCGGCACTCTATCACCCTGCCGCCGGCGTAACGGCGGAAGAGTAGGCGGCAGTCCGCGGCTGGAAGCGCAGCGCGAGCTCGAAGGGCCCCTCGCCGTGTTCCTCGATCCGCCGCGTGAGCGCACCCTCACCATCGGCTGCGAGGAGTTGGATGTCGGTATCGCCGGCAACGAAGCGGCGGCCGTAGGCGCGCAACTCCGGACGCGTCAGCGAGCCGGCATCAGCCAGCGCCAGGGCCTCCCGGTAGATCGGCAGCGTGGCTTCCAAGTCGCGCACGGCCACGGTCACCGCCGCGACGCCGCAGGCGCCGTTGGCGTGAATGCCGGCAGGTTCCCGTTCGAGCCGTTGCGCATCCGTGGTCTCCCACTCGATCAGAAAAGGCCAGGGCCGGCACCACTGCACGTTTGCCGGCGCGACGATGCGCCACGCGAACGACGAACCGTCCGGGCGGGCGCGCGACATGTGCAGCAACTCCGCCTGTAGCCCGAGCTTGCGTAAGCCGGCGCCTTGGGCGTTGATCTCGATGCCGGCCACGACGAAGCCCGCCAACCCGCCCCCGCGCCGCAGGTGCTCGACGAGAACGCGTCCGCTCTCGCCGCTGCTCAACGCCTCTTGTTCGTCGCAGACGGAGAGCAGCTCGACGTACGTGAGTCCAAAGCGGATGATCGCGTTCTCCGTGCCCAGTCCCGGATGGCGGCCGCCGGGGCGAACGTCGAAGCCGAAGCCGCGATAGGCGGCGACGGCCGCATCCAGGTCCGGAACGGCGATCGCGACGTGGTCGAAGCGAGTAAGCATGGGCCCTTTTTAGGCCGCCGTGTGCCGCGCTCCCCCGTCGCGCACAGGGCTGCTTCATCGACCTGCGAACGCATCAGCATGCACGACGGCCACGGCGAGGTCCGTGATCTGGGAGCCGCACTCGCGGTGATGCTAGCGATCCTTGCGCTGGAAGTTGGAGGCGGCATCCTCTCGGGGAGCGTCGCGTTGTTCGCCGACGCGGCGCACATGGCCACCGACGCCGCGTCGGCGGCGTTGGCACTGTGGGCGGCCTGGCTTGCGGGACGCCCCGCCGATCACCACCTGACCTTTGGCTACGGACGCTCCAAGGTTCTCGCGGCGCTCGCCAACGGCAGCGCCCTCTTCGCGATCGTCGCCATGGTATGGATCGAGAGCATCCGCCACCTGCGTGCGCCCGCGGCAGTCGACGAGCGCACCATGCTCGTCGTGGCCGCCGTCGCTCTAGCCGCCAACCTTGCGCTCTCGTGGCACCTCGTGCGCCGTCACGACGAATCACTGAACCGGCGCGCGGTCATCCTGCACGTTCTCGGCGACGCGCTGGCCTCGTTCGGCGTCATCGTCGCGGGCGTGACCATCCTGCTCACGGGCTGGCTACGGGCGGACGCGGTCATCTCGCTGATCATCGGCGTCCTAGTCGCTCTCTCGGCTTGGGGCGTCGTGCGCGACTCCGTCAACGTGCTCATGGAGGGGGTGCCGCGGGAGTTCGATCTCGAGAGCCTGCGCCGCACGCTCAGCGCGTTGCCCTACATCAGCGACGTTCATGATCTGCATGTCTGGTGTCTCAACGAGGGCGCCCTGGCCGCGAGCTTCCACGTGCGCGTGCCGGAGGCCGCGCTGGCCACGAGCCCGAGCACGGTAACGTTGCTGAAGTCACTGCTGGCGCGGCGCTTCAAGGTGGAGCATGCCACGATCGAAGTGGAGTGTGAGAGTTGCGGCGAGGCCTGCGACTAGCACGAGCAACCGAGGCGCAGCCCGCTTTACCGGATCGCGCGCGGCTTCTTCGTATCGCGTTCAAACGCGCCGGGTAGGATGCCTCTACGGACACACGACTCCCGTGTTCTAGCGGAGGAAACCATGGCTGCACCCACACTACCGAAAGAGTCATCGCTCGTCGCAACGCCGATCGATCGCTTCTTCGACATCTTCGAGGAGGGACCACTGGGCGGATTCAACCGCATGCGCCGCATGATGGACGCCATGCTGGGCTCAACCTGGCCCAGCACCACCGTCACCGCGACGGGTGACGGCGTGGCGGTGAACATCTACGAGAAAGACGATGCGTACGTCGTCGAGGCCGCGGTGCCAGGCTACAAGCGTGAAGACCTCACCGTGGAAGTCATCGGCGACATGCTCACCCTCGCCGGAAAGTTCGAAGCCAAGACCGAGGAGGAGCAGAAAAACTACCATCGCCGCGAGATCCGCCAGGGCGGCTTCACGCGGAGTTTCTCGTTCCCCAGCACCCTGGATCCCAAATCGGTCACGGCTCACTTCGAGAACGGCTTACTCAGCATCTCGGTGAAGCCGGAGCACGTGGTGCAAAGCACCAAAGTGCCCATCAACTAAAGCCCACAGCGCGCGCGTCCCGAGCCGCGCCGGGTGTGGCTCGGGACGCTAGCCGCCGATGTGGGACATCTCTACCTTCGGCGTACCGGGCGTGAGCGAGGTCCGCAGCTCCGAGTAACGATCGTTGCGCACTTGCCAGACCGACGCCACGCGCTGCGCAATCGCCGCATCGTCGGCGTCGCCGCGCAGCAACGCCTTCAAGTCATGACCGTGGGTCGCGAACAGGCAGGTGTACAGCGAGCCCTCGGCCGACAGGCGTGCGCGCGTGCAATTCCGGCAGAACGGCTGCGTGACCGAGGAGATGATACCGATCTCTCCCGCGCCGTCGCGGTAGCGATAACGGCGCGCCACCTCGCCGCGGTAGTTCGGATCGACCGGCTCCAGCGGGTAGACGGCGTTCACCGTCTGCACGATCTCGGCCGCGGGCACCACGTCGTCCATACGCCAGCCGTTGGTATTCCCCACGTCCATGAACTCGATGAAGCGCAGGATCATGCCGGTACCGCGGAAATGACGCGCCATCCCCACGATGGAGTCTTCGTTGAGTCCGCGCTTGACCACCATGTTGATCTTAATGGGCGCGAGACCCGCCGCCCGCGCCGCCTCAATCCCCTCCAACACTTTGCCGACGGGGAAGTCGACGTCGTTCATGGAGCGGAAGACGGCATCGTCCATCGAGTCTAAGCTGACGGTGATGCGGCGCAGCCCCGCCTGCGCCAGGGCCTGGGCCTTCTTCGCCAGCAGCGAACCGTTCGTCGTGAGCGTGATGTCGCGCACGCCGTCGATCTGCGCCAGCAATGCCACCAGGCGTTCGAGGTCCCGGCGCACCAGCGGTTCGCCGCCGGTCAGGCGCAGTTTCTCCACGCCTAGCCCCACGAAGATCCGCGCCAGACGTGCGATCTCTTCGAACGTCAGTACCTCACGGTGCGGCAAGAACTGGAAATCCGGCCCAAAGAGCGCTTTAGGCATGCAGTAGACGCACCGGAAGTTGCAGCGATCCGTGACGGAGATCCGCAGGTCCCGCAGCGGGCGATCGAAGGTATCGGTGGTCGGCGTGGCGTGCCTCCCTTCTAGGGCTCCGAGATCAGCGCAGCGGCGCGGCCGTCCGGTGCTCGCGGAAGCGGTCCGCGGACTCCTGGACGGTACGACGCGCCGCAGCGGCATCGGACCAGCCGTGCGTGCTGGTCTCCTTGCCCTCCAAGAGCTTGTACGTGGCGAAGAAGTGCTCGATCAGTTTGATGGTGTGCGGAAAGATCGTCGTGTAGTTGTGAACGTTCTCGAATGCGGGCTCGCCCACCGGCACTGCCAGGACCTTGTCGTCTTCTTTCCCGCCGTCGATCATCTTCAGCAGCCCGATCGGCCGCGCGACGACGAGACAGCCCGTGAAGGTCGGCTGCGCGACCAGAATCAGCACGTCCATCGGATCGCCATCCAGCGCCAGGGTCTGCGGCGCGAAACCGTAGTCGCCCGGGTAGTAGATCGGCGAGTGCAGAACGCGGTCCAGCCGGAAGATGTCCAGTTCCTTGTCGTACTCGTACTTATTGCGCGAGCCTTCGGGAATCTCGACGACGACGTTGATCTCCTCCGGGGCATTGGAGCCCAGTGGTAGATTCAGATAGTTGCGCTGCGGCGACGGCTGCGGCATCAAGCGGCGTTCGTGTCGCGGCGCTCGCACCCCTGGGTCGCCGGCGCCGCCGCAGCGTTCCGCGACGCTCACGGGATCAGCACCGCGGCCCCGTCGACACGGTCGTTCTTGAGCAGCGCGAGGGCGGCATTCGCCTGCTCCAGCGGCAGACTGCGCACACGCGGCCGCAGTCCGATCTGCGCCGCCAGCGCCACGAAGTCGCGCGCATCGGCGCGCGTCATATTGGCCACGCTGCGCAGCTGCCGCTCACCCCACAGCAGCGTATCGTAATCGAACGCGGGGATGCGATCGAGGTGAATCGCGTTGATGGCGACGACGCCGCCTTTGCGCAGCGAGCGCAACGCGGCGAGCACCACGTCACCCGCGGGCGCGAATGTAATGGCGCGATCGAGCGCCTGCGGTGGCACCTCCTGCGCCTCGCCCACCCACACGGCCCCCAGCTCCCGCGCCAGGGCTCGATGCGAGGCTCCGCGCGTGGAGACGTACACCTCGCAGTTCCAAGCCTGCAGCACCGGCAACGCCAGATGCGCCGAGGCGCCGAAGCCGAACAGGCCCACGCGCTCGCCGCGCTCCACCCCCGCCACGCGTAGAGCGCGGAAGCCGATGACTCCCGCACACAAGAGCGGCGCCGCCTGCTCGTCGGCGAGCGCGGAGGGCAGCGGTACGCTGAAGCCGGCCTGGGCCGTCACGTACGCGGCATAGCCGCCGTCGCGATCGTACCCCGTGAAGACCGGGGCGTCGCAGAGGTTCTCCCTCCCGGCGCGGCAGTGCGAACAGGTCCCATCCACGCCGCCGAGCCAGGAGACGCCGACCCGCGCACCCAGGCTCGCACGGGCACCCTCCCCCAGTGCAACGACGTCACCGACGATCTGATGCCCCGGGACGATGGTGGAGCGCCGAGGCTGCAACTCGCCCTCGGCGATGTGGAGGTCGGTCCGGCAGACGCCACAGGCACGCACGCGCAGCAGCACCTCACCGGGCCCCGCAGACGGCGCCTCCCGCTCCTCGATCTGCAGCGGCGCCTGCTCGACCGGGCGCGGCTCGCGCAAGACCGCCGCCGGCCCGCGCGGTGCGCTCACGCGAACCTCGCCAATAGCGGCGCGTGATCGCTGGACTGCCGCCACGCGCGCGCAGCGTGGTCTACCTCGCACGCGCGCAAGCGTTCGCGCAGCGGCGGCGTGCACAAGGCTACGTCGATGCGCCAACCCTCGTTCTTACGCAGCGCCCCGGCCCGGTAATCCCAATAGGTGTACTCGATGCGATCGCCGTGGACGGCACGGTAGGCGTCATCGAAGCCAAACTCCAGCAGCTCTTCGTAGGCGCGGCGCACGGCCACACTGGTGTGCGTCGTCTCGCCGACGGGTGCTCCGGCGTAGACGTCACGGTCGCTCCTGGCGACGTTGAGATCGCCGCACAGGACGATCGGCCGGCTCTTCTGCTCGTGCGCGTCGAGCCAATGCCGCAAAACGGTAAACCACTCCAACTTATAGGCGTACTGCGGGCTGCCATAGGTTCCGCCGTTGGGTGCGTAACAACTGAAGACGCGCTCCCCGCTCTCCAACCGCGCCCCCACCAGACGCCCGTCGTCATCGCCGGGCAGACCGCGCACGGGCTCCTGCAGCGGAAGCTTGGCGACGATGGCCACGCCTGCGTAGCCCGCGTTGCCGACGGCCAGCGCGTGCGGGAATCCTAACATGGCGAAATCACCGAACGGGAAGAGTCCGGTGCCGATCTTGGTCTCCTGCAGGCACAGCACGTCGGGCTCGCGTTCGGAGAGGAAGCGCTCGATCAGCGCCATGCGCGCGCGCAGGCCGTTGACGTTCCAAGTTGCGACGGTAAGCACCAAGAGAACGAACCCCTCCGGCTAACGTTGCGCTGTGCGCAGGTTACGTCGGAGGGGTCCGTCGCCCCCTGCTCGCCGGTGCGAGTCTAGAGGCCGTAGACGGCTTTGAGATCCTTCATCACTTGCAGCAG
This sequence comes from bacterium, assembly GCA_004298675.1. GTDB lineage: Bacteria > Vulcanimicrobiota > Vulcanimicrobiia > Vulcanimicrobiales > SCRA01 > SCRA01. The sequence continues at coordinate 15,957 of SCRI01000038.1, read as the reverse complement.
GATGACGTGGTACTCGGCATCGGCCTTGGCGCCGTACTTGGCGTCGATGTCGTCCATGACTTGCACGTGGATCGGATGGCTCACGAGATCGTCCAGCATGTATTCGACGTTGTACGACCCCTGAGCGCTCACGCCGGCCTTGTAGAGAGCCGCTGCCAGAGCCTTACCGTTGGAGGGCGCTGGGTCCGCCGTCTTGGGCAGCGCGATCTTCTTCGCGGTGACGATCTTCAGCGAGTCGCCCACCACGAAGTCGAACGTCTTGATGAACTGCGCGACGTTGTCCTTACCGAACTGCTGCTGCAGCTTCGCCACTTCCGCACCGGCCTTCGGGCCCGCCAGCACGCCCACGAGCGTGGTGGTCTTGTAGGCCGCGGGGCCGCCGCCCGCCTCGATCATCGAGAGCGTCAGCGCCAGATTCGGGCTGCCGGTGTACGACCCGTCGCTGCTGAAGCGAGCGGTGGGGGCCGCCAGGGCCGGCAGGGTCAGCGAGAGCGCCAGCGCCCCCGCGAGCGCGGCCAGCGGCCATCTGCCAAACTTGATCATACTCTCCTCGTATCGTTGATGTAGTGCAAATCCCAGGCGGCGGAGTTCGCATTCCCGCGCGCCGTCCGTGATGTTGTACGAACGGGCGCAGGGCACGGATTGCGCGCGCGGGACTTTCCGGGAACGGAGCGGAATGATGCGTTACCGTGAACATCGTTATCAAGCGAGCCTACGAGGAGCCCGCCCCACACGACGGTTTCCGCGTGCTCGTGGATCGGCTCTGGCCTCGCGGTAAAACCAAAAGCGAGCTAGCGCTCGATCTTTGGATGCGCGAACTGGGCCCCAGCAGCACACTGCGTCAGTGGTTCAACCACGAGCCCGCGCGCTGGAAAGGCTTCTGCGAGCGCTACCGCAGAGAGCTGGCCTCACCCGATCAATACGCGCGCTTGACCGAACTGCTCAAGGCCGCGCACGGCCACGAGCGCCTAACCCTCGTCTACGGTGCGAAGGACGAAGAGCACAATCAGGCCGTCGTGCTCCGCAACGCATTAGAGGATCTCGTCGCCAAGCGCGGCTGAGCGCAGACTTCACTCCCTCTTCACGCACCGCTCCTCAGCCATTCTCACGGCTGCGGTTTGCTTGAGCACGTGGTGATCCGACCCCCCATTGACGTCACCTACGCCGACGCTCCACGCGTCATCGCCTGGGAAGTGGCGCGCTCGGGCATGAGTCCGGCGGACGCGCTGACGACGGCGCAGGCCAAAGCATTCATCGCCGACGTCGCGCGCTGCGGCAGTCCCCTGCTCTGTATCACCGGCGACGCCTTCGCGCGTACCGATCTCTGCGAAATCATCGCCGCGGCGTCGGCGCTGGGCCTGCGCTCGATCGTCTCGACTCGCGCCGCTGGAGCGCCGGGTGCGGAGAGCCTGCGCCGCCTCTACGCAGCGGGCTGCACGCGTCTAGCCGTACCGGTCGACACCCCGCAAGCCGATCTGCGCACGGCCCTAGCGGCACGCGCGGCAGGTTTCGAACTGCACGCCGAGACGCTGCTCACGCTACGCAATCTCGGCCAACTGCGCGAGCTCGCCGCGCTGCTGCCGCCGCTGGGCATCTCCCTCTGGAACGTCCGCTTCGTGCTTGCGCCGTTGCACGCGGCGGCGCAAGACGGTCTCAACGCAGAACAGACCGAGGCTGCCTGCGCAACCCTCTTCGCCCTCTGGCTGAACGCACCGTTCGACCTGCGCGTGTGGGAGGCGCCGGACTACGCGCACTATGCGGCCCGGCGACTGGAGTCCATGGATCAAGCGGCGCGCCCGGCCAAGGCGGCCTCCGCGCTCTTCGCGGTCCCGGCCATGAGCGAGGGCAGAGGCTACGTGTTCGTCTCGGCGCGCGGCGAGATCAGGCCCAGCGAGTCAGCGCCGATCGCCCTCGGAGACGTGCGCACGCAGCACCTGCTGGATGTCTACCGTGACGACCCCACGCTGCGCCGCCTGCGCGATCTCTGATCTCTTGGCCATGAGGATCCGCGCCGCTAGAGAAACGAGGAGAGCTTCGCGCGATCGATGCGCGCGATGCGTCCGCCCTCCAACTCGATGGCTCCGGCGTTCTCCAACTCGAAGAGCGCGCGGGCGGCGACCTCCCGGACCGTGCCCGCTGCCACGGCGAGCTGGCTCTGACTCATGCGCCGCGCCGACGAGAGCACGGGTGCCAAGCCCTGGTCCGGCGGTGCATACGGCAGCAGGGCGCGCGCCACGCGCTCGACGGTGGAACGCCCCGCCAGAAACTCTAGGCGCTCGGCCAACGTCCGCCCGCGCTGGGCGCACAGCAATGCGATCGATCGCACCAGGGCGATGTCGCTCTCCATCTGCTTGAGCACGACATTGCGCGGCACGGCCACGATGCGCGCGGCACCAAAGGGCGGTGCCACCCGCCCCAGCATCGTACCGCCGTCTACCAGCGTGATCTCACCGAACGTCTCGAAGGGCAGAAACTCGAAGAGCAGACGCTCGCGGCCGTTGGCCGAGCCCGCGATCATGCCCAGCGTCCCCTCGCGCACGAAGCCCAAATAGGGCCACTGCGAGCCCTGCTCGTTGAGCGCCTCACGATGCGGAATGGAGCGTTCCTGAGCCGCGGCGATGAACGCGCCGCGCGTCTGATCGCTGCTGCCTTCCAATGCCGCACAGCGGCCGAAGAAGTCCTCCAGGCTGCCGTCACGGCCCTCGGAGTCGATGCGCCGGATCGTCACCACCCAATCGTCGTCGCCGCGCTGACGCTGCAGCCAGACGAAACGTCCCTCGCGTTGCCGGTCGAACTCGTAGCGCAGTGGGCGCGGCTCGTGATCGGTGGAGAGCTGCAACTCCTCGCCCGGACGCAAACCATCGAACGCCGCGAAGATCTCCCGGTGTCGCAACCAGGTAGGGATGGAGCGAACGTCGATCTGGTGCGCGATCACGCCCTGGTGGTTCCGCCGCGCGGGCCGCGCTCCTCTCGGCGCCGCAGACTCAGCGACCGAGCTGGCGATGGGCTTCCTCGCTCATCCGCTCGGGTGACCACGGCGGCTCGAACGTCACCTTCACGTTGACGTCGCTGACCCACGGCACCGAGGTTACGGCCCGCTCGACATCCATCTTGATGGTGTCGTGCATCGGGCAGCCGGGCACGGTCAGGGTCATCACGATGTCGACGTGGCCAGTGGTATCCTCGACGCCGATCCCGTAGATCAGGCCCAAGTTCACGATGTCGATGCCGAGCTCGGGATCGATCACCGAGGTCAGCTGCTGCAGCACTTCCTCGTGCAGCGGAGTCATCTCGGCGCTCATGCGTCTCGCTCCACGGTCAGCAAGTACCCTTCTCCATTCGGCTCGCAAGTGTAGCGCAGTCCGCGCGTCTCCAGCTCGGGGAACAGGAAACGCGGCTGGCGCTCCATGATGGCCGTGAGCTTGCCCGGACCGTTCATGTTGTCGAGCGCTTCCAGAATGCGGATCATCGGCTCCGGTGGATGGAGCCCGCGATTGTCCAATTGAATCTCGTTCATGCTTTCAACCCAACGTAACGCCATCCTAGTTGCGTGAGGACGGCCACGGCTCCGAAACCGCCCACCGCATAAATCGCGGCTGCCGCTCGCAGCGCCTGAGGAGCGATCGCCATCGAGAGGGCGGCGCCCACCGTCCCGGCGATCAGCAGCCCGAGGCTGATGTTCGACGCACGCTCCGGCACGGCATTTCCCAGCGCCGGCAGCTTAGCGGTCGGGTGCTTGCGCCGGGCGTACTCCCACGCCAGGAAACCCACCACTTTGTACGAGTAGCCCAGAATCGAGAGCGAGAGCCACCCGAGGATCGCGAACGCAACGGCCGCCGGAGCCTTGTCCGGATGCCACGTGGCAAGCAGCGTGCAGCAGGCTGCCAAGAACGCGAAGACCCAGGCTGCCGACGCGTAGCGCAGGCTCACGTCGATCTTCTTGCGCATGCGCTTCTTCAGCGTCTGCACGTGCACGACGACCGCCGCGATCACCGAGACGAGCGCGATCACGGCGGCCGCGCGCATGTACCAGGCGCTGAGGAAGATCAGCGCGCCAACGACGCCGGCCACGGCGATCGTCCACTGCGCGCTGCGCGTCCAGCGCCCCTCGGTGGTGTGCGCCAGCGAGAACATCGGCACGAAACGGTACGAGACGGCGAAGACGAAGGTGCTGGCGAAGGCGATGATCACCAGCGACGCATGCGCCGGTGCCAGCAACAGCAGCGCAGCCGGAAGGCGGCCGTCCAGTGCCAGTGCCATGATCGCCCCGAGCGTAGCCGCGGCAATGAAGGCCACCGTCGCCGTGACCACCGCCGCGCGCGTCTGCGCCTCCAGCGGCGCCGTCCGGATGCGGTTGATCGTCCAGATCGACCACGCCGTCACGCCCACGAAGAGCAGTGGCGCGGCGATCGAGAAGAGCCCGTGAAAGCCTGCGAAGCCACCCAGCAGGAAGATAAAGCCCAACACCAGCGGCGCCGAGAGGACGATCACGTTGCGCGCCGGAGCCGGCCGCGCCCCCGTCAGTACCGGAACGAGCTGATTGGAGGCGCCGACCACGGCCATGACGGTGAATGCCGCGAAGGCGTGCAGCGTGAGCAGCGAGGCACCGTGCACGATCAGCGCGATGCAGCCGCACAGGAAGAACGCCAACGAAACGGCGAGGAGCCCACCGCTCCCCGCCGGATCGCTGACGCTTTCACCCGACGAGATCATGATCTAGGCGCGAAGCGGATATGAAACTCTCCGTCCGTTACGCGCGTGCACTCATGGTCGAAACCCTTGCGATCCATCACGCGGTAGAGCGGTGTGGGTTCGAATGTATTGATGAGGAGCAGGCTCTGCCCCGCTGCGAGGGAGTCAACGGCGTCCATGATCGCCTGATACGGCTCCTCACCACGTTCGTGGTAGGGGCGGACGTCCAGGACTTTCGGTTCCACGCCGATCAGTCCGCGACGCGCTCGCCCAGAGCCGTGGTCTTCTTGATGTCGACTAGCCAAACGTCGGGACCCTTGGCGGCGTACTCCCACGAGAACGTGTTGGGATAATCGTGGTCGAGTTCGAACCGCAATGGGCGCGGATCGTGGTCATTGATGATACGCAGCGTGTCGCCGAGCGCGAGCGCTTCGTACTTCTCGAAGATAGTGGTGTGCTTGCGGCCCGGCGGAAGCGGGCGAACATCGAGTTCGATCATGGCGCCATCGTACGTCCGCCCCGCCCGGGCTCACAGCGACCCGGGTCTCACGCGACTCAGCCGCGTCGCCGCGTCCCCGCCTCCAGCACCAGACGTAGCCGCTGCAGCAGGCGGCGCACGGTTATTTCGGCTACCGCATTGCCACCCACGCGGTCGATCATGAGTCCAAGCGGACCCAGCGGCGGTGTGTAATCGCCCAAGATCGCCAGCTTCGCGTGCGTCGACGAGAGCGGAACCACCTCGATCCAACCGTGAAATTCGGGAAAGGCGCGGCTATCGGTGACGCGCCACCTGATCGGCACCAGGGTGGCGTGGGTGCGTTGCTCGGGTTCTCCCAGGTTCATCAGCACCTTGCGGGTGAAGCGGCCCAAGCGTGGCAGATGCAGGTCCTCAAAGGGAACGTCCAGCTCGTACCACGTGCCGGGCTGATCGGGCTCCCCGGGGGCGAGGGCGTCCCGTAAGCGGTCCGCAACCTCCTCGGGCGCGCAAGCTACCTCGCTCTCATAGAAAACATGCGCCATCGTTGGAGCATCCCTCGCCAGCGAGAATTGAGCGGGAAGGACCGGTGAAGGCATGGTTCTTGACGCCTTCCCCCATCCGGGCGATCATCTTCCCATGAGCGAGATACGCGAACGCGTCTTTGTCGCCTGCCCGCTGGCCCACGCACACGGGTACTTGGCGCAAGTGCTGCCGACGGACTCCTCCGCCAGCAGCGCTCTGGAGTTGCGGGTTCCTTTGCCCGGCGACAGCGGCGGTCCAGGTTTGACGCACACCGTGACCGTACGCTGCGCGCCGCTCACCGACCCCAGCCACGAGAGCGAGGTCTGGAGCATCAGCTGGACGCCGCGCGAAGGCATCTATCCGTCGTTCGACGGGCGCATCTCCATCAAAGGCAGCGAGGATTACGGTACCTGCCGGCTGGTGTTGGAGGGCTCCTACGAGCCTCCCTTCGGAGCCCCTGGGCGTGCCTTCGACGCGGCCCTGGGACACCGCATCGCCAAGGCCACCGCACGCACGTTGTTGCGCGACATCGCGCGGCGCATGGAGGAAGCCTATCGCGCCGGCGAGGCCCGTAAACGCGAAGAGCTGCAGCATTAAACGTTCCCCAGCGCTTCCTAACCAGGTACAAAGCTGCGGGTTACGATCAGCGTGGGAGGTGTGTCCCGCGATGAACTACCCGATCGTCATCTCGTTCCGCCTCATCGATCGATCCGCGTCGCTCGAGCGTCTGGTGCGCGATCAAGCGGGGCGCTTGGGGCGGCACTGTGTCGCGCTGGCCGCCTGCTGCGTCACGCTCGAGCCGGCTGGGCGCCCGCGCGCGAGCAGCAGCCTCTTCCACGTCCGCGTCGATGCCAAGATCGCCGACTCCAGCGAGGCCGTTCAGGCCCATGCACTCGATCGAGATCCCTATCTGGCGACGTTCTCGGCCTTTCGCGTCGCGACGAATAGCCTGCGCTTGCGCGCCGCCTCCTAGAGTTCCGCGGCGGGCAGGTTGATGACGAAGGTCGTGCCGCTGCCCTCGATCGACTCCACCCGCGCGTTGCCGCCGATGCGCCGGAGCAATTGATCGACCACCGCCAGTCCCAAGCCTGAACCCGGGACCCGGCGTTGCGCCTCGCTGCCACGGAAGCCGGCCTCGAATACATGCGGGAGTTCCGCGGAGCCGATGCCTGGCCCCGAATCGCTGATGACCACGGTTAGCTCGCCATCGGGACGGTCGCAGCGCATCTCCACCCGTCCTCCCGGCGGCGTGTAGCGCACGGCGTTGATCATCACGTTGCGCAAGATCTGCCCCACGCGCGTGGGATCGCCGCGGTACATCGTGCACTCGTTGTAATGCTTGCCGCAGGCAAGATAGACGAGCTCGACGCCTTTGGAGACCGCCAAGCCGCGCGCAGAGGCGGCCTCCGCGGCGATCAGCGCGCAGACGTTGAAGGTGTCGATGCGGATCGGGGGTGCCTCACCGATCTCTCGCGGCGCGCGCGGCAAGTCGTTGGCGAGGGCGCCCGCGGCCTCGATAGCCTCCTGGATTCCCAGCAGCCGCTCGTCGGAGCGTTCCAGCACCCCGTCCAGCATGCCCTCGACATTGGCCTGCGCGATCGCCAACGGATTTCCGATTTCGTGCCGCAACGTCGCGAGATGACGCGTGCGCGCCGCCTCCGCCCGCTCGAGCTGACTCACCAACTCCAACAGCCGCCGCGCCACCCCGTCCAAGGCCGGATCTCCCAAGCGTCGCAGATCGTCCTTGGCGTCGGTCCAGCGCCCGAGCAGCGCGCTATCGATGGCGTGGAGCAGGCTTTCCATCTAGTCTTTCCGCATCTTGTAGCCGACTCCGAAAACCGTGACGACGTAGGTCGGGTTCTCGGGATCGGGTTCGATCTTCTTCCTCAAGTTATTGATGTGGCGGTCGAGCGTCCGCTCGTAAATGGAACCGTCGTCGTGCAGCGCGTCCAACAACTGCGAGCGCGTCAGCACCTGACCGGCGTTGGTTGCCAAGGCGACGACGATGCGAAACTCCGAGGGCGTCAGTGTCACCACGCGCTCGCCGATGCGCACTTCGTGCGCCTGTGCGTCGATCGTCAGGTCGCGCACGCGCAGTACTTTGACGGCCCGCTCTTCGTGCTCTCCCAAGGAGCGGCGCAGCACCGCGCGCACGCGCGCCACCACCTCACGCGGGGAGAATGGCTTGGTGATGTAGTCGTCGGCGCCGAGCTCGAGTCCAACCACGCGGTCGATCTCGTCCGAGCGCGCGGTGAGCATGATCGTCGGGAGCGGCTCCGCCGCGGTCAGCGTGCGGAAGACGTCCAACCCGCTACCGTCGGGAAGATTCAAGTCCAGAATCAGCAGATCGGGGCGCTGGCTCTCCGCCGTGGAGAGCGCCTCCGCCGCCGTGACGGCCACCGTGGTGGCGTACCCCTCGCGCTCGAGATATTTGCTGAGGACCTCGCCGATTTGCGCTTCGTCGTCGACGAGCAGGATGCGTTGACCGGACACGCCCAGCGCATTCGGCGCTGGAGCGCTCGCTTCCCCGCTACGGGACCGGCGCCACCGTGGGGGCGACGAGCACCGGCACCGGTGCACGCCGCAAGACCCCCTCCGTTTTGCTGCCCAGCACCATGCGGGCGATGCCGCCCCGGCCGTGGCTGCCCATGACGATCGCGTCGACCCGTTCGCGCTGCGCCAACTCCAAAATGCCCTGTACGGGCTCGCCTTCAACCATCTCCGTGCGCGGATCCAAGCCGGCGGCGCGGGCACGCTCGGCGGCCGAAGCGAGATACTGCTCGCCCAGCTCGCGTTGCGACTCGATGATGGCGGTAGGATCCATCGTGGCCGAGCCTCCGAGCGCGAGCAACGGCACGATGTCTAGCACGTGACAGAACACGATCTGCGCAGCCTGCGCGCGAGCCGCATCGATGGCCAGCTCCACCGCCGCATTCGACGGCGCCGACCCGTCAACCGGCACCAGCAGCTTCTTGAACATCCTCTACCTCCACGTTCAGAGCGGCGCGGCCGGCAGCGGAATGTGGAGGCGCAAGGCCGAGTGTTCCACCGCCGCCACCCGCGCCCGGTCGTGCAGGTGACGCAAGAGCCGCGCCACCGCCGACAGGCTCATCCGCTGCGTGGGATACCCAGACGAGTTGTCGCTGCGCACCGTTACGACCAGCATGGCGTCACGCGCAACGTGGCGCAGGTGAATCACGCTGCCGGGGGGCGTCGAACGCACCACTCCTTGCAAGACCTCGCGCAAGAGCCGTCGCGTCCGGCTGGGATTGCCGCGATAGGCGGTGCAGCCGCCGCCCTCGCCGGCGCCGTCGTGGCGCAGTTGGATCTCCTTGGGCGCCGCCATCACGCTCGCCGCAGCCAACTCTTCCTCGATCATGGCGCAGAGCGCGAACGTCTCCAACACGATCGGCGCGGCCGCGGCGTCGCCGTGCTCCTGCCCCGTCTCGGCCAAGATTGCTCCGGCCACGCGCACGGCATCGTGCACCTTCTCCAGGCCCACGTCGTCGCGCTCCACCACACCGTCGAGCATCCCCTCCAGCGTCGCCAGCGCCACCGCCAGCGTATTGCCGATCTCGTGGCCCAAGCGCGCGTGCTGCTCGGAGCGCCCCGCCTCCTCCTGCTCGAGTTGATCGACCAGCTCCAGCAAGCGCGCCGCCAGCGCCTCGGAGCCGGCGTCGTCGATGGATTTGAGCTGCGCGCTCGCCTCGCGCCACGAACCCAACATGGTCTCGTCGATCGCGTGCAGGATCTTCTCCACCATCAATCTCTCCGCAGCTTGTAGCCGACGCCGTAGACGGTGAGGATGTAGCGCGGGTTCTCGAGGTCCGGCTCGATCTTGCGCCGCAGATTGTTGACGTGACGATCCAGTGTGCGCTCGTAGATCGTGCCGGTATCGTCGAGGATGTCGAGCAGCTCTTCGCGCGTGAGCACCTGTCCGGCGTGGGCGAAGAACGCCTGAAGAATGCGGAACTCAGCGGGGGTGACGGGCACGAGCGCGCCGCCGACGCGCACTTCGTGGGCCTGAGGGTCGACGGTGAGATCGCCCACGCGCAACGGCTCGTCCGAGCGCTCCTCGGGTTCGCGGGAGGCCCGCCGCAGCACGGCCCGCACGCGCGCAGAAACCTCGCGCGGAGAGAACGGCTTGGTCACGTAGTCGTCGGCACCCATCTCCAGCCCGACGATGCGGTCGATCTCGTCGGCGCGCGCGGTGAGGATGATGGTGGGGATGCTGGCGGCGGACTGCACATTGCGGAAGACGTCGAGGCCGCTGCCGTCCGGGAGGGTCAGATCCAGGATCATCAAGTCGGGACGCTCTTCCAGGGCAAGCGCCGTCGCACTGGCCGCGGTCTCGGCAATGGAGATCCGGAAGCCTTCCCGCTGGAGGTAGGCGGCTAGGACCTCGCCGATCCGCGGCTCGTCATCCGCGATCAGGATGTGCTTGCCGCTCATGGGACCGAGCATAGGTGACCCTGCTTCCGGGCTCGGGAAGAACTTGTGAGCGTTCGGAATAGAGCATCTCAGGGGTCTCGAGCTCCCGCGCCACCTCGTCGGCCAAGCGGTCGAGGAAGGTACGCAAGCTCATGCGCGCCGCCGAACGCAACAGCGTGGCATCGGCGAGCGCACCCAGTTGGCCCGCCGGGGGCGTGTAGTGCCCGTCCAGCGTCAAATCGGCCCGGCGCTGAGCCACCGCGTGAATCCGCAGCACGCCGGAGAAGGCGGGGAAGAGCCGCTCCGAGCGCCGGCCCTTCAGCCGGATGGGGATGCTGCCCTCCGTACCGCTGCGGGTGGACTCCCCCAGCGCCAGCACGACCGGCGCGCTGAGGTCGCCGACGCCGGGTAGATGCAGCGCCGCCAGGGGCACGCTCAGGGAGAGCTCGCCGTGGCGCGACATGACCGCTAGGCGCTCCAAGACCCGCTGCAGCGCGACCGCCACCACGTCCGGGCTACTGAGCAACGTCTCCGAAAGCAACACCTGCGGCATGCACCCATCCTAGCCTGCGCGCGCCACGAATCTATGAAGAATTCCTCCCGCGCCGTTCGCGAGGACTTCATGCCCCCCAGCGATGCTTGGGGCGTGCTTCCAACCATCGTCGTTCCGCTTGCCACGCCCGTCGACCAGCGTATCGTCGAAGCGGTCGTCGCCGACCTCATCGAGCGTCCGGTGCGCATCCTCTTGCTCGCGGTGCTGCGCCTGCCGGAGCCGGCAAGCCTGCCCTACGACCAACGCTTGCGCGAACCGACGGCGGACGCGCGGGAGCTGGAGGCACTCCGTCAACTGCATGCGCTCAGCGCACGCCTGCGCGGCGCAGGGCGCGCCGTAACCCTCGTGGTCTCATGGGGACCGCTGCTGGAGACGGTGGCGGCAGTGGCGCAAGGCTTTGCCGCCGAGGTGCTCCTGGCGGAGCTTGCCGACCCGCTCCCCTCCACCGACGCCCGTCACGTCCTGGCGGCAACGCCCAACTCGCGCTTGCTGCGCGTGGCCGTGCACGCGGCCAGCGCCTAGCGCGCTAGAGTCCCTCGCCGGCCTCCTTGACCAATGCCCCGGCCGCCTGCACGGCCTCGAGCGCCCGATGGACGTGCTCCCGATCCAGCGGCACGACTTCGTCGAGCATGCCCTCCAGCGCAGCTTGCGCGACCGCCAACGCGTCGGAAAGCTGATCTCTGAGCACGCGCCCAACGCGCGGACGACGATCCATTGGCGCCTATACCTTTCGCATCTTGTAGCCGACGCCGAAGACCGTCACGACGTAGCTGGGGTGAACGGGATCCGGTTCGATCTTTCTGCGCAGATTTCCGATATGCCGATCGAGTGTACGCTCGAAGATCGAACCGTCGTCCTGTAAGTAGTCGAGCAGCTGCACTCTGGTCAGCACCTGACCCGCGTGCTCGGCCAGGGCCGTCAAGATCCGGAACTCCGTAGGCGTCACGCCAACCACACGGCCGTTCACGCGTACCTCGTGGGCCACACGGTCGATCGCGAGACCGCGCACGCGCGTCGTCTCCGCAACGCCGTCGAACGCAGAGTTGCGCAGCGAGCGGCGCAGGATCGCACGCGCGCGCGCCGTCACCTCGCGCGGGGAGAACGGCTTGGTCACGTAGTCGTCGGCACCCATCTCGAGACCCGCGATGCGGTCGATCTCCTCGCCGCGGGCCGTGAGCATGATCGTGGGCACACGCCGGCGCGCCGAGACGGTACGATAGACGTCGTAACCGTTGCCATCCGGCAGCGTGAGGTCGAGAATCATGAGATCGGGTTCGTCGGCGCGAGCTAGCGCCAGCGCTTCGGCGGCGGTGAGCGCGGTCGCCACCTCGAAGCCTTCGCGCACGAGATAGGCCTTCAGGAAATCGACGATGCCCGGCTCGTCGTCGACGACGAGAATCTTCTCTCCGGCCACGGTCTTGATATTCGCCGCCGCCGCACCGTTACCATGCGGCGTGCTTATCGCGCTGCCCATCCCGGAGAGCCTAGGGAAGCCCCGCGAAGAACATGCGAATGGCCGGAGAACGCAGCGACCGCGGTCGCTCCCGGCGCCGGCGCGCAGGCAGGCGCCGGAAGCCTCCGGCGGAAACCCCCGCTTACGATGACCGAGAGCACCGCGACCCCGACCGGTACCGCCGTCGAGACCGGCACGATTCTGCTCGCCAACCCGCGCGGATTCTGCGCCGGAGTTGAACGCGCGATAGAGATCATCGACCGGTTGCTGGAGATTCACGACGGTCCGGTCTACGTCCGCAAAGAGATCGTTCACAACCGCGACGTCGTGCAGCGTTTTCAAGCGCGCGGCGTCATCTTCGTCGAGGACGTCGCCGCGGTGCCTGTGGGATCGCTGCTCGTCTTCAGTGCTCATGGCGTCTCACCCGAAGTGCGCCGCAGCGCGGTCGAGCGCAACCTCCTGGTGATCGACGCAACCTGCCCCCTGGTATCGAAGGTGCACTTCGAGGCGATCAAATTCGCCAACGAGGGGCGCTTCGTGATCTTGGTCGGTCACAAGTATCACGACGAGGTTGCCGGTACGCTGGGCGAGATACCGGGGCGCATCGGCCTCGTGGAGAACGTCGAGCAGGCACGCGTCTTCGAGGTTCCCGATCCAGAGCACGTCGCCGTCGTCACGCAGACCACGCTCAGCATCGACGACACGCGCGCGATTATCGACACCCTCAAGGCGCGCTTCCCCGCGCTCGTGACGCCGTCACGGGACGACATCTGCTACGCCACGCAGAATCGCCAAGAGGCCGTGAAGTCGCTCGCTGCCGCGGCCGAACTGGTGCTGGTGGTGGGTTCCGAGAATAGCTCCAACTCCCAGCGCCTGCGCGAGAGCGCGGCCCAGGCGGGTACGACGGCCTACCTCATCGATCACCCCGACGCCATCGATCCCGCCTGGGTCGCCGGCAAGCGCACGATCGGCGTGACTGCCGGAGCCTCCTCACCCGAGCACCTCGTGCAGAGCATTCTGGCGCGCCTGCAGCAGTTGGGCACGTTCGAAGTGCGCGCTTTCGGCAAGCGCGAGCCCGACATCATCTTCACGCCACCGCGCGAGCTGCTGCAATTGGAGGCGCAGCCGGCACGCTCCGCTCCGCCGCGCGCTTAGCAGCGAAATTCGATCTCGCGCCGCATGCCGGCCAGGAAGTGGCGCACCGTCGCGTCGGCGATACGGTGCCCGACCGCCGCATCGAAGATCGCGCCGACGGGTCCCCCCGGCGGACGGTAAGCACCGGAAACCGCGAGTTGCGAGCGGTGCTCCGCCAGCGGCGTCACTTCGAGGAAGCCTTCGAAGATGGGGAACTCGCCGCGCCCCGGCACCTCCCACGAGATGGGGATGCGCAATTCGTTCAGGCTACCGAAGACGGGGCGGCTCTGGGGCTTGCCCAGCTTAACCTCGACACGGCGCGCGAACTCTCCGAGCTCCGGCAGCCCCAACTCCTCGAACGGCACCTCCAGGCGGTAGGCGCCGAGCTCCTCCGTACCCGGCTGCGTCCCCAATGCCTGCGCCAGGTACTCCGGCACATGCTCGGCCGCGCAGGCCACCTCATCCACGATCAAGACCTCGGTCATCTTCCCCTCCTGTCCAGATAGGTTGACGGCACCATCATGCCCGCGTGGTGGGCGAACGGCATGATGCCGGTGGGAATTCGTGTTCATCGCTTCTTCGCATGGCAATCGCCGCGGGTGTGCTATGCCGGTGCCGATGGAGATTCGCACCATTCTCGTACCCGTCGACGGTGGGCCGCCCTCGGAAGCTGCAGTCCGTTACGCGCTCTCGCTCGCGCAGGAGGAGCGCACGACCCTGGTGTTTTGCCACGTCCAGGTGCCGGTTCCGGGCTACGTACTCGACGAGCCGCTCCCCACGGGCATGAACGTCGAGTCGCCGGAGGCGCTGGCTTGGTGGTCGGCGCACGTACTCGAGCGTGCGCAAGCTCGCGCGGCGCAACTCGGTCTGAACGCACGGACCTGCAGCGTGCGCGCCAACCCGGTGCGCGGCATCCTCGACGTGGCTCGAGCCCAGGGCGTCGATCTCATCATCATGGGCACACACGGGCGGCACGGTGCGGCGCGCGCACTGCTGGGCAGCGTCACCGAGGAGGTCTTGCGCCGCGCCAACGTCCCGGTTTTGATCCTGCCCCCCGCCGCCCCGCCGCGCTCCTCAGGCAACGTCGATGCGGAAGATCCCGGCGCGCTGGCCTAAGACGGCCAAGCGCTCCCATGGGTCGCACCCCACGGGCACGCCGAGATCGTACGAAACCGAACTTTCCAGCGTCTGACCGCTGCGCTCGAAGCAGAGGCTGGCAACCACTCGCACGTTGGTGAAATCTCGCGCCAGCTGCTCGCGAATTTCTTCCGCCGTCGTCTCGTTGGTATCGAAGCGCACGATCACCTGCACGCGCTGCTCCGCGCGCACCAGCGCGGCGACCTTCCAATCCGGAATGCCAAGGACGATGACGGCCACGGCCGTCACCACGAACGCCGCCGTCAAGGCCGCCACGGTACCAACGCCGGCGCCGGCGCCGACTGCGGCGGCGACCCAGATGCTGGCGGCGGTCGTGAGCCCAGAGGCCGTGAGACCTTGACGCACGATCGCTCCGGCACCGAGGAACCCGACGCCGGTGGCCACGCCGGCGACGACGCGATCTGCCGGCATGGCGCCGGACGCTTCGGCGAAGGCGCAGGCCGCTATCGACACCAGCATGTGGGTGCGCAGTCCCGCCGGGCGATGGACCAGCTCCCGCTGCATGCCGATCGCTGCGCCCAGCACGGCCGCGGCGATGGTTCTGCCGGCGATGGCGAGCACGACCTCCTGCTGCACGTTCGACCCTCCGCTAGAGCGCGCGCCGGAAGAACCAGCGCTTGGCCGCCTCGACCACCAGCACGTAGACGACGATCAATACGGCAATGGCCAGCATCGGCCCCGCCGTGAGCGGCGTGAATCCCAACGTGTGCGCAAGTGAGGAAAACGGCAACGCCACGCCAATCCCAAGCGCGAGCAGCGTGGTCAGCGTGAGCGCTGCGCTGGGCCGGCTGCGCCACATGCTGCGGCGCGTGCGCAGCGCGAAGATCACCACCGTCTGCGTGGCGAAGGACTCCACGAAGAAGGCCGTTCTGAACGTGGCTGCGTCCACGTGCAGCACCAGCGCCATGAACGCGAAGATGCTGAAGTCCATGAGCGCGTTGATGGGCCCAAACGCGAGCATGAAGCGGCGTATCAGCGGCATGTCCCAGCGCGCCGGGCGCTGCAGCAGCTCCTCATCCACGCGATCGGAGGGAATGGTCATCTCGCCGGCATCGTAGAGCAGGTTTCCCAAGAGCACCTGCGAGGGCAGCAGCGGCAGGAACGGCAGCAGCAGCGAGCCGATGGCGGTACTGATCATGTTGCCGAAGTTCGAAGACGTCGCCATGAGCACGTACTTGATGGTGTTGGCGAAGACGCGGCGCCCCTCTTCCACGCCGTCGGCCAGCACGCCCAAGTCCTTGGTCACCAGCACGATGTCCGCCGCGTCCTTGGCCACGTCGGCGGCGGCATCCACGGAGATGCCCACGTCGGCGTCGTGCAGCGCCGCCGCGTCGTTGACGCCGTCGCCTAGATACCCCACGTCGAGCCCAGCGCGCTGTGCCAGCCTGACGACGCGTGACTTCTGCAGCGGTGCGACGCGCGCGAAGATCGTCGCGCGGGCGATAGCGGCGGCGGCCTCCGTATCGTTGAGCGCTTCGAGTTGGGCTCCGGTGACGATCTCGCCACACACACCGAGGTCCGTGCAGAGCTTGCGCG
>SCRI01000037.1 GCA_004298675.1 bacterium | reverse complement strand
CGGACAGGATCAACTCCACGCGCTGGACATGTCGACGGGGGCTGAAGCCGGGGGCTGGCCCGCGACTGTGGCAACGACGCCGGACCACAACTTCATCTACTCCGCGCTCACCTTCAATCCAGCCAACGGCTTGATCTACGCCGAGACCTCCTCGACCTGCGACATCTCGCCCTGGAGCGGACGCATCGACGTCTTCAGCACCAGCAGCGCGGCACTGCTAGCCTCGTTCTTCCCCACGCAAGGGCAGAGCGGCGGCGGCATCTGGGGCTACGGCGGCGCCTCCATCGACACCGCTACCAACGACGTTTACATCGCCATTGGCAACGCCGACACCACCACCGGCAATCCGCAGAACTACGGCTATGCCGAGGATATCGCGCAGCTAGATCCCTCACTCAACCTGCTGGCAGCGAATTACCCCAACCTGCCGGCTAGCCCAGACGCCGATTTCGGCGCCACGCCCACCCTCTATCAAGCCCCGGGCTGTCAGCCGCAACTGGCCGCGATGAACAAGAGCGGGGTGCTCGTGGTCTACAACCGCAACGCCATCTCAAGTGGGCCACTGCAGATCATTCAGATGTCGCCCGGCAGCGACTTCGGAGATTTTATCGGCCTGCCCGCGTACTCACCGGCCACGAACATGCTCTACGTAGGAAACCCCAGCGACTCACCCTCCGGCACGTACCTGCACGGCTTGGTGGCACTCCAGATGCAGCCGGACTGCACGCTCGGCTTGGCATGGCAGCAGGTCTTCGGCGTCAACGCGTCCACGCTCACCTATGACGCGCCGCGCTCCCCGCCGTCCGTGGCCAACGGTGTGGTCTACGCGGGCGACGGAATCGGCAAGCACGTCTACGCCTTCGACGCGCAGACCGGTGCGCAGCTCTGGAACAGCGGCAGCTCGATCATCGGACAGACCTTCGCGCAACCGGTCGTGGACGGCGGCCATCTCTACGTCAGCTCGTACAACGGCACGCTCTACGCCTTCGGCCCGTAACGCCAACGCGACGGTCACGCGCCGGCAATCGCGTACCGTTACGATCGCGGGCGATGTTCGACGCCACGACGCTCGCCGAAAGCCTGGTTGACGCCCCTTCTCCCGCCGCGAAGCTCACCCTGAGCCGCAGGCTCTCGCGCTTCGGTTTGCCGGCGTTACGCCTGGCACGGGCGCGTGGCGTACGCGTGGTCGCGCTTGCTCGCGGCGAGCGCTACACCGCCCGCTCGCCGCGCCTGCGCGACCTTGCCCCGCACCTCGATACCTGGCCCGCCCCACCCGCCGGCCTCTTCGTGGTCGAGGAGCGCACCGCGTACCTGCGCTCGCGCTCACCATTGGCCGTAGCCCACGAGTTCGGCCACGCTTTGGACTGCGCGCTTGGCGACGGCGGCTATCGCTCCAGCGAAGACCGCGATCTGCGTACGATCTACTTCACGGCCACGTCGTTCATCACGCCCTATGCCGCCACGGCACCCGACGAATTTTTTGCCGAGATCGTGCGCGCCTACGTGGAAGCCAATGACCACCGTTCGCCTTGGCCGGCCGCCACACGTCACCGTTTGCGCGACGTCGACGTGCGCGCCTTCGACTACGTGGAGCGGCTCTTCGCGCGCGACTTCATCCAGGCGCTGACTATTGGCGCCCCGAGGGCTTATAGTACCCCTTGACGTCGTGCGCGCGCCGCGTCAATTCGTGGCGAACCTCAATGGCGCGGCTGGCCTCCATCTGCGCGTCGACCACCTCGTACGTGTTCTCGTAGATCACCACGGGCGCCAGCCGCATCCGCTCCAGCTCCATGTCGCCGAAGAGGCGCGCGGCCTTCACCAACACGTGCGAGAGCATACTCCTCCCGCGCTCGCCGTGGAGCAGAGAGAGCCAGCCTGGCACACGCTCCACCATCTCATCCGCCTCACGGCGAGTCGATGGGTAGCCATGCGAGGCCGCTTGGCCCGCCAGCAGCGTCAGAACCAATGCGCCATGCTCGTCGATCGCGGCGTCGATCGCTACGACCGGCCCAGCGGGCGGGCGGCGCAGCACCAGCAGCAGCGCCGGCTCGTGCTGCACCGCGACGGGCCACAGGCGCTCGTAGGCACGACGGATCTCCTCCTCGCCATCGGCCTCCAGCTCGCCGGATGCGGTATCCGCGCCCTCCGCTCGCAACAGCACGGGCCCGCCCCGCGCGAAGGCCACGACATCCTCGAGGGTACTGGCGTAAAGACGCGGCGCGGTGCGGACACCGTAGCGATGGAGCAGTTCGAATACATCCGCGGAGGGCAAGCGCATCGGTCAACCTCACTCCAGAGGCTACCAGAGGCGCAGAGCGCTTCGTACGAAGATTCAGCGAACCAGCGCGCGCGCCGGCATCTGGGACTCCACCCGAACGGCGAAGCCCTCCTCGACCAGACGGCGCGCAACGGCCGGCGCCTCCGCGCCGTAGCGAGCGAGCACCGCGACCTCCAGGCTCGGCACGGCGGCGAGATCGCGTATCATCGCCGCCGCCCAACGCGGCAAGCGCACGACTTTTCCCGAGAACAGCAACTGCGTGCCGGCCTCGTCCTCTCGTAGCTCGTACAAGAGATGAGCGCGCAGCGCCAGGCGTGAGTCCGGCGTCAAACTGGCGAGACTCACCAACTGCCGCAATTGTCCGTCGAGCACGTTCCGGCGCTGCACCACCCAACTGCTGCGCAGATCCTGCAGCGTCTCCAACAGCCGTTGCGGCGAGAAGGTGCGCCCAATCGCTTCACTCAGCGCCTCACCGCCGGCGCCGCCGGCCAGCTCCACCTCGGCCGCGGAGCGCCGCAGCATCGCCTCGTCGAGACCGCCGCGCTTGGCGGCCTCTTCGAGTACGTCGATCCAGAGAATCGGGTGGAGACCAAGCGTCACGTGCAGAGAGAACTCGTCCGTGCACACCGCTTCATGCATGACGCCGCGCGGCAAGTACAGTAGATCACCCGGGCGCAGCACCAC
The DNA here is from genome assembly GCA_004298675.1 of bacterium. Classification (GTDB taxonomy): domain Bacteria; phylum Vulcanimicrobiota; class Vulcanimicrobiia; order Vulcanimicrobiales; family SCRA01; genus SCRA01. Next base: position 8,835 of record SCRI01000037.1, on the reverse strand, counting down.
GTCGATCTCAACCTCGCCGGCGAGATGCTTCTTCTTGTCATGCTTCTGCGCCAGCAGCGGCACCTCGACCGGCGCACCGTAGACACGCCAATGCTTGGCCCCCTCCACCTGCAAGATAACGGTGTCATGGGTGTCGTAGTGCGCGGCAAAACCCTGGCTGCCGGACGGCGTGAGGTAGAGATTGGCGTTGACCCGATGCCGCAGACACACTTCGAGGCCGCGGCAAAGCTCGAGGACCGGGCCGGAATACGCTTGAACTTTGTCGAGCACCACGGTGCAGCCGTGCGCGAAGAGGGCGCTGACGCGATCGGCGTCCACGCGACGTGAACCTTCGCGCAGATAGGTCTCGGGACGTGCGGGCGTCCCGTTCTTGACCACGCGCAGGTCCTCCGAGTCGACCTCGGAGCCGTACAGCACGCGCTCCAACTCGGTCAGATTAAAGCAGCGCCGGTAGTAATCCGGAGAACTCCGTGAAACGAGCAGTGGCGCGCGTTCGTAATACCAGCTCGCAAACTCCTCGATCGTATGCGGTGACAGCAGCCAGGCGAAGACGCTGCGTTCGTTCGGTTCTCGGCTCCACATGGATCTCTCCCCCGGGGCGCCCACCCGCGCCGCTGCTAGAGAGTAAGGGCCCACGCCTGGGCGTGGACCCTTTTTGAACGTTCCGGCTTAGTCGTCCGTGCAGTTATCGTCGCTCGTGCTGATGCTGCAAAAGCCGCTAGCCGCCGCATAGAGGCTCGGTACGAGATAGCTGCTGACTATCTCTGGTGCAAGGTACGCCATACAGATCCTCCAAGAGAGAGGCACACACGCGGACGTTTCCGCCCGCTGTTCGAACGATACAGCGGCTAGCTTGTACCGGCCACCTTCATGCAGCCCAGGCGGCGTAAGACCTTCGCACTAGGTGGCGCTGAGTCGCTTAGCGGACGAGATCGCGCGCCAAGACGAACTGCACGCCGGCCGACTCCATGCGCGGGATCATCTCCCGCAAAGCCTCCAGCGTGGTGGGCCGCGGATGACCGATGGCGATGGCCGAACCCTTGCGCTGGGCCACCTCGACGAGCTGCTCCAGCATCGACTCGGTATAGCTGACGCTCTCACGGTTGTCGAGGAAGACATCGCGCGACGCCGTTGGGATGCCGTCCTCGCCGGCCAGTGTTCCAGCCACCGATTTTCCCGTCGTCAGCGAGTCGATGAAGAACTTGTCATTCGATTTGAGCACGCCCATGACGTCACGCATCACGCGCGGATCGGCGGTGGCCTCGCTGCCTTCGTGGTTGTTGACTCCCGCGGCCAGCGGGACTTGCGCGAGGTCGCTCTCCACCTGCGCGACGATCGCCCCATCGCTCATCTCGGTCGTGACCTTCCCCGGCCCGGGGTTGATGTGTGAGAGCGGCTCCATGGGCAGGTGGAGCATGACTCCCTTGCCGGCGTCCTGCGCCTCACGCGCGATCGTCCGGGTGTAGCGCACCTCGGGCAGGACCGAGAGCGTCAGCGGAACCGGCAGCGCAATAAAGCCGCGCTCGGTATCGATCCATTGCCCGCAATCGTCGACGATGATCGCCACGCGCGGCGCGCCGCTCACCTTCGGCAGATGGATGCCGCCGGCTTGCGTGGTGCTGACGGGGCGCGGCACCGCTGCGACACGAGCGTTGCGCTCCAGCCCGTCCCAGGCGGGAGGCGGCGGGGTGCGTTCCACCGGCGTGCGCACCGGCCGTGGCGCGGCAACCGCAGCGGTACTCGCCACCGCGACGGGCACGGCGCGTGCCGTTGCGGTGGGCGCCAGCGCCCTGGGATGTCGCGCATGCACGGCCGCGCGATGGTTCACGTAACTGGCAGCCAGCGCTCCGACGACCAGCGCGAGCACGATCAGCAGCGTGGTCTGCAGGAGCGTTGGTCCGCCGGCTGGTGAGCCGCGCTTCTTTCGTTTCGCCATCGCCGCTAGTCTATCACACGCGCACGGCTAGAACTTGCGCGCCACGGCCGGATCCACCGTGAAGTCGATCCGCGCCGCTCCAACCGTGTTGCCGGCTGGATCGCGCAGCTCCACGGTCGCATAGCGTGCGTTCCCAATCAGCACCTCCAGCGAGTCGATGGGCACGTCGTAGGAGCGCGTGGCCCGTGCCAAGGGGAGCACGAAGATGGTTTTATCGACCGTCGCGCTGCGCGAGTAGAGCTCGACGTCGTGGCCCAGGTAGCGCGCCCCGCCCCACAACTTCACCTGCATCGACGCGATGCGCAGCGGGCCGATGCCCTCGCCCACGGCGGTGGCACGCACGACTGCGTGGGTGTCGGAACGCCCCAGCACTACCGGATTGGGGTTCACGGAGAGCGCCAGGTGCGGCGCGCAACCCGCGATCAGCGCGAAGGAGATGGCGGCGGCGGCGGCACGCAGTCCCGCACGCTTCACGAACGTATCCCGGCCGCGCCGCGCAGTCTCACGCCCAAGCCGCTGGCGATCCAGACGAGGTCGACCAGGAGAAAGTTGGCAACCAGCGAGCTGCCGCCGTACGAAATGAACGGCAGCGTGATGCCGGTGAGCGGCAGCACCCGCAAGACGCCGCCGACGATGACGAAGATCTGCAGGCCCAACATCGATGCTAGCCCCACCACCAGCAACTTCGAGTACAGATCGGGGCGGCGGCGCGCCACGCCGAAGGCGCGCGCGAAGAGCACCGCATAGAGCGCGAGCAGGATGACCGCGCCCAGCAACCCCGTCTCCTCGCTCCATGCGGCGTAGATGTAGTCGGTCGCGACGTCGGGGATGGCGGGATGCCCGAGACGCAACCCCGTGCCGAAGAGTCCCCCCGCCGCCAGCGAGAAGAGCCCCATCAGGGCCTGGTAGCCGCTCCCCAACGGATCGGCGAAGGGATGGAGCCACACGTCCACGCGCACGCGTACGTAGGCAAAGTAACGCGCCGCCACGATCGCTGCGGCGGCGAAGGCGGCAATGCTGCTGAACACGATATCCAGACGCCGCGTGGCCGCGTACGTCATCGTCACGAACGCGCCGAGAAAGAGTACCGCCATGCCGACGTCGTGCTGGAGTACGAGGATCGCCATCGCGCTGCCCCAGCCCAGCACGAGCGGCCCGAGGTAGCGCAGATTCTCGCGCGGCTTCCACGGCGCGCTCTGCGCGATCACCTCCCCCTTCTCCGCCAGATAGGCCGCCAAGAAGAAGACGAGAAAGAGCTTGATCAGCTCCACGGGCTGGAACGAGACCCCCGCGAAACGCAACCAGAGTTTGGCGCCGTTGACCTCGGTACCGGCCACGGCGACGATCGCGAAGAGCGCGACCGAGAGCAGCATCCAGAGATACTTCACCCGCGCCCAGCGCCGGTAGCCCTCCAAGAGCGGGCGCAGCAGCACCAAGAGGGCCAGCGAGACGACCATGCCGATCTCTTGACGGCGCCCCAACTCCCCGGAGAGGCGCGTGACCTCCATCAAACCGACGCCCGCCACGAGCACGGCTAATGCCGGCAGCAGATCGTCGCGATCGTCACCCGCCGGCTGGATACCGACCCAGAGCAACGCCAACGCCGCCGCGATCCACAGCAACGGCCGCCAGAGCGCATCCGGAGGCAAGATCGAGAGCGCGAAGGCGTCGACGACTAGCGCCGCGACCGTGGGGAGCAACCTGAGCGCGAGGTTACTTGGCAGAGAGCCGCTCGATGATACGATCCGCCTGCTCCTCCGAAGCGACCGGCGCCTCTTCGAGCGTTGCCAGCGCTTGTTCTTGCAGACGGTTTGCCTGCACGTCGTAGACTTTCAGCACGCGCCACGTGTGCACGCCGAAGATGTCGGTGGGATAGCCCTGAGCCAACGCCACGTGCCCTCGCACCACCGTGAAGTAGTCGTGCGACGAGAGCAGACGAAAGCTGATGACCGTCAGCAGCAGCAGCCACACCAGCGCCAGCGAGGCCATCACGCGTGAAAGATTGAAGGCCAGCGGCTGCGCGCCCGGCGCGATCGGTTGCGTGTGCAGATTGAGCTGCCGCCCCAGCAACGCGGTGCCGTTATCGGCGCCGCCGCGGCTGCGAGCGAGCACCGCCAGCCGGTGCACGGCATCGGCCGCATTGGCATGCCCTTGGAGCGCCGCGCGGATCTCCTCCTCCGAAACGAACTTGTGGATGCCGTCCGTGCACAGTAACAGTTGGTCGTCGGGCGTGAGCTCGAAGTGGACGACGGAGGCCTCCAGCGCCGGCTGCGTTCCCAGCGTCCGCGTCAGCAGCGCGCGCGGCGCCTGCGAGCCGGCCCCGCCATGCGGGACCAGATCCGCGAAGAGCGAGTCGTCGACGGTGAGGCGGCGCAAGGAGCTGCCCCGCAGGATATAGGCACGTGCATCACCCGCGTGGGCAACGTAGGCGTGCGACCCAACCACGAGCACCAATGTCAGCGCCGCACCACCGGCCACGAAGTCCTCGTGCGATCCGCTCTGCGCGTAGAGGCGGCCGTTGGCATGACGCAAGGCCGCCAAGAGCGTTTGGCGCAACTCGGGGATCGAGAGCGATCGTGACAAGTACGATCCGCGCATGTGGCGGCGCAGATATTCGCGGACCAGCGCCAGGCCTAGTGCCGCAGGGCCCGCGGCACCGTTGGTGATGCGCCCGAAGCCGTCCGCCACCGCCAACAGCGTCGCGCCCGGGGCGATGCCTTCGGAGACATAAGCATCGTCGTTGTTGCGCCGGCTGGATCCTAGCTCGGAGCTGACCGCTACTTCCACGGTTCCATCCCCACGAACTCCACCGCCGACGCCCCTACTTCGATACGATCCCCTGGTCGCAGCTCCGCTGCGCTTTCGATCTGCCGCCCGTTCACGTAGGTGCCGTTCCGGCTACCTACATCTTCTACCCAGGCCTGAGCGCCGCGCCGTGTGACGCACGCGTGACGTCTGCTCACGCGCGAATCCTCCAAGACGATTTCGTACTCGTGCGAACGGCCGATGGTTGCTTCGTCACGTACACGAATGCTGCGGCCGTCGTTGAGCACACGAAACAGCAATGCCGCGGAGCCGCGCGGTACCCGAGGGGGCCGGGCGAGAGCCGCATAAGCCGTGAAGACGCCGAGCGCGCCGAGCAGTCCAAGTGTCTGTTCGCGCAGCAACTCGGGGATCACGAGCCGGACGGAGCCTCTTCTACCGCTAGCAGGGTGTCCCCTAGCTCCACGAGGCTTCCCGGCCGCAACGGCGCCCGCTCGACGCGGCATCCGTCGACGATGGTTCCATTGCGTGAATGCAAGTCGACGATCTCCCAGGCGGAGCCGGCACGCTGCGCGCAGGCATGGCGGCGCGAGACGCGCGGATCGTTGAGCACCAGGTCGCACGAGGCGTCGCGTCCGATCGTTCCGCCGCGATCGAGTGGCAGGCGGCCGCCCGCAGGCAGACCTCGGCGGACGACCAGCACCGCCGCCGCGCCGCTGTCGTCGAGATCGACGTCAACCGTCCCGGGCGGGGCAGCGGGATCGGCGATGAGCCGGACTTCCGGCGGTTCGCGCAAGGGCGCCCCTAGCGCCTCGGCCGCCTCCTTGGCCAGGGTTCGCCAATGCTCCGTCAGCTCGGCCCGGCGGGGCGCGAGGCGCTCGAAATCGCGCGTCGAGACACGCACCAAAAACAGGCGCGGGCCGCGCCGCTCGCGCTCGCCCAGGGCGTAGGCCTCCAGCACGGCGGCCATCTTCCGCGCCACCTCCGCAGGCTGGACCTCACCGGGAAACGTCGCGGCAAAGACGCGCTCGACGAAGGCGGAGCACGCTCCCTCGATCCGGGCCAAGAAGCTCACGCCGCTCGGTTACGAGGCGCGAGCGGGCGCCTCCCGCCGGAGCATGCTAGCCGCGCGTGAGCACGGCAAGGAAGAACCCGTCGCGCCCCTCCAGGCAGGGCGGGATCAGCAACCGCCGCTCCTCGTGGATATCCGGGCGTGCAGCGAGCACCTCCAGCACGCCTTCACCCTCGCGCTGGTCGGTGGAACAGACGGCGTAGACCAGGCGTCCGCCCGGAGCGAGCACACCGAGCGCCCGTGCCAGCAGCTCGCGCTGCACGGCCGCCAGGCGTGCCGGATCCTCCGGGCGCTTGCGCCAGCGTGCCTCGGGGGCGCGGCCGAGGATGCCCAGGCCCGAGCAAGGCGCGTCCAGCAGGATGGCATCGGCCTGCTGCAACTCCGCGGGCCAAGGCGCCGCCAGATCGGCAGCAAGCGCGCGAATGCAGGTAACCCCGGCCGTTGCGGCAGCCTCCGAGAGCGCCTGCAGCCTTCCGGCGTGATTGTCTACCGCCCACAGCTCGCCGCGGTCCGCCATCAGCGCCGCCAACTGCAGACTCTTGTGGCCGCGGCCGCAACAGAGATCGAAGACACGCTGGCCGGGGCGCGGCGCCAACAGGTGCGCCGCTAACGCCGCCGTCTCGCCCTGCAGGAACCAGCGCCCGGGTTCCGCCACCTCGAGCGCATGCGTGAAGCGCCCGTCTACGGGCAGCAGCACCGTCGGCACGAGCGTCGAGAGCTCGCAGGTGAGCCCGCGCTCCGCCAGCAGCGCGCGTGCCTCGTCGACGGTGCCGCGCAGCGTGTTGATGCTCAAGGCGCCCCGCGCGGGGCGGTTACCCGCCTCCAAGATCTCAGCGCAGCGCTCGCCGAAGCGCTCGCGCCATGCGCGCACGATCCAAGTAGGATAGGAGTAGACGACGCCCAGATACTCATCTGGGTCGGCAAAGGCCGCGGGTTGCGGCGGTGCCGGGCGCTCGCGCTGGATGCGGCGCAGCACTGCGTTGACCAGTCCGGCGGTGCCGCGGTGTCCCAGCCGTCTGGCCAGGCTCACCGTCTCGAAGACCGCCGCGTGCTCGGCGATGCCGCCGGCAATCAAGAGTTGGTAGGCTCCCAAGTACAGCAGCTCGCGAATCGGCTCGGGCAGCGTGTGCAGACGCTCCTGGAGATACGGCCGCAGATACCATTCCAAGAGGCGGCGCATCTTCACGGTGCCGTACGCCAACTCCGTGGCCAACGCCAGATCGCGCGGCGGCAGCGTCGCGCGCGCGGCGCGATACTCCAAGCTCTCCTGGGCACCACGCTGGGTGGAGCCGAAGACGTCACGCAGCACGTGCAGCGCCAACTCGCGCGCGCTGCTCGCCTTAATCGAAGCGGGGATGCTCTTGGCCATCGCACCAACGCGGCAGCAGCGTGCGCGCGAAATCGCCGCCGCTCATGACGCCCTTATCCTGCGGAACGACGCGCTGCAGCGCTACGACGCCCCCATCCCCGGCAGCGACGTGGAGCTCGTCGCTGATCGCGCCGACGACGGCACCGGGGGCCGCTGCAGCGGCCTCGTACCCTTCGACCACGCGCGCTTGCAGGCACTTCAGGCGCCGCCCCGCAAGCAGCGCCTGCGCCCCCGGCTGGGGTGCGAAGGCGCGCACGCGGTCGACGACGCGGCGTGCGGGCTCGCTCCAGCGCAAGCGCCGGTCTTCTTTGGTCAGCGGGTGGGTGAGCGTGCGCGCGATCTCCGTCGCGGGGCCCACCTGCGGATGCGTGGGCGGACGGCCCTCGCTCGCCAGCGCCAGGGCCTGCAGCAGCAGTTCCGCGCCGCGTGCCGCAAGGCGATCGTGCAACGTGCCGTAGTCCAGACCGGGTTCGATCGGCGCGCGCTCCTGCACGACGATCTCGCCGGTGTCCATGCCCGCATCCATGAGAAAGATCGTCACGCCGGTCTCGGTGGCGCCGTCCAGCAGCGCGCTCTGCAGCGGCGTGGCGCCGCGGTAGAGCGGCAGCAGCGACGGATGAACGTTGAAGGCACCGCGCGGCGGTAGGGCCAGCAGCTCGGCAGGCAGGATGCGCCCGTACGACGCGACGGCGAAGGCATCGGGACGCAACGCGCGCGCCTGCGCCGCGAACACCCTCAGCTTGGTCGGCTCGAGCACGGATAAACCTCGTGCCCGCGCCGCCTCCTTCACCGGCGTGGGACGTAGGCGCTGCCCACGCCCGGCGGCACGATCCGGCTGCGTAACGACTGCCGTCACGTCATGCGCGCGCGTACACGCCTCTAGCGCCGGCAACGCGAACGGCGAGGTGCCAAAGAAGATGAGACGCAGTTTGGGGCCTACCGTACAGCCGACTGCGCGTCGACGCGCGCGTCATAGGCCACGCCGCCCTCATCGGCGGCAGCCTGTTCGGCCTCGCTCTGAGCGGGGCGAATGTTGGTCGCCTTGTCGGTGTAGAGAATGCCGTCGAGATGATCCAACTCGTGCTGGAAGCAACGCGCCAGCAAACCCGTCGCACTCACGCGGTGGCGCCGTCCATGGCGGTCGAGACCGCTCATCGTCACCTGCGCGAAGCGCTTGACGTCGCCGACCATGCCCGGTACCGAAAGGCAACCCTCCAGCGACACGACTTCACCCTCGCCCCCGCTGATCTTCGGATTGATGAAGACGTAGGGCTCGCTATCGTCATCCTGCAGATCCACCACGATCAAACGCTTGCTGACGTCGACTTGCGGCGCAGCCAAACCGATGCCCGGCGCCTCGTACATGGTGTGGAACATGTCGTCGATGAGCTGCTGAAACGCCGGCTGGTGGATCTCGCTCTCGGCAACTTTCTTGGCGACCTTGCGAAGCGTGGGATGACCGTCGGTTACGATCGTCAGGAGGAAGGGCTTACCCATGGCAACCCCATTGTACCGCAACGGTCAAACGCACCCGCTCGATATCGCCGTGCCCGCGTGGCGGCCATGCTTGCGTGAGCCCGCGTCTGGGCGTGCGACATCGCCCCTGAGGGGCCGCCCGTCGCGGTGCTATCCTGCACCGCTCCTACTGCCTTCGCGCGCGCTCTCGCCATCCATGGCTCCGCGCGCGCCTCAGAG
>SCRI01000036.1 GCA_004298675.1 bacterium | reverse complement strand
TGGCCGCCGTGAAGCCGGCCGGGTTGTAGTAGCGCGTGAACGCGAAGCAGGTGTAGCCGCTCGGACACGGCTGTCCGTTGTACTGCGCGTTGACGGTGACCAGGAGCAGATGGCGGCCGCCTTGTTGGCTCTGCGGCTGCAGGAAGGTCGCGACGGCACCGTTGCCGTCCCAGGCGTACGTCCAACCCGTGTAAGCCCCGCTCTGCACCGTGCCGGTTCCGTTGGACTGCGGCGCAGCCAGAAGCGCACCTAAACTGTTGGCCGCGAATTGACCGTTGGCTCCAGGCTCACCGAAGGGGAAGTTCGCGCGCGCCACCGCCCCTAAGTAGTACGCGTCGCGGATCCCGCGCTCCAGCGGCGGTAACGGTTTGAACGGATTGACGAAGCTGGCCGAGCTCTCCGTTAGCGTTTCGTTGGAGACGGTGCTGCCGGGCGCGCCCACGACGATCGAAGGCGGATTCACACCGAAGTATGCGATCTGCGGCTTGTTGTTCTGCACGCTGATGTTGCCCGCCACCGGATAGAGCGTACGGTTCGCGGGGACCAGACGCGTGTAGGCACCGTTGGCGCCGGTCAAGGCAAAGAGATTCCCATGATAGAACTCGCGGCCGCCGCCGTAGAGATCGACCACGGCACCACCCTGCGGCTGGCCGCTGGCATTATTCAGCGTGCCGGAGAGCGTCACGCCCTGCGAGGGATCGTAGTAGAAAGCATTGCCCGAGCTCTGGTAGGCTGTTCCACCGCTGGAGATCGTGGCCACCACCTCGTCCTGGCAGCCCGCGGGGAACGTGCCGGAGGCCGGCGGGGTGTAGGTGGCGCTGGAGTTGTCGCTGCCCGCCGGCGCAATCTTCCCAGTCGCGGCCGGACAGTTGGGCGGCGTCACCACGCTCCACTGGACGCTCGCGCCGCCCAAACTCACCAAGGCTCCGTCGGAGTCTTGGCCGATGGCATGGAACGTACGCGTCTCGTTATCGAACATGGCGATGCCGTGTGGGAACACAGTCACGCCCGTGAAGTCGGCGGCGCTGCCCGCCGACGCCGCGCGCGCCGTGCCCAGCACGTGCACCGCGGCTCCGGCTGTCACCACTTGCCCAGCGCCCGGCGCATACGCCACCACGGCGAGATCGGCCGGGGCCGGCGGGGTGGTGCTGCTCGGTACCACCACCACCACCTCGGGCTCGAGATTGGGATTGGCGGCTAGCGCGTTCTGATTGGCCATCGTCCACGCCGACTGCGACGCGTCGAAGTTGCCGAGTGTGTCCGCCGTCTGCGTGCTGCCGTCGGGGTAGACCACGATGGCGCCGGGGGCGACGTTGGAACCCTGCAGCCCCGCGGGCGCGCTCTGGCCGAGCGGAACGACTTCGACCACGGCCTGTGAGCCCAGCGTCCCCGAGTACACGGTATAGGTGGTCGCCGAGTTCGCGGGACCGGGATTGGGAACGCCGTTGTTGGCCGGGCCGCCGCCGCTGCCTCCGACGACGGGGCTAGCGCCGCCACCACCGCCGCCGCAGCCCGCGAGGGCCACGGCAGCCAGCAGCACGCAGAGGCCGCCTGCGGTTTTGTAGACCTTCATGGTTATCGTTTCTCCCTTGCTCACGTGCGGCGTCCGTCGCCTGATGCGCGCCGTCGCCTTCGCTAGAGCCAGGGTAGGGGGGCGGCGCTCCACGAGCGTTACACGCGCGCCCACCGCGCCGTTACAGAGGGTCTACAGACTAAAGGCAAACGCCCCCACGGGCTGTCCGCCGCCTAGGAGATTCATCTGCACCAGGCGTGCCCGGTCGATCGTGAAGTTCGCGAGCGGTGTCGACCCGTCGACGTCGAGGATCGTGCCGGGGTTGGCCGCGCAGACCAAACACGCCGAGGCTTCGCGCTGGGCGTAGGTTGCGAACGGTAGCGTCACGCTGCTCGCGTCGCCAACATTCTGGCTGCTGTAGGTCGAGCTCGTGGAGCCGTCGCCGTACAGCTTCTCGGCGATGGCGAAGCTCTTGGTGAACGCTCCCGACGTCACACCATACGTGCGCGTCAGCGAGCCGCTGACGGTGTAACAGACAACGCCGCTCACGGGCTGGCCGTTGGAGGTAACGCAGCCGCCTTGACCGTGCAGCGGGCTCACCTGCGTCTTGGTGCGGCTGGACGTCTGCAGCACGGCGCCGCTACCGTGATCGCTGAGTGTGTCGTTCGTGATCCGCACCGTCGCCAGCGCCGGAGTGCCGCTGCCCAGCGTGTATTGATAGGCTGCCGTCTCGTCGAAGGCCGGTACGCCCAGCGTCTGATGGCCAAGGTTGTAATACTGCACCTGCACCGTCGCCGCGTCGGAGGTGAGCGTGCCCGCGGACTGCGTGACGGTCTGCGTCCACGACCCGGCCTCTGCTAGCAGAGCCGCGCCCCCAGCCGTGGGGTCGAGGCCAGGACCGGCGACGGCGTAGGCCCCCGCCGCGAGATAGAGATGCACGTACGCGTACGCCCCGGCCGCGGCCGCAGGCGTGATGGTGAGGGCATCATTACCACCCTGGCTGCAGGAGTTGCCGGCGTTCTCCACCAGCACCAGCGTCTCGCTGCCGCCGCTCGACTGCCACTGGTAGCACCAGTGATAGTAGAGGCCGGAGCTCACCAAAGCCGGGATCGCCGGTGACGGCAGCGAGGCCGCCGGCGGCGGCGAGGCCAGCAGCGGCTGCAGGCCGGAGTCGGCATCGTAGACGTGACGTGCCGATGCCCCCGCGATCGCGGCGTAGGCGTCGCGCAGGTAGGGGATGAGCGGCGGGATGGCGTTGCGCGCCAAACCCGCCGTATCGATATACGTCAGCGGCGGCGAGGACGGTGTCAGATTCGCGGTGGCGCTGGTTCCCGCGGCGCCGCTGGTGAACAGGGAGGGCTGGCCCGGATTAGGGGCGAGGCTGTTGCCGGCCACCACGTAGGCGAAGCCGGCACTCGCGGAGAGGGGCAGGCCCAAAACCGAGCTGAGGGCGACGTTCGCGGGAACCGCACGCCGATAGGTACCAGCGGCACCGGCGGATGCCAGCCAGAAGTACGGGCGAAAGACGCGCGGAACGCCCGCCTGTACGAAGAGGGCCGCCGCATTTGCGGGCGCGGAACCGGAGAGCACCACGCCCGCGCCGGCTGGAAAGATCTGAATGCGGCTGGTGGCCGTGAACTGCAGGCTCGAGCCCGGAAAACCGACCGTGGCGGTGACGGTGTCGAGCGCCGGCACGGCGCCGCTAGCCGCGGGCGGCGCGTAGACGGCGGCGCGCGTCCCGCCGACGGGCGTGATCGTTCCCTGCGCCGCCTTCCATGACACTTGTGCGTTGCGCAGCGACGCGAGATGGCCGTCGATATCGATGCCCTCGACGTGCAGCGTCGCGATCTCGTTCGTGAAGAGCGCGATGCCGGCGGGCAGCGTCCGTACGCCGCCGAGGGAGACCACGGGTGCGGCGGAGGCGGCCAGGCGCAGCGCGCTTGCGGGGCGTCTCTCGAACGTAGCCGACGCGATGGAGGCGCCGTTGTACGCCGCCACCTCGGTCGCGGCGGGGGCGGCCTGGCCCTGCGGATCGCTCACGACGACGTAGGGCTGAGCCTCGGAGCTGATTTCCAGAGAGCGTAGGTTCGCCTGCGCGTAGGCCGATTGCGCGGGAACGAAGTCGCCGCCGCCATCGGCCGTCTGCGTCGACCCGTCAGGGTACGTGATGATTGCGCCGGCATCCGGCTGCCCCACCCGGCCGCCTGGAGGCGCTACGGGCTGGCCACCCGCGGGGAGTATCTCCAGACCGATCGAGCCGTCCTCATCGATGATGTAGCGCACTTGATAGACATTGGCGCTGGCCGTGGGCTGCGGCGCCGGGCTGGAGGATGCCCCAGGGGCGCTACCCCCTCCGCCCCCGCCGCAGGCGGCAAGCAGTAACGCGGCTAGACTACAGACGGCGAGCGCGCCCAGGCGGTAAAACGGCATGCGATACGACTCCCTTACCATTGGAAACATCGGCCCATCTCACGTTACAGCGCAGCCGTTCTCGCAGCGTTACTGGAGCAGGCCCCCAGCCACCGCCACGGCGGCGGCCCGGCTCTCGACCTTGAGCTTGCGCATGATCTTGGTCAGCGCGCCGCCCACCGTGCCGAGGCCGATGCCCAAGGCCGCCGCGATCTCTTTATTGGCCTTGCCACGCGCCACCAAGCGCAAGATATCCAGCTCCCGTGGCGTGAGCGCCTCCCGCAGCGGGCCGGCGCGCCGGGCCAAGATCTTCGAATAACGCTCCAGCGCATCGGGCCCCGGCGTGAGCGCAAGCTCCTCGGCCAAGCGCTGTTTGTACGTCAGGAAGAGATTGCGCCCGCGTTCGACGTCGCCGCGCTCCAGGAGCAGATCGAGCGCGGCGCAGAGGCTCTCCTCGTCGAGTGGATCGACGGCAAGCGCGGCGGTGAGGGCCGACATCGCGCCGTCCACATCTCCCGCCTGACGCTCGAGGGCGCCGCGCGCGCGCAATCCCTCCGCGAGCCACTCGCGCCAGCGCCGGATGTGGGGCCGCATCCAGGCCGGCGCACCATCCTCGCCCGGCACGTCTTTGAGCAGGACCGCCACGCGCTCGAGTTCCGCCCGCGCGGCATCGAGCTCTCCGCGCGCAGCGAGATACTGGCCGCGCTTGAGCGCCTGCTCGGCTAGCGCCACGTCGCTGGGTGCGCTGGCGGCGCGCCGCAGACGCACGTACGAGCCGTCGTATTCCACGTAATCGCCGGCTCCGTCGCTGCCGGGCTGCAGCGTTCGCCGCAGCGCGTGCAGCGTGACCCGCAGCGACGTCTCCACGTTGCCGGCGGCTTCGGGCCAGAGCGCCTCCAGCGCCGCGCTCTTCGTCACTGCGCCGCCTGCGATCGCCAAGAGCCGCAGCAGCTCGACGGCCTTCTTGCGCGTCCAGCGGCCAGCATGCTCGTCGAAGCGTTCTTCTCCCAGGCTGACGCGCAGCGTACCGGCCACGGCTACCGCCAGTGCCGGCACGCCGCCGGCCGGCAGCATGCCGGCCACCGCCTCCGCGGCCCCCGCCACCAGCCGGTCGCGATCGCGCGTGAGGCGCGCAAACAGCGGCCGCTGCTCGAGCGCGTCCACGCGTGCCAACACGCGGATCGCCGCGGCACGCGCGGCCGGCTGCATGCGCTCGTCGCCGGCAACGCGAGCGATGCCCTCCACATGGCCGGCCACGTACGGGCCTAGCACGCGCTCGGCATGCTCGAGCCGATAGCCGTTTTCCAGACACCACGTGAGCACGGCGGCCGTCGAACGGGGCGTCGTCGCCGCCGCGAAGCCGAGATGCTCGGCTTCGATCCGCGCCAGCAACGACCCGATCTCCTCCTGCTCCACATCTCCGTCACGGATACGGCAGGCCGTGTGCGCTAGCTCCGCAACCAGCTCGCGGAAGCGATCCCGCAAGCCGTGGAAGGCGTGGCGCGCCTGGTCGAAGTGGGAGCGCGCCTCGCGTTCATGCTTTGCCGCAAGCTCGGCGATCCCACGCGTGAGCACGCCGATGGCCTGCTGGAGGCGGTCGCCGTTGGCCGCGGCCACCGTCGCCGCCTCGTCCAACGCGCGGCGGGCATCGTCATGACGGCCGGCGACGATGGCCGCCTCGGCACGCAGCAAGACCGCATCGAAGCGCACCGACGGATTGGGCAGCGCCGCCAGCCGCCGCTCCGCGTCATCGGCGGCGGCAAGGGCGGCTTCGATATCGGGGGGCGTCTGCGCCAGCGCGCACGCACCCGCCAGGCACGCCGCACCCGCCAGCTCTTCGTCCTGCTGCGCGGTCTTAAAAGCATCGAACGCCGCGCGCGCGAGTTGGGCGACCCGCGCAAGGTCCTCTCGCAAGAAGAGGTGGGCGCGCACCTGCATGGCCAGTGCATGGCCCAGATGGAGCTCACCGGAGCCCGTGCGAAACAGCTCCTCGGCCAACTCGGCGTACGCCAAGGCGCGGCGCCAATCTCCGCGCCAGCCGTGCACCAGCGCGATATCGACCAAAATCAAATTCGAGTGGCGCTCCACGTCGCGCTCCAACTCCTCCGCCACACCGAGGTGGCGGAGAGCCTCGTCATACTCGAAGCGCGCGGCGTGCGACATGCCCAACAGCCAGTGCGCAAGTTTTCGATAGAGCGGGCGTTGCGCGACTTCCGGACGCTGCGCAATCTCGAACGCCAGGTTGAAATGTGCGAGGCTCCTGCGGAAGTCTCCGTGTCCCTGGAAGCGGAACTGGTCGGCATACAGGCCCAACTCGAGTTGCGCTTTGCAGGCCGTAGCATAGTCCGCGATATCGATGGCCGCGGCGTAGCAACGCTCGAGTTGCCTCCCCGCTTCAGAAGCAGCACCGCTCCGCTGCAGCGCCATCGCATAGAGACGGTAGAGCATGGGGCGCTCGTGCTTGACCGCCTCCGGAACCTGTGCCAGCAGGTGCAGCATCTGCCGGTAACGATCGGAGAAGCGGATCGTGATCAGCGCCTCTTGGGCGAGGTCGACGATCTCCAGGTATTCGCCGGCGTCGATGAGCTGCCCCAACGCCTCCAGCTTGCGGCCGCCTTGACGCAAGGCCGCGGCGTAGCGTTTGCGCAGCGAGCGCTCGCGCTCGGGCTCCTCGCGCCGGAAGCGCGCCAGCAGAAACTCCCGGAACAACTGATGGAAGCGCCAGGTCTGCGCGTCGACGCGCGTCAGATAGAGCCCCCGGGCGGCGATGGCCTCGAGCGTTGCCGCGCCGTCGGAACGCTCCAGCAGCTCGCATGCAGTGACCTCGTCGATCACCGGCGCAAGGGCCAGCGCGTAGAGGTCGCCGCGTAACGTCGCGGGGTGCCTGGCGATGACCTCCTCCGCCAAGAACTCGAACAACGCCTCGCGCGACGGCAGTGCGGTTCCGGGCTTATTGCCCGCGCGATCGCGCCCCAAACTCGCCGTGAGCTGCACCGCCATGGCCCAACCCTCGGTACGCTCCACCAGCGCATGGGCCGCCTGTGCATCGTCGACGAGCGGTGCGGCTTCGTCCGCGCGGAAGCGCAGCTCACCCTCGCCGACTTCGAGCAGGCGCCCCGCGGCGCGCAGCTTCGCCACCGGCGAGAACGTCAACACACGGCGTGACGCCAGCGCCGCGTGAACGCGCGGCGGGAGCGCGCGCAGGAAGCCGGAGAGGAAGGCCAGACACTCCGCGTCGCCGGAGACGAACTGTACATCGTCGAGAAAGAGCACGACCTCTTCGCTGCGATCCTCGGTGAGCGCGTAGAGCTCGTTCACCAGCGGCGCAACGAAGGCGTCCGGCCCGGCACCGCCGTCCTCGAGCAACCGTTCCACCGACTCCCCGAGCTCGGGCAGCGCGCGGCGCAAAGCGCAGGCGACGCCTTCCACCAGGGCGCTGGGCGAGGCATCCTGCTGCTCGAGCGAGAGCCAAGCCACGCGCGCGCACGCATGCACGCGCGCCGCCCAGGAGCACAGCACGGTCGATTTCCCAAAGCCCCCGCCGCCCGTCACGAGCGCCAGCGGGACTTCCAGCAGACGATCGCCCAGCGTCTCCAGACGCGGACGGGGCACAAAGGCCGCTCCCAAGGCCGGGACGAGCACCTTGGTCTCGATCATCTTCGCGCTCAACGTTCGCGCAGGCTGCGGCGTTCCGTTACGTCAGGACGTCGGGCAGGCGTTGCTGCTCGCGCGCCCACGCGACCTCCATCGCGATGCGCTCCCCAACGGCGATGTCGCGCCCCCACAAGTAGGCCGAGTACGGCGTGTAGCGCGTCCCAGGCGAGCCCGGAATGCGCAGCGAGACGTCAAAGACGACGAAGTCCTTAGGCGGCCCCGAGACGATCGCGCACTGCAGCGCGAAGGGTCCGATGATGCCCGGCGCAAACGCGGCGTCGGCGGCGCGCACGAAACGCTCGCCGAGGTCGTACGCCCGCTCCAGCATCGACTCCGTGAGCGTGGTGGCAATGTGCCCCGCCTCCTCCATCTTCACCGGTGTCGAACCCAGCCACGCCTGCTGCTCCGCGAGGAGCGCGCGCACCCCGTCGAGATTGGTCTGCCTGCGCGTATCGGTGCCGATCAGCTCCAGTTCGCCCAGTACCTTGGAGCGGAAAAAGTTGAGATTGACCGTCGGTCCGAGTGCGAACTCCTCGATCACCGCCCCCGCCAGGCCTTCGTCGTTCAAGACGCCGGCCAGCTTGAGCCGCTGCGCCTGCGCGTCGTACTCGGCCCGCGAGCTGCAGAGAAAGAACGCGCGCTCAAAGCTCACTTTGGCGTGCGGCGCCTTCACCATCACCAGGCGGTCGATACGATCGGGGTGCTCGAACTGCCGCGGGTACGGGATCCCAGCCTGCTCCAGCAGCGCGTACTGATTCGAGTCCTCGCCGCGCTCCTCGGCCCGCAGCAGCGTGCGGCTGCCGAAAAACGGCACGCGCATGCCGCGTTCGATCTCGTCGTAGGAGTAACGCTGGTGCAGGTAGACCTCAAAGGAGCGGTTGGGGACGAAGATCACGTTGCGGCGCAGCAGCTGCTCCTGCACCTCCGGCTTCAGCAGATCCGGAAAGCGCTGGACTTGCAGGGTCTCGTCGACGCAGCCGCGGTGCTCGCGTCCGTCGCCGCGCACCGCGAAGTGGCGCGCGTACGTCTGCTCTCTGCCCGCCGCGGTGATCACGAGGTTACGCAGACCCACTTTGCGCGCACCCGCGCACACGTCGAGGGCGGAGTGCGATCCCACGCACGCCAGCGTCAGACGCTCGAGATCGTATCCGGCTAGCGCCGCGGCGACGTCGAACATCACGCCAGCGCGGAGTCGTCGAGCACCATCTCCAGCGAGTTGGAGAGCAGCGCGTTCTTGATCTCGCGAGCAATGCGCCGCCCGGTCGACATCGGCTCGTCGTAGTTCAGATACGAGTACGGAGAGCCGTCGATGAAGAGATTGGTCCCCGCGACGATACGGGCGGAGATCTCCATGAGATAGAATTCGGCCTCCGGCGTGATGATCGTCTCCAAACAGAAGGCGCCGAAGAGTCCCTTGGGCGGACAGATCTCCCGGCTCACGCGCACCACTTCCTCACCCATGCGGTATGCCTCCGCCAGCATCGACTCGCGCAACGAGACCGGGGAGTTACCCACCACCACGTACGACGGCGAGACGTCCATCGTGCTCTGCGCCACGGCGGGGATGCGGCCGATCGAATCGACGTTGGTCTCATAGCGCCGGTCCATACTCATGATCTCGAGCTTGCCGGTCAAGGGCGAGTAGAAGTAGTGGATATAGAGCGGCACGCCGATGATGTATTCTTGCAGGATGTAGTTGCGGCGCGCCAGGAGCGCCGCCTTCTCTTCGAAATCGTGCGCGTCTTTGAGGAACAGATAGCCCTTGCCGCCCTGCGCTCCGTAAAACTTCACAATGACCGGGCGATCGATCTCCGCCCCCGTCTTGAACTGGCGCGGCAGCTTCAACCCGGCACGCTGGAGCCACTGCCGCTGCAATTCGCGCGAGGCTTCCCAGTCGAGCACGGCCTTGTTGCCGAAGTAGGGTGTGCGCATCTTCTTGTGCTCGTCGAGCGAGAGGTACGCGACAAACGAGCCGTGCGGCACGATGATCAGCTTACGCTGCTCGAGCTCGTGCATGAGCTGCGGAAAATCTTCGTACTTGGCGATCTGGATGACTTCGTCCACGAACGAAAACGAACGGTAGAGGTTGGCCGTTTCGTCGTTGGCGATGGCCAGTGTCCGGAAATCTTCATCATGCGCGCCCTTGAGAATCTGCAGCGCCGAGTGGCTGCCGAGCGTCGCAATGGTATAAAACTCTCCGGGACGCTGTTGAGCGGCGCGTCCCGCAATGCGAGGGGAAAGCATCATCCGCGCCTGTTCGCTATGCGATCAAGGCGTCCTGGTAGGCCGGGTTCGCCAGCAGGTCTCGCGCCCGCTCTAGGACCGCCCGGCTGCACGGGGCACCGCGCTTGTCGAGCAGCAGCCAGCGTGTGCACGCTTCGACGCTGCGCACCGCTCGCAGTCCGGCCTGCTCGAGCAGACGCCGCTCGCGCTCGTAGGTGCGGCCGGGTACGGCTACCCAGATCTCACCGCTCGCCGGGCGGTCGGAATTTAGCATGCGCAGCATGTGCTTGTTGGGGTTGAAGATCAACTCCGTGCGCCGGATCGCATGCGTAATCTCCGCCGGCAGCGCGTCGGCCTCTACGATCCACACATCGCTGCGCTTGATGTCGCCTAACTCGTCCAACCCCATGGAAAGCAGCGCATCGTACGCCGTGAACGCGGTATTATCGGGTATCTTCAATTCGATAGCGACGGCTACCAGACTCATGCCAGCACCTGCGCGAAGAGCGAGAAGAGGTGGCTGCCGCCGTACGGTGCGAGATAGGCCGCCCGGTCGCCGCGCGCCTCGAAGCGCACGCGTTCCGGCTGCTGGTAACGCCAACCCGCGCGCTCGGGATGCGGCATGACGGCCAAGACGTTGCCGGTGGGGTTGGTCAACGCCGCGCAGTCGAACTCCGCGCCGTTGGGGGCACCGCCGACGTAGGTGAAGACCACCAGCCGCTCTTCGCGCACGCGCTCACGCGTGCGCTCATCGCGGAAGCGGAAGCGCCCTTCGCCGTGGCTGGCCCAGGCCGGGATGCGCGCGCCCGCTGCGAGATGCCGCGTGAAGATACAGCGCTCCGGGGAGACGGCCAGCTCGATCTCGGCGAAGTGGTCGAGGTAGTGCCCTTGGATGTTCGGCGCCAGGGCGGCCTGGGGCCGGCCAGCCTCCCCGGTGCCGGGAACCAGACCGGTCTCCACGAGTATCTGCGCTCCGTTGCAGATCCCCAGCACGGGCGCGCCGTGCTGCGCCGCATCGATTACGGCAGAGACGATCGGATCGCGTGCCGCCACGGCGCCTGCGCGGATGCGGTCCTCGTGTGCAAAGCCGCCGGGAAGGATGAACGCCTCGAAACCCTTGAGCGCTGCGCGGCCTTCGAACCACCAGACCAGGCGCGCGTCGGCGCCCGCGGCCTGGGCCGCGCGCAACGTCTCCTCTTCGGAGTTCGAGCCCGGAAAAACGATGACGGCGGTCTTCATGCCCGCTTCCTCCGGCTAGGCATAGAGGGCCTCGAGGGGGGTCAGCCAGGCGGAGGCGAGGTCGGCAAGTGCAAACGTCGTCGCGCCGGCAACGAGCGACGGCTCCGGCAGCGTGCGGCCGATGCAGGCCGCATACGCACCGGTAGCGCGCGCGCGCTCGACGAACGCCGCGGCGGACTCCGCGGCCACCTCCACCACAAAACCGCCCGTCTCGCCGAACCACGCCGCCAGCTCCGGCACCTCCGGAGCCCAGCCTGAGGGGGCATCCAGTCGCGCACCGATGCCGTTGCGGCCGCCGGGACCGATGCACATCTCCGCCACGCAAGCCAGCAGCCCGCCGTCCGAGACGTCGTGAGCGCCACGCACCGTCAGATCGTCGAAGCCAGCGCGCAACGCGGACAGCTCCCCGCGCAACGCGTCGAAGTTCACCCGCGGCAACGTGCCGCCTTGGCCCGCGCAGATCTCCACGATCACGCTGCCTCCCAGCGCGCCGCCGCGCGCGCCCAGCAGCACGATCGCCGAATCCGGACGCTTGAACGCGAAGCCGGCGCTGTGCGAGATGTCGGTCACGCGGCCCACGCAGGCGATGATGGGCGAGGGCGCCACGCTCGAGCCGGAGGCGCTCTCGTTATAGAGCGAGACATTGCCGCTCACGTACGGCAGGGAAAGCGCGCGCGCCGCCTCGCCGATGCCCTCGATCGCCTCCACCAGCTCTCCCATCTGCGCCGGCTTGGTGGGATCGCCAAAATTCAGGCAGTCGGTCAATCCGATCGCCTCGCCGCCCACGGCCGCCACATTGCGCACGGACTCGCACACAGCCAGCTCCCCGGCCACGCGCGCGTTCAGCTTCCCATAGCGCGGATTGCCGTCGACACTGACCGCGACGCCGAGAGCCGAACCTGGAATCGGCGCGATCACCCCCGCGTCACCATGGCCCGCGGGAATCACGGTCGTGCCGCGCACCACGCGATCGTAGTGCGTGATCAAGGGCTCGCGCGAGCAGACGTCCCGGTGCGCTAGCACGCGCGGCAGCAACGCCGCCACCTCGCCGCGCAGCACGGGATCGGCGCTCTCATGGTTGGGCGCCACGCCCACTTCGCGCTCGTAGCGGATGCCGCTGGTCAGCACGTCGACGGGCACGTCCACCACCACGGTGCCGTGGCGGCGCATCACGTAGCGCTTGTCCGCGCGCACGCGTCCGATCACCGCGGCACGCGCGCCGCGCGAGACATGCGGCAACCCAAACTGCTCGTTGTAGACGCGCAGCAACGCCTGGGTCGCGGCACCGGCGGGAACCGCCCACAGCATGCGTTCCTGCGTCTCGCCGGTAGCGATCACTTCGGCGGGCAGCTCCTCCACGGAGACATGCACCGCATCGAGGTCGATCTCCGCGCCCATGTCCCCCGCGGCCACCAGCTCTGCCGAACAGCCCAGCACGCCGCCCGCGCCCAGGTCCTTGAAGCCGGGGTCGCGCACGCCCAGTGCCCGCAGCTCGCGCAGCACACGATACGTCGCCCGCATCAGCACGCTCTTGAGGAACGGATCGGGCACCTGCACGGCGCCCTTGTTGGCCTCCGCCTGCTCCTCGTCCAGCGTCAGCGACGAGAAGGCGGCGCCGCCGAAGCCCGACGCATCCGTGGCTTTGCCTACCAGCACGAGGTTCCAGCCATCGGCGTGCGCCGGGACGCGCGAGTGCACGATTTCATCTGCCCGCACCAAGCCCAACGCCACCACGTTGACCAAGCAGTTGTCGTCGAACGACTCGTCCCAGTAGAGATCGCCGCCGAGATTGGGGACCCCGATGGCGTTGCCGTAGCCGCTGATGCCGTCCACCACGCTCTGCGCCACGTAGCGCTGATGCGGGTATCCTTCCAGATCCCCGCGCCCGAAGCGCAGCGGGTCCAGCAGTCCGATCAGCGTGCCGCCCATGCAGAGCACGTCGCGCACGATCCCGCCGATGCCGGTAGCCGCGCCTTCATAAGGCACCACTTGCGAGGGATGATTGTGCGACTCGTGCGCCACCACCACGCCGTAACGCACGCCGTCGACTTCGCCAAGATCGAGGACCCCGGCGTCCTCGCCTACCCCCAACAGCACCGCGGCGCCCTCGGTGGGCAGGCGCCGCAGATGCGCGCGGCTGGACTTATAGGAGCAATGCTCGCTCCAACCGGCGTCGAACGCGTACAGCTCCACCAACGTCGGCTCGCGGCCGATCAGCGCGGAGATTCGGTCGAGCTCTGAGGTGCTCAGCGCCAGCATTGAAGGCTCTCTACGCCACCACGGGCCGCTGTTGCGGCGGTTGGCTGTTGAGAGCGATGTCGGCGTTCATCACCTGGGCGCGATAGTTCGCCTGCGTCAAGAGCACGCGCCCGTAGAAGACGGTGTCGTCGAGCGCCAGCAGCTTGGCCGCGGCCAGCGCCGCATTCTCGGGCTCCAGAACCGTCACGCTCGCCACGCCTCCGGGCGTGCGCAGCGCGCTCAGCACGTCCAGGCCGCCATGCTCCGTGGACGGCGGCGGGCAAGCGATCACGGGATTGGTGGTCGAGGCGTCGAGCATGCCCGTCAACGTATCGTTGCGTCCGCAGACTCCGATGTAGACCAACCGCGAGAACGTGGCATCGGTCTGTTGAATCAGCTGTAGCAGATATCCCGGCGTCTTCTGGGCGCTGGCGACGCGGTGCACCAGGCCCACGCCGAGATTCTGCAGCGCGCGCTCGATGCGCTCGGCGTGCGGCCGCTCGCCCTCGGAAGCCATCACGATCGCCACCATGGCCGGCTGCATCACGGGGAAACCCGCTACCTGCTCGCAGACCGATTCGTAGGCCTGCTTCACGCGCGCCAGATCCTCCGCCGTCGGCTCGCCGACGATGTTACGGAAGATCTGCTTGTCCAGCATCAACTCCTCGCGTCCTTGCGGCCACAGGCGCCAGGCGTCGTTGTCGATGACGTCCGCGAGCAAGAGGCGCTTGTCCTCCAGCGCGCGGCCGAACTCCACCTTCATGTCCACCATGAGCACGTTACGCCGCCGCCACGCGTGCGAGAGTATCTCGTAGGTCAGGCGCGCGATCTCCGCCATCGTCGCAACTTCTTCCGCGCTGGCGATCCCCTGCGCCACGATCTCGTCCTGGCTGATCTGCGGATCGTGGCGCGCATCGTCCTTCAAGAAGAACTCGATCACCCGCGGCAACAACAGCGAGCCGCGTGCCAGCGCGGGGAAGCGCTTGGCGTACGAGCCGGCCGCCACGCCACGCACCACCACTTCCAGCGGGATCATGCCGCAGGCGCGCACCACCATCTCGTTGTCGTCGTCGTCCTCGCCGCCGCTGACGAAGTGCGTCGGCAAGCCGCACAAATTGAGCATGCGGAAAACGCGCGAGGTCGTCTTCGCCGCGATGCGCCCCTTGCCCGGGATGACGGCGTGGCGTGCACCGTCGCCCGCGGTGATGTCGTCACCCGAGGTCACGATGTAGAGCCCCGCCTGATCCGGATGCTCGTAGAGCGCCTTGGTCTTGCCGTGGGCGACTTGCCGGCCCTTTTTCATATGGTCATCTCTCTCGGTTGCGGTTGCGGAAACGGCGGCAGCGCCTCGATGCGCTCCGCCACACGTAGGGCGCGCTCGGCGGCGTCGCCGACGTGCGTGCTCGGGTCCATGTGTCTGCGGATCTCGGCGGGATCGAGCCAGCGCGTGATGCGTGGATCGTCGGCCAAGAGGTTTGCGAGCGGATTGCTCTCGCCGCGCGCGGTGGCCTCCCACGCCACCATCGCCGCCTCGCGCAGCACTTCGTGCAGCTCCTGACGGTCTCCGCCGGCCTTGGAGGCCGCCATCATCACCGCCTCCGAACCGGCGAACGGTCCAAAGCGCCGCAAGTTCTCCCGCACGCGCGCTTCGTCGATACGCAGCCCCTCGACGATGCGCAGCGCCAGTCCCAGGATCTCGTCGCTGCAGAGCACGGCTTCGGGCAACGTGGTACGGCGGTTGGCCGAGTCGTCCAACGTACGCTCGAGGTAGTTGGTGGCGGCGTTCTGCCAGGCCGTGCCGGCATAACCGGGCAAGAGGCGCGCCAGCGAGTCGATGCGCTCCGCCATGACGGGGTTGCGCTTGAACGGCATCGCCGAGCTGCCCACTTGCTTGCGCCCGAACGGCTCAAACATCTCGCCGAAGCCCGGCGCGCTCAGGATACGCACGTCGGCGGCGAATTTCGAGAGCGACGCGCCCAGGCCCGCGAGCGTGGAGAGCACGAGATAGTCGAGCTTGCGTGGATAGGTCTGCGTGGCCACGTCGCGTGCGCGCAGATCGAAGGCCGCGAGGATCTTCTCCTCCTGCTCCTGCGGCGACATCCGCGTGCCCGCCAGCAACGCCGCGTAGGAGGCCGAGGTTCCTACCGCCCCGCGCATGCCCTTCGCGGTCAAACGCTCCAAGAGGTTCCGCAGGCCCTCGTCGTCGATCAGTAGATCCTGCGCGTAGACCGCCAAGCGGTAGCCGATCGTCGTTGGCTCGGCAGGCTGCAGATGCGTGAATGCCATGCAGACGCTGGCGGCGTAGCGCCGGATCGCCGCAGCGAACGCGCGCAGCAGCGCCTGCAGGCGCTCGCCCAGCAGCGCCACGGCCACGCGCATGCGATAGGTCTCGACGTTGTCCTCGATATCCATCGAGGTCGCGCCCAGGTGCAGTTTCCCGCCGCCGACTTTCGCCTGTGCAGCGAAGACACGAATCTCAGCCATGAGATCGTGACCGATCTCCCGCTCGATAGCCAGAGCGGCGGGCAGGTCGATCTCGTCGGCATGGGCGCGCAGGTCATCCAATTCGGCGTCGCTGACCAAGCCCGCGTCGCGTTGCGCTTCGGCCAGAGCGATCCAGACGCGGCGCCACAGGCGACGGCGCTCGCGTTCGGAGAAGAGCGCCCGCAGCTCGCTGCGCCCGTAGCGCCAAGAGAACGGGGAGGCGTAGGTGGTGTTATCCATGGGGCGCCCCCACCTTTCTCACACCCGGCAAGAAGGCCCTCCGTCCACCTATCCCGCTTTTGGCAGCGTTGCCACGAGAACGGTAATCAGTTGGCGCGCGTCGTCGTAGCGGCCCGTCACCAGTGCCTCGAAGGCGCGCACGGAGTGGTCGTGACCGAGCTTCGCGCGCTCCACTCCTAAACGGCGCGCGATCGGTCCCAGCGTGCGCGCTTTCCAGGCTAGCCGGCCCGTGAGCCGCTCCCCGCGCGCGAGTGTCCACGTGGAGAGGTAGGCGGAGGCCAGCGCCGAGCAGAGCGCCGTACCCCCCTTGGGGTCGTCCTGCAGCAGCTCGTAGGCCATCGCCAACGCCTGCTCCGTCTTCCCTTCCAAGAGCGCGTCGGCAAACGTCCAACTCTTGGCCTCCACCGGCGTCAGCGTCTCGGCGGCGACGTCCTTGGCGGTAATCTTGCGCCCCAGCAGCGCGAGCTTCTCCGCGTCGCTGCGCAACTCGGCCAGGTCTGCCAGCTCCGCCAGCGCGCGCACCGCCGCCGCGTCGAAGGTGGCCTGCTGCGCTGCCAGCAGCTCGCGCGCATAGCGTTCGCGGTCCTCCCGGCGCGTCGACGTGTCGATCGTCAGCGCCGAGCGCCCAGCCAGCGTCGTGAAGGGATCCGGGCGCTTTCCGCCCCGGCCGGTAGATATCTCCAGATCCACCAGCACCAGCGTCGAGCCCGCCGGGGCCTGCTCGGCCACGCTCCACAGGGCGCGGCGCCCTTCCACCTTCAGTTGATGGCATTCGCGCACCACCACCACGCGCGTCTCCGCCAGAAACGGCATCGCGCAGAGCGACTCGCGCAGGCGCTCGAAGTCGCCCACCTCCGGGGCCAGCAGCCGCTCCAGGTTCATGGGCTGCGACTCCGGCGGCAGCAGGCGCGACACGATCCGCTCGACCGCCGCGTCGGCCAGGATCGGCTCGCCTCCGCCGATCACCACCAGCGCCGGGATCTTCGGCTCCTTGTCGACAAAATCGAAGTACTTCATCCCACTTCTTCCGCTCGTGGGAGCAGGCGCGGGCGCAGCTCGAGGGTGGCGATCGACTCCAGATACGGCGGCTGCAGCACGCCGTACTCCGTCACGATCGCCGTCAGCAGGTGGCCCGGAGTCACGTCGAAAGCGGGGTTGTACACGTCCATATCTGCGGGGGCGGTGGCTTTCCCGCCCAACGCGCGCACTTCGTCGTGGGCGCGCTCCTCGATGGGGATGGCATCTCCGGAGGCCAGCGTGAAGTCGAACGTCGCGCGCGGCGCCACCACGTAGAACGGAATCCCGTGATGCGCCGCCGCCACCGCGAGACCGTAGGTGCCGATCTTGTTCGCGGTATCGCCGTTGCGCGCGATGCGATCGGCACCCACCAGCACCGCCTGCACGTTCTTGTCGCGCAACGTGGCCGCCGCCGCGCCATCAACGATGAGCGTGGCCGGCACGCCGGCCTGCCGCAGCTCGAAGGTGGTCAGCCGCGCCCCTTGCAAGAGCGGACGCGTCTCGTCGACGTAGACGTGAAGGCGCTTACCCGCCCGATGTGCCGCGATGATCGCACCCAGGGCGGTGCCCGCGCCGCCCGTGGCCA
The DNA here is from genome assembly GCA_004298675.1 of bacterium. GTDB lineage: Bacteria > Vulcanimicrobiota > Vulcanimicrobiia > Vulcanimicrobiales > SCRA01 > SCRA01. The sequence continues at coordinate 23,944 of SCRI01000036.1, read as the reverse complement.
GCGGCCCCGTGTTGCAGTGCGTCAAGATGGCACCCTGCGCAGGCAACAACTCCGCGCCAAACGCCGCCATGCGTGCGTCGGTCTCGCGCGTCTCGCGATGGATCGCCTGCGCCTGCGCCAGCAGCGCCGCACTGCCGGCGCCGGCCTCCGCTGCCTCCAGCATGCGGTCCACGGCCCACATCAGGTTCACCGCCGTGGGGCGCGCGGCGCGGATGCGCAGAGCCTGCTCGCGCAAGGCCTGGCCGCTCGTGCCGTCCGCCGCGGCCAGCGCCACGCCATAGGCACCAAAGGCACCGAGCAGCGGCGCCCCGCGCACGGCTAGGGTAGCGATGGCCTCGACGACCTCGCCGGTCGTCGCGGCGCGGCGATGCACCACACGCGCGGGCAGTTCGCGCTGATCGATGTAGATGACGGCGTCGCCGTCCCACGCCAGAGGGCTGAAGTCGGACACGCGCATGCCTTCTACGCCCGGGTGCGGAAACTCCCGGCAATGTGCACGCTAGTGATTGCCCGCCGGGTCTTCCCCGGCATCGACCTGGCGGTGGCGGCCAACCGCGACGAGCGCTACGACCGGCCCGCGCGCGGCCCCGTGGTGCTGGATGCGCGCGGACCGCTGGTGGGGGGCGTCGACCTCACGGCCGGCGGCACGTGGTTCGCCGCGGGAGCGCGCCTCATGGGCGGAATCACCAACCGCACCGACGCGCCGCACGACCACGCCCGCCCCTCGCGCGGGCGGCTGCTGCTAGAGACCCTGCAGCGCCCTTCGCTCGAGGAGGCGCTGACTTTCGCACGCGCCGCCGCGGTGCGCGTGAACCCGCACGTGCTCTGGCTCGACGATGGTGTGCGTTCGGTGGCCCTGACCTTCGACGGCCGCTCGCTGCACGAGCGCGAGTTGGGCGAGGGTATCCACGTGGTCGCCAGCCGCGATGTGGACGACGACGGCGATGCGCGGGCGCGCGAGGCGCGCACCGCGCTGGAGGCGCTGGCGGCGCGTCCTCCGGACGGCGCGAAGCAGCTCGCCCTGGCGCTGGAAGAGTTGCTGCGCTCGCACGCCGAGCCCGGCGCGCTCTGCCGCCATTTCGACGGCCGCGGAACGCGCAGCGCCAGCGTGATCGTGCAGCCCGAACGTGGTACACCGCTCTGGCATTGGGCCGAAGGGGCGCCGTGCAGCAGCCCCTTCGTGCCCGTTAACTCGTTCGTTCTGCCGCGCTAAACGTTCGCAGGCCGCAGCGTCAGCAGGCTGAGTGCGGCGCTGGCCGCCTCGAAGCCCTTGTCGCCGCGCTCGGGATCGGCACGCTCCTCGGCCTGGGCGCGCGTTTCGGTGGTGAGCACGCCGAAGCCGATCGGAACCCCGGTGTGCAGCGCGACGTCCATGATGCCGCGCGCGCACTCTCCCGCCACGAAGTCGAAGTGCGGGGTCTCACCGCGAATCACCACGCCTAGCGCTACCACGGCGTCGTAGTCGCGCGCAGCCAACATCTGCGCGGCCAGCGGCAGCTCAAAACAGCCCGGTACGCGGTAGCGGTGCACGTCGGCAACGGAGACGCCGGAGGCGATCAGCGCGCGGCCTGCGCCGTCTTCCAGCAGATCGGCGAGGTCCGCGTAGAAGCGCGCCGAGACGATCGCGACGCGCTTGCCGCGGCCGCTGCCCTCCAGTGCATGCTCGACGCGCTCGCGCCTCACCGTGTACCCCCGCTTTGCTGTGCGGGCTGGTTATACTCGTCGAGCAGATGGCCCAACTTATCGCGCTTGGTCTCGAGATAGCGCGCATTGAAGACGGTGGGCTCGGTCTTGAGCGGCACCCGCTCGACGATCTCCAAGCCGTAACCGCCCAAGCCGTGGATCTTGCGCGGGTTGTTGGAGACGATGCGCATCGTCTTGATGCCCAGGTCCACCAGCATCTGCGAACCCAAGCCGTAATCGCGCTTGTCGTCTGGGAAACCCAGCGCGCGGTTGGCCTCGACGGTGTCCATGCCCTGATCCTGCAGCGCATAAGCGCGCAGCTTGTTGGCCAGGCCGATGCCGCGCCCTTCCTGATGCAGGTAGAGCATAACGCCGCGCCCTTCTTTGGCGATCATCGAGAGTGCGGCATCGCGATTGACGGCGCAATCGCAGCGCATCGAATGCAGAGCATCGCCGGTGAGGCACTCGGAGTGGACACGCACCAACACGTTTTTTCCGTCGCCGATCTCGCCCATCACCATCGCGACGTGGCAGACCTCGTCGATGGCCGTCTCGTACGCCACGCCGCGGAAGCGGCCGAACGTCGTCGGCAGATCGAACTCCGCGATGCGATGCACTAGCTTCTCGTTGCGCATCCGGTAGGCAATCAAATCCTTCACCGTGATGATCTTGAGGCCATGCCGCTCCGCGAAGACCTCCAGCTGAGGCAGGCGCGCCATCGTGCCGTCCTCGTGCATGATCTCGCAGACCACCCCTGCCGGATAGAAGCCCGCCAAGCGCGCCAGATCCACGGCGGTCTCCGTGTGCGCGGCACGCACCAACACGCCGCCATCGCGCGCGCGCAACGGAAAGGTGTGGCCGGGGCGCAGAAAGTCGGAGGGCTTGGCGTGGGGATCGAGCAACGTCTGGATCGTTGCGGCGCGATCGTGTGCGGAGATTCCGGTCGTGGTGCGGCCGCGCGCCTCGACCGAGACCGTGAACGCGGTTTCGTGCAGCGAGGTGTTGTCGTTCACCATGGCGGGGATCTGCAATTCGTCCAGGCGTTTGCCGATCATCGGGACGCAGATCAGCCCACCGGCCTCCTTACGCATGAAGTTGACGGCCTCGGGCGTCACCATCTGCGCGGCCATGATGAGGTCGCCTTCGTTTTCGCGATCCTCGTCGTCGAGCACGATCACCATCTTGCCGGCGCGGATCTCGGCGATGGCCTCCTCGATGGTATGCATGCGGCTTCTTTCGTCGGTGGGGGCTGCGGGGGCGATAGCCGGCAGGGCACTCGCCAGCTTACGCAGCGAAGGATAGGAAGGCTGACGCCGTCCGGAGAGATAGTAGGAGATCGCGGCCTCCGTCAGGCCGGTGCGCTGTGCCAAAGCAGCCGCCGTCAGTTCGGCAGCCTCCATCGCTTCACGGAGGGAGCGGGCAAACTCGGTCGCCATCCTCCGCATCGTACGCCGGCTACTTAACAACTGTCAAGGAGTATGGAATACTCGCCGTTTGACAGCAAAGTCCCACCGTGCTACCTTCACGGTGAATATGACTTCCACTTCGGAGCCAAAGCTCCCACGCAATCACCGCCTGGTTCTGGATCTCATCCGCAACGACCATCAGCACCTGACGGTTGCCGATGTCTACACGCGCGCGCGCGCCGCTAACCCGAAGATCGGGTACACGACCGTCTACCGCGCGCTGCAGCGCCTAACCGACCTCGAGCTGATCCGCGCGTTTCCGTCGGTTGACGGAAAGTATACGATTTACGATCGCGAGACGCGCGAGCATGGCCACTTCGCGTGCGAACGCTGCGGCACGCTGATCGACCTCGACTTCACGCTCCCCGAGGAGTTCTGGCGCCCCTTCGAGCTGGAGCACGGCGTGGAGGTCCATTCCCCCGCGCTGCTCCTCAAGGGTCTATGCGCGAACTGCCGGCGGTGACGCGGTAGGGCTCCAGCGCGGTCACGATCGCCTCAGGCAAGGGCTGCGAGTCCATCGTGCCCCGGCTGACGCACGCGACCACCATCGTCGCCAGCGCGCATTGGCGCGCGCGCTCCGCGCTCCAGATCTCCATACGCAGCGTGATGCTCGAGCGGCCGATGCGCTCGATCGTGGTGCGCACCTCCAGCATCTCGTCGAGGTGCGCCGGCGCGTAGAAATCAAATTCCAGATGCACGCGCGGCAGCCAGACGTTGAAGCGATCGAAGAGCTCGCTGTAGGGCAGGCCGGCCTCGCGCAGCAGCTCCGTCTCCGCCAACTCGATAAAGCGTACGTAGGCGCCGAAGTAGATGATCTCGGCGCCGTCGATCTCGCTCCAGCGAACGCGGTCCCGCACCACGAACGTTTCGCCGCTCACGTGCGCTTCCTCAGCGACGACAAGATCGCGGGCAGCATCATCGCCAACCCCGCCAACTCGCCTAACAGCTCCCACGGGAGCGGTGAGAATGCCGAGGCGCCGTAGACGACGACGCCGCCGAAGAGCAACAGCATCTGTTGCCGTGGAGCCACGCGCGGGTTGGCTTCGCGCAGCCGGTCATAGAAGAACCACCCGGTGATCAGACCGATCACTCCAAAGACCAGGACGATGATGCGCACCGTCCAGAGGAAACTGCTCACGCCCTACTCTCCATCATCTCTGCCACGGCCGCCACGGCGTAGCGCGCCAATGGATCGACTTCTACGTTGACGATCCCCCCGGTATCCTTGATTCCGAACGTCGTCCGGCGCGCCGTCTCGGGAATCAGCGCGATCTCAAACCAATCGGCGCCCACGGCGGCGATCGTGAGGCTCACGCCATCCAGAGCCACGAACGCCTTCTCCACGAGCATCGGCGCCAACGTGCGCGGACGTGCAAGGCGAACGCGCCAGCCCTGTCCCTCGCGCTCCTTCGCGAGAATCTCGACGCAGGCGTCAACGTGGCCGTAGACGAGGTGGCCGCCGAGGCGATCGCCCAAGCGCAGCGACGCCTCGAGGTTCACGCCGTCACCTGGAACGAGGGCTCCGAGATTCGATCGCACGAGAGTCTCGGGGACCACGTCCGCCGTGAAACCACCTGCATCGACCTCGACGGCCGTCAGGCAGACGCCGTTGACTGCGATCGAATCTTTGACGGTGATCCCCTCCGCGCACAGCGCAGGGCACTGCAGCGTCAGGCGCGCCCCGGCCTCCCGCCGCAGTTCGCGCACGCGCCCCTGATGCGCGATCAATCCCGTGAACATTCTTCCTCCGTCCGCAGCCGCCCCGAGAGATAGGCATCGTCGCCGAGCGCTCGCACCTCGTCGAAGCACCAACCGGACACATCCAACTCCTCGCTCGCAGCAAGCGAGGGTACGGCTTGCGCCCCCGCGATCAGTGCCGGCGCCGTCAGCCAATGCAGACGATCCACCAGCCCCCGCGCAAGTAGACCGGCCGCCAGCGTCGGCCCACCTTCGCAGAGCACGCTCTGAATCCCCATCGACTTCAGCGCATCCAGCGCCGCCGCCAGGTCCAAGCGTTCCCCCTCGCCCTCCACGTAACAAACGTGCGCCGCCTGCTCCAGCTCCGCGAACGCCGCCGCCCGCGCGCGCGGTGCCAGGATCACCGTTTCTACGCCCTCGTCAGCGCGTAGCACACGCCGGTCGAGCGGGATGGGATCGCGCTCGCAGGCCACCACCCGGCGGTACGGTACCCGGCGCGCATGCGCCGGGCGCACGGTCAGCTGCGGATCGTCCACACGCACCGTACCGGCACCCACCATCACCGCATCGTGCTCGATCCGCAGAGCACGCACGAGCGCGCGCGCCTCCTCGCCCGTCAGCCAGCGGCGTGAGCCACCGCGCGCGGCGATCGCGCCGTTCACCGCCGCGGCCATCTTCAGCGCAACGTAGGGCCGGCTGCTCGTCGCGGCAACGGAGAAAGCTTCGATCAAGCGCTGCGCCTCGCGTAGCCCGGCGTCGACCGTCTCGATGCCGGCGCCGCGCAGATATTCGGCTCCCCCCGCCGCGCGCGCATTCGGATCCCGTGCGCCGAAGACGACGCGCACGACGCCGCGCTCGGCCAACGCCCGGGCGCAGGGCCCGGTCCTCCCGTAATGGTTGCACGGTTCCAGCGAGACATAGGCCGTCGCACCCCGCGCGCGCTCACCGGCCTGACTCAAGGCCTCCACTTCAGCGTGCGGCAGACCCGCACCATGATGCCAACCGGCGCCGACAACCTCGCCGTCGCGCACGAGCACCGCGCCGACCGGCGGGTTCGGGGAGACGTCACCCAGGCCACGGGCGGCCAGGGTGCAAGCGTGTCGCAGATGGTGCAGATCGTCCTCGGAAAGCATCGCCGTCCCGCTTCGCTCAACGCGGGGAACGCTCCGCCCGCGCCAGCACGACCGCCTCCACCGTCGCCGCACCAGCCGCGTAGAGCGCCCGCGCGCACGCCAGCAGCGTTCCGCCCGTCGAGCAGACGTCATCCACGACGAGAACGCGGCGCCCTACCACGTCGCCACCGGCGAACCGCACACGGCGCGCCAGGCGTTCGGCACGCGTGGCGCCGTGTTGGCTCGCGCCGTCCAACTGCAGCCGCACCGTCGAACCCCCTAACGCACGCGCCAACAGCGCGGCTTGGTCGAAGCCACGCACCGCCCGGCGGCGTGCCGACGTCGGCGCCGCCGCAACGGCGCCGCCGGTGGCACCGGCCTCGGCGGCCAGGAGCCGGCCCAGCGCCAGCGCAACGTCGCGCCGCCCGCGCTTCATCGCCAGCACCGTGCGGCGCAAGGGGCCCGCGTAGCGGCCGAGCGCCAGGACCGGCAACGGCGGGGGGCCGGCGAGCACGAAGCGCTCGGGCGCGAGCGTCCGCGCGCATTCCGAGCAGAGGCCGCCGCCGCGGCTGCCGCAGGCGCCGCAACGCGCCGGAAAGAGGATGGCGAGCACGTCCATTGCCGTCCAACTGCTCGCCTTCATCAACTTCGCAAGCGCTTCACCGAGAAATCCCAGGTCGCGCGTAAAGAATGGGAGCGTGAAGAGAAAGACGGTCGTCGCGGTTGCCATGCTCGTGCTCGCCGGGCTCATGGCGCTGATCGCGCACTCACGCAGCGGCGCCGCCGCGCCGAAATACGTGACGGCCCCGGTCGCCTACGGCGACGTCGCATCCAACGTCCAGGAGACCGGCACCGTGAACCCCGTGACCGTGGTCGACGTAGGCACGCAGGTGTCCGGTACCGTCTCTAAACTGTTCGTCGACTACAACACGCGCGTGCGTCAAGGCCAGGTACTCGCGACGCTCGATCCCACGAGCTTCAATGCCGCCGGCACGCAGGCTCAGGGAGCGCTCGGCGCGGCACAGGCCAACGCCGCGGCCCAAGCCAGCGCGGTGGACCAAGCAGGCGCCAATGTAGCCGCGGCCCAGGCCACGCTGAAGCAGATGGAGGCCAATATCGAGACGGCGCACGCCAACATCGGCAAAGCGCAGTCGCAGCTGGCGCTCGACCAGACGACGCTGGCGCGCGACCAGGCTCTGCTAGGCGCGGGCTACATCGCGCAGAGCCAGGTGGATTCCGACACCAATGCCGTCACCGCCGACCGGCAGGCGCTACGGGCGGCCAAGGCCGCACTGGGCGTGGCGCGGGCGCAACACGTCGCATCCGCCTCGCAGTATCAGGCGGCGCAGGCGCAACAGCGTGCCAGCGCGCATCAAGCCGCAGCCTCACGCTCGCAGATACTCTCCGCCCAAGGGCAGTTCGAACAGGCGCAGTACAACCTCTCACGCGCCACCATCACCAGTCCCATAGACGGCATCGTCGTCTCGCGCGGCGTCAGCGTCGGCCAGACGGTAGCCGCCTCGTTCCAGACGCCCACGCTCTTCGTGATCGCCTCGAACTTGAAGGACATGCAGATCGACGTCTCGGTGGACGAGGCGGACGTCGGCAATCTGCGGGCGGGAGATCCGGCGTCGATCACCGTCCCGGCCTTTCCCAACGTCATCTTCCGCGGGACGGTACGCCAGGTCCGTGTGAATCCCACCGTGACGCAAGGCGTCGTGACCTACGATGCGGTCGTCGTCGTGCACGACGAGCGGCAGCGGCTGCTTCCCGGCATGACGGCGAGCGTCTCGATCGCGGTCGCCTCCGCCAAGCACGTGCTGATAGTTCCAACGGCGGCGCTGCTCTATCGTGAGAGCGGCGCCACACCGGCGCCGCTTGCCGGAGCGCCGGGATCGCGCGTGGCATTGACGCTTCTGCGCGCGGGAAGACCGGTGCGCGTGCCCGTGACGATCGGGCTCTCCGACGGAGAGCACGTGCAGATCGCATCCGGACACGTCGCTGCAGGCGACTCCGTAATCGTGGCGGCGCTGCAATCCAATCGTCCGCGCGCAACTTCACCGTTCGGAGGTACGCGTGGACGCTAGCGGAGGGCACGATCTCGTCATTCAAACGCGCGATCTCACCAAGATCTACCGCATGGGCGAGGTTGAAGTCGCGGCGCTGAACGGTGTCTCCGTGGAGATCGCTCGCGGCGAATTCCTCTCGATCATGGGACATTCGGGCTCGGGCAAGTCCACGTTCATGAATCTGATCGGCTGTCTGGACCGGCCGACCTCAGGCATCTACCTGCTGGAAGGACGGGACGTGTCGCGGCTCTCCAGCGATCAGCTGGCTGAAGTTCGCAACCGCTCCATCGGCTTCGTCTTTCAAGGCTTCAACCTGCTGCCGAAGCAGACCGCGCTGCAGAACGTCGAGCTGCCGCTGCTCTACGCCGGCGCCGCACCGGAGGAACGTCGCCGCCGCGCCCAGGAGGCACTACGGGCCGTGGGCCTCGAGAGCCGGCTGGCCCACCGGCCACGGGAGATGTCGGGAGGGCAACAGCAGCGCGTGGCCATCGCGCGCGCGTTCGTGAGCGAGCCGGCCCTGATCTTAGCCGACGAACCGACCGGCAACCTCGACACCAAGAGCAGCGACGAGGTCATGGAGATCTTCCGCGAGCTCAATCGCACGCACGGCATTACCATCGTGGTCGTCACCCACGAGTCCGACGTCGCGGCCAAGACGCAACGTACGATCGTCTTTCGCGACGGACGCATCGTGGAGACCGCGGCATGAACTCCGCCGCGCTCTTCGGTGTCGCTTGGAGCGCGCTGAAACAGAATGCCATGCGCTCGCTCCTGACGATGCTAGGCGTCATCATCGGCGTCTCCGCCGTCATCACTTCGATGGCTATCGGTACCGGTGCGCGTGCAGCCGTGGCCGAACAGCTGCAGCGTCTGGGGAGCAATCTCGTGGTCGTCGTTCCCGGAAGTATCACGAGCAACGGCGTGCGGCTGGGCCTAGGCGCGCAGCAGTCGCTCAAACTCGACGACGCCACGGCGATCGCGCGCAGCGTGCCGGAGATCGCGGCCGTCGCGCCCCAGGCCAACACCAACGCGCAGGTTGTGGCGGGGAATCAGAACTGGTACACCTCCGTCGTCGGCTCGCTGCCGTCGTGGCCCGCGGTCGCCAGTTGGAGCATCGCACAGGGACGCTTCTTCGACGCGGGCGACGTCGCTGCGATGGCCAAGGTCGCGGTGCTGGGAAACACCGTGGCGACTAATCTCTTCCCTGAAGGTAGCGCCGTAGGGCACACCGTGATCGTCAAGAACGTGCCGTTCCGGGTTGTCGGCGTGCTCGCGTCCAAGGGACAGTCGGGGTTTGGGCGAGATCAGGACGATCAGGTCGTCGTGCCGATCACCGCGCTGATGATGCGGCTGACCGGTCAGACGTGGATCTCCTCGATTGCGATCTCGGCGCAGAGTCCCGACGCGGTCGACTCCGTGGTGAGCTCGACGCAGGCACTCCTGCGGCTGCGCCATCACCTCACGGTGCAGAGCCCGGACGACTTCTCCGTGCGTAATATCGCCAACATTCAGCAGGCTGCTAGCGAAACGTCGCGGATTCAGTCGCTGCTGCTCGCCGCCGTCGCGGCGGTCTCGCTGATCGTGGGCGGCATCGGCATCATGAACATCATGCTCGTCTCGGTCACCGAGCGCACGCGCGAGATCGGCATTCGCATGGCCGTGGGAGCCAAGGAACGCCACATCTTGCTGCAGTTCTTGGTCGAAGCGATGACGCTGGCATGTATCGGCGGCGTCATCGGCGTCGCGCTGGGCATCGGTTCGTCGTATCTTACTTCGCATCTCGCGGGCTGGCAGGTGATCGTCTCTCCGAGCTCGATCGCGATCTCGTTCATCTTCTCCGCGCTGATCGGCATCCTCTTCGGCTTTTACCCGGCGCAGCGCGCCGCGCACCTCAATCCGATCGAGGCACTGCGCCACGAATAGCCGGGGTCATTACGGCGCCGCCAGCACCTCCGCGGCTAGCGTCGTAGCCTTGGGCACGCTGCCCTCGTGGCCGAGGATCACGTCGTCCAGACGTGCCTGTTCGCCCACGCGAACGCGGTCCCAGAGAATGCACGCGCGCAACTCCGCGCCGGGCCCGATCTCGCAATCGGCACCGATCACCGTCGGCCCTACGATGCGCGCGCCGGCGCCTACGCGCGTGCGCGCACCGATCAGTACGTCGCCTTCGATGCGCGCGGTGGGAGCGACGCTGGCGCTGGGATCGACGCCAAGGCTACGCCTCCCATCCAGCCGGATCGCTCCGGCCAACACGTCCCGTGTGGCGCGGCGGTACTCTCCGGGCGTACCGATGTCGCACCAATAGTCGTCGCTGCGATGGCCGTAGAACGCCGCACCGTCGCGCAGCAGCGCGGGGAAAACGTCCTTGCCAAAATCGACGAAGACACCCGCGGGTATGCGCGCCAGGATCTCCGGCTCGAAGACGTAGATGCCGGTGTTGACGAGATGGCTGCGCTCCTCACCCGGCGCGGGTTTCTCCTGGAACTCGAGGATGCGCCCGCGCTCGTCCACGCAAACCGCACCATACTGGCTAACGTCGTCGGCATGCACCAAGGCGATCGTGGCCAGCGCCCCGCGCTGGCGATGGACGTCGATCAGCAGGTCGAGTCGCAGATCGGTGAGGTCGTCGCAGCCCACCACCACGAAGGTGTCTTCGCCCAGAAACCCGCGCATCTGCTCCACGGCGCCGGCGCTCCCGAGCAGCTCGCGCTCGTGGAGATAGGTCAGCCGCACGCCGTAAGCCGAGCCGTCGCCGAAGTGGTCCACAACCTGCTGGGCGTGGTAGTGAACGTTGATCGCCACCTCGGTGATGCCGTAGCTGCGCAGATAGCGCAGCACGTGCGCGACGTTGGCCTCGCCGGCGACGGGGACCAAGGGCTTGGGCGTTGCCAGCGTCAGCGGGTAGAGGCGGGTCGACTTGCCTCCGGCGAGCACCATGGCCTTCACGAAGCGCGTGTTCCTTTCTTGATCCCGACACGGTCCAGCACCGCGAGCCAGACGAACAGCGGCAACGCCATTTGGCGCCGCCACCGGCGCGGCTCACGCACGAGCCGGTAGAGCCACTCCAACCCCAAGCGGCGCAGCGCCTGCGGAGCACGCGGCAGGCGTCCAGCCAGCACGTCGAAACTTCCGCCGACTCCCATGCCGACGCCTGCGCCGCTGGCGGCGAGCCAATCGGCGAGGAAGCGCTCCTGCTTGGGGAAACCCAGGGCCGCGAAGAGGATGCGGGCCCCGCTGGCGCGGATCGCCGCGGCTACCTCGGCAGCTTGCTCCGGTGCGAAGTAACCGTCGCGCGCCCCCGCCACACGCAGCCCGGGATGACGCGCAGCCAGCACCCCGGCCGTGGCCCGCGCTACATCTGGAGCGGCCCCCAACAGATAGATGGGAAGCTGCTCTTGCGCGGCGAGTTCGCAGAGGCGCTCCAACAACTCGATGCCGGCGACGCGCCCGCGTAACGGCACGCCATGCAGACGCGAGGCGCAGACCACGCCGATCGTATCCGCGACCACGAGATCGGAGGCGTTGACGACGGCACGATAGACTGGGTCGCGGCGCGCGTACACGATCATCTCCGTGCCGAGCGTCACGACGCGGTGGTGCCCGCCATCGCGCGCATAGGCGACGATCCGCGCGGCGGCCTCCGCGAGGTCGACGTCGTCGACGCGGCAACCGAGTATCTCCAGGGGCGGCACTATGCCTTGGCTGCGCCGATCGGCGCGTAGCGCGCGAGCAGAGGCGCTAGCCGCTGCGCCGCCGCGCTCGGCATCGACGAGAGCGGTGGGCGGCACGGGCCAACGTTGAAGCCCAGCTCACCCATCGCCCACTTCACCGGGATCGGGTTGCTGACGGAAAAGAGTGCTTCGAAGAGCGGCACGAGCGAGCGATGGATCTCGGCGGCCTTGCCGATCTCACCGGCGAGGTAGGCATCGATCATCCGCCGCATCTCGGCGGCGCACAGATGCCCGGCCACGCTGATGCAGCCGTACGCTCCGATGGAGAGCGCCGGCAAGAAGCAGTAGTCGTCGCCGCTGTAGATCCGGACGCGCGCGGGCACGGAGGTCACCAGGCGATTGAACTGGTTGAAATCGCCCGTGGACTCCTTGAGGGCCACCACGTTGGTGGCGCGCTCGCAGAGCGCGGCAAACGTGGCCGGCAGCAGATTGGTGGCGGTGCGCCCCGGAATGTTGTAGATCAGCACGGGGAGATTGGTGCTTGCGGCAATGGCCAGGAAGTGATCGATCATCCCCTCCTGGGTCGGCTTGTTGTATGCAGGCACCGTCGCCATGATAACGTCGGCTCCGGAAACCGAGGCGGCACGGGTGAGCTCAATCGAGTGCGCCGTGTTGTTATCACCGGTATTCGCGACGATCGTCGCCTGCGGAACCGCCTGCTTGACGGCCCGAAAGAGCGCGAGGCGTTCGTTATCGGCGAGCGTCGGCCCCTCGCCGGTCGACCCGCCGACGATGAGCCCCTCGTTGCCGCGGTCAACGAGGTAGCGTGCAATGCGCCCGGCCTCACCGAGATCGACGCTCCCGTCGGCCGCGAAGGGCGTGACCATCGCGGTAAGCAGCCTTGCGTTCATCGTCGTTCGCTTTCCAAGTGGAAGTAATCGTGGATACCCTGTTCGGCCTTGGTGGCATCTTCCTCCCGCACCAAGATCGAGATCGTGATATTCGAGTCGGTGGAGTGGATGATCTCCACACCCTGCGCCTCCAAGGCTTGCACCACGCGGTACATCACGCCCGGAGTTCCACGCATGCCCGCGCCCACGATGGACAGCTTGGCGCAGCTCTCGCGCACGCGCACAGCCATGTTCAACTCGCGTAGCTCCTCGCGCACGATAGACAAGTTACGGCTCTCGACGGCGAAGAAGACGCCGGCACGGTTAACGTTGATGAGGTCGATCGAGATTCCGCACCGTGCCAAGCGCCCGAAAATCTCCAGTTCGAGCTGACCTAGCTTCTCGCGGTCCTCGATCTCACCTAAAATCATGTGGACGAAGGCCAGATCGTGAATGGCCGCGATACCGGTTACCGGCCGGTCGCGATCGATGGGCACCGCGTCATCCACCAACGTGCCGAGATTGGTCCGCAGGCCCTTTACGGAGTATGGCGTCTTGGTCTGCATCGCCCACGAGGCCGCCTTGTGGTGCATGACCTTGGCGCCGTGGGCCGCCAGTTCGGTCATCTCCTCGTACGTAATGCGCTCGACGGCGTGGACCCCGGCCACACGCCGGGGGTCTCCGGACATGACGCCGCTGACGTCGGTGAAGATCTCGACGGCTTCGGCCTTCAGCGTGCTGCCCAGCGCCACCGCGCTCAAGTCGCTGCCTCCGCGTCCGAGCGTGGCGATGGCGCCCTCGGGGGTCATGCCCTGGAAGCCCGCGACCACCGGAATGACCCCTTCGGCCGTCAGTTCCAGAATGCGCTCGGGACGCACGTCGATGATCTGCGCGTCGCCCCAGCGATCGTCGACGATGATACCCGCCTGCCCGCCACTGAGCGCCTGGGCCTTCGCGCCCCACTTGATGAGCAACTCGGCGAAGACGGCAGCCGAAATCAGCTCGCCGACGGCGGCGATCAGATCGCGGTTAGCCGACGGCTTGGCCGGCCCCAGCAGCGAGAGCAGCGTATCGGTGGCATACGGATCGCCGTTGCGCCCCATCGCGCTGACCACCACCACGGGGCAGAAGCCACGCACGCGCGCCTCCAGCACGCGCGAGGCGGCCACGTCGCGCAAGTCGTCCTTGGCTACCGAAGTTCCCCCGAACTTCTGTACGATTAGACGCGGACGAGTCTGGCCCATGCCCTCAGAGTTCTGCACCTCGACCGTCATGCCGCGCTCTCCGCGCGGCGAGCCGCCAGCATCAACTCGGCCAACCGCACGGCGGTGGTGGCGGCGCCGATCCGCAGATTATCGCCCACCACCCATACTTGGAAGTGGCGGCGGCTCCCCTCCTCGGCGCGCAGGCGACCGACGTAGACCGTGTCTTGCCCCTCAACGTCGCGCGGCGTGACGATGCCGTCCGCCACGAACTTCACCCCCGGCTGAGCGGCCAGCGCCGCTGCGAGCTCCTCGACGGCGATCTCCCGTTCGGTCTCCACGAAGACGGCCTCGCTATGCGCGTAACGCACCGGAACGCGCACCGTGGTGGCGGCGACGTGCAAAGCCGGAAGTTCGAGGATCTTACGCGTCTCTTCGATGATCTTCGTCTCCTCGGTGCAGTTGCCCGCGTCGTCGAAGGAGCCGATCTGCGGGATCACATTGCGCGCGATGGCGCTGGGGAACGGCGTCTGTGCGTCCACGGGCTGCGGGCCGTGCAGCGCGCGCTCCTCGACTTCCAAGCGCTCGAGCGCGGGGCGGCCGGCCCCGCTCACGCTCTGGTAACTGGCCACGCGCACGGAGCGCAGACCCGCCGCATCGCGCAGCGGCTTCAGCGCCAGCACGAGTTGGATCGTGGAGCAGTTGGCCACCGGAGCCAGCCGCGCAGCGCGCAGCGCGTGGGGGTTGACGTCGGGGACGACGAGCGGCACATCGGACTGCATGCGGTACGTTGACGAGTTATCGGCGACCAGCTTGCCTGCCTCAGCCAAGCGGCGGCCTAGATCTTTGCTGGCGTCGTCCCCACCTGCGAAGAGCACCACATCGTAGGGAGCAAGGCGCTCGAAACTGGTCGCTTGGACGTCGTGCGTCTGGCCACGAAACTGTACCGCGGCCGTGCGGTCGCGGCTGGCGAACGCCCCTAGGCGCTCTACCGGGAAGGCGCGCTCTTCGAGCACGCGCAGGATCGTCTCACCCACGGCTCCCGTGGCGCCGACGACTGCCACATTCGTCATCATCTCTCTCCCCACTCACTGACGTTCGTGGGGACCCTTATCCTTTGAAAGTTCCGGGCCACTCGGCCCGGGCTGAAGGTTCGGACCGAGCCGGTCCGGGCTCCCGTACCTCGGAGCGCATGTGCGCCATGATACCGAAAAATCAGCCGGTGCGCTAGCCCTAAATCAACAGTCTAGCGAAAAAAAATCGCCTACTCGAGCCCGAGCAGCCTCTCTAGACCGACCGTGAGGCCAGCCATGCCGCCGATCCTGCGAAGCGCCAGCAAGGCTCCGGCGACGAACGACTCCCGCCCTAAAGAGTCGTGACGAAGCGTGAGCACCTCGCCGATTCCGCCGAAGAGCACCTCTTGATGGGCGACCAGACCCGGCAAGCGCACGGAATGGATCGGGACCGGAGAGCCGTTCACCGCCTCGATCCGTGTGGCCGTCAGGGCAGCGGTGCCGGAGGGGGCGTCCCGCTTGGCCTCGTGATGGAGCTCGACGATCTCCGCCTTGGCAAACCAGCGCGCGGCCTGAGCCGCGAAGTGCATCGCCAGCACCGCCCCGACCGAGAAGTTGGGGGCGAGGATGACGCCGACACCGGCGCTCAGCGCCGCAGCCGCCAGTTGGCGCTGCTCCAGCTCGCTCCAGCCCGTGGCTCCGATCACCACGGGCGTCTCGTGGGCAAGCGCCGCCGTGGCGATGGCCACGGTATCCGGGTGGCGGGTGCAGTCCAGCAGCACGTCGGGATGCTCGGCCCGCAACAGGCCGGCAACGTCCGCATATTCGCCCGGCGCAGCAGGCTGCCGGACCAACCCGCCGGCCAACTCCATGTCCGGTGCGGCGCGCACCCCGCTTGCCAGCGCCGCTCCAAGGCGCCCGTGCAACCCCGCCACGGCGACGCGAATCCGCTCGCCCACAGTCCCTCCCTCCATCACTCGACGCGCTCGAGCGGCGCGTACTTCAGCATCAACATCTTGCTGCCTACGTTCGTGAAGTCCACCGTCACCAGCGCGTCACCGCCCGCACCCGTCAACGTGCGCACGGTGCCCTCGCCCCACTTGGGATGGCGGACCCGGTCACCGCGCATGACACTCGCGAGCGCCGGCGCCGGCGCCACCTCAGGCATCGCAACGTCGCGCCAACGTCCGCCCTGCGGCCGCGGCACATAGGCCGTGCTTCCAATCCGCTCGATCGAAGACATCTCGTCGAGGAAGCGCGAGGGTGGATAGGCGTACGTGTTGCCAAACAGCGTGCGGCGCTGCGCGTAGGTAAGCGTCAAGCGCTCCATCGCCCGCGTGATCCCAACGTAGGCCAGGCGCCGCTCCTCCTCACACTCCTGCTGATCGCCCAAGGCGCGATTATGGGGGAAGACGCCCTCCTCCAGGCCGGTGAGAAAGACGGCCGGAAACTCCAGCCCCTTGGCCGCGTGCAGCGTCATCAGCGTCACGCGATCGTGCCGATCGTCCATACGATCGAGATCGGTGATCAAGGCGACGTTGGTGAGAAAATCGTCCAGCGTCGCGCCGCGGTTGTTCTCCTCGAACTGCCGCGCCACCGAGACCAGCTCCTCCAGGTTTTCGACGCGCGCGCGCGCATCCGCCGTCTGCTCGTTGTGAAGCTCGCGCAGATACCCGCTACGCTCGAGTACCTCGATCAGCAGTTCCGTGATGCTGCGTTGCTCCACCAGCGCTCGCAATTCGCCGATCAGTGCTCCGAAGCGAGCCAGATCTTTCGCTTTACGTGCCACGGCACGCGTCAGGAAGGCTTCGTCCGCGAGCGTCTCGCCGACAACCCGCCCATCGTCCTCGACGGCGGACAAGAGTTGTGTGACGGTGGTCTGCCCGATGCTGCGGCGCGGCACGTTGACGATGCGCTTGAACGCGATCGCATCGGCGGGATTGGCGATGAAGCGGAGGTAGGACATGGCGTCCTTGACCTCCTGGCGATTGTAGAAACCGACGCCGCCCACCACCCGGTACGGCATACCGTCGGCGAGAAAAGCCTCCTCGAAGACGCGCGATTGCGCATTGGTGCGGTAGAGCACGAGCATCTCGTGATAGCCGCGGCCCTCCTCCGCCACCATCCGGCGAATACGCTCTGTCACGTAGCGCGCCTCGTCGCGTTCGCTCTCTGCGGCGTAGCAGAGCACCGGCTCGCCGCCGTCGCGCGCCGTGAACAGACGCTTGGGATGACGCGTGCGATTATTGGCCACCAGCTCGTTGGCCGCGTTCAGAATGGTGCTGGTCGAGCGGTAATTCTGCTCGAGCTTGAACACGCGCGCCCCCGGAAAATCCTGCTCGAAGCGCAGGATAAGCTGGAAATCGCTGCCACGCCACGAGTAGATGGACTGATCGTCGTCGCCCACGACCGTCACGTTCTTATATTTGTCGCCCAACAGCTTCACCAAGCGGTATTGAGCGTGGTTGACGTCTTGGTACTCGTCGACAAGGACGTAGCGGAAACGCTCCTGGTAGCGCTCGCGCGCCTGCTCGTCGCCTTCCAGCAGCTCGATGGCACAGCCGATGAGGTCGTCGAAGTCCAGCGCGTTGTTGCGGCGCAAGTGCTGTTGGTAGGCGCGGTAGACGGCGGCCAGCCGCTCGGCGTGGAACGAGGTGGCTCCCTCCTCGTACTGCGCGACGGTGACCAGGCGATTCTTGGCTCGTGAGATCTCGGCCAAGCAGGCTCCCGGCGAGAGTTGGCGCTCGTCGAAGTCGAGCTCGTGGAGCACGTCGCGCACGATCGAGCGCTGATCGCTCTCATCGGCGATGACGAAGTTCGGCGCGATGCCGATACGCCGCCCGTCGCGGCGCAAGATACGCACGCAGATCGAGTGGAAGGTTCCCATCCAGAGGTCGCGCGCCCGTGCCCCAGCCATGCGCAGGAGGCGTTCCTTCATTTCCCCGGCGGCCTTGTTGGTGAAGGTAACGGCCAGGATGCGCTCGGGCTCCACACCGATCTCGTCCAGTAAATAGGCGATGCGATGCGTCAGCACGCGCGTCTTCCCGGAGCCTGCTCCGGCGAAGATCAGGCAGGGGCCTTCCGTGGCGAGCACGGCCTGATACTGGATGTCGTTGAGGGACTCGGCGAGGCGGGGGGTCACAGAACGCGGCTTCGCTCGGCTAGCGGCGCACCCCTCGCTGTTCGGCCACCGGGTGCGCCGCCATCGCGATCGCTGCCATCAGATAGCACAGCGTCGATTCGGCGCCCATGTTGTGATTGGGTCCGCCGCGCTCCAGTCCGTCGCGGCAGCCCCCGCCCTGCACCATGATCGCGCTGCCGCTATTGTGACCGAAGAACCAATCGAACGCCACGCCGGCGGTGCGGCGGTGATGATCGAGGCCGCTCACGGCATGGGCGGCGAGTTCGGCCTCCACCATCGCACCCGCTTCGATCGGCTGCTGCGCGTAAAGCGCGCGATGGCCGCCGCGCGTACACCAACCCTCGTTACCCACCGGTATGAAGACGCCGCGCTCGATCGTCAACGTCTCCAGAAACGCGAGCGTTTCGAGCCCCACGGCAGTCGCCCGCGCGTGCGCCAACACCGTTCCCGCGCTCAGCAGTGCCTGCGGCAGTCGCGCATTCGCGTAGGTCAGCGTGGTCTCGAACCACGCCCACTGGCTGTCGTAGCGGGCCCGCGCAGCCAGCAGCCGCTCGGTCAGCAGTCCCAACATCTCCAGGATCTGCGCGTGTCCGGCTGCGAGCTCGCTCCGCGCCGCTTGCGCCAAGCCTAGCGCGGCGTACGCACATGGCCGCAGGTGGTAGAGCTCCGGGACGTGCGGCAGTGCGCTTTCGAGCATCTGGGTGCACAGCCGGTGCCAGCCACGCTCCGACGGCACCGAAAGGCCCCATCCGAGCGCCCACAGCGCGCGCCCGAAGGCATCCTCTCCGCCGGCTTGGTCCAGCCAGCGCCGGTCGTAGCCCATGAAGTTATGGAAACGGCCGTCGGGCAGCTGCGCGTTGTGCAGAAACGAGAGCATGCGCGCGGCCAGCCCGCGCGCCTCGCGCCGCCCGTCCTCGAGATACAGGCGCGCGGCCACGATGAATGCGCGCGCGACATCGTCGACGCAGTAGCCGGTCTCGCGGTTCGGTACGTCGTAGGTCGCGTGCTGAATCACGCCACAGTCGTCGCTCAACTGCAACAGATGCTCGAGCGAGGGGAAGCGTGTCTTTCTCGCCGGGCTCACGTGTGGACGCGCCGCTCCCTCTCGATCAAACTCACCGGAGCCAACCGCGCCGAGAGCGCCGACGCCACACTGGGGCGAGTGACCGCAGGGCGATGAGGAACCGCCGGAACGGGCGCGCGGGGGAACACGGGACGTGAGGTTCCGGCAAGCTCGGCGAAGAGACGCCCGTAGTCGCGGGCGACGTTCGGCCAAGTCATCTGCCGTCCGAAGCGATAGGCGCGGCGCTCCACGCAGCGGCGCAGACCCGGATCGTCGAGCAACCGGTTGACTTGCACGGCAATTGAAGAGGCATCGCGGAATCCAGCTAAGTATCCACGCCGATGCGCCAGCAACTCTTCCGCGTACAGGTACGGCGTCGAGACGATCGCCTTCCCCAAGCCCATGGCGTAAGCCAGCGTTCCGCTGACGATCTGCACCGGATTCAGATACGGCGTCAAGTAGACGTCGGTAGCTCGCAGGTAGGTGATCAGCCGATCGAGCGTGAGATACTCGTTGACGAACGCTACGTTGCGCTCCAAACCCAGCTCGGCCACGCGCTCCTGCAGCGATTCGCGATACGATTCCCCTTCCTGGCGGCGCACTTCAGGGTGCGTCTCGCCAATCGCCAGATAGAGCACTTCGGGGTGGCGCTCCACGATCGCCGGCAGCGCGTCGATCGCGTACTCTAGGCCCTTGCCCCGCGAGATCAGGCCGAACGTCGAGACCAGCAGACGGCCGCCAAAGCCCAACTCCGCCTTCAAGGCGTCGGTCGGCATGAAGCCAACGTCGGGAACTCCGTGCTGGATCACCACGATACGCGCCGGCTCCAAACCGTACACCTCCTCAAGGATGCGGCGGCCGGTCTGCGAGAGCACGATCACCACATCCGCGCGCACGCACAATTCGCGCGTGACCTGACGGTGATGTTCGGACGGATTGGGCAGCACGGTATGCATCGTCAGCGCGACGGGCTTGTGGATCCCGGAGAGGGCTTCCACCAGCATCTCGCCATCTTCACCACCGAAGAGGCCGTACTCATGCTGAACGTTGAGCAAACGCGCTGGATGCTCGTTGACGAGCTGCACGACCCGCCGGTACGATGCTGGATCGCGATCGCGCAACACGCCGACCACCTCGTCACCGTACGGCCGTTCGACGCCCGCAGGATCGATGGCCACCACGTCGCCGCGCATCCCCGAGACACGCTGCAGCGAGGTGAGGACATCGCGCATAAAGGTCGCGATCCCGCACTCGCGGGGCGGATACGATCCAAGGAATAGCGCCGGCGGCACCTCGGCTCGCCGCGTGACACGGCGGAGGTTCCCGAGTAGCTCGCCCAACGCATCGGCTGTCATCCTGCGTTCCAAATTCTTTCTGCCTCAAGAGGCTCTGGGTAGAACGGCGAAGCCCGCGCGCACGCCTCGAAACCCGGCTGCGCGCGAAACGGCGATGCTTTTGGCCGCTGGCTTTGCCCCGGAAGCGGGGGCGCTCTACCTGGCACGTTTCTACCCGGATTGGATCGTCCGCGAAACCTCGAGCAGCCGGGGGCTCAGGCAGACAACTACGCAGGCATCGGCACGCGCGCGTTGGGCGGCACAACCGTACCGGCCGCTATGCGCTGACCGTGCCCAACGACCGCGCCGCGCTCGACGCGCGCGTTTGCGCCGACACGCACGTCACCGGCGATGATGGCCCCTTCGATCGACGCCCCCTCCTCGACGACGACGCCGTCCCAAAGCACGCTTTCGTAAATGCGCGCATGCGCCGCGACGCGGCAGCCGCGGCCGAGCACCACGCCCGGCCCCACCTCCGCCTGCCGATCGACGCGGGCATTGATGCCCACGAAGCAGGGCTGCTTGACGGCGGCCTCCTGCGACGGACCGGGCGTGCGTAGCGGCATCGTGCCGCGCAGCGTGTCGAGATTGGCCTTGAGATAGTTCTCCGGTTTGCCAATGTCGATCCAGTAGTCTTCCGTGGCATAGGCATAGAGCGCGCGCGCTCCCGCGATCAGTTGCGGAAACGTCTCACGCTCGATCGAGACGTTGCGCCCGGCGGGGATGCGGTCGAGGACCTCACGCTCCAGCAGATAGGTGCCGGCATTGATGTAGTTGGTCGTGACCTCGTGCGGTTTGGGTTTCTCCACGAAGCGCGTGATCCGTCCGTCGGCTTCGCGCTCAACGCAGCCGAACGCCGTGGGATCCTCGACGGGGATGAGATGCAGCGTCCCGATGCCGCCACTGTTACGATGCTGCTCCAGCATGGCCCCCAGATCCAGGCTCGTGAGCACGTCACCGTTGAACACGAAAAACGGACCGGTGATGAAGCGCTCGACGTTTTTCAGTGCGCCGGCGGTGCCAAGCGGCTCCTCTTCGATCACGTAGTGCAGACGCAGTCCCAACTTCTCGCCGTCACCGAAGTGACGCTGAATCGCCTCCGGCAGGTAGCACGCTGGTAACACGACCTCGTTGATGCCGGCATCGCGCAACCGCAGCAGCACGTGCTCCATGAAGGGGCGTCCCAGCAATGGAACCATCGGCTTGGGCACGGAGTAGGTCAGCGGGCGCAAGCGCGTTCCCTCACCGCCAACCAACACGATCGCCTGCATCTCTCGAATGTCCGTCCCTTCAACGCCGCCGGATCGCCGCCCGGATCACTGCTTTCTACGGTGCCTTACCGTGCGCCGCCTTCCGCTCCTTCCAAGCAATGATGGCCCATGCAGAAGAGCCAAACATCCCTAGCGTGCCCGGCCGATCTGCCGGTAGAGTTGGGAAGGCCGCCTGCAAGCCGAGCGTCGAGGTTCATCGCGATGCGTCCTGGTGTATATTCGGGCCTCCTCTTCTGCGCACTTCTGGGTGCCTGCGCTCCGGCCTCACACCAAGTTGTGCCGCCGGCACCCACGGCGGGCGCGAGCTCGCTATCGCCGCAGCAAAACAAAGCCGGCGCGCGAGGGACGCGCCGGCTGCACACCGCCGCCGTCTCCAGTGACGCGTACTCAACGGCGGTTTTAAGCGACGGGCCCATCTCCTACTATCGCCTCGACGACACCGGCACGGTCGCTTTCGACAGCTCGCCCAGCGGCTTCAATGGAACGATCGGCTCGAGCGTCACGACCGGCGTGCCTGGGCTGCTCGCAAGCAGCAGCGATCCAGCTATGCGTTTCCCCGGCCAGCGCACGAGCGCTGGCGTGGTGGCGGTGCCGCCGCACACAGCCTTTCGCGTGACGTCGCAGGTTACCATGGAATGCCTGATCTCGTTTAGCGCGGCACCGGCAACCTACACGGTCGTGCTCTCATACGGGACCGATGCCAGTTACGCACCCTACGATCTCTACTTTTCCGGCGGCAAGCTGTTCGCGCAGTTCGCACTGAGCTCCGGCATACTTACGGTCTCGACGCCAAGCGCGCTGCAGACCAACACCACGTATGACGTCGTGGCAACGTACGACGGCACAACGGCGAACCTCTACCTCAACGGAGCGCCCGTTGCATCGGCCACCAAGACCGGTACCTTCATCGACTACGACACGACGCACGGATTAGCGATCGGCGATGACGCCGGGTTCAGCGATCCGGCGTATGCCGGCACGATCGACGAGGTGGCGATCTACGCCAAGCCGCTAACAGCCGCGCGCGTCCAAGCACACTACGCGGCTGCAACGCAGGCCCCCGGCCCCACGCCGTCGCCATCGCCATCGCCGTCGCCGACTCCGGCGCCGAGCCCTAGCGCCACACCAGCGCCGTCGCCAACACCAACTTCGACGCCCGTGCCCGTAAGTGGCAACTATGCCGCGGCCGTGCTCGCCAGCAACCCGGTCGCCTACTACCGCTTGGATGAAAGCAGCGGAAGCGTTGCGCACGACAGTTCACCTAACGCGCTCAACGGAACGATCGGCACCTCGGTGACGAAGGGCGCGCCCGGCCTGCTGCAGACGTCAAACGACGCGGCCATGATCTTCTCGGGGCTGCAGAGCAGCGCGGGCATCGTTGCCGTCCCGCCTAATGCGCTGTTGCGCCCAAGCACCCAAGTGAGCATCGAATGCCTACTGCGCTTCACGAGCGTGCCTAAAACGTACGCGGTGCCGCTCAGCTACGGCAGCGACGCCGTCTACGCGCCGTACGACCTCTACTTTGCTTCCGGGCACCTCGACGCGCAGATCAATCTTTCCTCCGGCGTGCTGGTCCTCTCGTCACCGGGCGCCCTGCAAACGAACACGACCTACCACATCGTCGCGACGTACGACGGCACAAGCATGAAACTCTATCTCAATGGGAGCGCGGTGGCTAGCGGAACGCGCACGGGGACGATCGTGGGCTACGATCTCGCGCACGGCTTCGCGATCGGAGACGACGCGGGTCTGAGCGATCCAGGCTACGCTGGGACGGTGGACGAGGTAGCGATCTACAATCGCGCGCTCTCGGCGTCGGATGTACTGACGCACTACAACGCCACGCTCTCTTCGCCGCCGCCGAGCACGAAGTACGTCGACTGGTCGACCTTCGGATTCGACCTCGCGCGTTCCGGCTATAATCCCAACGAGACGACCATCGGCACGAGTAACGTGGCCAATCTGCACCAGATCTGGTCGCTCGCTCTCGGCGGCACGCCCATCATCGCCGAGCCCGTACTGGCGCAGGGTGTCTCGATCGGCGGCGTCTCGCAAAACGTGCTGTACGTGGGGACACAGGGGGGACTGTTCAGCGCCGTCAATGCCGATACCGGCGCGGTCATCTGGCAGAAGCATCTGGGCACCACCACGTACATCTGCTCGAGTTTTCCCTTCGGCATCGCGGGAACCGCGACGTTCGACCGCAAGACCAACCGCGTGTACGTGGCGGACGGACAGGATCAACTCCACGCGCTGGACATGTCGACGGGGGCTGAAGCCGGGGGCTGGCCCGCGACTGTGGCAACGACGCCGGACCACAACTTCATCTA
>SCRI01000035.1 GCA_004298675.1 bacterium | reverse complement strand
GCATCGTCGCGCTCGCGCTCGGGTTCGGCGGACCGCTGGGATGGTTCGCCGCGCTCTTCCATGTGCTCTCACACGCTTTCGCAAAATCCGCTGCGTTCTTCGCGGCCGGCATGCAGGGCTGGAGCATCTCGGGGCGCTTCTTGCTGGGCGCGTTGACGGCACTCTCGGGCATGCCGCCGTTCGGGTTGTTCATCAGCGAGCTGCTGCTCGTGTTCGTCGGCGTGGCGGCCCATCAGTGGGTGCCGCTGGGTCTCGCACTCGTCGGGATCGCGCTCGCCTTTGCGGCGCTTTCGCGCGCCGCCATCGAGATCGCGTCAGGGCATCGCGCCCGGGTCGAGAAGCGCCGTGATCCGAGCGTTGCACGACAGGTGGGACCGCTGCGCTCCCGGCTGATGACGGGAGCTGCGGCGTGCGCGCTGGCCATCCCGCTGGCGCTCGTGGTCGTTCCCTGGACGGGCCTTGGGGCGTCCTTGCAGGCGATCGCAGCGGTGATCGGCGGCATCCGATGACGGCAGTGTCCGATCGGGAGTGGGCCGATCCAGAAGCGTTCACCGCGCGCGTGACGGCGGAGTGCGATCGGGCGGTGCCGCTCGGCGCCTACGCCGATAACCGCGCGGTGCACTATCTCTTTCTCGAAGCGAATTCCGGTCCGTACGCGCTCTCGCGCAGACGCGACGACGCGGTGCGGCCGCTCCCTGCGGTCTCGGCAAGCCGCCCGCTCTTCTCCTGGGACGAGCGTGAGATGGCCCAGGAGCGCAGCGTGCGCTTTGCGCGCCTGCCCGACGCGCGGCCGTTCCGTGCGACAAACGACGGAACGATACCTACGGCGGTCGTGGCGGAGGGCGAGGGCCTCATGCACTTCGTCGTTGGACCGGTACATGCGGGGATCATCGAACCGGGACGGTTCACCATCAGCTCGGGGGGCGAGACGGTCGTTCACCTCGACGCGCAGCTTGGCTACCAGCACCGCGGCGTCGAGCTGCTGCTCAAAGGTCTTCCGGCCGTCGACGCCGCGTGGAAGGTGGCTCGGATCTGCGGTGCGTGCAGCGCCTCGCGGTCGTTCGCATACGCGCGCGCGCTCGAGACGCTTGCGGGTGTCTGCATCGAACGCGAGGTCGAGCTGGCACGCTTGGCGCTCGCGGAGCTGGAACGCGTATACAATCACCTCGCGGACTTGGCCGTGAGCGCCGCCGGCGCCGGCTGGGGACCTGGATTCGCCAAGGGCATGGCCCTCAAAGAAGAGGCCATGCGCCTCTGTGCGCTCAGCGCCGGCCATCGCCTGCTCTTCGACGCCATCGTTCCCGGCGGCGTTCGATCGGGCGTTCTAGCGGATCGCAAACAGAGCCGTGCCGCGCTCGTCGCGCTCGAGGCGGCAGTCGAAACCTACCTGACCAGGCTCTTCGGAACAACGTCGATGACCGCACGTTGGCATCGCGCGGGGATCGTCCGGCATGAGACGGCGCGCGCTCTCGGTGCCGTCGGCCCCACGCATCGTGCTTCGCGCGGGGAGATCGACGTGCGGGCGTTTGCGCCGTACGGGGCCTATCGCGAGTTGCCCGTGCGCGTGGCGCACGCCACCAGCGGCGACGTCTTGGCGCGCTGCCGCGTGAAACGCGACGAGCTGCGCGAATCGTTCCGGCTTTTGCGCGAGGCCCTGGCCGAGCTTGGCGATGCCGCGTTGCCGAAGGCTTGGGCTTTGGAGTTGCCGCGCGGGGCGGCATTGGCGACCGTGGAGGGGCCGCGCGGCGCGGAGACCGTGGCCGTGCACGTCGATGCAGGCGGGCGCCTCGAGCGCCTGCACGTGATCTCGGCGTCCTACCGCAACTGGCCCCTCACCGTGCGTGCGATGGAGGGCAACATCGTTCCCGACTTTCCTTTGGTCAATAAGAGCTTTAACCTCTGCTACGCTTGCGTGGATCGGTGACATTTGCTTCATGTTTCGTCAATCGCTGGCTATCCGGCATCTCGTCTGCGGCACCTGTAACGGCTGCGAGCAGGAGATGAACGCCTTGAATAACGCGTTCTACGACATCACTCAGGACGGATGGGATCTCGTTGCCTCTCCGCGCCATGCCGACGTCGTCACCGTAAGCGGAAC
>SCRI01000034.1 GCA_004298675.1 bacterium | reverse complement strand
CTTCCAGAAGAACTCGGAGGTTAGCATCGTCTGGCGTTACCCCATCTCTTCAGGCTCGTAACCGGTGGTCCGGCGGCATCAGTATAGCATAGGCCCTAGGTCCCCTCAAGGGTCTTGACAAAACCGCAAAACCCGCTCACGACGGGCGATTGCGGGCCGCTTCGTAGAGCAGGATGCTCCCCGCCATTGCCGCGTTGAGGCTCTCGACGCGGCCGCGCTGGGGGATGCGCACGCGCGCGTCGGCGCGCTCGAGCCACGCCGCGGGTCCGCGCCGCTCGTGACCGATCACCAGCAGGAAGTCGGCGGGAAACTCGAAGCGATCGCACGGCTCGCCCTCCAAATCGGCCACGACGATTGCGCGCGAGCGCGCGCGCGCCAACTGTTCCAGCTCCGCGGCCTCGCCGCGCGCGATGGGCACGCGGAAAAGTGCCCCCATGGCGGCCCGCACCACTTTGGGGCTGAGCGCGTCGACGGCGTCGTCGACGAAGCAGACGCCGCCGGCGCCAAAGGCCTCGGCGCAGCGCACCAGGGTGCCGGCGTTGCCGGGGTCGCCCACGCCCGCCAGCACCAGCGCCGGTCCGCCGGCGTCGAGCACGGCGGAGAGCGTGGAGAGTTGCTCGGCGGCCGCGGCGACGATGCCCTGCGGCGTGGCGGTGTCGGCCAGCGCCGCCAACGCGCGCTCCTCCAGCAGCAAGACGGTGCCGCCGCTGCTCTCGCACCACTGTGCCAGCGCGCGGTGGCGGTCATAGGCCGCCTCCGTCATCGCCAGCGTCTCGATGTGAATGCCGCTCTCCAGCGCCTCCGTCAGCAGCGTCGGGCCTTCGAGCATAAAGCGCGCCAAGCGGCGGCGCCCCTTACGATCGCGCAGTGCGCGCAGATCGCGCAGGCGCTCGTTGTGGATTCCGGCCCGTAGGGGCGAGCCGCCGCCGCTGGTGTGCGTGGTGGAGGCCGTTAGGCGCTCAGGTGCTGCTTCGCCAGCGCCAGGAGCTTACCGAACGCGGCCGCGTCGTTCACGGCTAGATCCGCGAGCATCTTACGGTTGACGGCGACGCCGCCGCGCTTGAGGCCGTTGACCAAACGCGAGTAGCTCATGCCCTCGCGGCGGGCGGCGGCATTGATGCGCGAGATCCATAGCGAGCGGTAGTCGCGCTTGCGGACGCGGCGGTCGCGGAAGGCATAAGCCAGCGACTTGAGCAGCGCCTCGTTGGCAACGCGATAGTTGCGGCGGCGGGCGGCGCGAAAGCCTTTGACCAGCTTCATCACCTTGCGGCGATGCTTATGTGAGTTGACGGCGCGTTTGATGCGAGCCATGTGAGTCGTCCCCCTCCGTTACGCCAAATACGGCACGAGCGCGCGAATGCGGCGGGCATCGCCCGGCGCGGCTATCGCCGTCTTACGGAAGTGGCGCTTGCGCTTCGAGCTCTTCTTGGTCAGGATGTGGTGGCAGCCGCTGAACTGATGTTCGTGCTGAATCTTGCCGCCGGCACTGACTTTGATGCGCTTCGCGGTTCCGCGGTGTGTCTTGATCTTAGGCACTGGTCGCTCCTTGACTCGGCTCCTTGGGCGCGCCCGCGGCCGCCGGTTGCTGCCTCGCGCTTGCGCGTACCTCCGCGCGCGGCGCGAGAATCATGAACATGTTCTTGCCTTCCAGGCGCGGCTCGCGCTCGACGTTGGCGACGGAGGCCATGTCTTGCGCCATGCGGTCCAGGAGGCGGCGGCCGAAGTTCGCGTACGTGACCTCGCGACCGCGGAACATGATGGTTACCTTGACTTTGTCGCCATCGCTGAGCAGACGTTGCGCCATGCGAGCCTTGGTCTCGTAGTCGTGCTGGTCGATCTTCGGACGCAGCTTGACTTCGCGCAGCTCGTTGTGCGACTGCTTCTTGCGGGCTTCTTTGTCTTTCTTCGATTGCTCGTACTTGAGACGTCCGTAATCGACGATCCGGCATACGGGCGGTACTGCCGTGGGCGAGACTTCGACCAGATCGAGCCCCTTGCCGCGGGCGAGGTCGAGCGCTTGCTCCGTCGGCATCACGCCGAGCTGTGCGCCTTCATCGTCGATGACGCGCACTTGGCGGATGCGGATCTGTTCGTTGATTCGGAGGGGTCTAGCGATGAGCGATACTCCTTTGAATGAGCCCGCTCCACGCACCGCTGCCGGGCGGCGTCTTGCACGAGGGCTTCGTGCGAGAACCGGAGCGGCCTAGGGCCCTCCGGTGAGAAGCGGGGCTTCTACTTCGGCCCGGTTAGAGTACCAGCCGGGCTCGGCCGCCGTCAAGGGCCGAAGTCTCACGTCCTTGAGCTAGGGCGGTGCCGGCGGCCCCGCGGAGATCAAGCGCTCGCGCAGCGCGATGCCGACCACTTGGGCGCGGTCGCGGGCGCCCAGCTTGCGCAGGATGGCCTTGACGTGGCTCTTCACGGTCTCCTCGGAGATGGTCAGGCGCTCCGCGATGGCGGCGTTGGGCAGCCCCTCGACGATGCAGGCCAGGACGTCGCCCTCACGCCGGGTGAGGCCGGCCTCACCGCCAGGCCAGTTGCCGGCGCGCTTGCTGCCGGGGGCCTGCGCGCGCTCGTAGGCGGCGGCCAGGGCTGGATCCACCACCGTCTCGCCGCGCTGCACCGCCTCCAGGGCTTCCACGAGCGCCGCGTCGGAGACGCGCTTGAGCAGATAGCCGCGTGCACCTGCGCGCAGGGCCTCCACGATGTACTGCTCGTCCTCGTAGACGGTCAGCACCACCACGGCCACCTCGGGGAAGCGGTCGCGGATGGCGCGGCAGGCGGTCAGGCCGCTGCTGCCGGGCAGGCGGATGTCGAGCGTCACCACGTCGGGCCGCTCGCGCGCGATCATCTCCACCGCCGCCTGCATGTCGCCCGCTTCGCCGACGATCGCGATACGGTCGGCGTGGTGGCGGAGCATCGCGACCAAACCCTCGCGTACCATGCGATGGTCGTCGACGATCCCCACGCGAATCGGCGCGCGGCGCAGGGTCTGGACGCTAGGCAAGGGCTCGTACCTCCAAAGGCAGCGGGATGATGACGCGGATCGAGGTGCCGTGGCCGGGGGCGCTGCGCACGGCTAGCGTGCCGCCCAACAGTTTCGCGCGCTCCTTCATGCCCGCCACGCCGAAGTGCGCGGCGTTGCGGAAGCGCCGCTGCGCGCGCGGGTTGAAACCGCGTCCGTCGTCGCGGATCTCGACGGTGAGGCGCTCGCCGCGCCTGCGCACCACCACCGAGAGATTGGAGGCTTGCGCGTGCTTGCGCGCGTTGTTCAGCGCCTCCTGGACGATGCGGTAGAGCGCCACCTCGTAGTGTTCCGGCAGCTGCTGCAGCGTCTCCGCCACCAAGCGCGCGTGGACGGCCGTCTCCTCTTGGAAACGCGCGCACAGCGAATGAAGCGCGGGCAGTAGTCCTAAATCGTCGAGGGTGGAGGGACGCAGGTTGTAGAGGGCGTTGCGCGCCTCAACTAACGATTCGTCGATGCGCGCTTTGATGACCGCTAGTTCTTCGCGGGCCGCTTGCGGCTGCGTCTCGATCAGCCGTTCGCAGGCGTGCACGCGATACCAGATGCCTACCAACTGCTGCGTGAGGCCGTCGTGGATGTCTCCGGCCACGCGCTGGCGCTCCTCTTCCTGCGCCTCCATCTGGGAGCGGACCATCGAGCGCAGCGCCTGCTCCTTCTGCGAGACGCGCCGCAGCAGCTCCGCGTTCTCCAGCGCGATGCCGGTCTGGTAACCCAGGGCCTCCGCGATCAGCAGCCGCTCCTCGCGCTCCTGGCCCTGCGAGGGCAGCAGAAAGAAACCGCCGCGGCGGTCGCGGCTCCAGATGGGGACCAGGAGCGCCAGCACGCCCAAGGCCTCGCGCCAGTGCAGCGGCAGCTCCGCCGACTCGATACGCACCGGCCCTTGACGTGCCGAGGCCGCCGCCAGGGTGGGGATGCGTGCGGGATCGAGCGGGGTGTGGCGCAATTGCAGCCTGGACGCCGCGGTGAGACCGGTGGCCGCTGCCAGGACGTAGTGCGAGGGAGCGGAGAGCGCGGCCAGGGCCAGAGGCTGCTCGAGCAGACGCGCGAGCTCCGCCGCCACGCGCGCGAGGAGCGTGCCCGGCTTCTGGCTCTGCGCGAGCGCGGAGAAGATCCGTGTCACGCGCCCGAGGCTGCTGGTGGTCGGCATGAGTTATGGTACGCGCGCGGGGCGCGGTGTCCTACGTCAGGCCGCCTCTTCCGCCGTTGCCGCGGCGGCGGCGCCGACGTCTTGCGCGATCGAGCGGTCGAAGGCCACGCGAATGCCCTCACCCACGAGATTGAACGCCAAGAGCGTCACCACGATCAGGAGCCCCGGCGCCAGGATCAGCCACGGCGCCGATTGCGCCGCAGGGAGCAGCGCGTCTTGCAGCATGTTACCCCAGGACGGCGTGGGCACT
This sequence comes from bacterium, assembly GCA_004298675.1. Taxonomy (GTDB): domain Bacteria; phylum Vulcanimicrobiota; class Vulcanimicrobiia; order Vulcanimicrobiales; family SCRA01; genus SCRA01. Next base: position 58,799 of record SCRI01000034.1, on the reverse strand, counting down.
TGCACGCCCAGCCCCAGGAACGAGAGGCCGGCCTCCGTGAGGATGTTGTCGCCTACGGCCAGTGTTGCCGCTACCACCACCGGTGCCAGCGCATTGGGGATGAGGTGGCGCAGCAGCAGCCGCGCCGGGCCCACACCCAGGGCGCGTGCCGCCTCCACGAAATCCCGCTCGCGCAGCGAGAGGATCTCACCGCGTACCAGGCGCGCCACGCCCATCCACGAGAGCAGCCCGATCACCAGCACGACCACGGCCAGCGTGAAGGTGTCCGTGAGCGCCTCCACCGTGATGATTAGGAAGAAGGTGGGGAACGAGAGCAGCGCGTCGACCACGCGCATCATGAGCGCATCCACGGCGCCGCCGGCGGCCCCGGAGATTGCGCCATAGAGCGTGCCCACCACGATGCCCACGATCATGGCCGTGAAGCCGATGGTGAGCGAGACGCGCGCGCCGATGAGCGCGCGCGCGAGCTCGTCGCGCCCCAGCAGATCGGTACCGAACGGGTGGATCAGCGAAGGCGCGAGCGGATGCCCCAGCAGCGCATGCGAGATCGCGATGGGCGAATAGGGCACGACGAGCGGGCCGAAGAGCGCGGCGGCGACGACGATCGCCAGCACGATCGCCCCGGCCACGGCGGAGCGCTCGCGCAGGAAGCGTTTGAGCACGAGCTTCATGCCGCGCGTCCCATATCAGTCGTATCTCACGCGCGGATCGGCGGCCGCGTAGGCGACGTCGGCGAAGAGGTTCCCTAGCACCACTAGTACCGCGGAGAGCAACGTGATCCCCATGACGGTGGGATAGTCGCGTTGGAAGACGGCGGTTAGCCCGAGATAGCCCATGCCGGGAATCGAGAAGACGTACTCCAGGAAGTACGCGCCGCCCACCAAGCTCGGCAGGCTCAGGCCCAGCAGCGTGAGCGTGGGGATGAGCGCGTTGCGGAGGGCGTGGCGGAAGATCACGACGCGCTCGGAGAGCCCCTTGCTGCGTGCCGTTCGCACGTAGGGCTCGCCCAGTACGTCGAGCATGGCGCCGCGCTGGTAGCGGATCCAGCTGGCCAGGCTCACGATGGCCAGCGTGACGGCGGGCAGGATCAGGTGGCGCAGGTGGTCGAGCGGATCGTGCTCGTGTCCGAGCGACGCGTAGCCCGCGGCGGGCAGCCAGCGCAGATGCAGCGCGAAGACGTCGATGAAGATCAAGCCCAGCCAGAAGACGGGGAAGCCGTAGGCCAAGAACGCGACGATGGTGGAGACGTGGTCGAAGAGCGAGTTGCGGCGCACTGCGGCGATGACGCCCGTGGGGATGGCGATCAGCAGCGTCAGCACCTGCGAGAAGACGATCAGGCCGAGCGTGACCGGCAGCTTCTCCAGGATCTTCTCCAGCACGGGGCGTCCGTCAACGTAGGACGTACCCAGGCTGCCGTGGACGAGTGCGCCCAGCCAGTAGAAATACTGCACGTACCACGGACGATCCAGGCCCAAGAGCGCGATCAGGTGCGCGCGCGCCGCCGGCGGCATGGCGTGGGCCTCGCGCGTGAGGATGGCGGTGGGGCCGCCGGGCGCTAGACCCATCAGCGCGTACGAGATGAACGTGATCACGAGCAGCAGCGGGATGGCACCCAGCAGGCGGCGCACGATGTAGGTGCTCACGTCCGCAGCCTCCAGCGCCAGATGTCGTTCCAGATGTAGAGACCGGGCAGCAGCGCTGCGCCGTTTACGTTCACGCGCGGCGAGAGCGCGGCGCGGTAGTAGAGATCGTAGCCCCAGATCACCGGCGGATCCAGCGCGGTCAGTTGCTGCATGCGGTTATAGATCGCGGTGCGTTTGATGGGATCCAGCTCGCGCAGGCCCTGCCGCAGCGTGACGTCGACGGCGGCGCTCGCGTAGTGCGTGGTGTTGTTACCCGTGGGCGACCACTGCGAGGAGTCCAGAAAAGTGAATTGGTCGGGGTCGGGCGTGCCGCCCCAGCCGGTAAAGGCGATTTGAAAGCGGCGGCCGTCGAGGTCTTGCACGAAGGTGGCGTAGTCCAGCATCTTCACGCCGATCGCGATGCCGATGGAGCGCATGTCGGCTTGGAAGTCGGCGGCGAGATCGCTGGTGGCGGCACCGCCGTTGGGGAGCAGCAGCGTGAACGCCAGGCGCGTGCCGCCGCGCGCGCGCACGCCGCCCGGGCCAACTCTCCAGCCCGCGGCGTCCAGCAGCGCTCGCGCGCGCGCCGGATCGTACGGATAGTGTTGAACGTTGGGATCGTGCCAGGTGGGCAGACCGTGGGGCACGATGCCCGTGGCCACCTGCGCGTCGCCGTGCATCAACCTGTTTACCAAGGCGTCGCGGTCCCAGCCGTAGATCATCGCCTGGCGCACGCGCACGTCGCGCAGACCCGGCAACGTGTCGTCGGTCAGCATGAAGATCGCGTAGAGGTCGGGCACGTGCAGGTAGTGCAGATGCGGATCCTGCCGGCGCATCAGCTCGTACGTGGCGGAGCCGATGCCGTCGTAAAAGTCGGCTTCACCGCCCTCCATCGCCTCGCGCTCCGCGGCGTCGTTGAGCACGATGCGCACGTCGATCTTGGGGATGCCGGGTAAGCCGTGCCACCAGTGCGGATTGCGCGCGAAGAGGATCTCGTCATCATGCCTCCACGAGCGCAGCACGTAGGCGCCCGTGCCCACCGGATGCTCGCCGAAGGAGCTGGTACGCAGCTGTGCCGGCGGAACCTGGCCGAGGATGTGCTGCGGCAGGATCCACAGGTTGAGGCCTTCGGTGAGGAAGAGCGCGTTAGGCTCTTTGAGATCGAAGCGCACCGCGTACGGACCGGCCGCGCTGACGCGCTTGATGTAGGCGAACTGGCCCGCGTACGGGTAGCCGGTGGCGGGATTCAGGTAGGTGTCGTACGAGAAAACGACGTCGCGCGACGTGAACGGCACGCCGTCGGAGAAGGTGACCCCGTGGCGCAGGTGGACGATCCAATGGAGATGGTCGGGGCTGGCGCTCCAGGACGTGGCGAGCCAAGGGATGGGCTGGTAATGGTCCCCGGTGCCCACGAGCGGGTCCATGATCAGGTAGTCGTACTCTTGTGAGTACTGGGTGGTGGCCAGGAGCGGGTTGAGTGTGGGTGCGTCGCCTGCCTCCAGGGCCACGAGCGTGTCGTTCGGCAAGGCGCGTGCCGCGGCGGCGCACCCCGCGGCGGAGAGCGCAAGGAGCACGAGCGCGGCGAGCGCTCCCAAGCGGCCCGGGATCCACGACGCGATAGGCATGCTGTCCCGCGAAGGTACGAGCGCACGGTAGGGGTTCCCTGGCCCCCTTCGAACCCATAGCCGATTCGGAGGAACTCCCCGTTGGATGTGGTGGAAGGTATCAAGCGAGGCGACCGGCGCGCGCTCGCGCGGGCGATCTCTGTGGCTGAGGGTGGGGGCGCCGCGCCGCTGGTGGCGGCGTTGTTCAAAGAGACCGGGCGTGCCTTCACCGTCGGCATCACGGGGCCGCCCGGCGTGGGCAAGTCCACGCTGACCGGGGCGCTGGTCACCCGTGCGCGTAAGGAAGGCAAAAGCGTCGGCCTGATCCTCGTCGACCCCAGCTCGCCGTTTTCTCAAGGCGCGCTGCTGGGAGACCGCATCCGGCTCTCGGAGCACTTCACCGATCCCGGCGTCTTCATCCGCTCGATGGCCAGCCGTGGCCACTTGGGCGGCATCGCCGGTGCCACCGGCGATGCGGTGATGCTGATGGACGCGTTCGGCAAGGACCTGGTGATCGTCGAGACGGTGGGGGTGGGGCAGTCGGAGATCGAGATCGCGGAGGTGGCCGACACCACCGTCGTCTGCCTGCAGCCCGGCTCGGGCGACTCGATCCAGGTGCTCAAGGCTGGGATTATGGAGATTGCCGACGTCTTCGTGGTCAACAAGGCCGACCATCCGATGGCGGGCCAGCTCCGTCGCGAGATCCGCGTGATGATGACGATGCTGGACTGGCAGGGTTGGGCGCCGGCATTGGTGATGACGCAGGCCACCACCGGCGAGGGCACCGAGCAATTGTGGGAGGCGTTATGGTCGCACCATGCCTACCTGCAGGAGAGCGGGGAGCTGCGCAGCAAGCGCGCCGGGGCGTTCGCCCATGAGGTGCGCAACCTGATCGTGGGGCGTCTGGCTGCCTCCGTCGACGGGGCGATGGCCGGTGCGGTGGCCTCCGGGTTGATGGAGGAAGTGGCCGACCGGGTGCTCGATCCCTATGCCGCCGCCGAGCAGATCCTGCAGCGTTTCGACCCCAAAGCGCCCGCTGCCACGGCCGCTCGCCTGGCACCGCGCGTCCGCGCCACGGTGAAGGGGCTCCACACGGCCAGCGCGGCGGAGATAGCCCACCATCGTGAGGCGGGAGTATAATGGTTCAGGCTTTTCCACCCAACGACACGATGAGATAAGGTAGCGAGAGTGGCAAAAACAATCGATCGCGCTGCTTCAGGCGCGGCGACGGCGCAGCAGACCGCAAGCGGGCTGGGCGCCAAGCCGACCCCGGAGTACGAGGCGGCGCACGAGCGCTGGGCGGGCGAGTACGGACGCGCGAAACTGCGCAGCGGTGCGGGCTCCGGGGCGATGGACCGCACGATCTCCGATCTGCCGACCAAGCCGCTCTATGGACCCGAAGATGTGGCGGACCTGGATCTCAGCCGCGATCTCGGCTTGCCGGGGCAGTATCCGTACACGCGGGGCATCCACCCCAGCATGCACCAGGGGCGCCTCTGGACGATGCGCCAGTTCGCCGGCTTCGGCACCGCCAAGCAGACCAACGAGCGCTACCACTTTCTGCTCTCGCAGGGGCAGATGGGACTCTCGGTCGCCTTCGACATGCCGACGCTGCTGGGCTACGACAGCGACCACCCGCGCGCGCTGGGCGAAGTGGGCAAGTGCGGCGTGGCGATCGACTCGGTGCGCGACATGCAGGTGCTCTTCGACGGCATCGATCTGGGCGCCATCACCACCTCGATGACCATCAACGGCCCCGCGGCCATCATGTTAGCCATGTACGTCGCCGCGGCCGAAGTGCAGGGCGTGCCCGCCGAGCGACTCGGCGGCACCATCCAGACGGACATCCTCAAAGAGTACATCGCGCAGAAGGAGTGGATCTTCCCGCCGCGGCCGCACATGCGCGTGATCGTCGACATGATGCGCTTCACGCGCGACCGCATGCCGAAGTTCAACCCCATCTCCGTTTCCGGCTATCATATCCGCGAAGCGGGATCGACGGCGGTGCAGGAGCTGGCATTCACGCTGGCGGACGGCTTCGCATACGTGGAGGCCGGTATCGAGAGCGGTATGGACGTCGATTCGTTCGCGCCGCGCATCTCGTTCTTCTTCAACTCGCACATCGACTTCTTCGAAGAGATCTGCAAGTTCCGCGCCGCGCGCCGCATCTGGGCGCGCCGCATGCGTGAGAAGTACGGCGCCAAGGATCAGCGCTCGTGGACGCTGCGCTTCCACACGCAGACGGCGGGCTGCAGCGCCACCGCCCAGCAGCCGGAGAACAACATCGTGCGCGTCGCGTTCGAAGCGATGGCGGCGGCGTTGGGTGGGACGCAGTCGCTGCACACCAACTCGATGGACGAAGTGCTGGCGCTGCCCACCGAAAAGTCGGTGGAGATTGCGCTACGCACCCAGCAGGTGCTGGCCTACGAGACCAATGTCACCAATGTGATCGATCCGCTGGGCGGCTCTTATTTCGTGGAGGCGCTGACCGCTCAGATGGAGCGCGCCGCCGAGGAGTACTTCGCGCGCATCGACGAGTTCGGCGGAGTGATCCCCGCCATCGAAGCCGGGTTCTTCCAGCGGGAGATCGCCGATGCGTCCTATCAGTACCAGCGCTCGCTCGAGAGCAAAGAACGCGTGATCGTGGGCGTCAACGCCTTCGAAAAGCCGGACGAGCGGCCCGAGATCGATCTCTTGAAGATCGACCGCGCGGTGGAGTTGGAGCAAGCCGAGCGCGTGCGCGCGCTGCGCGCCGCGCGCGACGCCGCCCGCGTGGAGGAGACGCTGGCAGCGTTGCGGCGCGCCTGCGAGAGCAAGAGTGCGCCGCTGATAGAGCCGATCCTCGACGCCGTGCGCGCGTTGGCTAGCGAGGGCGAGATCGTCGAAACGATGGTGGACGTCTATGGACGCTACACCGAGATGCCCGCCTTTTAGGAATCGCTAGGGGTTCCTGGGTTCTAGGGAGACAGGGATATGCAGACTATCGAGATCACTCCGGAGCGGGAGCGCGAGTTGCGCCGCCGCCTGGTGGAGTTCACCGAGAAGATGCAGCAGGCATTGACGTTGGTTCAAGAACAGGAACGCCGCCAGGGAGCGGCTCCGAGGGAGAAGTAGGTTGCCCGATCAGACGAAACGACCGATCCGCATCGTCGTCGCGAAAGCCGGTTTGGACGGCCACGACCGCGGCGCGAAGGTGATCGCGCGCGCGCTGCGCGATGCCGGCATGGAGGTCATCTACACCGGTCTCTTCCAAACGCCGGAGCAGATCGTCGAGACGGCGATCCAGGAGGATGCCGACGGCATCGGCCTCTCGATCCTCTCCGGTGCGCACATGACGCTCTTTCCGCTGGTGGTGGAGCAGCTCAAGGAACGCGGCGCCGACGATATCGTCTTCTTCGGCGGGGGCACCATTCCAGCCGACGATGCTGCGGAGCTCAAGCGTCTGGGCGTGCGCGCCATCTTCACACCCGGCGCGCCGCTGGCGGAGATCATCGAGTTCGTGAAGAGCGAGTGTCTCAAGCGGCGCGAGGTACTGCGATGAAAGCCGACGACTATCTCGAGCTGCAGCATCGCGCGCGTCTCGTGCGCGCGCGTGAAGTACAGCTCTTCTGTAACGACGTGCTGGATCGGGTACGTCGCGAGTTTCCCGAGATGTACTCCACGTCGGCGGTGTCGCAGCTGCGCGCGTACTCGGACTCCAACCTCCGCAAGATCAAACGCCTGGAAGAAGTCTATCATTGAGCTTGCGGCTCCCACGAAAGTAAGGCATGTCCATCAGGGTTCGATTTGCTCCGTCACCGACGGGGTTTCTCCATGTCGGGGGGGCGCGTACCGCGCTCTTCAACTGGCTCTTTGCGCGCCACCATGGGGGCACGATGGTGCTGCGCGTCGAGGACACCGACATGGCGCGCGAACGCCCTGAGTACCGCGAGGCCATCACCAAGGCGTTCGAGTGGCTGGGCATCGACTTCGACGAGGGCCCCGGTAAAGGCGGACCGTTCGGCCCCTACACGCAGCGCGAGCGCCTACCCCTGTACCGGGCCAAGGCGCAAGAGCTGCTGGAGCGCGGACTAGTCTACCCGTGCTTCTGCGCCGCCAAGGATGAGGATCCCGGCACCCAGGACGAAGAGCCCGAGCAGATCAGCAACGCCGCGCGCTGCCAATGCCGCTTCTTGAGCGCACCGGAGCGCGAGGAGAAGACGCGGGCGCTGGGGGGCGAGATGCCGGCGCTGCGCTTCGCCGTCGATCAGTCGCGTTCGTATGCGGTCGACGACATGGTGCGCGGCCACGTCGTCTACCCCCCGGGCCAAGTGGAAGACTTCATCATCACCAAGCAAGGGCTGCAGCCGCTGTACAACTTCGCGGCCGTGATCGACGATCACGCGATGGAGATCAGCCACGTGATCCGCGGTGAGGAGCACCTGGCCAACACGCCCAAACAGAATCTGCTCTACGAGGCCTGCGGATGGACGCCGCCGGCCTACGCGCACATCCCCATCATTCTCAACATGCAGGGGAAGAAGCTCTCCAAGCGCGACGGCGCTACCGCGGTGGCGGACTTTCAGCGCCTGGGGTATCTGCCCGAAGCGCTGTTGAACTTCATCGCGCTGTTGGGCTGGTCGCCCGGCGACGACCGCGAGATCATGACGCGCGCGGAGTTAGTGGCCGCCTTCGACATCAATCCCAAGCGCGTGCAGAAGAGCGGCGCGAAGTTCGACACCGAGAAGCTGGCGTGGATGAACGGCGAGTACATCAAGACCGCCGAGCTCGACGAGCTGGTAGACGGCGCCACCTTGATCCTCTCGCTGCAGCCCGATGCCGCCACCCTGCGCACCGGCCGCGCGCACGTGGCCGCCGTCTGCGAGCTGCTGCGCGAGCGTGCCAAGACGCTGGCGGAGCTGGTGGAGGCCAACCGTTACTTCTTCGAGCCGGGGAGCATCGTCCCCGATCCCGAGGCCGTCAAGAAGCGTGCCGGCACGCCCGAGGCCTTCGAACGCCTGAGCCTGGTGCGCGAGCGCCTGCGAGGCGTGCAGAGCTGGGACGCCGCCGCGCTGGAGGCGGCCGTTCGCGGGCTGGCGGAGCAGCACGGCCGTAAAGCCGCGGATTTCATTCACCCGTTGCGCGTTGCCGTTACCGGACATGCGGTGAGCCCGGGCATCTTCCAGACACTGGAGGTGCTGGGGCGCGACGTTTCGCTGCTGCGCGTGGCGGAGTTTCTCGATCGGCGTGAGGCGCTGCGCGCGTGACGCGGGCGCTGGTTCTCGCGGCCGGCAAGGGTACGCGCATGAAGAGCGCGCTCCCCAAAGTGCTGCACCCTCTCTGCGGCGAGCCGATGCTGGCGCACGTGCTGCGAGCCCTGCGCGGCGCTGGGATCGGCGACGTTACGGTGGTCTGCTCGCCCGAGCTGCACGAGCGCCTGGGCGAGTTGGGCGCGCCCGCGCCGCGCGCGGTGATCCAGGAGCCGCAGTTGGGCACGGGTCATGCGGTGCAGGTGGCACTGGCCGAGTTGCCGCCCGCCGCTGGACCGCTGCTGATCTGCTCCGGCGACATGCCGCTGGTGACGGGAGAGGTGCTGCGCGGCGCGCTTGCAGCATTGGCCGCGCACGACGGCGGCACGGGGCGCGCCGCCTGCGCGCTGGTAACCGTGCGCATGCCGCTGCCCTCCAACTTCGGACGCATCGTGCGCGATCGCGACGGCCGCGTGCGCGCCATCGTCGAAGTACGCGACGCAACTCCGGAACAGTTGGCGCTGCAGGAGATGAACGCCGCGATCTACGCTTTCGACGAGCCGTTGCTGCGCGCGGTGCTGCCGCGGCTCTCCAACGCCAACGCGCAACGCGAGTACTACCTCACCGACGCCGTCGCGCTGTGCGTGGCCGAGGGGCACGCGGTGCTGCCGGTCGTGTGCGAAGATCCGCGTCTGACGATGGGGATCAACGATCGCGTCGAGCTGGCCGCGGCGCGCCGCATCATGAACGCGCAGTTGTGCGAGCGCTGGATGCGTGAGGGCGTGACGATCGAGGACCCGCAGACCACCTATCTGGAGTCCGGTGTGGAGTTGGCGCGCGACGTGACGCTGCTGCACAACACCTCGCTGCGTGGGCGCACGCGCATCGGTGAAGGCACGACGGTGGGTCCGGACAGCGAGCTAGTCGACGCCGTGGTGGGCGCGAACTGCGCCGTCCGCCGCTCGGAGGTCGTGGAGTCCACGCTGGGCGAGAACGTGCGGGTCGGCCCCTTCGCGCGTCTGCGTCCGGGTACCGTGCTGGAGGACGGCGTGCACGTCGGCAACTACGTCGAGGTGAAGAAAAGCCGGCTGGGCAAGGGCACCAAGGCCAACCATCTGACGTATCTGGGCGACGCGCAAATCGGTGCCAACGTCAACATCGGCGCCGGCACCATCACCTGCAATTACGACGGCACGAACAAGCTTGCCACCACGATCGGCGACGGCGCCTTCATCGGCACCAACTCCTCGCTCGTGGCCCCGATCTCGATCGGGGCGGGCGCGCTCACCGGGGCGGGCGCTGTGGTCATCCGCGACGTCGCGCCGGGACAGCGCGTGGTGGGCAATCCGGCGCGGCCCCTGCGGGACGAGAGCAAGGCCTAACGCCCCGCGCGCCGAACCCTCGCGCCATGGCAGCGGGTGTGGCCACGGTGTGGATCGTCGTCCTCTCCATTGCGCTTAGCGCCTCCGCCGCATTCATGCTGCGCCGGCTGTTCGTGTTGCGCCGGAGCCTGCGCGAAGAACGCCTGCGCGGGCGCGCGTTGGCCGATGCCGTGCGTGAGGTGGCGCAGGCCTCGGCCGAAGGCGAGGCGGCGGCGCGCGGCGCGCTCTTCGCAGCCGTGGCGCGGCTGCTTCCAGCGCGTCTGCTGCTCTATTTCCAAGCCGATGGCGAGTTGTTGCGCTGCGTCGACGGATGGGGGCCGACGGCTCCCGCGTGGCGTGGCGTTCAGCTCCTGCGAGACGGCGCGGGGAACGTGGTGACTCTGGCGGCGAGCACGGGTTGCGCGCAGGTCTTGCGGACCGGCGGCGCGGTGCGGCCGCTGATCCCAGAGCAACGCTGCGCGGCGGCGCTGGTGATTCGCCATCGCGATCGCCTCTGTGGCGTGCTGTACGCCGGCGGGCTCCCCACCGCGCCCACGCCGGAGGCGCTGGAGCTGGCGACGCTGTTGAGCACGGCTTGTGCCGGGGCGCTGGAGGCCGGGGCGCGCATCGAGCGCCACGTCACCGAGGCGATCACCGACGGACTAACGGGCCTACTGACGCCGCGCGCCTTTCGCCTGCGCCTTGCGCGCGCCTTGGCTCCGGCAGCGCACGACCGCTATGCGGCACTCGCGCTGATCTTTCTCGACACCGACCACTTCAAGCGCGTCAACGACCGCCTGGGGCACGCGGCCGGCGACGCGCTGCTGCGCGGCGTGGCACGGGTGCTGCGCGAGTGTTGCGAGGGGGCCTCCGCTCTGATCGCGCGCAACGGCGGCGACGAGTTCTGCCTGGCGCTGCTCGACGAAGGCAAGGGGCCGGCCGTCGAGCGGGCCGAGCGTATCCGCCGGGCGGTACGGGCGCTGGGGTCGGATGTCAGCGCGTCGATCGGCGTAGCCGCATACCCCGAGGACGCCCAGAGCGCGGAGCTGTTGCTGGAGGCCGCCGACGGCGCGATGTACCATAGCAAGCGTTCCGGCAAGGATCGCGTCTCGGTGGCAGGGCCCTTGGGCCCAGCGGTCGCGTCGCGGGAGGAGGCGGAAGGTAGCTAGCCCGGTCGCTGAGCCGTGCAGGGGTTTCATATAAAAAAGAAAATGAACACCGTATGCAACTATCGCGCCGAGCGATTCCGTATACGCCTTTCACGAAGGAGCTGGCCGGGGCGACGATCGCGCTACTCTCCACCGCCGGCGTGCACCTCAAGAGCCAGACGCCGTACGACGTCGAGGGGGACAATTCGTACCGCGAGATCCCGGGCGACGTGAATCCGGGCGACCTTACCGTCACCCACGCCCATTACGACACCTCCCAGGCCCTCCAGGACATCAACTGCGTCTTCCCGATCGAGCGCCTGCGTGAGTTGGCTCGCGACGGCGTGATCGGCGCCGTGGCGCCGATGCACTACGGCATGATGGGGTACACGCTGCGTATGAAGCAGGTCATCGAGGAGACGGCGCCCGAGATTGCCCAGAAGATCGAGCACAGTCCCACCGACGCCGTCCTGCTCACCGGCGGGTGACCGCTCTGCCATCGCACGGTCGTGCATGTTCAACGAGCCATCGAGGCGGCCGGAATCCCCACCATCCTCATCACGGTCGAGCCGGGGCAGTCGGCGCAAGCGCGTCCGCCGCGCGCCGTTCATCCGGTCAACCACGGCTTGGGCTGGCCCGTCGGCCCCGCCGGCGCAGTTGAGGTTCAAAGAAAGACTGTCGAGCACGCGTTGGCGTGTCTCGTGAATCCCGTCGAGCCGGGCACGATCCGGACGTACGAGGATTGACCATCACATCATCACTCAACACCCAATGGAAAGGTCGTAGTAACTAACCATGGCGGTTACCAAAGGGCGTACGAGCACGGGGCATCAAACGCCGACTCTCAAGACCGGCGACAAGGCCCCGGAGTTCGAGCTCCCCATCGTCAATAAAGACGGCAACTTCAAACTCGCGGATTACCGCGGCAAGAGCGTCGTGCTGGTGTTCTTCCCCCTCGCGTTCACCCCGGTCTGAACGTCCCAGATGCCTTCGTACTCCGAGCAACTCGATCGGTTCGAAGGCTATAATGCCCAGGTCGTGGGCATCAGCATCGATACCAAGCCTGCCAGCGCGAAGTGGGTGGAGTCCCTGGGTGGACTCGATTACCCGATCCTCAGCGACTTCTGGCCGCATGGCGCGGTGGCGCAGAAGTACGGCGTCCTGCGCAAAGAGGGCTACTCCGAGCGTGCCGTCTTCATCATCGACAAGACGGGCGTCGTGCGCTACATCGACGTGCACGACATCGGCGAGCAGCCCGACGAGGAGCAGATCTTCGACGAGTTGCGCAAGCTCGCTTGAAGGCAGACCACACCACCTGAAGAGGAGAGGGCTCCGTCGGCGACGGAGCCCTCGCCATGAGAGCGCGCGTGCTGATCCTGTGGGTGGCCGTGGCGGCAGCCGCCGGTGTGCTGAGCGTCGCACAGGTGCGCCGCTGCCCGCACGCTACGTTCGACCGTTCCGCCGATGCACGCCGGGTGGAGGCGATCCCGGTGGAGCGGTTGTTGCGCGACCCTGCCGCGCTGCTCGTGGATGCGCGCCGCCAGCGCGAGGCAGTCTGCATCGCCGGCTACAGCCGCGCGCGCGCCGTGCTATCGCTGGCCGCCTTCGTCTTCGCGCCAATCGCGTTCATGCTGCTGGGCTGGCACCGTGCGCTCGAGCGCTTGCTGCCCGGCGCGCCGCGGCCGGCGCGCTACGCTGTTATCGGTGCGCTGCTCTCGCTGTGGCTCTGGGTCTGGGGCGTGCCCTTCGACGTCGCCGGCGTGCTTGTGGCGCGGGCGCTTGGACTCTCGCGCGAGAGCGCGGCCACGTTTCTCTCCAACGAGAGTGCCGCCTTGGGCCTGCAGCTGTTGGCGGGCGCGGTCCTGGCGCAGGCCATCAGCACGCTGCGCCGTCCGCGCTGGTCGCTGCGCATTGCAGCGGTGCTGGCGCCGTTCGCGGTCTTCGTCGCGATCGTCGTTCCGCTGTGGATCGCGCCGCTCTTCAACTCCTATCGTCCCATGCCGGCCTCACCGCTGCGCGATGCCATCGAGCGGCAGGCGCAGCGTGCGGGCCTGCTGCATGCACGCATCTTCGAAACGAATCTCTCCGCGCAAAGCGAACTTGCCAATGCCTTCGTCTTCGGCTTCTGGAAGACGCAGCGCATCGTCGTCGGCGACACGCTGCTGCAACGCTACGGTCGTGACGACGTGCTCTTCGTGCTGGCACACGAGATGGGCCATGCCGTGCACGGCGACGTCTATCGCGGTGTCTTCTGGAGTTGGCTGCTCGGATGCGCGAGCATCGTGCTGATAGAGCTGCTCGAGCCGCGCCGTCTGCGTCCGCTGCCGCCGGAGCGCCGCGCCATCGGCCTGTTGGCGATGGCCGCCGTCTTAGCCGTGCTCGCGCAGCCGCTGGGCAACGCGCTCTCGCGCCGCGTCGAACATCGTGCCGACGCCTACGCCCTCACGCTCAACGGCGATCGCGCCGCCGGCGTGCGTACCTTCGTGCGCTTCGCCGACGAAGGCTTCGGCCAACTCTGCCCGCCGCGCTGGGCGACCCTCTTCTTCGGCACGCACCCACCTCTAGGCGAGCGCATCGCCTTCATGCAAAATCTCCCCGACGACTGCCACTAAGCTCTCGCGCGGCTGCGCGTGCGACGTCGCTGACGTTGCGAATGCGCAACCGTTGCGCTGCCAGTGTGTCAGCGAGCGAGCGTGGCGCATTCCTCGCGCAGGGACTTATGCAGCGCGCGAGGCCTGGAGGGCCGGAAGCGCGCGGAACTAAGCGGTCGCACAGGATGTGCGAGCCGCGGTCCCGGAGCGAGGTGTGCGCCACGCGATGCTCGCGTGGCCGCCAGGGCATGGGCGGGGGTTAGGCGCGGGCGATGCGGATGGAGCCGGTGACGCGGGTGCCGAGATGGGTTTGGGTGAGGAGCTCGACGATGGCGGCATGGGCGACGCCGCCGTCGAGGATCTCGGCGGCTTCGACGCCGCCGCGCACGGAGCGTGCGGCGGCGCGGGCGGTGGAGGCAAGCTCGGGGTCGAGGGTACCGGAGTCGGCCAGCGTGAGGGCTTCGGCGGGGGTGAGATCGGCGATGACTTCGGAGGTCAGGGGATCGGCGAGTCCGCCGCCGGTGTGGAAGAACAGCACGCGCTTGGCTTCCAGGGCCGCGCCCACGGCGCGTGCCACGTCGTCGGCTTGGAGACGGATGCCTTCGGCGGCGAGGGTGAGGCCTTCGGGGTCGATCAGCGGCAGGTAGCCGCTGGCGAAGAGCGTGTGCAGCAGGGCTGGATTGACGGCACGGATCTCCGCGTTGCTGCCGGCGAGAATCAGACCGGCATCCGCTCCGGAGAGGCCCACGCCGGCGCTGCCGAGTTGATTGATGCGCCCCGCCAAGCGTTTCGCGGCGCCGGGCTGCCCGGTTACGACGACCGGATGCAGCGATTGTTCGAGCATGAACGCCAGGTCCGAAAAGAACGTCGTGCGTTCATCGAGTGCTCCGGACTCCACGCGGATCACGATGGTGCGGCCGGTGAATGTGTCCATCTTCTCTCCAGTATCGTAACGTTACGCCTCAACGTCGAGTGCCGAAGAGCCAAGAAACGGCGGCGAAGACCAGGGTCAAGAGGATTGAGAGCAGCAGCGAAGTGCCCAGCGGGAGATAGAGGCGGAAGCGCTCTCCGCCGAAGGCCAGGTCTCCGGGTAGGCGCCCAAGGCGGATCTGCGGGAGCAGCGCCCAGAGCAGGCCCAGGATCAGGAGCGCCGAGCCCAGAGCGATCAACAGGCGCGGACCGGGGTTGGGCGCGTTCATCGCGGTGCGTTGACGAACTGCATGGCCGGCTCGGTGCCGGCCTCCAGCCAATGGATGATACCCTCCACGGCAACGGGAACGCGCTCGCGCAGCAGCGTCTCTTCTTCGGCTTCGAAGCCTGAGAGTACGTGATCGACGGCATCGTCGTGCGTGGGGCGGCCGATGCCGACGCGCAGGCGCGGAAAGGCCTGCGTGCCCAAGCGCGCCGCGATCGAGCGCAGGCCGCGCTGTCCGCCGTCGGAGCCGCCGGCGCGCATGCGCAGCTTGCCGGTGGGCAGATCCATATCGTCGCTGACGACCAGCACGCGCTCGGGGGGAATGCGGTAGAAGTGCGCGATCGGCGCCACGGCGTCGCCCGAGGCGTTCATATACGTCTGCGGTTTGATCAGCAGCGCGTCGCGCGCGGGCAGCAGCAGCTGCAGGGCTTGGTGTTTGCTCTTCCACGAGACGCCGCCCAGGCGTTCCGCCAACGCGTCGACGACGCGAAAGCCGACGTTGTGGCGCGTGGAAGCGTACGCGGGGCCGGGATTCCCCAGCCCCACGACGAGCCTGACGTGGTCTATGCCGTTTCGCCTTCCTTGCCGCGGCTGATGACCTCGGGCTGCGGCGTTGCCGGTGCCGCTTGCGCGGCCTCCTCGGCCAGCGTGCGTTCGATCTTCGAAGCCTCGACCGCGACGAGCAGGGTGTCGGCTGGGGTGACCGCCTTCAGTCCCTTGGGGAGCGTGAGGTCGCCGACGAAGATGTGACCGCCCAGAGCCAACTGCGTGACGTCAACCTCCAACGCTTCGGGGATCTCGCCGGCCGGGCCCTCGATCAGCACCGAGTGCAGCGCCACTTCGAGGATCGCGCCGGCATCCTTGACCGCCTTGGCGACGCCGACGGTGATCACCGGAACCTCGGCGCGCACGGCCTCGCCGCGCGTAACGAGTTGGAAGTCTGCGTGGACGAGCCGGTGAGCCTTGGTCGGGTCGATCTGCACGTCGCGTAGACGTGCCGTGGCGCTCTTGCCGGGGAGTCCGGTGAGCGTGAAGAGCACGCCCGAGGCGCTGTGGCCGCCCAGCGCGTCGTGCAGCGCCTTCGAAGAGAACGCGATGGGAATCGTCTGACCGTGACCGTAGACGATGCCGGGCACCAGACCCTGGCGGCGAATCTTACGCGCGGGGCCCGAGCCGGTATCGGTACGCGGCTGGACGGGGAGTTCATTCGTGGCTGGCATGACGCTCAAATTGTCCTTCTCAAGACTCAGGTGGTCTAGGTGACGAGCGCCGCCGGTGCCTCCAGAACGGGTGTCTCGTCCTTCTCGTCTCGCTCTTCGCGGTTGAAGAGCTCGGAGACGGAACGATTGGACGTGATGCGCTTGATCGCGTCGGCGAATGTCTGCGCGACGGAGAGCACCTTGATCTTCCCGCTCTTCAGCGCCTCGGCGCGAACAGGGATCGTGTTGGTGACGACGACTTCGGTGATGGGCGACTGCTCGAGCTGCGTGATGGCATCGCCGGCGAAGATGCCGTGCGACGCGAGCGTGAAGACCTCGCGCGCGCCGCGCCCGAGAATGGCCTCGGAGGCCTTGACCAGCGTACCGCCCGTGGAGATCATGTCGTCGATGATCACGGCGATGCGGCCCTCTACGTCGCCGACGATCTCCGTGACCTCGGAGATGTCGGGCTGTGGACGGCGCTTGAACGTGATCGCCAGCGGGGAGCCCAGGCGCTTCGCAAAGGCCTCCGCGCGCCCCACGCCGCCGGCATCCGGCGAGACCACCACGATGCGGTCACCTTGGAGCCCCTTGCGGCGCAGGTAGTTGCACAGCGTAGGCATGGCCATGAGGTTGTCGACCGGCAGATCGAAGAAGCCCTGGATCTGCGCGGCGTGGAGGTCCATCGTCACCATGCGCTTGGCGCCTGCCGTGGTGATCATGTTCGCGAGCACCTTGGCGGAGATGGGCTCGCGACCGGTCGTCTTCTTGTCTTGCTTGGCGTATCCGTAATACGGAACGACCGCGGTCACGCGGTAGGCCGACGCGCGGCGCAGCGCGTCGATCATGAGCAGCAGTTCCATCACGGCGTCGTTGACGCCTAAGCCGTCGGGCGAGCGGCAGATCGACTGGATGACGAAGATCTCAGCTCCACGGACGTTCTCCTGGATCTGGATCCGGGTCTCTTCGTTCTTGAACCGCGTTACCAGAGCGTGGCCAACGCGCGTTTCCATCGCTCGGGCGATCTCTGCAGCGAGCTCAGGGTTGGAATTGCCGCTGAAGAGCAGCGGTTTCTGAGTCATCGCGACCTCTTTCCAAGCCAAGCGTGGCGTGTCCTGGTGGGGGAAGTCGATCGATGGGCGAAGCATCCTTGGTCACGATGCAGAACGGCGCGTTCGAACTCGTTGCCCCGTACCAGTTGGCGGGCGATCAGCCCAAGGCCGTCGCCGCGCTGGCCCGCGGCGTGGAGCGTGGAGATCGCGCACAGACGCTGCTGGGGGTGACGGGCTCCGGTAAGAGTTTGGACGGCGCGGAGCCGATGCTCGTGTGGTTCGACGATGGCGGCTCGCTCACGCCGGTACGTACGACGATCGGCGAATTGGTGGACCGCGCCGTTGAGCGGCGCGTCGACGCCTTGGGCACGAGCGGCACCGAGCTGCATCGTCCCGAGCGCGCCGTCTACACGCTCAGCCTCAATCCGCGCACCTACGCGCTGGAGATGAAGCCACTCACGTGGCTGATCCGTCACCGTGCCCCACGCAGCATGTACCGCGTGCAGACGGTGTGCGGACGGGGCGTGACGGTAACGGGAGATCACAGCGTCTACGTCTTGCGCTCGGGACGGCTGGAATTGCTGCGCGGGAGCGAGGTGCGCCCGGGCGATTACCTCCCCGTGCCGCGGCAGCTAGCCGGGCGCTCGGAGGCGGTGGCCGCGGGGTTCACCGCGTCCGCGGCGGCGCGCGGAAGGAGTAGCGCGCCGGCGGCTTGGTCGGTGGGCCAGGTAGCGCTGCGCGAGACGCTGGGCTTGGGCGGGAGCACGTTGCCGCCCGGTTGGGAGCGCAGCGACGAAGCCGATCTCGCCGCCGCTCTGGAGCGCCTCTTCGAGCGCTGCGGCAAGGTGGAGGAACGCTCGGTGGGCTTCTTGCTCTCCACCAGCCAAAGTGCCGGAGACGTGGCGCTGGCGCTGCTGCGCTTTGGCATCCACGCACAGATCGCGCGCGTCTGGCTGCCGCGCTTGGACGGCGCAGGCTACCGTTGGTACTGGCGTTGCGGTATCGCGGGCCATGGCGATCTCGCCGCTTTCGCCGCTCACGTCGAATCGCGCCACGTCGAGCGGCGCGAGCTGCTGGAGCGCGTGGTGCGCGCGAGCCAGGGGCACGACAGCGATTACGTGCCGCTGACCCCGCGCCAGCTGCGCCACGTGCGCGAGAGCGTGCGCCTGCGTCTGCGCGATCTGGCGCGCGCGGCCGCACTCACCCCACGTGCGCTCTCGCTGATCGAGCGTGACGAGCGCATGCCCACCACCGAGCAACTGCTGCGCATCGCCGGCGCCCTGGTGCGCTGCGTGCGCGCGAGCACCGTGGACGCACGGCGTGCCGCCGGTGCGCTCGCGGCCGCGGAGCATTGGCGGGGTCTGTGCCGCCCACGCTGGGCGGCGGTGGCCGCGGTGGAGGAGATCGAGCGCTACGATGCGCCCTACGTCTACGACGTGAGCGTGGCGGACAATGAGACCTTTCTCGCCGGCTTGGGCGGGCTGATCGTCCATAACACGATGGCGATGGCGGCCGTGGTGGCCGAGGTGCAGAAGCCCACGCTGGTGCTCTGCCACAACAAGACGCTGGCGGCTCAGTTGTGCGCCGAGTTCAAGGAGTTCTTTCCCAACAATTCCGTCGAGTACTTCGTCTCGTACTTCGACTACTATCAGCCCGAGGCGTACATCGCCCACACCGACACCTACATCGAGAAGGACAGCTCGATCAACGACGAGATCGAGCGTCTGCGCCACAGCGCCACGCAGGCGCTGCTGACGCGCCCCGACACGCTGATCGTGGCCTCCGTCTCCTGCATCTACGGCTTGGGCTCGCCCGCCGACTACATGGAGCTCTCTTGCCGCATCCGCATCGGGGAGGAATGGAACCGAGACGTGCTGCTCCGCAAGCTGGTCGACATGCAGTACCGGCGCAACGATCTCAACCTGGTGCGCGGCAACTTCCGCGTGCGCGGTGACACGCTGGAGTTCGTGGGCGTGGACGAGGATCTGGTGCACCGCATCGAGTTCTGGGGCGACGAGATCAGCGCCATCAACGTGGTCAATCAGCTCACCGGCGAGTACGTGGAGTCGAAGGACGAGCTGATGATCTTCCCGGCGAAACACTTCATCACGCCGGAGGAGAAGATGCAGCGCGCCATCCGCTCCATCGATGAGGAGCTGCAAGAACGTCTGGCGTGGTTCCGCAGCCACGGTAAATTGCTGGAGGCGCAGCGTCTGGAGATGCGTACCAACTACGATCTCGACATGCTGCGCGAGGTCGGCTACTGCAACGGCATCGAGAACTACTCGCGCCATCTTACCGGACGCGAAGCCGGCTCCACGCCGTGGTGCCTGCTGGACTTCTTCCCCAAGGACTGGCTGCTGTTCGTCGACGAGTCGCACGTCACGCTGCCGCAGGTGCGCGGTATGTACGGGGGCGATCGCTCGCGCAAGGAGAGCCTGGTGGAGCACGGTTTCCGCCTGCCCAGCGCACTGGACAACCGGCCGCTCTTCTTCGAGGAGTTCGAGCAGCATCTCAACCAGGCCGTCTACGTCTCGGCCACACCCGGCTCGTACGAGCTGGGCCGGGCGACGCAGGTGGTGGAGATGATCGTGCGTCCGACGGGGCTGGTGGACCCGGACGTCGAGGTACGCCCGACGCGCAATCAGGTCGACGATTTGATGGAGGAGATCCGTGGGCGCGTGGCGCGCGACGAGCGCGTGCTGGTGACCACCCTCACCAAGAAGATGGCCGAGGACCTCACGGACTTTCTCCTGGAGATGGGCTTCCGCGTGCGCTACATGCACTCGGAGATCGAGACGCTGGAGCGCATCGCGATTCTACGCGATCTGCGCCTGGGCGAGTTCGACGTGCTGGTGGGCATCAATTTGCTGCGCGAAGGCCTCGATTTGCCGGAGGTTTCGCTGGTGGGTATCCTCGACGCGGACAAGGAGGGCTACCTGCGCTCGGCGACCTCGCTCATTCAGACCATTGGCCGCGCTGCTCGCAACGTCGAAGGCAAAGTCGTCATGTACGCCGACGTGATCACGGAGTCGATGGCCAAAGCCATCGACGAGACCAAGCGCCGGCGTGCGATGCAGATGGCCTTCAACCAGGAGCACGGCATCGAGCCGCGCACGGTGCGCAAACAGATCCGCGATATCTTGGCGCAAGTCGGCGCCCCGCCGGAGGGTGCGGCTGCCGCCGTCAAGCTGGATCGTCTGCCGCGCGACGTGGCGCTGGCGATGGCCAAGGACCTGGAGCAGCAGATGAAGCACGCCGCGGTCAACTTGGAGTTCGAGAAGGCAGCCGCGTTGCGCGACGAGCTAATGGAGCTGCGCCGCCAGATCGGCGGCAACGAGTCGTTGCTCTTCCAGGGCAAGGCGCCCAAGATCTTCGAAAGCTCGCTGACGGAACTGTTGCGCTAACGGCTACTTGTAGCCGGCTTCGATGCTGCGCTCGCCTTCGAGGATAGGGACCGGCGCGAGCGGAGTCGTCAGCGGCGCGCGCTCCCACCAGGGGTCGAGACGGAGCTTCACCGCCGTCACGGCCACGCGCATGCCCCAGCCGCAGATCCACGCTAGCGGAACGCCGAAGAGCCCCAGCCCGGTCACGTGGATGAAGAGCCAGGCCAGCGGCAGCACCACCAGGCCCGTGATCGTTCCCACGAGCATCGAGAAACGTGTGTCGCCCGCGGCACGAATGGCTGCAATGCCGATGATGGCGTGGCCTTTCAGCGGCATGGTCAGCATGTAGAGCGCCATCGGCCCGGCGGCAAGCGCCGCCAGCTCCGGCTGCAGCGTCAGCGCGAAGGCGATGGGCCAAGCCAAGGCCGCGAGCACGCCCCCACCGATCAAACAGGCGAGCGTGCCCAGATGCAGCGAGCGCGCGTGAAACCAGCGCGCTCCCTGCGGGTCGCGGGCGCCCAGGCGCTGACCGATCACCGTCTGCACGGCGTAGCCAAAGGGGCCGGGGAGCGCGAAGCTGAGCTCAGCCACCACGTTGATCGCGCGCAGTGCCGCCACCGCTGCCACACCCAGCGGAGCCACCAGCCCCACCATCACCAAGTCCGGTGTCAGCATGGCGGCAAGGAAGACCACTTCGGGCAGCGCCAGCACCACACTTTGCCGGGCCAGCTTCCAGTCGATATCGAGCCGTTCGAGAATCTTCAAGTCGGCGCGGCGCTTGACGAGCAGCACGCAGTAGACGAAGCCGGCGCACTCTGCCAAGAGCGATGAGACGCCCGCGCCGACGATACCGTAGGGATGGTGCGTCCCGATGCCCAGGGCCAGTACTGCTAACAACGGCAGATGCACGGCATTGATCATCACCAGCACGTGCACCGTGGGCTTGGCGTCGCCGGCGGCGCCCAGCGCGGACAGCGTCACGATTTCGTAGGCGATGAAGAAGAGCGTGAAAGCGCGCAGCGTCAAATAGAGCGCGCCTTGATGGAGCACCGGCAGCGGGCCGATCAGCGCGTGCAGCATGGCTTCGCCGCTCACGGCGGTTGCGACGGCGAAGACGATTGCCAGGGCGAACGGCGCCACCGCCGAGGCCCGGACCACGCGGCCGAATCCGGAGTAGTCGCGTGCGCCGATATACTGCGCTCCGAGGATCGAGAGACCGGAGCGCATGCCGTATACCAGCGCCACCATGACGGCGAAGATCGCCGTGGCAGCGCTGAGGGCGGCGAGCGGCTCGCGGCCGAGCGCTCCAACCGCGATCGTATCGGCGACGCCTAGCAGCTGATCGGCAAGCAGCGAGACGATCTGCGGGACGACGAGGCGCCCCACCACGGCACGCAGATCGCGATGATCGATGACGTCGTCACGAGGTCGCACCTCCACCGCTTCGAGCAGGGTGCGTGGGGGCCTTTGCGAATGGCGGCTACGTGAAGATTACGTTTACGCGAGAGGGTGGCGAGGAGATCGCATTGCTGCGCGCCCGCCTCGAGCGCGTGCCGCGCGGCGCGATCCTGCTCTATCGCTGGCCCAACGGTGCGTTGCTGCGTCAAGACGGCGAGCTGCGCGGCGCATTCGATCGCGAACATCGTGCGGTCTCGCTGCAAGAGAGCGAGAGCGCCAGCGAGCTCACCCTTGAAGTCGAACGTCGCGGACTGCCGGGCAGCGGTCTGCCCGCGGGGCCGGGGCTGCGCTGGCGCTTGATGTCGCGCGAACGCGCCGTCCCGCTGCACGGACGCGTGATCATCGCAAGCGGAGAGGATGGCACCGGCGGTGCGCGGCTGACGGCTCCGGCTGCGATTGGGCATGCCCACATCGACGCGGCCTGGCTCTGGACGACGGCGCAGGCGCGGCGCAAGTTTGCGCGCACGCTCGCCAATCAGACCCGTTATCTCGAGAGCGATGAGGCCTACGTCTACGCGCAGTCGCAGCCGCAGCTCTACGCGTGGCTGGAGCAGGATGACGCCGAGCTCTCCGCGCGCGTGCGCACGTTGGCGCAGGCGCAGCGAATCGACGCCAGCGTCGCCGCCATGTGGGTGGAGGCGGATTGCCACGCGGCTAGTGGGGAGTCACTGCTGCGGCAGCTCGTGCTCGGACGGCGTTACGCGCGCGAGGTCCTAGGTACGGAGGCGGAGGTCTGCTGGCTCCCGGACAGCTTTGGCTTCCCTTCCACGCTGCCGCTGCTGCTGCACCACGCCGGCGTGCCGTATTTTTACACCACCAAGCTGCGCTGGAACGAGCGCACGCGTTTTCCGCACACGCGCTGGTGGTGGGAGAGCTCGGACGGTTCGCGCGTGCTGGCGGTGCTGGGCGCGTCTTACGAAGGCGCACCAACTCCCGGCCGAGTGGCCGAGGCACGCGTCGACGAGACGCCGCTGCTGGTGGGCTACGGCGACGGCGGGGGCGGGCCCACGCGCGGTACGCTGGCGCACGTGCGCGAGGCGGGACTGCCGTGGTCCGGCGCGGCGGCCTGGTTCGCGGACGCGGCGGCGTGCGACGGCGCGCGTCTGCCGGCGTATCGCGGTGAGCTCTATCTGGAGTACCACCGCGGAACCTACACCTCCAACGCATTGCTGAAGGCGGAGAACGCGGCGCTGGAGTTCGCGATCGGCGAGGCCGAAGAGCAGACCGCGTGGTGTGCCTCCTTCCGTGTGGCGCAGTCGATGCTGCGCGAGAACCGTAAGGACCTGGACATCGCGTGGCGGATTCTGCTGACCAATCAGTCCCACGATCTGTTGGCGGGCACGACGATCGGAGCGGCGACGGACGAGGCCTTCGAAGGCTACGCCCTCGCGCGCAAACACCTTCAGGCTGCGCTGATGCGCTGCGACGCCGTGCTCCCGCGTGGCGGGCGCGGCTTGCCCTCGCGTGGCATCGAGATCTCCGCGCCGCAGCGCGACGGTGAGACCTGGCTGCTGGACAACGGCTTGGTGCGCGCGCGCGTCGACGACGAGGGTCAGGTGGTGACGCTAGAGTCGGGGGGATGCAACTTCGTGCGCCGGGCCAACGTGCTGCGCGCCTTCGTGGACCGGCCCAAGCGCTGGGAAGCGTGGAATCTGGATGCCGGCTATCGGAGCCGGCCGCTGAAGCTGGGCCCGGCCGAGGTGGAGGCTACGCGCGACGGCGTGGTGGTGCGCCGTATGTTGGGTGAATCGGAGATCGTGCAGCACCTGCGGCTCGCGCCTGGGGAGTCGTGGCTGCGCGTGGGTATGCGTATCGCGTGGCACGAACGGCGCACGATCCTACGGGTCGAGCACAGCTTCACGCAGAACGACGAGCGCGCGCTCTTCGGCCAGCCGCACGGCGTACTGGAGCGCCCCGTGCGCCCCGCCACCGAAGCGGAGCGAGCAAAATTCGAAGCGCCCGGCCAGCGCTTCTGTTCCACGGCGGGCTGTGCGGTCTTCAGCACCGATCGCTACGGCTGGAGTATCGCGCCGGGCGCAGACGGGGGCGTTGAGGTGGGCCTCTCGCTGCTGCGCGGCACCACCTGGCCCGATCCCGCTGCCGATCTGGGCGAGCACGTGCTGGAGTACGCGCTGGTCCCGCACGGCGGGGTCGCGCCCGGTGAGTTGGAGCGGGCCTGGCGTGAGTTCGCCGAGCCCCGCCGTCCGCATCTGGTCAAGTGCGAGGCCGCCAACGTGTTGATCGCCGCGATCAAGCTCGCCGACGACTGCAAGGGCGTGATCGTGCGGTTGCGCGAATGCGATGGCGTGGAGGGCGCGGTGCCGCTCGAAGTGGCGACGCGACCGCTGGGTGCGGAGCTGGTGGATGCCGAGGAACGTTCTATCGAAAACGGCGAGTTGAAGCTGGAGGATCGAGTGATGCGGATACCGTTATGTGCGCATGGTTTAGTCTCCGTACGCATCCGTTTCCCCATCAAGAATATCTGAGCATGGGCGCTCTCGTGCGCGGGGCTCGAAGGCTGGCGGGAGCCGCGGCGCTGGCTGTGCTGGCGGGTTGCGCGAGCACCTCCAGCCACACCTACAGCGGGACGCTGCAGAGCGTCTCGGCGACGGTTGGAAGCACCGTGGGCGGGCGCGTTACCGCGGTGGCCGTGGCCGACGGCGACCTCGTGCAGCGCGGCGACGTCATCGTGCGTTTCGACGCTACCGCACAGCGCGCGGATCTGCTGACGGCGCAAGGGCGGCTGGCGCAGGCACAAGCGGCGCTCGCGCAGCTGCGCAACGGTTCCCGTCCCAGCGACGTGCAGCACGCCGCGGCGCAAGCCGCGCAGGCGCAGGCGCTCTACGAGAAGACGCAGCGTTCCGGGCTGCATGCGATCGCGACCGACCAGGTGCGTGTGCACGAGGCCAGTGCCGACGTCGCCGGGTCGCGCTCGCTGTACGAGCAGCGCTCGCGCGACGATGCGCGCCAGCGCGAGCTCTATGCGCACGGCGCGATCTCGGCGCAGGCTCGCGACGCCTCGGCGGCGGCGCTGAGCAGCGCAGGTGCCGCGCTTGCGGCCGCTCGTGCGCGTCTGGCGGCGGCGCGCGTGGCACTCGACGACGACCGCGCGGTCAACGTACCGCGCGGAACCGCCGCGGCGCTTGAATCCTATCGTGCCGCGCGCGCGCAGTTGCGCACGCTGCAGGAAGGCGCGCGGCCCGAGGAGATCGCGCAGGCGCGCGCGGCGGTGGAGATGGCCCGCGGATCGGTGGCGGCGGCACGCCAGCGCTTGGATGAGACGGTCGTGCGCGCGCCGGCGGAGGGCGTGATCTCGGCGCTCGATCTCCACGCCGGCGATCTCGTAGGGGCGGGCATGGGGGTAGCCACGGTCGACGAGTCCGGAAACCCGTTCGTTCGCATCTACGTGCCGCAGCGGGAGCTGGCCGCGTTACGCGTCGGCGCGAAGGTCGACGTGCGCGCCGAGGGTTTGGGTGGTCAAGTTTTTCAGGGCGTCGTGGAGCAGATCGACCAGCAGGCGCAGTTCACGCCGCAAAACGTGCAGACCGCGGAGGATCGCGCCAATCTCACCTTCGGCGTGAAAGTGCGCGTGCACGATTCGCGACATTTGCTGCGCGGCGGGACGACCGCTGAGGTCGCCGTGCCGTGAGCACCGACGCCATCGCGATCGAGGGATTGAGCAAACGCTACGGTGAGAAGACCGTGGTGCGCGCCCTCGATCTACGGGTGGCGCGCGGCGAGATCTTCGGTTTCCTCGGCCCCAACGGCAGCGGCAAGAGCACGACCATCAAGATGCTCTGCGGCTTGGTGCGCCCGACCGGCGGACGCGCCAGCGTGCTGGGCTTCGACGTGGTGCGACAGATCGCCAGCGTGCGCCACGCCATCGGGTACATGTCGCAGTCGTTCTCACTCTACGGCGACTTGACGGTGGAGGAGAACCTGGAGTTTTACGGCCGCGCCTACGGTTTGACGCCGCAGCGGCGGCGCGAGCGCAAGCGCGAGACCGTGGAGCTGGTGGGCATCGGGCACTTCGCGCGGGCGCGCGCCGCCACGCTCTCGGGCGGCTGGAAGCAGCGCCTGGCGCTGGCCTGCGCGCTGCTCCACGAGCCGGCGGTGATCTTTCTGGACGAGCCCACGGCCGGTATCGATCCGGTAGCGCGGCGCGATCTCTGGAACCTGCTCTTCACGCTGGCGGAGCGCGGCGTCACGCTCTTCGTGACCACGCACTACATGGACGAAGCCGAGCGCTGCTCGCGTCTGGCGTACATCTACGACGGCGAGCTGATCGCCGCCGGGACTGAAGAGGAGCTGCGCCGCCTGCCCGGCGTGGATCCCCCGGATGCGGCACGTTACAGCGTGGCGGCGGAGGAGATCATGCCCGCGTACGCCGCCGCGCGCCGTCTGGGCTACGTGCGCGACGTGACGATCTTCGGCCGCCAACTGCATGTCTTGGTCGACGCCGGCGTCGACCCCGGCCGTATGCGCGCGGATCTCGCCGCGGCCACGCAGATCGGCGCGGTCGAGCATATCACGCCGTCGCTCGAGGATATCTTTCTCACGCTCACGCGGGGGCACGGCAGCCGATGATCGAGGCCTTCGGCGTGCGCGGCTTCGCGGCGATCCTCTACAAAGAGGTGATCCACGTCTCGCGGGATCCGCTCACCTTGATTCTCGCGCTAGCGCTGCCGGTGGCGCAGATGCTGATCTTCGGCTACGCCATCAATACCAAAGTGCTGCACGTCGCCTCCGCCTATCTAGACGAAGATCGCGGCGTGGTGGCCGTGCGCACTCTCGATGCCTTGCGCGCTTCGCAGCAGTTCGATCTGCGCTACGTGGCAACGTCGCGAGCCCAGCTCGAGCAGTTGGTCGTCGCCGGGCACGTCCGTGCCGCCTTCGACATCCCCCCCAACGCCACGGCGGACGTGCGCGCCGGAGAGCCCGTGCGCATCCAGGTGCTGATCGACGGCTCCGATTCCACCATCGCCCAGCAGGCCTACGCCGCCGCCACCGCCATCGGAGCGCAGCTTGCGCGCGAGCAGCGCGGTCCCGGCCCGCCGCCGCTCGTGGAAGTGCGCCCGCGGATGCTCTTCAACCCCAGCCTGCGTAGCGCAAACTTCCTCGTGCCCGGACTGATCGGCGTGATCATGCAGTTGATCACGGTCTTTCTCATGGCGCTTTCGATCGTGGGCGAGCGCGAGCGCGGGACGCTCGATCAAGTGCTGGTGACGCCCATCGGCGCGGGGGCGCTGATCCTGGGCAAGATCGTGCCGTACGTGGTGATTGGATTCGTCGATTTTCTCTTGGCGCTCGCCGCGATGCGCTGGATCTTCGGCGTGCCAATCGCGGGCAGTTTGGCTCAACTGCTGCTGCTGGGGTTGGGCTTCATGGCGGCGGCGTTGGGCCTGGGGCTGCTCATCTCCAGCATCGCGCGCACGCAGGTGCAGGCGATGCTCATGACGTTTGCCGTGACGATGCCCTCGATTCTGCTCTCCGGGTTCTTCTTCGAGCGCGAGCTGATGCCGGTAGTGATGCAGTGGCTGGGCTATGCCATTCCGCTGACGTTCTTCCTGGAAATCCTGCGCGGCATCATCCTGCGCGGCGCCGGCGCCGGCGTGCTCTGGCCCTCGGTGGCCGGCATGCTCGGGTTGGGTACGCTGCTGATCGTGGCGGCCACGCTGCGTTTCGCGCGCCGCTCCTCCTGACGCGCTGCACGTACGGAGGAGTGCCGAGCGCGCAAGCGATATACCGGGAGGATGATCCGCGGCCTGGTCTTCGATCTCGATGACACCCTCTGCGATGACACCCGTTCGTACCATGCCGCCGCACTGGAGGCGGCGCGCGCGCTTGCGTTGGAGCACAGCGTAGACCCCGAAGCGCTCAAAGATGCCTACATTCGTGAAGCCGACGGCTTCTGGCAGCGCCTCACGCCCGCGGAGCTCGGCAAGAGCACCGTCAGCCTGCGCGAGCGCATGTGGGCCGCGGCGCTCGCGGACCTCGGCATCACCGACCACGCCGCGCCGCGGCGCGCCGCCGATCTCTACAATGCGTCGCGCCGGGGCAACCTGGCGCTGTTTCCCAACGTGGACGAGCAACTGGAGCGTTGGCGCGCGAGCTACCGGCTGGCGCTCTTGACCAATGGGTTCTCCGAGACGCATCGCGAGAAGATCGCGCTGCTCGAGATCGAGCCGTATTTCGACGCCATCTTGATCGCCGACGAAGTGGGGATGGTCAAGCCCGATCCGCGCGTCTTCCTGCACGCCTGCGAGCGCATCGGCACGACTCCCGCTCAGACGGTGATGGTGGGCGACCGCTACGACCGCGACATCGTGGGTGCCATCGAAGCCGGCTTGCGTACGATCTGGGTCAACGTGCGCGGCGAGCCGTTGCCGCAGGGGCGGCCGAGCCCGGACGCGGTGATCGGGGAAATCGCGGCGCTGGACGCGGAGTTGGCGCGGTGGCCGGCGTGAGAGAGCTGTTTGGCCGCAGCTGGCGGCTCTACCGGGAGAATCCGATCCTGGCTGTGCCGGCGCTGCTGCTGCAGGGGCTCGGTCTGCTGATCGCCCTCAGCGCCGCGCTTGCGCGTCAGCCGGAGCACGATCTCTCGCGTGCGGCGCTCGTGCTGGCATTCGTAGCGCTCTGGCTGGTGATCTACTTCGTGGGCGGCAACTACCTCACCGCCGCGGCATTTGGCATGAGCGCCGCGGCGTGGCGTGTCGATCTGGCCACGCTTGCCGACGGCGTCCGTGCCGGCGCGCGGCGCTGGTGGGCGCTGGCCACGTTGTGGTTCTTGATCGTAGGGGTTGGCACGCTCGTGGCCGTGGCCACCTATCTCGTTTTTGCGGCGGCTGTGCCCAGCGAGCCGGCGCGCCGGGCGATCGTCACCCATCCCTCGGCGGCGTTGCGTGCTGCCGTCATCGCCGTGGCGTTGGTGTTCTGGTTCTTCACCATCTATACCGTGCCGGCGATCGTGGTGGGTGGGCGCCGGGCCCTCGACGGTTTCGTGCGCAGCGTGACGTTGGCGCGCAAGCGGGCGCGCGAGACGGTGGTCATGGTGATTCCGCTGGCGTTGGTGGGCGGGCTGCTCTTCCTAGGCGGCAGCGCGCTCGACGGCGTTGTGGCTCACCAGCCGTGGACGGCCGCGCTCGCGCAGATCGCCGCCGCCATTGTGGAAGGTTTGTGGGGCGCTTATGTGACGCTGGTGGTGACCGGAAGGTTCCTGCAGCTGGAGGATTCCTCACCGCAGGGCCTGCCTGCTGAAACCATGCGCCCGATCTACGAGTAATGTAGGGGCAGACTCACGTCGCACGCATGGAGGCCACCGTGGTCGAGTCCACCGCCGGCGTCTTCTCCCGCTCCTGGCAAATTCTCAACCGCAACTGGATCCTCGCGCTGCCGGGGATCGTGGCGGGCATTCTCGCCGGGATCGTACGCGCCGTGCTCGGTGCCCACTACGTCGTCGGCCCCGACGGCGAGTGGACCGAGGTCAGCGCCGGATTCTTCTTCACCGAGCTGGCGCTACTGATTCAGTTCATCCTGTTCGTGGCGTCGGTGACGTACACCACGGGGATGGCGGGAACGGCTTGGCGCACCGGGAGCGCGACGTTAGCCGACGGTACGGCTGCTTTCGAGCGCGACGCCGGCAACGTGGTGGTGGCGCTCGTCGTGCTGTTCGCCCTGGGTGTCGTGGCGCTGCTCCTGAGTCTCCCTACCTTCGGCCTGGCGCTGCTGGCGTTCATCTTCTTTGTGGTCTACACGTTTCCGGCGGCAGTTATCGGCGAGGTCCGCGGCGTGGAGGCGATCAGGGAGAGCGTTCGCATCGCCATGCGCCGCAGCAGCTCCACGCTGACGATGATCGTAGCCATCGCCATCATCGGCATCCTGGTGGGCATGGTGCACAGCATTCTGCATGCCGTGCCGTTTCTCGGGCCCCTCGCGGGCGGCTTGATCGCGGGGACGGCCTCCGCCTACTTCACGCTGGTCGTAGCGGGCGAATACCTAGAGCTGAAGGCTTCCGGAGCCTAGCGTTCGTTTACCGTAGACCCCTAGTCCGAGAGGCCGAATATCCGCCGGACGATGCGCACGAGCGGGCGAGTCGAGCGCGGCGCGAGCGCCTCGATGCGGCGCAGAAACTGACGCGTGCGTGAGCCCGCGCGCTCCTCCGGGCGCAATTGGAAGAGCGTGTTGTGCTCCTGTTCCGTCTGCGATTCCGACCGGTGCGGTGAGTAGTAGTACGACGCCAACGACTTGCGCGTCACGCCGGGCGGGAGGTGGAGCTGCTTGTAGCCGTGGTAGGCGTGATCGTGCGTCTCCATGATGACGCAGCGGTTGGCGATCGGAACGATGAACGCGCGGCGCTCCGACATGTCTTGCGCCCACAACTCCAGACAACCGCCCCAGCGTTCCTGCCACTCAGGATTGAGATAGATCAGCACGTTGAGCCGGCGATAGATGCGCAGGCGTGGATGGAGGTTGAAGTCCGCGTGGATGTCGAGGAAGCTGCCGTCGGGACCTTGGTGCAGTCCGCCGCCGTGCAGCTCGGGATCGGCGCGCAGCTCGCGGATGCCCGTGAGCGCCTCCAGCCACTGCAGAAAGCGCGGAGAACGCAGGTCGCTAAAGATCGCCTGAAAGATGGGATCGAGCCGCTCGATGCGCTCCTCGGCGTTCTTCACTTCGGCTAGGCCCGCGAACGCGATCGCCATCCGTTCGGGGGTGGGAAAGGCCGCGATGGCGCGGCGTGCCGGCTCGTCGCGCAGCATGTGCTCGATCGTGACGTGGCGGATCGGATCGCCGGCGGCGAAGGCGGCACGGAGTTGCTCCGTCTCGCGTTCCAAACGCTCGAAATCGACGGCCGAGAGCGTGGTCTCCATGGAGAGGCCCGCTTCGGCGCCGCGCGATGCTATGCCTCGACGAGGAAACCCAGCGTACGCAGGGCCGCCTTCGCGGCCTCGAGCGCGGCTTCGGAGGGGGCTTCGAGGGTGTGCAGATGCAGCCCCTCGGTGAGCTCTGAGAGCAGGTGCGCACCGCGGCTTTCGCGCTCGACGAGCCACTCGCTCACGTCATGCTGCGAAGCGAGATTGAGTTGGCCGCGCAGCTCGCCGTAGAGCGAATGCTCGACCACCACGTCCACCACGCGCACGCCGCACGCAACCAGCGCGCGCAGCTCGCGTTCGCTCTCCGCGGGGGCGTGGCGCGAAGCGATGAGCGCGTGCAGACCTGTGCGGTTGGCAGCGGGTGCCGACAGGTAGCCCTGGGGCGTCGCGATGATCGACGCGCCCGCCGCGCGCAGGATGGCGACGTCTGCCACCACGATCTGACGGCTTACCCCCAAGAGCGTGGAAAGCTCGCTGCCGCGCAGCGGCGCGGAGGCGGACTCTAGTTCGGCGAGCAGGCGCGCACGACGCTCGGTGCCGCCGTGCGCGCGGTGCGTGCTCATCGTTTCGGCGGTACGCCGCGCAGCAGTGCGTACGCAATCGCCGCGGCTGCGAAGGAGACGTAGTAGCTGAAGTCGGCCCCGCCCCAGCGCGCCGCCAGCGCTCCGGTGTAGAGCGGCGTGGCGATGAACGGCGCGGAGATCACGATGCCCAGCGCGTAACTCACGAGTGCCCCCCAGCGGACCCCCGCTGCGGGCGCGCCCTCCGGCACACCGGCGCGGCGCACGACGAAGAAGTCGACGAAGAGGATCGCCAGCCACGGCGTTACCCAGTAGCCCAGCAGCAGCAAGAAGTGCTCGTAGAACGACGAGAAGTGGCCCGAGCCGTAGAGGCTGAGCGCCAGCCCCACGGCACCCGCCACAACGGTGAGCACGGCGCGCGAGACGGGGATGTCGAGCGAGCGCGCCGAGAGCGCGTTGGAGTAGAGGTTCAGCGCGTCGGCGGCGGTGCCGCCGAGGATGACCGCTACGACGGCGGCGGCGCCGAAGCCGCCCATCACCGCGTGCAGGCTGGCGATCGGGTTGCTGGCGGCCGTCCCCGCGAGAATCGCCACGACGGCGCCCAGGATCTCCAGCCAGAGCGAGGAGACGGCCGAGCCTAGGAACGTCCAGCCGATGACCGGGCCGAGGTTCGTGTCCTTCGGCAGATAGCGCGAGTAGTCGGAGGCGTAAGGCGCCCAACTCGCGATGTAGGAGAACGCGGCCGAGAGCACGATCGCGAAGAGCGCCAGCGGTGCTCCGTGCGGCTGCGGCTGCCATGCCGCCACCGTTCCGGCATGTGCCGCGGCGATGATGGTGGTGATCAGGAAGAGCACCCCCAGCACCACCGACATGATCCGCTCGTAGAGGTGGATCATGTTGTGTCCGAAGATCGTCAACAGTACTTGCACGGCGGCCAGGATCAGCGCCGCGACGGGGAACGAAAGGGTGGGCCACAGCAGCTGCAGGCCGAAGGCGCAGAGGATGTTGTTGATCGTGAACCAGCCCACGGTGCTGATCCAGTTGAGGGCGCCGGGTAGGTAGCCGCCGATGTGCCCGAACGACCAGCGCCCCGCCACCATCTGCGGCTCGCCCGTGCGCGGCCCCATGGCGGAGGCCAGTGCCAGCAGCGCCCCGCCCAGCACGTTCCCTACCACCAGCGCCACGATCGTGGCGCCGAATGAGAGGCCGAGGCCGACGGGGAGGAAGCCGAGCGCGAAGTCGGCGATGGTCAGGTTGGCGCCGAGCCAGAGGGGAAAGAGATGGGCCGGCGTGCCGTGGCGCTCCCGCTCGGGAATGCGCTCGATGCTATAAGGCTCGACGGCGAGCACGCGTTCGCCGTAGGCAGGGGCTTTGGGCGCGGATGCGGTCTGCATGCCCCTCATTGTAGTCAAGACTCTTGTCTTGTCAACTGACAAGACAAGAGTCAACCTGCGGTGATCGCTAGGCGATGGTGCACCAGCGCGCGGCCTCCGGACCTTTGCCGCGCACCGCCTGCCCATAGGCCTCCTGCAGCCGCGCCGTGACCTGGGCCTGCGCGCCGTGGGGGATGACGGCGCCATCGATCTCGCGCACGCCCGTGACCTCGGCGGCGGTACCGGTGATGAAGACCTCGTCGGCCCCCAGCAGGTCCTCCAGCGAGAAGGGCTCCACGCTGACCGGGATGCCCAGCCGGTCCGCCAGCTCCAGTACCGTGCCCCGCGTGATGCCCGGCAGGATGTCCTCGCCGGCGTCGTTGGTGTGGAGGGTGCCGCCCCGCACGAAGAAGACGTTGTCACCCGAGCCCTCGGCGATGCGCCCGTACTTGTTACGCATGAGCGCCTCGTCGTAGCCCCGGGACATCGCCTCGCTCATCGCCAGGACGCTGTTGGCGTAGTGGCCGCTGGCTTTGACGGTGCTCGGGAGGGACTCCGAGGGCGACTTCTGCCAGGAAGAGACCGTCAGCCGCACCGTCGGCCGTTCGTCTCCGCCCGAGAAGTAGCCGCCGAGCGGGCGCACGGCCACCATCACGTGGGTGGGAGCGTGGCTGTAAGGTGCCAGGGAGAGGCCGCCGGCTCCGAACCAAGCCAGCGGGCGAACGTAGACCTCGCCCACGGGGTTGGCACGCACGGTCCGAACGACGGCTTGGCAGAGTTGCTCTAGCGTGTAGTCGACAGCGAGGTGGTAGGTGGCGGCGGAGCGGAGGAAGCGCTCCATGTGATCGCGCAGCCGGAAGATGCACAGGCCCCGCTCGGTCTGGTAGGCCCGCAGGCCCTCGAACACGCCGCTGCCGTAGTGCAGCGCATGCGTGAACGGGTGAATCTCCACCTCGGCTTGATCGACGATTCCGCCGTCGTACCAATACAACGGAGCGACGTCGACGGCCGGTTGGGGCCGTTTAGGTTGAGCCATGGCCACGATTGCTTCCTCCTAGCGAAAAAGCGAGCGGCCCTTTGGTGAGGGCCGCTCGCTTTTTCGATGACTGGGCTTGTCTGCGCGCGTCTACCTCACCGGCTCCTAGCGAAGCGGCTAAGCAAAATAATGACGGGAAGGAGCGCGCGCGAGCGATACATGTACCCGCAAACTTAACATGCGACGCCGCCACTGTCAATGACCGCTGGTGTAAACCTCGGAAGGCCAACGGGGTCTACGATAGAAGCGTGCAGGTTCCGATGATCGAGCAGAAGCCCCCCATTTCCGCCCAAGCCCGCGCCCTGGATGCCATCGTCATCAAAGGCGCGCGCGAACACAATCTCAAGAACATCGACGTCGTGTTGCCTCGCAACCGGCTGATCGTCATCACCGGGCTCTCCGGCTCCGGAAAGTCGTCGCTGGCGTTCGACACGATCTATGCCGAGGGGCAGCGCCGCTACGTCGAGTCGCTCTCCTCGTACGCGCGCCAGTTTCTCGGACAGATGGAGAAGCCCGACGTCGACTATATCGAGGGGCTCTCGCCGGCCATCTCCATCGATCAGAAATCCACCTCTAAGAATCCGCGCTCCACGGTCGGCACGGTCACGGAGATCTACGACTATTTGCGCTTGCTCTTCGCGCGCATCGGGACGCCCCATTGCCACAACTGCGGCCGGCCCATTCAAGCGCAGACGGCGGAGCAAATCGTCGAGCAGATCCTAGCTCTGCCGGAGGGCAGCCGCCTGCAGTTGCTGGCGCCGGTGGTGCGCGGGCGCAAGGGTGAGTACGCCAAACTCTTCGAGGAGATCTCGAAGGAGGGCTTCGCGCGCGTGCGCGTCGACGGCACGGTGCGCGAGCTGCGCGAGAAGATCGAGCTGGACAAGAAGCGCAAGCACGACATCGAGGTGGTGGTCGACCGCCTGGTCATCAAGCCCGACATTCGCAAGCGCCTGACGGACTCGGTGGAGACGACGCTGCGCCTCTCGACCGGCATCGTCGAAGTGCTGGTGCAGGAATCCAAGGATGCTAACGAGCGCGAGCTGCTCTTCAGCGAGTCGTTCGCGTGCGTCTATTGCGGGCTTTCGTTCGAGGAGATCGCGCCGCGGCTGTTCTCGTTCAACTCGCCTTACGGTGCCTGTTCCGCTTGCAGCGGTCTGGGCGTCAAGATCGAGATCGATCCCTGGAAGGTGATCCCCGACCGCAGCAAGTCGATCGCGGACGGCGCCATCGTGCCGTGGAGCAAGACGCTGGGAACCGGCAAGTTTCCCTCCATGAATCCATACTATCTGCAGCAGTTGGAGCGCGTGCTGGCCAAGCGCCGCGTGAAGATGACCACGCCGATCGAGAAGATGCCCGACGACGTGGTGGATCTGGTGCTCTACGGTACCGAAGCGCGCGAGAAATTCACCTACACCTCCAAGCGTGGGCAGTCGTGGAGTTACGAAACCTCGTTCGAGGGCGTGGTGAACAACCTCCAGCGCCGCTATAACGAGACCTCCAGCGATTACGTGAAGGACGACATCGAGAAGTACATGTCCGCCTCCACTTGCGCCGCCTGTAAAGGGGCGCGCCTCAAGCCCGAGGCGCTCGCCGTGCGCATCGAGGGGCAGAGCATCGACGAGCTCACGCGCATGAGCGTGGAGCGGTTGGCGGCGTTCTTCGCGGCCTTCAAGCCCAGCGAGCGCGAGCAGTTGATCGCGAACCAGATCCTCAAGGAGATCCGCGCGCGCTTGGGCTTCTTGCGCAACGTCGGCCTGGGTTACCTCACGCTCGCGCGCAGTGCCACCACACTCTCCGGCGGCGAGGCGCAGCGCATTCGTCTGGCCACGCAGATCGGCAGCGCGTTGGTGGGCGTGCTCTATATTCTGGACGAGCCGTCCATCGGACTGCACCAGCGCGACAACGATCGCCTGTTAGCCACGTTGAAGACGCTGCGCGATCTCGGCAACACGCTGATCGTGGTGGAGCATGACGAGGACACGATCCGCGAGGCCGACTTCGTGGTGGACATCGGGCCGGGCGCGGGGGCCGAGGGCGGTCGTGTCCTGACGGCGGGGACGCTCGACGAAGTGATGGCGAATCCGGAGTCGCTCACCGGCGCCTATCTGATGGGCAAACAGTTCATCGCGGTGCCGGCGCACCGGCGCGAGCCGCGCGCGTGGCTGCGGGTGGAGAAGGCCAGCGCCAACAATCTGCGCTCGATCGATGTGGACTTTCCCATCGGCGTTTTCGCCTGCGTCACCGGCGTCTCGGGCTCCGGGAAGTCGTCGCTGGTGAACGAGGTGTTGATCCGCGCGCTGGGGCAGCACCTGCACGGCCAGAGTGCAGGCGGCACCTATGGCCGCGTCAGCGGTGCGGGTGAGTTGGACAAACTGGTGGTGATCGATCAGTCGCCGATCGGGCGCACGCCGCGCTCGAACCCGGCCACGTACACCGGCGTCTTCGATGCCGTGCGCGAGCTGTATTCGCTGGTGCCGGAGGCGAAGATGCGCGGATACACGCCGGGGCGTTTCTCGTTCAACGTGAAGGGTGGACGCTGCGAGGCCTGTCAGGGCGACGGTGTCATCAAGATCGAGATGCACTTCCTGCCAGACGTCTACGTGCCGTGCGAAGTCTGCAAGGGACGGCGCTACAACGCGCAGACGCTCGAAGTGAAGTACAAAGGTGCCTCCATCGCCGACGTGCTGGAGATGCGCGTGGACGAGGCGCAGGTGCTCTTCTCCGCCATTCCCAAGATCGCCAACAAGCTCAAGACGATCTGCGACGTGGGGTTGGGTTACATCAAGATGGGGCAGCCCGCCACGCAGCTCTCCGGCGGTGAGGCCCAGCGCGTGAAGCTGGCCACCGAGCTCTCGCGCCGCTCGACCGGGCGCACCTTCTACGTGCTGGACGAGCCAACCACGGGCTTGCATTTCGCGGACATCCACAAGCTGCTCGACGTGCTGCAGCGTCTGGTGGAGACGGGCAACACGGTGCTGGTGATCGAGCACAATCTCGACGTGATCAAGACGGCGGATTACGTGATCGATCTCGGGCCCGAAGGCGGCGATCGCGGCGGCACGCTGGTGGCCACCGGCACGCCGGAGGAAATAGCTGTCCATCCGCACTCGTATACCGGCGAATACCTGCGCGTGGTACTAGCCGATCCGCGCGCGCGCCGCAGAGCGGACCGTGCGCGCAGCGAGGAACTGCAGCACGAGAACATGCGCGTGCTGGGCGAGTTAGCCGTCGGCGATTGAGCCTTTAGGCGGGTTCGTTCAGCATCGCCGGCCAAGCGCGGCGCAGCGCCGGCTCCAGCGCATGCAGAGCGTGGCGTCCGCCGGCTACCGTGAATTCGCGCACTGGGACCCCCGCAGCACGTAGAAAGCGGGCGGTAGCCCGCACCTCGCGCGGCGTCACCACGGCATCGCCGGAGCCGGAGACCAAGTAGACCGGCGAGTGGCGCAGCCGCGGCGCGATCTCTCCGCGCGCTTCGTCGGTCATGGCTCCGGCCGCGACCAGCAGCGCGTGCCAGCGCCACGGTTGCAGCGCGGCCAGGTGGAAGACTGCGAAGGCGCCCATCGAGAACCCGGCCAGACAGATCCGCCGTTGGTCGATCGTGAACGCGCGCAGCGCTGCGTCGAGGGCATCGTAGACGTCTTGCGCCGCGCGGCCGTCGTAGCCGGCGTCACCGCGCGCGTAGGGCGCGAGGATGATCGCGCCGCTGCGCTCCGCGAGCCGCTGCAGCGGAGGTGCCGCCACCACTTCGTCCTCGGCGGCGCGGCGGCCGTGCAGGAAGACCACCAGCGGCGCGGGCGTGCGCGGATCGTAGGAGGCGGGAACGTAGAGGCCTACGGGCTGGAGCGAGCCGTCGGCACGCGCGCGCATCCACACGTCGCCGGCGCCGCGCACGCTTGCCATCTGATCCGGGCGGCGCTCGAGCAGGCTCTCGATCAGCGCGGCATCCAAGGTAGCCACGCCGCGCTCAAGAGCCAGGTACTGTGCCACCGGATAGTCGGACGGGCGCGCGCCCGGGCGCAAATTGCCGGCCGCGAGGTTGAGGCGCGCCTCCATCATCACGTAGACGTCGTCGCCTTGGCGGCGCTCGATGGCGGCGCTACCGTCCAGCAGCGTACGCCGCCCTAGGTCGACCGTGGCCAGCGCGGCATCGACGCCGCTCGTGGGGAGTGGCGCGGAGATCACGGCCGACGCGGGGGCGCCGGCGCACGTGCCGGCCGCCAGCGCGAGGGCCAAGCATCGTACCGATGGCCCGCGCCGCATCCCATGCTCCGTATTCCCACCGGCGGCAGGCGTCGCGGTCGCCGCGAGGCAACTCTCGATGGATGCGCGAGAAGACGGCGGCGCCGCGGCAGCGGGCAGAGGAGCTGCGCGAGGCCCTGCATGAGGCGAACTACCGTTACTACGTGTTGGACGCGCCGACGATCAGCGATGCCGAGTACGATCGGCTGCTGCGCGAGCTGCAGGACCTGGAGGAGGCGCATCCGGAGCTGGTGACGCCGGACTCGCCCACGCAGCGCGTGGGCGCGGCACCGTTGGAGACGTTCGCGCCGTTCCCGCACGGCCGTCAGATGATCTCGCTGGGCAACGCGTTCACGGAGGAGGAGCTGCGCGCGTTCGACGGCCGCGTGCGCAAGCTGGCCGGCGGCCGCTCGTTCGTCTACACGGTCGAGCTGAAGATCGACGGCTTGGCGATCGCGTTGCGCTATCGCGACGGCGCCTTCGAACGCGGCGGGACGCGCGGCGACGGGCGCACCGGCGAAGACATCACCGTCAACCTGCGCACGATTCGCTCCATTCCGCTGCGCCTGCGCGGCAACGTGCCGGCGTACGTGGAGGTGCGCGGCGAAGTCTACCTCAAGCTCTCGGACTTCGAGCGCATCAACGAGCGGCGCGCGAAGAACGATCAGCCGCTCTTCGCCAATCCGCGCAACGCCGCCGCGGGGGCCGTGCGCCAGTTGGACTCTGCCATCACGGCGCGGCGCCCGCTCTCGTTTTGGGCCTATCAGCTCGCCGCGGCCGAGCCCCCTGTCGATGTCGCCACACAGTGGGAGGCGTTGAAGCGTTGCGGCGCTTGGGGCTTCCCCATCAATCCCAACATTCGCCGTGTGGACGACATCGACGCCGTGATCGCGTTTTGCAACGACTGGGAGGGGCGGCGCGAGGAGCTGGACTACGAGATCGACGGCGTGGTGGTGAAGGTGGACGATCTCGCGCTCGAAGGCGAGCTAGGGGAGGCCGGGCGCGAGCCGCGCTGGGCCATCGCCTACAAATTCAAGCCGCGCGAGGCCTACACCGAGCTGCTCGACATCACCGTGCAGGTAGGGCGTACCGGCGCGCTGACGCCGGTGGCGATCTTACAGCCGGTCGTCGTGGGCGGCGTGACCGTGCGCAACGCCACGCTGCACAACGAAGAGGAGATCGCGCGCCGCGACGTGCGCGTGGGCGACATCGTGATCGTGCGCCGCGCGGGCGACGTGATCCCGGAGATCGTGGGGCCCGTCAAAGAGCGCCGTCACGGCGAGTTGGCGCCGCTCTACCGCATCCCCGCGCACTGCCCCGTCTGCCATGCCGCCGTCGACCGGCCCGAAGGCGAGGTGGTCTACCGCTGCACGAATGCATCGTGTCCCGCCCAACTCAAAGAGCGCGTGCGCCACTTCTGCAGCCGCGGTGCGATGGATATCGAAGGCGTGGGCGAGCAGTTGGCCACGCAGTTGGTCGATCGCGAGCTGGTGCACGACCTTGCCGATCTCTTCGCGCTCACGCGCGAGCAGTTGGCGGGCCTGGAGCGCATGGGCGACAAGTCCGCGCAGAACGTGTTGGACGAGCGCGAGAAGGCCAAGACGCGTCCGTTGTGGAGGCTGCTCAACGGTCTCTCCATTCGGTTCGTGGGTTCGCAGAACGCGCAAGTGCTGGGTGAGGCATTCGGCGAGATGGAGGCGCTGGAGCGTGCCGGCGTGGAGGAGTTGACCGGCGTGCCCGGCATCGGCCCGAAGATCGGGCAGAGCGTGTGGCTCTTCTTTCAACAGCCGCAGAACCGGCAGTTGATTGCGCGCTTGAAGGACGCGGGGCTGCGTATGTCGCAGCCACGGCGCGCGCTTCCCGTAGCGTCCGCAATCGCGGGGAAGACCTTCGTGCTGACCGGGACGCTGCCGGTGCTTACGCGCGAAGAGGCCACGGCCAAGATCGTCGCCGCGGGCGGCAAAGTCAGTGGCAGCGTCTCGAAGAAGACCGACTACGTGGTGGCTGGGGCAGAGCCGGGTTCGAAATTGACCAAGGCGCAAGAGTTGGGCGTGCGGATCATCGGCGAAGGCGAGCTGAACGAGCTGTTGGCATGACGCTCGCGCTGGGCGACGTGCGTGTCGTCACGCTTGCCACCAACGTGCCGGGGCCGGTGGCCGTGGCACGCCTGCGCGATCTGGGCGCCGCCGTCGTCAAGATCGAGCCGCCGTCGGGCGATCTGTTGGCGATTGCCGCGCCGTCCTGGTACGCGGAGCTGCACGAAGGTGTCGAGGTCGTGCGCTTGGATCTCAAGAGCGAGACCGGCCGCGCGCTGCTGCGCGTGAAGCTGGCGGCAAGTGACGTGCTGGTGACTTCCAGCCGGCCCGCGGCGCTAGCCCGTCTGGGTTTGGCATGGCACGAGCTGCATGCGGCCTATCCGCGCTTGGTGCAGGTGGCGATCGTCGGCCGCGCCTCACCGCACGCCGACGACGCCGGCCACGATCTCACGTATCAGGGTGCCGCGGGGCTGCTGACGCCGCCGCACCTGCCGCGTACGCTCGTTGCCGATCTCGCCGGTGCCGAGCGCGCGGTGAGCGCGACGCTGGCACTGCTGTTGGCGCGCGGCCGCCACGGTGAAGGTCAGTATG
The DNA here is from genome assembly GCA_004298675.1 of bacterium. Classification (GTDB taxonomy): domain Bacteria; phylum Vulcanimicrobiota; class Vulcanimicrobiia; order Vulcanimicrobiales; family SCRA01; genus SCRA01. The sequence goes on along the minus strand of SCRI01000034.1, from coordinate 18,289 downwards.
CGGAAGTTTCGCTTGCGGCGTGCGCGCACGATTTCGCCGCACCGCTGCGCGCGGGGCTCACCGCGCCGGGCGGCGTGCTGGGTGGAGGCTCGCCGCAGTATGCCTGCTATCGCGCGCGTGACGGGTGGGTGGCGCTCGGGAACGTGGAGCCTCACTTTCAGCACAAGTTCGCGCAGGCATTAGCGCTGGACGGCACCGTCGGCCGCGAGCGCTTAGCCGAGCTCTTCGCGACGCGCAGCGCACAGGAGTGGGAAGTCTGGGGCGCCGAGCACGGCTTGCCGGTCGTCGCCGTCGTCTCTTAGAAGACGCCCGCGAGCGGTGCCGGCAGCCAACTTGGATGCAGCGCCACCAACAGTCCCCATGTCAACAGCAGCACGCCGGCCACCGGGACCGCTTGCCGGCCGCGCGGCGCGACCTTCTCGTAGACCATGATCGCCGTGAGCGCCGCCATCCACCACAGATGCGCGACGCCGGCGGCGAACATCAGGAGCATCAGCGCCCAACAGCAGCCCACGCAGGTTAGGCCGTGCTCGCTTCCGATTCGAAACGCGGCGGCAGCGCCACGGCGATAGCGCTGCATGAGATAAGTTCCGGGAAGGCGGCACTTGGTGAGGCACGCATCCTTGAGCGGCGTAAACTGAAACGCCCCCGCGAGTACGAGGGTACCGCCTGCGATCAGCCACGCATGCGCCTGCAGCCACGGCGCCCGGTCGACGAAACGGTGCAGTGCGACGTCACCAAGGAACGCGAGCGCGCCGAAGAGCGTCCACACCGCCGCGTAACCCAGCAGCAACACGAATAGCACAACGCCGGGGCGCGGCTGCTGCGTCGAGGCCGCGGAGAAGAGGCGCACGAGCGGCAACGTCGTCGGCAGCATCATAGCCGCGATCATCGCCTGCCAGGCCAGGCTGAAGAGGCCAAGCGCCGCCCACGTGTGGAGACTGCCTTCGGCCAAGGCGTCGTGGTGGAGCAGTCGCGCGGTTCCGGTGTATTGGGCGATCACGGCGAGCGCCCACGCCGCCGCGATCGCCCCAGGGATCACGAGCGGCACGCCTGCCGCGCGCCTGACGCTCGTCATGCCTTGGTTGAATAGAACATGTGATAGTCGCCCTGAACGGCGTTGCGGTTCTCGAACGACCACGTCATGCCGAACTTGGGCAGGTTCACGTCGTGGTGCGTGGCCCTCGAGACGTACGCGGGCGAGCCGGGGATCGTCGAGAAGATCGAGTCGCGCAGCGTGGTGGCGGTACCGTCGGCGTTGCGGAACGGCTCGATCGCGGCGCTGACCGCGTCGCCGACGCGCAGCGTCCCTTTGCCGCCCCGCACCTCATGGGTGATGGGGGCGCGCTCCACGGCCAAGACCTCGCCGATGAGCTTGGCTAAGTCGGCGAGCGGTCCGCCGAGTTTGCCCGAGTAGGCGTCGACCAGCGCTTGGATCTGCTCGTCGGAGGCTTTCTCGTCCACGAGCAGCAGCAGCTTCCAACTGCCCGGGCTCAAGACGTTGCCGGGGATCTTGGCGACGCCGACAAACGAGAGACCACTGACGTCGACGCCGTTGATCGTGCCTTGATCGAAGTGATAGGCGAGAAACGCGTCGCACGCATTTCCATCCGGGTCTTCGCCTACCCAACAGGGGCAGATGACTTTGCAGGAGCACGCTTCGAGCAGCGTTCCCTGGAGGTTGTAGATAATGCGCTCGGTCGCGGGGACCGCGCTCGTTAGGGTCGGATTCTGCTGCACTCCAGCCATGCCGTTACCTCCTCGTTGCGGCGGCAAGCGGGTTTGTTTGGCGTGCAGTATATCACGATTCGGAATCGTGAAAGTGAGCCGTTTCAGAGGCTTTTCGGGGTACTCGGGCGCCTGCCCGCGTGCTCGCGCGATGCCGGTCGTTCGCGCGGCTATTCCGCGGTGATCGAGGGTTCGCACTCCACGGGGAAGTTGACGGAGTTGGCGATGAAGCATTTGGCCTGCGCGTCGTGGTGCAGCGCGCGCGCCTGCGCGAGATCCGCCCCCGCCTGCACGGTGATCTGCGGGTGCAACACGACGCGCGTGAAGTGGCCGCCGCCGTCGCCGCTTTCGGTCATGCTGCCTTCGGCGGCGTCGACGTAGCGCGTGACCACGATGCCGGCGCTCGCGCAGACGTGCAGATACGAGAGCATGTGACACGAGGAGAGCGCGGCCACGAGCAGCTCCTCGGGATTGTAGCGCGCGGCGTCTCCACGGAAATGCGGGTCGGAGGACGCGAGAATCGCCGGCTTGCCCGCGGCGGCGATCTCGTTGCTGCGATCGTAGGCGCGGTATGACGAGGTGCCCGTGCCGGAGTTGCCGGTCCAGGTGACCGTCGTGGTATAGCGATGTTCGCGTGTCATGGGCGGCTGCTTCAGCGGCGGCGCGGCACGGTACCTGCGGGAGGCGGATGCGTGCCGGCGCGCGTAGGAGAGTGACCCATGCGACGCATCCTCATCACCATTCCGCTGGCCGGCACGACGGTGGAACGCCTGCGGGCTGGCTTTCCCGCGTTCGAGATCCAGAGCTGGAGCGACGGCTCGCCGGCGTTCGCGCATAAGCCCTCGGCAATCCCCGCGGACGTGTGGCACGACGTCGAGGTGCTCTTCACGTTCCGCGACGTGCCGGCACCGGAGCAAGTGCCCGCGCTGCGCTGGATTCAATTGAACTCGGCGGGCGCCGACGTCCTCTTGAGCAGCCCGCTCGTGGAGCGCGGCGTGACCGTCACCACCGCCAGCGGTATCCATGCCATTCCGATGGCGGAGTACGTCTTCGCCATGCTACTGGCGTGGTGCAGGCGTCTGCCGGAACTGCTGGCGTGGCAGCGGCGCGCGCAGTGGCCGGAGGCGGCGGACCGCGAGCGGCTATTCGTGCCGCGCGAGATTCACGGGCAGACGCTGGGCATCGTGGGGTACGGCAGCATCGGGCGCCACGTAGCGCGGCTGGCGAAAGCGTTCGGCATGCAAGTGCTGGCGATGCGCCGCGGCGGTGATCGCCGCGAGCGCGGTTTCGTCGCGCCAGGTACCGGGGATCCCGAGGGTACGCTGCCGGACCGTTACTTGGCACCGGATGCGCTGCACGAGTTGCTGGCCGGGAGCGACGTCGTGCTCAACGCACTGCCGCTCACGGAGCGCACGCGCAACATCTTCGGAGGCGAGGCCTTCGCGGCGATGCGACCGAACGCGATCTTCATTAACATCGGCCGCGGCGCCACGTGTGACGAGGAGGCGCTGACGCAGGCGCTGCGCGAGCGGCGAATCGAAGCGGCGCTGCTCGACGTCTTCGCGCAGGAGCCGCTCCCCTCGTCCTCGCCGTTATGGGGACTGCCGGGGGTGATGATCAGCCCGCACGTGGCCGGCTGGGCGCCCAACTACAACGAGCGCGCCACCGAGCTCTTCGCCGAGAACCTGCGCCGCTACACGGCCGGCGAGCCGCTGCTCAACCGCCTCGACCCCACCCGCGGCTATTAGGATGCCAGTTGCGGTGGTAAATGTGGAGGAGGGCGAATAATCACCCTCCTCTTGACTTTCCTTGCTATCCTCCGAAGAGCCAATGGGCTCTTTTCGCAAGGCGAGTACCTTCAAGGTCAGGATACCATGCGCTGTCAACGGTGGCTAGTAGTACTCCGTCGTACCCTTTCGGAAGAAATCGAATTCGACCACTATCTTGCTTGCTACGAGCGCATGTGATCGCGAGTCTCCGCGTTCCCACTTTCTTGCTATGGCCCAACATATATAGTCACCGACTTGAAGCATGTGGTGAGAGTGCGCTGGATGAGAATGGACGTGGTATCGTAGACCGCTCTCGCTCGAGAGCGCGCTCTTTAACGTACCGAGAAACGCCGACTTCTTCGGTTGTAACTCGAGATCTGCGGCGAAGATGCGATACCTGCTCGACTTGCCACGCCGCCGAACGATTCCTTTGACAAGGCCGCGGAATGCTCGCTCGTACAAGTCATGTGGCGTTTGGATTGCTGGATTTGTCTTGTTCTTCTGGATGACAACGCTATACGCGGAAAACGAAAGTTTGCGGGCACTTGCGAAGATCGCCACCACGTACCAGCTCAGCTTCGAGGCATTGTTGAGGTGGCGGCGCCGCTGACCGAAGCCAGCGGCGCCTCGTTGTATTCCTCTTCGCTGACTTGCTCGAGCCAGTCAACGGCCTTACCGTCAAGCTTCTCTTGAATGGCGATATGCGACATCGCTGTCGCCGGTGCTGCGCCGTGCCAATGCTTCTCACCCGGAGCAATCAGCACGACGTCGCCGGGGCGGATCTCCGCGGTGGGGCCTCCCCAACGCTGCACGCGGCCGCATCCTGACGTCACAAGGAGTGTCTGACCGAGCGGGTGCGTATGCCAAGCGGTACGCGAGTGCGGCTCGAACGTGACGAGCGCACCGGAGGTCCGAGCCGGATCCTCGCGGTCGAAAAGCGGATCGATGCGAGCCGCACCGGTAAAATAATCCGAAGATCCCTGAGCCGAGGCTTGCGATCCGGCACTCTTGATTTCCATGGTGTTGTCTTTCAGTTGGAACGGTGATGTCCCGAGGAGATGACGGACGACTAGGCGACCGCGAGCAATACTTTGGTTGCGCGGCGCTCGTCCATCGCGGCGTAGCCCTCGGCGACGCGATCGAGCGGCAGCGTCAGATCGAGAACGGGCGAGGGATCGATGCGCCCGGCTTCCAGACCGGCGATAAGCTCTGGCAGGTATGCCCGCACCGGCGCGGGCCCGCCGTGCAGCGAGATATGACGGTAGAACATGGTGGTAATCGGCGCGCTTGTAACTCCGTGAGGAACGCCGACCAAGCCGACGACGCCGCCGGGCCGCGTGATGTTGACGGCGAGCTCGAAGCTTTCTTGATTTCCCACTGCTTCCACGACGTGCGGTGCCCCACCGCGCGTGAGCTCGATGATCTCATCCTGCACGCCGGCGTCGTGGGCGTTGAGCGTGCGCGTCGCGCCGAAGCGTGTCGCGATCTCGAGACGCTTGGCGTTGTGGCCAACCGCGATGACCTCTTTGGCACGAGCCAGCTTTGCCGCCGAAAGGACCGCGCAGAGACCCACTGCGCCGTCGCCGACGACCACGACCGTCGAGTTGGGTGCCGTATCCGCGGCTAGTACGCCGTAGTGCCCGGTTCCCATGACGTCGCAGAGCGTTGCCGCGGCGTCGAGTTTGCCGCTATCGGAGGCGATGGCTTCGGGCAGTCTCACGAGCGTACCGTCCGCGAATGGCACGCGCACCAGCTCCGCTTGGCCGCCGTTCTCGGTGCCGCCGTTCTTGGTCCCGAAGAAGCCGCCGTGCACGCACGACGTCTGAAGCTGTGCCTCGCAGAACTGGCAGGTGCCGTCGCTCCACGCGAAGGGCGCAACCACGAGATCGCCGCGGTGCAGACCGTGTACGTCGCCGCCGGCCTCCTCCACGATGCCGATGAATTCGTGACCCGTGCGCGTCCCCGGAGTCAACTCCGTGACCCCGCGGTAGAACCAGAGATCGGAGCCGCAGATCGCGGCGCGCGTCACACGAACGATCGCGTCGTGCGAATCACGAATGGTTGGATCCGGAACCGTTTCGAGGCGCACGTCGCGTGCACCGCGATAGACTGTTGCCTTCATGCGTACGATTGTACGCGTTTGCCGGGGAAACGGTTAGGCGAAAGGCGCCGGATCGTATGCGAAGCACGCCGTTCTTTGCGGCTGCTTACGTAGCCAACGCTTCCGTTCGTGATTTGTCCAGTACGTGTGCCTCACGCCAGTGTACCGGCGGGATCCCCTCCCAAGCACGGAACGCGCGGACGAAGGAATTCGCATCTTCGTAACCGAGCAGATAGGCGGTCTCGTTCAACTCGAGGCGCGAGTTGCCAAGGTAGCGGCGCGCCAATTGGTGGCGTGCCTCTTCGAGGACGCGCTGAAAGTTCGAGCCTTCGTCTTGCAGGCGCCGTTGAAGCGTGCGAGCGCTCATGTGGAGGGCACCGGCAACGTCGTCGATCGCCGGCCGCCGCCCGGTCAGCCGCATCTGTATCGCCTCGCGTACCCGTTCGACGAAGCTCTGCTCGCGATGTTGCCGTTTCAGCTCCTCGTCGAATTGAGGCGCGAGCATGGCGAGAAGCTCGGAGTTGCGGGTGACGAGCGGTTGCCGCGCGTCGTCCGCGTGGAAGACGATCGCGTTGTGTGACGCGCCGAAAACGACGGGGCAACCAAAATGCGTCTCGAGTGCGCCGAGGTGCGTGCGAGGCTGCGCGAACTCGACGCGCAGGGGCGTAATGCGCTTGCCCGTGCCGTGGCGTGCCAGCGAGAGCATCGAGGCAAAGCAGTACTCGGTCAGCGTGGGAGGTTCGGCGCCGCCGGCGAGGAGCCAGCGGAACTGAAGGGCCCACTCATTGCCGTCGATCTCGTGCCGCATCTCTTCAGGGCAGCAGAGCAGCTTGTAGCGCGAGATCTGCCGCAACGCCGCCCCAAGCGTCTCGGTTGAGAGCGCGGCGAGGGCCATCGGGTGGAAATGCTCCGTCTTCGTCTCCGTTCCAATCCGGAGGCCGATGGCGGGATCCTCGCTGACGTCCCCCACCGCTTGCCATAAGGCAAACAGCTCTTCCGTGGTAACGAGCACGCGCGTTGCGTCAAAGAGACCTTGAGGAAGCCCGGCCCGGCGCAAGACGGCGGAGACGTTGACGCCGAGCTCTTCCAGCTTGGTACGCAGGCGTCCATGGACGCGAAAGTGGTTGTTCATCGGTAAACCCTTAACGGTGTCTACCCTAATCTAGCAAAGTGTGTGGGCTCTATGATCTGCAAAACACGCCAAAGCCTATGCGAAGCACGCCAAGAACCATGCAAAAGATGCCTTAAGACCGCCAGGAAAGTCCTCGGAGCAGCGGCTTGAAATGGTAGTTATATACTTGACAAAAGTGCGCTTTCGGACTAGAATGGTGGCATGGAGAACCAGCCGATTCCCAAGACCATGCTCCAAGCCGTGCAGCAGTTCTCGGACCCGCAAGTGGCTCACGATTTCTTCGTCCAGATTCGCTGGCCGAACGGCGTAGCGTGTCCCCGCATGGGCTGTGGATCGGCCTCCGTCGCCTACCTCGCTAAGTACCGTCGCTGGTACTGCAATGACTGCAAGCGGCAGTTCACGGCTAAGGTCGGCACCATTTTTGAGGACTCGCCGATCCCCTTCACCAAGTGGCTGCCGGCGATTTGGCTCCTGGCGAGCAACCGCAACGGCGTATCCTCGTGCGAGCTGGCCCGCGCCCTAGGGACGACGCAGAAAACGGCTTGGTTCATGCTCCATCGCATCCGCCTGGCGATGGGACAGGAGTCCTTTGGTCGTCTAAATGGCGAGGTGGAGGCCGACGAGACGTTCGTCGGTGGCAAGCTCCGCCACAAGCGGCGCACCCACTACCATGTCCCCTCGGGGATGAAGGCCGTTGGCTCTGTAGGCAAGACGCCCGTGCTTGGGATCGTGGAACGGTCGAACGACGAGCGTCAGGGTCAAGCCCGCGCCTTTGTAGTTCCAAGCGTCCGAAAGGGGACGTTGGTTCCCAAGATCCTGGAGAACGTCGATTCCGCAGCCAAGATGTTCACGGACTCGCTCATGTCCTATAAGCACCTAGACCGCTACTTTGCGGCGCATGAGGTCGTGAACCACGCCTTCGAGTACGTCCGTGGAAACGCCCACGTAAACAATGTGGAGTGCTTCTGGTCGGTGCTGAAGCGCACCCTCGGCGGAACGTATGTCCACGTCCTGCCAGAGCATCTACAGGCCTATCTGAACGAGCATATCTTCCGCTTCAGCGAGCGAACGAACCAGGACGGGCCGCGCTTCGCCAAGGCCGTAAAGATGGTAGACGGAAAGCGGTTGACCTATAAAGCGCTGACCGACAAATAGTACCCATGAAAAATAGCCGTGAGCCCGTCCTGAACGCAGGCTTTCGAGGCTCACATGCACTAGCTCAGCGCCCACAAGCATTGGCGGCCTTGGGGGCTATCTATGTTGAATGGACGAGAATCGAGGCATCGTTAGCCGTCATGTTGGCGACGCTTCTGTTTGGCGAATCGCTTTCGACTGGCGACGAAATTGCCGCCATGGAAATCATGGAACATTGTACGGGGATTGCTGGCAAAACCCAAAGTCTAATTGCCGTGGCTAGGATTCGCCTCTCCGAGAATCCAGCGCTGCTCAAGAGATTCCAAAAATCCCTGGATGCCATTGTAGATGCAGCGAGAACGCGGAACAGACTCGTCCACGGCAGGTGGAGTATTGGACCCGAACCAGACACAGTAAGGCACGAGCGCCGAATTGGCCTCAACTCCAAAAATACGACCTATAACCCAAGCACGCTGGCCTGCATACTGAATAATCTAGAACGGGTGTACGACGAATTACACGCCATCTTCTTCGAAGAAGTCGTGCCGGCGAGTGAAGATTTCTTGAGCCGACGAATCGACTATTTCTCGGCCATTCAAGATCGCTAGAACAGCGTCAAGCCCAACCTCTGCCCGAACTGTCGAGACTTCGAGATCGGTCGTGGAGAAATAGGCGCGCAAGAACTCTAGCGCTTCTTTGCGGCGTTCTTCTCCGTCCGCTTGCGCCTCGGCTTCTTGGCCTCTTCGATCTTCTCTTTCGGGACCGCGATGATATCCTTGACCACCTTCTTGAGCTGGCCCAACGGAATCAAGGGTTCCAGGGAATCCTTGGGGTCCTTCATGGACAGGATCATAACACTCCCCGCCGTCCGGTCGATCTCTATTGGTTCGATTCAAGCCTAAACTCCCAAACATTCGTCAAGTATATAATTCCGCTTGAAATCGAACATACGTTCGAGTATGATGAGTCTCCCATGGAGCCTCTCGTTCTCGACCGCCGCGCCGCTTTCCACGATCTCCGCCTCCGTCTGGCGGGCCGGGAAGGCTTCGTGGCGAGCCCAGGCGGCGGGCTCCGGCCGACCGGCCTCTCCGCTCTCGACCGCGTGCTGGGAGGCGGCCTCCCAGCCGCGGGGCTGATCGCTCTCGAAGGGGCGGGCTCCTGGAGCCTGGCGGCGGCCCTGCTTGCCGGGGCCACTGCCACCGGACTGGCCGCCGCCGTCGACGACGGCAGCCTTTACCCGCCGGCACTGGCCGCCGCAGGCGTCGACCTCGGCCGCCTCCTGATCGTCCACCCACCGCGGGAGGCGCTGGCCCAGGCCCGGGCCGCCGATCTGCTCCTGCGCCCCGGCAGCTTCGCGCTGGTGGCGCTGGCGGCGCCCCCGGTGGCCCACCCCGTCTGGCAGCGCCTGGCCACCCTCTGCGAGCGGGGCGGCTCCTCACTGCTGGTGGTCGACGCCACCTCGGCGGGGCCGCAGGCGGCGGCGCCGGCTGCCGTGCGCCTGCGCTGCGAGATCGAGGAGGGGCTCTGGGAGGGTCCGGCCGGCCACCTCTGCCGTCTCGCGGGTTACCGCGTCCGCGTGGTGCTGCGCAAGCACCGGTGGGGGCGCATCGGCGGCGAGGCACTGATCGAGATGCGTTGCGAGGGACTCTGCGATGGCGATAGCCTGCGTCTTCATCCCCTCCTTTCCCATGGCCGCCGCATGGAGGGAGCGAACCGCGTGCGCCACGTTGCCGGCGCAGGTAGCGGCGATGGTGGTTGACCGTCCGCAGCGCGGCCGCGTGATCGCGCTCTCCGCCGCTGCGCGGGCGCTGGGGGCGCGGCTGGGGATGAGCCAGGTGCAGGCGGCGGCTGCCGCGCCGGAGGCCGAGATCCTGGTGCACGACTCCGCGCTCACCGCGCGTTGTTGGGAAGAGGCGCTGGAGGCGCTCGACGCGGCCAGCCCCGCCATCGAGAGCCCGCGCGCGGGCGTGGCCTACCTGGACCTGCGCGGCATCCCGCTGACGCTGGAGCGGCAGCGCGAGCGCATCGCGCGCAGCATGAACCCTTGGCCGGCACAGGTGGGCGTGGCCCGCGCGCGTCTGGCCGCCTATGCCGCGGCACGCGCGCAACGCATCGTCGCCCCGCAGGAAGAGGCGGCCTTCCTCGCCGCGCAGCCGCTGCGGCTGCTGGGGCTGCCCGCGCAGGATCAGGAGCGTCTGACGTTGCTGGGCGTGCGCCGGCTGGGGCAACTGGCGGCACTCCCCGCCGGCGCGCTGGCGCGCCGCTTCGGCACGCAGGCGTTACGCTGGCACGCGCTGGCGCGCGGTGAGGATCGCATGCCGCTGCGCCCGCGTCCGCGCCGCGGCGCCATCGCCGCAAGCGCGCAGGCGCAGGAGCCCATCGATCGCATGGAGGCCGTGCTCTTCGCCTGCCGCGGGCTGATCGAGCAACTCGCCGCCGATCTCCAACGTGCCGGGCGGCGCTGCGCGCGGCTGGAGCTGACGCTGGAGAGCGAGCGCGGCGAAGGGCGCCGGCTGCGCTGCGAGGTCGCCTCGCCCACGGCCCGTGCCGACGTGCTCTTCACGCTGCTGCGCGCGCGTCTCGAAAGCGCGCTGGAGACGCGGAACGAAGCGGTGAGCGGCGTGCGCGTGGAGGCCGCGCGCGTGGAGGACGGCGGCATTCCGCTCACGCTCCTGACGGCGTCGCATCCCGATGCCGAATCGCTGCAGACGGCGCTGGCACGCGTGGCCGGAGCCTTCGGTGAGGAGAGCCTCCAGCGCGCCGAAGTCCGTGCCGCCTTCCGCCCGGAAGGTCGCTTCGCGTACGCGCCGTTCGACGTGGGCGGCGCGTTGGCGTCGGTGGAGCGTCACCACGCGCAGCACGCTGCCACGACGCAGCCTGCGGCGCATCTGTGCCTGCTGCGCGAACGCCGCGAGATTACCGTGCGCGTGCGCCGCGGCAGGCCGTGCGCGGTTGACGACGACGAGATCGTGGAGGTGGCCGGACCGTGGCGTACCGCCGAGCGCTGGTGGAGCGGCGGCAACGAACGCGACGACTACGACGTGCAGACCGCCTCCGGCGCACTGCTGCGCATCGCGCGCGAAGGCTCCCGCTGGTACGTGCTGGGGAGCTATGCGTGAGCGATCGCCGAGCGGTTACGCGGAGCTGCACGCGTGGTCGAACTTCTCGTTCCTGCGCGCGGCGGCTCACCCCGAAGAGCTTGCGCAGCGTGCCGCGGCGATTGGCCTGCACGCGCTCGCGCTCACCGACCGCGACGGCCTCTACGGCAGCGTGCGCCACTGCAGCGCGGCACGCGCGGCGGGCGTGCAGGGCATCGTCGGCACGGAGCTCTCGCTGGACGAAGGCGGCTCCGTGGTGCTGCTGGCGCGCACGCGCGCGGGCTACGCCAATCTCTGCCACGCGATCTCCACGGCGCAGTTGCGCGGCAGCAAAGGCGCTGCGCGGCTGCGCTGGGAGGATCTGGAGGGCCATGCCGGCGATCTGATCGCGCTCTCGGGCTGGCCGCCGCCGGAGGATGCGCAGGCGCGCGCGGAGCGTCTGCGCGCGCTCTTTGGTGATTGCGCTTACCTGGAGCTCCAGCATCATCTGCGCCCGGATGACGCGACGCGCGTGCGGCGCACCGTGGCGCTGGCGCGCCGTCTACGCATGCCGTGCGTGGCCACCAACGGCGTGCGCTACGCCGTACGCGAGGATCGCCAACTCTGCGACGTACTGACCTGCGTGCGCGAGAAGACCACGCTAGCTGCCGCCGGCACGCGCCTGGAGGCCAACGCCGAGGCCTACCTCAAGGACGCCGCGGCGATGCGCCGTCTCTTCGCGCCCTACCCCGAAGCAATCGCCGCCACGCTGGAGATTGCGCAGGCTTGCACGTTCTCGCTCGATCGATTAGAGGGACAGTTCCCGTCCTTTTCCGTGCCCGCGGGTTTCGAGAGCACGCAGATCTACCTGCGCCATCTCGTCTTCGAAGGCGCGCGCGTACGCTATGGTTCGCCGCTGCCGCGCGACGTGGAGCGACAGATCGACTACGAGTTGGGAATTATCGCCAAGTTCGATCTCGCCGGTTACTTTTTGGTGGTGTGGGACATCGTGCAGGCGGCACATCGTCTCGACGTGCTCTGCCAGGGCCGGGGCAGCGCGGCCAACTCCGCCGTCTGCTACTGCCTGGGCATCACCGCCGTCGATCCCATCCGCAATGGTCTGCTCTTCGAGCGCTTCCTCTCCGAAGAGCGCGCGGAGGTGCCCGACATCGACATCGACTTCGCGCACCAAGACCGCGAGCGCGTGATCCAGTACGCCTACGAGCGCTACGGCCGCGCCCACGCCGCCATGGTGGCCGAAGTGATCACCTACCGCACGCGCAGCGCCATCCGCGACGTCGGCAAGGCCCTCGGCCTCTCGTTGCCGCAAGTCGACGCGATCGCCAAAGAATACGACGTCCGCGAATCACTCAAAACCGGAGCGGCCCCCGGAGGGGATACCCCTCGTCCTTCGATCCTCCGGCTGCTGGGCGAGATTTGCAAGCGCATCGAGAAGTATCCGCGGCATCTAGGTATTCACTCGGGTGGGATGCTGCTGACGCGCGATCCGCTGATCGAGGTGGCGCCGGTGGAGTGGGCCACGATGGCGCAGCGCAGCGTGGTGCAGTGGGACAAGGACGATCTCGCCGACTTGGGTTTGGTGAAGATCGACTTGCTGGGCTTGGGGATGCTCTCGCTGCTGCGCGACGCCTTCGCCATGTACAACCGCATGCATCCCGAGCAGCCGCTGGAGCTGCGCACGCTGCCGCCCGAGGATGCGCAGACCTATGAGATGCTGTGCCGGGCCGATTCGGTGGGCGTGTTCCAGGTGGAGAGTCGCGCGCAGATGTCGATGCTGCCGCGCTTACGTCCGCGCTGCTTCTACGATCTGGTGATGCAGGTGGCGATCATCCGTCCGGGGCCGATTCAAGGCGAGATGGTGCATCCGTTTCTGCGGCGGCGCAACGGTCAAGAGCCCGTCACCTATCCGCATCCTAAGCTGCAGCCCGTGCTGGAGCGCACGCTGGGCGTGCCGCTCTTCCAGGAGCAGGGGATGCGCCTGGCGATCGTGGCCGCCGGCTTCACGCCCGGGCAGGCCGACCAACTGCGCCGTGCCATGGGCAACAAGCGCTCGCGCGAGCGCATGGAGGAGCTCTATCCGAAGTTGATCGAGGGCATGGCGTGCAACGGCATCGAGCGCGAGGCCGCCGAGCGGCTCTACCAGATGCTACAAGGATTCGCCGATTACGGTTTTCCCGAGAGCCATGCCGCCAGTTTCGCGTTGCTGGTCTACGCCTCGGCGTACCTGAAGCGCCACCATCCCGCAGTCTTCACGGCGGCGCTGCTCAACGCGCAGCCGATGGGCTTCTACAGCGTCAGCACCATCGTCAACGATGCGAAGCGCCACCGCATCGCCGTGCGCCCGCCGCGCGTGAACGCGAGCGGCTGGTGGAGTTGCGCCGTCGACGACGGCACGGTGCAGTTGGGCTACCAACTCGTGCGCGACGTGGGCGAGCGCCGGCGCGAGCGTATCGAGACGGCGCTCGCCCAAGGGCGTCCATTTGCGGACCTGGTGGACTTCGCGCGCCGCACGCGCCTGCCGCGCGCGGCGCTGGAGAGTTTGGCGTCGGTGGGTGCGTTCGAGCCGTGGTATCGCGACCGCCGCCGCGCGCTCTGGGAGGTGGCGGCGCTGGTGGAGCGCGAGGAGCGCGGAGAGCTGGGGCGGTTAATGGACGTTGAGGAAGGTGTGGCGCCGCTGGCACCGCCTAGCGCCCCCGAAGAGACGGCGCTCGATTTCTGGGGGCTGGGTCTCACCACGCGCCGCCATCCGATCTCGTACGTGCGCGGCTTACTGCAGCGCCGTGGCGTGAGCAGCGCCGCGGCGCTCGCGCGCCTGCACGACGGTGTGCGCGCGCGCGTAGGCGGCTTGGTCATCACGCGTCAGCGCCCCGGTACCGCCAAAGGCTTCGTCTTCCTCACGCTGGAGGACGAGACCGGCACCGTCAACGTGGTGCTCAAGCCGAAGATCTACGAGCGCTTCCGCCGCGCGGCGCGGCAGGCGCAGGCGCTGGTCGTGGACGGTGTGCTGCAGAACGAACAGGGCGTGATCCACGTGGTTGCCGCAACGCTGACGCCGCTCGAGCTCGAAGACCTGACGCGCGGCACCCGCTCGCACGACTTCTACTAGCGCGCCGTAGCGCGGCCGCGTTACGGCAGCGTGGGGAGCACGCGGCGCACGCAGCCGGGCTTGCAGTCGCGCGTCGCCGCGCGCGCGAGGCCCATCGCCTCCGGCAGCGCTTCGCAGATGTCGCCGGCCATCACGCCGCCGGGCCTGTGCCGCTCCGCCACGCGTCCCGCCAGGCCATGCCAGAACGTTCCTGCGGCGGCGGCGTCGCTGGGCGCGAGGCCGCGCGCCAACAGCGTTGCGATCGTGCCGGTCAGCACGTCGCCGCTGCCCGCCGTCGCGAGCGCGCTCGTACCCGCCCAACCCAGACGCGGACGCATGCCGTCCTGCGTGACGAGCGTCGGCGAACCTTTCAGCAGCAGCACCGGTCCGCGCGGATGCGCCTTCGCAAACTCCTTGGCGGCACCCAGGCGATCGCGCTCCACCTGCTCGCGCGACAGCCCCGTCAGACGCGCGAACTCGCCCGAGTGCGGCGTGAGCACGGCCCGCTTCCCTGCTACCAAGTCGGCGAAGCCCGCCAGTGCCACCACGCCGTCGGCATCGACGACGAAGGGTTGGTTGAGCCCAGCGCACAGCGCGTGCACCAGCATGCGCGTCTCCTCCGTGCGCCCCAGGCCCGGACCGATGGCGACGGCGGAGGCGTTCGTCAGTGCACCTAGCAGTTCGTCGACATCCTGCGGGATTTCGCGCACCACCACCTCCACGAGATGCGCGCGCACCGTTGCGGCAGCGGCCTTCGGCACGAAGAGCGTGACGTAGCCGGCGCCGGCACGCGCGGCGGCGCGTGCGCAGAGCACGGCGGCGCCGGGATACTCGCCGCTGCCCGCGACGATCGCCACGTGCCCAGCCGCATACTTGTCGACGAGCTGTGGGCGCTCGGCTACCAAATGCGCGAACGTCAGCACCTCCAGCGCTTGGTAGGTGCGCTGGTGATCGTCCAGCAGGCGCACTGGAAAGCCGATCTCGCAGACCCAGAGATCGCCCGCGTGCGCGCGCCCGGGCTCGACCAGCAGCCCGTACTTCATCGCGCCCAGCGCCAGCGTCGCGCGCGCGTGCAGCGTGGTGTCCGCGCACTCGCCCGTGCTGGGGTCGATGCCGGCGGGCAGATCGCAAGCGATCACGGGGCCCCGGAACGCGTTGAGCGCGTGAATCACGTGCTCCATGCGTGCCGAAAACGGGAGGCGGCTGCCCGTGCCCACTAAGGCCTCGATCGCGAGATCGGCGCCGTGGAGCGCCGCCGACGGATCGTTGGGCGCGAGCGAGACGACGACGCCGCGATCCGCCGCGCGTTCCACGGCCACGCGCGCGGAGACGGAGAGCTCGTGCCGCTCGTGCAGCAGGTAGAGCGTGCAGCGATGGCTGGAGGCCAACGACGCCAGCGCCAGCGCGCCGTCGCCGCCGTTGTTGCCGCGCCCGGCGAAGCAGACGACGTGCGAGCCAGGCGCGGCATACGCGCGGCAGACCTCGGCTAGCGCGGCGCCGGCAGATCCCATCAGCGAGGGTTCGCCGCCGGGGATCGCCGATGCGCCCGCGGCGTCGGCCGCGCGCATCTCCTCGCGCGTGAGTACGTGCACCCTTCAGGCCTCCAAAATTACGACGGCGCAGGCGTTCGCGCGCGTATGGGTGATGGCGACGTGGATCTCGCGCGCGCCCGCGCGCTCCATCAGCGTGGCGCTGCGTCCCGTGAACGAAAGCGTCGGCTTCCCGCTGCGCAGATGCACCACGCCCACGTCACGCCAGGGAATCGCGAAGCCGAAGGCTTTGCGTGCCGCCTCCTTCGCCGCGAAGAAGCCCGCGAGACGCTCCGCCGGAAAGCGTTTGCGGTAGGCGTACTCCATCTCGTATGGGGTGTAGACGCGGCGCGCGAACAGCGCGCGTCGCCGCTCGTCGAAGCGATAGCGCTCGACCTCGGCCATGTCGATGCCGACGCCGAGGATCACGCGGGGTGCTCCGAGAACACCGGCCGTGCGAGGTGATGCGTGAGCCGAATCCACATCGTCCCGATCAACGAGATCGACCCTACCTTTCTCTCCCGGCTCGCTCTCTGTCTGGAGGAGCGTTTTCTCTACGAATTTGCCGTCGAGAAGAGTCTAACGCTCCCGGCCAGTTCGATCAATCCTACCCGTAAGCAGTTCTTCCTCAACACCGTGGTCTCCAGGGTACAGGCGACGCGTCCCGGTCCCGGCTACGTGCTGGCCCTCACGCATTTCGATCTCTACAAGACCTCGCACAACTTCATCTTCGGCGACGCTAACGAACACGAGCAGGTCGCCGTCGTCTCGCTGCACCGCCTGCGCACCGATTTCTACGGTGACGAGCCCGACGGGAACGCGCTCTTCCAGCGCACCCTCAAGGAGTGCGTCCACGAGTTGGGGCATGCCTTCGGGTTGAAGCACTGCTACAACGCGCGCTGCGTGATGTACTTCTCCAACTCGATCTACGATACCGACAACAAGCTCTCGTATTTCTGCGAGGGCTGCGACCGCCGCTCGCGCACCAAGACGCAGTAGCCATCTCCGCGCGCTAGCGCACGACGCGCGCGTCGGCCAGCGCGATGCTGCGTTCCCGTCCGTTTTCTTCGACGATCAGCGAGCCGTCCGCGGCGATCCGCCGGGCGATAGCACGGTGCACTGCCGTGCCATCGTCCTCGCGCAGCTCGTAGGGCGTGCCGTTCAGGTGGGCCTCGCGCTCCCAGCGCCGCGCCACGGCGTCGGGGTGGTCCAGCTCGGGGAGGCCGGCAGTGTAGGCGTCGAGCACGGCGTCGAGCAGGCGCGCGGGATCGACGCCCTCGGCGGCATCCGAAAGGAAGGCCGGCGCAGGCACGATGCCTTCGAGCAGGCTTGCATCGCGCGGCCGCGCGAGGTTGATGCCGCTGCCCACGCCCACCCAGGCGCGCTCGCCTTCGACGCGGCTGACGCACAGGATGCCGCAGCACTTGCGACCGCCTAGCAGCAAGTCGTTAGGCCAAGTCAGGTCGAGTACGGCGCCGGTCACGCGCACCACGGCGGCGCGGATCGCCAGCGCCGCCCAGAAGGTTACGCACCACAACGCGTGCGGCGGCAGCGGGCGCGGCAACGCGGCGGTGAAGGTGAGGCCGCTGCCGCGCGGCGCCAGCCACGTGCGCCCGGCGCGCCGCCCGCGCCCGGCTGTCTGGAGCGCCGCTACGCGCACCAGCCCCGCCTCCTGTGCGCCCAGCCGCGCCGCGACGTCGTCGTTGGTGCTGCCGGTCTGGTCGACGTGCTCGATCCGCCACATGGTGGAGATGCTTCCCGGCGCGCCGGCGCGCCCCTGGAGGGGTGCGCGCGCGCGGCGCCCAACGGCGCGGCATGAGCACGCGCCCGTACGTGATCCTCTCCTTTGAAGGCCCCGATCGCTACGCGCAGGCCGGCGGCTTGGGGGTGCGCGTGACGGGGCTGGCGGCGGCGCTGGCCGAGGGCGGCCACCCCACCAGCCTGATCTTCGTGGGCGATCCGTCGCTGCCGGGCAGCGAGTCGCCGCAGCCGGGGCTCACCTGGCGGCGCTGGTGCCAGTGGATCTCGCAGTATCACCCGCACGGCGTGTACGATGGCGAGGACGGCAAGGTGTCCGACTACGCGTCGAGCGTGCCGCGCTTCGTGGTGGAGGAGATCGTCGCGCCCGCGCGCGCCGCCGGGGAGCGCGTGGTGGTGCTGGCGGAGGAGTGGCACACGGCCCTCGCCTTGATCGCCATCGACGCGCTGCTGCGCGAGCGGAGCTGGCGTGACGACGCCACGTTGCTCTGGAACGCCAACAACACCTTCGGCTTCGAGCGCATCGACTGGCAGGCGCTGCAGCGTGCCGCTACCCTGACCACCGTCAGTAAGTATATGAAGCACGCCATGTGGACGTTGGGCGTGAATCCGATGGTCATCCCCAATGGCATCCCCGCCGCGCTCGTAGAGGATCCGCCGGCCAAGGGCGAGGTGCGCGCGCTACGCGCGGCGCTGGGAGACGGCGCGCCGCTGTTGGCGAAAGTGGGGCGCTTCGATCCCGACAAGCGCTGGATCCAAGCGGTCGAGGCCACGGCCGCGCTCAAGCAGTGGGGCATGCGGCCGCGGTTGGTGGTGCGCGGGGGGATGGAGCCGCACGGGCGCGACGTCTTCGCGCGCGCGCTGGAGCTGGGGCTGCAAGTCGAGGACGTCACGGTGGAGCGCAGCGAGGAGATCGAGCCGTTGCTCGCAGCGCTGGCGTGCGCGCGGGGCGAGC
>SCRI01000003.1 GCA_004298675.1 bacterium | reverse complement strand
GGGCGTGCCGGCCATGTACAACATGATCTTCGCGCGCCCGGAGCTCTTCGAAAAGTACGACGTCTCGTCGGTGCGCATCGCTACCGTCGGCTCGTCATCGGTAGCGCCGGAGCTGCTGCGTCTGCTCGAGCGCTACTTTCCCACGGCCCGCGTCAGCGAGATGTACGGCTCTACCGAAGGGGGCCCCGTCACGCTGATTCAGCCGCTCGATGGAGTTCCCGGACTCGAAGCCGTCGCTGAGACGGAGATACGCATCGTCCGTGAGGATGGCAACAGCTGCGCGGACGGAGAGGTCGGTGAGCTCATCGTGCGCAATCGCGGCGTTCTGCGCGAATACTACAAGAACCCGGAGGTGAGCGCGCAGCGTATCCGCGACGGCTGGTACTATACGCGCGATCTTTGTAAGCGCACGCCGTCCGGACGGTACTTCATCATGGGCCGGACCGATGACATGATCATCACGTCCGGAGAGAACATCTACCCTGTCGAGGTCGAGGACCTCCTTCGACGGCACGCCGATGTCGTCGACGCCGCCGTCGTTCCCGTTCCCCATCCCGTCAAGGGGCACGTGCCCGTTGCCTTCGTGGTGCTGCGCCGGGGCGCGCACGGAGACGAGGAAGCCCTCAAGGCTTACACCCTGCAACATGGGCCGCCGTATGCGCATCCCCGGCGGATCTTCTTCGTAGAGGAGATCCCGCTGTCCGGCCCCGGGAAGGTCGACCGCAAGCGGCTCTGCGAGCTCGCTCGAGAGCCGGTCATTCGTGAGGAGAAGAGAGATGGCTAACCGGTCCGTGTCCAGGAACCAGTTCGTAAAAGGCGCCGGGCTCGCTGCTGCCGCCGTGGCCGCCGGCGTTCCCGCCTTCCTCCCTCGGCGCAGTCAGGCCGAAGAGACCATCAAGATCGGTCAAATCGAGTCGCTCGTCGGGCCGTTCTCGGTCTTCGCAAAGACCGAGCTGCAGGCCACGGCGGTGGCCGTCGATCTCTGGAACAAACGCGGCGGCGTCATGGGCCGCAAGGTCGAAGTCGTGGTCGGCGATGACCTGAACAATCCCGGCAATGCCGTGATCAAAGCACGCGAGCTCGTCTACCAGCAGAAATGCGTTGCCCTCATGGGTACGGTCAATAGCGCGTCGACGCTCTCCGTCAGTTCGACGGCGGCTTCGCTCGGTGTGGTTTTCATCGACTCCGGCGGCCACACCGACGCCGTCGTCGGCGAGAAGTGCCGCTGGAACAGCTTCCAGACCTGCCACAACACGTGGATGATGACGCACGCCACCGGCTACTCGATCGCCAAGCTGTTCGGCAAGAAATGGTACCTTATCACACCGGACTACGCGTTCGGCCATTCGGTCGCGGCCGGCTATGAAGACGTTATCAAGAAAATCGGCGGGCAGATCGTCGGCAACGATCTCGTGCCGATCGGCACCTCCGACTATAGCTCGTATTTGCTAAAGATCCAGGCGGCAAAGCCGGACTGCTTCATCGCCATCCCCGGCGGCCAAGACCTCGTCAACCTCTTGAAGCAAGCCCAGTCCTACGGCCTGTTGGCGAAGATCCCAGTTGCCGGCCCCTACACGGAGCTGGAGGTTATCTGGCAGCTGCCCAAAGAGGCGCGTGTGGGCTACTGGGGCGTCGAATGGTACTACAAGGGCGACCTCGTCTTCGGCAAAGACAATGCCGAGGCGCAGCACTTCGTCTCCGAGTACCGCAAACGCTACGGCTACCCGCCGACGCCGTACAGCGTGGGCGCCTACGTATCGATGGATCGCCTGCTGTGGGCCATCAACGAGGCCAAGTCGACCGAGGGCGTCAAGGTGGCACGGACACTGGAGGGCGCCGAGTTCAATTCGGTCTGGAAAGGCGCGTCGTCGTACCGCAAGGTCGACCACATGCTGATGTGGCCGGCGTTCTTCAGCAAGGTGCGCGCGGAGGGCACGCCCGAGGACAAGTACGACGTTCTCGATATTCTCGACCGTCAAGACGCTTCGCTGATCGCTCGTTCGGCGGCCGATACGGCCAAGATCTGCCATCTGGGATATCCGGGCTGATGGCGCTGGAGAAACGCATGAAGGCGGTGATTCTCGAGGAGCACGGGTCGCTGGAGAATCTGCGCTACGTCGAGGACCTGGCGGTGCCGGAGGCCGGCCCCGGTGAGTGCCTCGTGCGCGTGCATGCGGTAGGGCTCAACGGCTTCGATCCGATGATCGTGCACGGCATCCCCGGCCTCAAGATTCCTTTGCCGATGATTCCCGGCGGCGACATCGCGGGAGAGATCGCCGCGCTGGGGCCCGGCGTGGACGCCTCCATGTGGAGCATTGGCCGCCGTGTCAGCATCATGCCGCTCGTGCCGCCGAAGATGATCGGCGAGACGTTGCGTGGGGGTGCCTGCGAGTATATCAGCGTCCCCGCGGAAAACCTCATTCCAATCCCCGACGGCGTCTCGTACGAGGATGCAGCTGCGCTGCCGGTGGCGTACGGCACCGCGCGCCGGATGATGGTCACGCGCGGCAAAGTCTCCAAGGGCGAGTCCGTGCTCATTCTCGGCGCCACCGGCGGTGTCGGCACGTGCTGTGTCCAGTTGGCCAAGCTCGCCGGCGCCGAAGTCGTGGCGTGTGGGAGCTCCAAGGAGAAGTGCGAGCGCCTGAAGAGCCTGGGTGCCGATCACGTCATCGACACCACACAGCAAGATTTCGTCGATGAGACGCTTCGCCTCTACGGGAAACCGCGCGTGTGGGGCGAGAGCGGCGGTGTCGACGTCATCGTCAACTACATCGGGGGCGAGACGTGGGCGAAGAGTCTCCGCGCGCTCAAGCACGACGGACGCATGCTGACCTGCGGGGCGACGGCGGGCTTCTCTCCTCCTACGGACATCCGCTATATCTGGTCCTTCGAGCAGAACATCATCGGCTCGAACGGCTGGACATCGGAAGATCAAGCCGCGCTGCTCGAGATGGTGGCGGCACGCAAGATCGCGCCCGTGATCCACTCCGTGCGCCCACTCGCGCGGATCAAGGAGTCGATGCAGGAGCTCATGGACCGCAAGGTCTTCGGCAAAGCGATTGTGGCGGTGTAGCATGGCCGACAAATTAAACGTACTAGGTGCGGAAGACCTGAGCTCCATGATCGTGCAGGCGCCATTTCATCGGTGGATGGGCCTCTCGCTGCTCGCCCTGACAGAGCAACACATCGACCTCCGAATCCGCTGGCGCGAGGAGTACATCGTCAATCCCGAGCTGCGGTACACGCACGGCGGCATCCTCGCAGCGTTTATCGACCTCGCCGCGGATTGGGCGATCGCGGCGAAGTTCGGCCGCGGCGTGCCGACGGTCGACATGCGCATCGACTACCATAAGGTGGCTATGCCGGGTGACCTCTGGGCGCGCGGCAGGCTGCTCAAGCTTGGGCGCACATGCTCCTCCGCGGAGGCAGTGGTCTACGACATGGAGGGCACGATGCTCGCCAGCGGCCGGGGCGTCTATCTGACGGCAGGTTGCAGCACAAACGTTAGCGCCGGCCGGTGAGAGCGCTGCCAACGCGACGGTGCCGCTGATAGACGGCACACGGCGGCACTACATTAACCTGGACTTCGCCGCCAGTACCCCTGCACTCGAAGACGCTGCGCGTGCCATCGAAGCGATGCCGCCGTGGTATAGCAGCGTGCACCGCGGCGCGGGACTCAAGTCGCGAATCTGTACCGCGGCAGCGGTACCACCGTGAGTGTCGGCGTGGTGGGCGGCGGGACACGCCTCAACATCGTCCAGGATCGGGCCTTCGCGAAGGTTGACGTGCGTGCAGCCACGGTCGGCGAGATGGAGCGTGGCAGAAGGCGGCAGCCGGCCGTCGATGGAGTGCACGCCGCAAATCGCCGCGCTGTTCGAACGCGCGCGGGAGCTGGCGAAGCCTCTGGGTATCGCGCTGGACGAAGCGTTCGTCGGCGGCGGCAGCGACGCGAACTTCTGCGCCGCGCTGGGCGTGCCGGTCCCCGACGGCATGGGTGCGGTTGGTGGCGGCGCCCACGCGCGCTCCGAGCACGCCAAAGTTGCAGAGATTCCGCGCCGCACGGCACTGTTGGCCTCCCTGCTCGACCTGATCTAGTATCTCTTTTTGATCGCTTTACGATAAGGCGGATCCGCAGGCAGGAGGCGGGGTCTCTAGCCAAGGACGATGGTGATCTGGCTCGCAGGGCCAGCATTGTCAGGACCAGGAAGCGCGCGCGCTCGGCTAGAGCGCTCTGAAAGAGGCAGATGCCGGACAACCATATTGCACCCGTTCGATTCCCAGAAGTTGATGCGCCCCTGAGGCGGCTCCGTGAGTTTGGCGATAACCTGTATCACGATTCAGCCAGTTCGCGATCCGATCGTCCGCGAATGGTGCCGACTAAGGGTTTCATAGAGGGCCGTGCGTTCTTCCCCGGTGGTAGCGGTGTTCGCGGTTCTGTATTCCCGGTCGGTGAGATCATGGTCCTCGGCCAGGACTTCGACACGTTGGAGAAGTTCGAAGCGGCGCGCAGAAACGGCCAGGAACTAGCGAGCAACGCGACCTGGACGAACATGCTTGCATTGCTTCAGCGCGTTGACGTTAACGAACAAGACTGCTTTTTCACAAATGCTTACATGGGCGTAAGAACGGGAAAAAAGAGCAACGGTAAGCCGGTAAGTTGTACCGGAGCGAATCCTTCGCGATCGTATTTGCCGTACGTTGCGATGTGCGAAGAGATGTTCCTATACCAGCTAAACGTTCAAAAGCCGAGGCTGATTATCGCTCTAGGAACCTACGTACCGCAGTTTCTCGCGAATCTTGCTCCAGCCTTAGCTGGATGGATGCGCAAATCGTTTAAGAAGCGGGACGACACGCTTCCAGCGGTACCATGTGTGGAGTTTCCTGTACGCGGTGCCATCGGGAGGTCCCATACGTGCATTGCTGCATCGAGCTTACATCCGAGCTTGCGAAACGGAAACCTGCGTCGGCGATCCTACTCTGGGCTCAAAGGCGATGAGGCAGAAATTCAAATCCTCAGAGACGCTCTGACACGTTCCGACTACGTGCCGAAGGGACTGAGGCTAGGCTACCAATCACGGTTGTCGTGGCTGTAAGCGCCGATTGTCCGCGGCCTTGTTGCCGCCGAGGTGCGTAGTGGCAAAGCCCAGGTGCGCGAAAGCGTCGCAGACGGCAAGCTCGAAGGCGGTTGGGTCGTCGCCCACGGCGGTGGCGCTGAGGCGATCGATGAGCGCCTGCGTCTTGGCATCGATAGCGTGCTGCGGCTGCGGCGTAAGGTCCGGCCAGTCGTCCGGAGGCTCGTTGATGCGGAAGCTGCGATCGGGCGTCTGCACAAAAGGCGGCTTGCGGCCGTGGCCGATCTGGCGCGCGATGAATTCAATGAGCGCGGTATACACGTACTTTTTCGTGGCCGTGGGTGGGATGAGTTTACGTTCCATTGCTTCGACAAAGATCTGCTCAGCGGTGCGCACCCTGCCGTCGCTGAGGATCTCGATGGCGGCGCTGACCATGTGGCCGTGAGCTTGCGCGGGGTCGTCGCTGGCCGGAACCGCCAGCATCACGCGCCGTTGCGCGTCGACAAAGCGCTGATCGGCTAAGTGCGCGGCCTGCTGGGCAAAGAGGTCACCGTGAGCCTCTAGGCGCGCGCAGAAGTTGGCTGCGGTAATGTCACCGTTGGCGATGGTAGCAATCTCGCTCCAGTCGAACGGAGCACAGACCGGCAGCTCCGGCGCGCCGCGCAGGCTGTACGGCATGGCGCTGAAGCGGCCGCGCGCGTTGCTGGAGACGTGGAGCAGGGCGCGCCCTTGGGCACGGGAGTAGCGCTCGACGCTGACCAGCTTCGGATGTTCGGCGACGATGCGGCCACAGAGTCGATGGAGCCAGCCACGTAGCAGCTCGGCCTGCGGCGCGTCGGCGAAGGGAATCCACAACGCCATGCCGGCGCGGCCGTCGGGGATGGGAATCGCGTGGAGCTGCACGTTTGCGAGCACGGCGCGCACGGCCAAGGCGGCCTCGCGAACGGTATCCTCCGTAGTGCCGTCGGGCGCTTCGATGAGGATGCGAGCGAAGCGTAGGCGGTCTTCATCCTCCGGCAGCGGAGCCCACGTGTGAAACTCGACGGCGTAGTAGCGGTGGCAGGCCCACATGAGCTTGCGGGCGGAGAGCGGGACGTCCAGGATGCGGAAGTTGGTGGGGTGGCCGAAGCCGGAGGGGTAGTTCCCGTACACGATCGGCGAACCGGCGAAGCTCTGCTCGATCAGCGGGGCGACGACGTCATAGTACGCCAGGATCGGCGGCTCGAAGGCTTTGTCGAGTTCTCAGAGAGTCATTGGCGGGTTATCGGCTGCCTCGGTGGGCTTAGTGAGCTGGCATAGACGCGGTGAACGTTTGCCCGTCTTGCCTAGTAGACGCGGGGGAAACTGAAGCTGGTCCGGTTTCGTGGAGAGTTTGTGATTGGACATCAGGCGGGCTGACTCATGCGGCGCTCGAAGTCCATGGGTGAGAGGAAGCCGATTGACGTGTGTCGGCGGTGTGGGTTGT
>SCRI01000033.1 GCA_004298675.1 bacterium | reverse complement strand
GCACGACATCGGGATGATCGTCGTCCCGGAGGCCATCGTACTGAAAGCCGGCCCCCTGACGGACGACGAGCGCATGACGGTGCAACGACATGCCGCGGTTGGCGAGCAGTTCCTGTCCCGACTGACCGGGAGCCACATGCACGCGGTCGCGCTTGCGGTCGGGGCACACCACGAGCGGTATGACGGCTTGGGCTACCCGCGGGGCTTGCAGGGCGAGGCAGTCTCCCGCCCGGCACGAATCATCGCGATCTGCGACGCTTACGACGCGATGACCTCGCCTCGGCCGTATCGCCCGGTTATCGTGCAAAACGAGGCGCTTTCAGAGCTACTGGCAAACGCCGGTGGACAATTCGACCCTACGCTCGTCGCCGTGTTCCTACATGCTCGCTGCTGGCAGCTCGACGACGGGCTTGTGCACACCCACGAAGATGACACCTGAAAGCAGAAGTGAACGCGGCGCTCCTGCGCTAGACAGAGCCCCGAACCTGGACCTTTGGCGCCGCCTCGGCGCGAACGCAGCCCGTTACGCTTTCGGCAACAGTCATGCGGCTCGGTTTCGGCGCGCCGAGGACATGCTCTGGCACGCCTGGCGGTCCGGCCTCTGCGACGCATGCCGCAACGCATGGCTCGAAGGTTACGCCGAGGAGTACAGATCCATCACTGGCGATGCACGATCGAACGGCACGACGCGCCCCGCTACCGCAGATGACGGATAAGGCGTAGCTTTAGTAGTGCGAGATACTCGGAAGGCGCGCGTACTATCCATCACCGGTCTGGACCGTATCTTCCCCGTTCATTCGACGATAGACGACGCTCTCGACGCATTTACTCGCGCGAAGCACACGTGGCTTCGGGCATGACCGTGCTGTCACGGATACGTCAATGTAGGTTATGTATACGGCTCCTCGACCATCGTCCGTACGACCGATGGATTGATGATGTACACGTCGTGGCCGCTCCGCGCGATAAGACCCGACCGTTCGAGTGCTCCAAGTTGAGCCGTAAAGGTTTCACGTGTCGTCGCTACCATATCGGCGAAGTCGCGGTGGCGCAACGTCACATCCAAGCGTCGTCCTTGTTCTTCAAGGCGCAAGAGTAATCGGAGAATGCGATGGGATACGGGGTGAAACGTTACCTCCATCACGAAAGCCAAGAGCTTCATGTAATCTTCTAATGCAATGCGGGCAATACGCGTCGCCATGGCAGCGTCCCTGAGCATCACGTCGAGGATCGCGCTACTCGGGATCTCGACGACCGTCAGCGGCTCAAGAGCCGCAGCACTCACGAGCCGCGTAGACCCGGCCACGACAGCGGGCAGGCCCAGACTCTGGCCTGGCCCCTCGAGTTTGACGATCAGGCGGCGGCCGCCAATGCTCTCACGAAACCATACTGCGGAGCCCGTCTCGATGAGCATGACGCTCGTTGCGGGATCGCCTTGCGCGAAGATGAGCGCATCTTTGCGGTGTTGCCGCTTCTTTCCGGCAGCAAGCAGGCTACTCCCCACGGCCGGCAGACAGCAGGAAATGAGCTCGCTGTCTTCCAGGCGCTTCCCGCTCTCTTGCGTCCGATCCGCCATCAAGCAATACCTCCTAAGCTGAGGGGACGCATTGCACTCTTCGTCCTTAGGCGCCTAATCCGGGCTCGGGCAGTGCTGCGCGTGCCACGCCAACCGAGACCAGGGGAACAACGGTGCATCTTCTTGCGGAGCATGCGTGCACGAGCGACGCGTTCCAAGAACGGAGCCACGACCTCATGTACACAGAGCCGGGCAAGCGCTGCTGTCATACCCTCCTCAAGAGTCTCTCCCCGAAAGGAGGCCGAGATTCGCGACGACGATTGGGGTGACGTAATTGAGAACGATCTTCAGCATGAGGAGATGTGTAACACCGCCGCGCCAGAGAGCGTCGCCTTCGTTAAATAGCCACGTGCCAACCGCGGATCCGATCAAGATTGTCCGATAGAGGTGGTCGGGATGAGCGATGACCCGCCACGTTCGCCGAAAGTGGCGAGACGCATGAGGCACTGCGGCCACGTCATGGGCGAGAGGCACCTTGGAACGCGCCACGTCAGCGGCCCAGCCTCGCGGGAGACGAGTTTAACTCTTTCCTTCGGCGAAGCGTTCGATGCTCGACCAGGTTGCCGCCGGCGCGCCGTCGATCGCAACGATGCGTCCCTGCGCGTTGATAAGGTAGTAGATGTCCGGATAGGCGCGGGGATCGAGCGTTTGCGTCTGGGCCCGGGTCAGCTCGCCCCAGTACCAGTTGGGAGACGCCGCGGCCATTCCCACAGCCTTTCGGAACGACGCGAGCGGCGGACCGGAATAGCCGAGATCGTTGGCCACCTCGACCTGGACGACGCGCACGCCGTGCGCGCGCAGCTCGCCGATGTGCTGGGCAACGACGGCGGTGCCGCCTTGGCACGACGAGCACCACGTTGCCATGAGCCAGAGCATGTACGGATGGCCGCGCAGCTCGCTCGGGGTCAAGGTCTTACCGTCGGTGAGGCGGTAGGCGAAAGCTGGAGCCGGTTGCCCGATGCCGGGCCGTTCCGCCGCTGCCGACCAATGGAACCCGAGAAGCACCAGGCTAACGGTGAGCATCAGTGCGGGAAAGCCGAAGGAAATCAACCGCCTCATTAGCGCGATCCTTTCAAAGCCTTGGGCGAGCACGGCGTCGTAAGGTTGTGCGCAGCAAACCACACGGAGAGGAGGACCAAGATCACCGAGCCAGCGATGAACGCATCGGCATTACTCGTGACCAACACGTGCCTCCGGCAGGCCTTTACCGCTCACCCCGCGGCATGCCGCCGCACGGCGTCGGCGCACAACGAACGCTACGACAACAAGCGCACTTACCGCAGCAGCCGTGACCACAGATAAGCGGCGTGCGCCGGTCAGTACAAGTGCCATGAGTGAGAACCCGGTCGCGGCAAGCACGAGCGGAGCCACGCAGCAGACAAGGACCGCCGCTGCCGCGCCGAGCGCTATAAGCCAGTCGAGCGGCGATTCTGATCTCACGGCTGCGCCTCGAGGTCGATTCGGGTGCATGCCGCGATGTTCGCAGCGTTGTCCGCGACGACGGCCTGCGCCAGCTCGAGGATATTGCGGATGCGGCGGTCGGTGAGCCGGTAGCTGATGCTGCGTCCGTGGCGCTCGGTATCGACGTAGCCGCACCATTTGAGGCAGGCCAAGTGGTTGCTCACTCGGCTCGGGCTCATGCCCAAATACTCGACGATCTCACCCACCGAGCGCGGACCGTCGATGAGGAAGCGCACGATGCGCAGGCGCGTGGGATCGGCCAGCCCGCTCATGAACTTGGCGTAGGGCAGGTCCGCCGACTCCTCGGGCTCCGGCGAGATCCCCGGACGAGTACGCAGCTTAGCCATTTGACGGGAGGATATATCATGTATTTATGAATTGTCAAGTATACGACGTGATCGTCATCGGTGCCGGGATGGGCGGGGTCGCCGCGGCGACGACCGCCGCGGAGAGCGGTGCGCGGGTCGCGCTAGTCGAGCGCGGCGCCATCGGCAGTGATCGGCGCCGGCCCGATCGGCATGGAGTTCGCGCAGATGTTCGCGCGCTTCGGCAGTCGCGTAACCGTGCTCTTCCGCGGCGATCGCGTGCTGCCGCACGAGGATCCTGAGGTCGGCGCGGCTCTCACAGCGTATCTCGCCCGAGAGGGGCTCGAGATGGTGCCGTACACGAAGGTATTGCGCATGGAGAGCGGTGACGCGCGGGATGCAGATGCGCCGCGCGTGGTCGTTGCCACGGTCGACGGCCAAGAGCGGCGCTTCGCTGCGGATGAGGTGCTCCTAGCGATCGGGCGCGAGCCGAATGCTGCGGCGCTGGAGGTCGCCCACGCGGGGATTGCGACCACGCGAGAGCGATGGATCTCGGTGGACCCTACGATGCGCACCAACGTCGAGGGCATCTTCGCCGTGGGCGATGCCGTCGGGCACACCAGCGGCAGTCAGCTCTACACGCACGTGGCGGTCCTGGAAGGGGGCATTGCCGCGCGTAACGCGGGCAACGGCGGCAGCGAGCGCTTCGATCCCACGGTGGTCCCCGGGGCGGTCTTCACCGAGCCGGAGGTCGCCCGCGTCGGCCTCACCGTAGCAGAGGCGCGTGCCGCCGGTTTCGAGCCTGTGTATGCAACCTATCCGTTTGCGAAGATCGGCCGAGCGCGCGCAATGGGCGAGCGCGAGGGCATCATCAAGGTGCTGGTCGATGCCACCAGCGGACGCATTCTGGGCGCACACCTCTTCGGCCCGAATGCTGGCGAGATCGTGCACGTCATCGCCACGGCGATGGCCACCGAGAGCCGGTCACCGCGGCCGATTCTCGATGCCGTATTCATCCACCCGACACTCGCCGAAGGCGTGCAGTCCGCTTTCGAGGAGCTAGTGAGCGCCATGCCGGCGAGAATGGCGCACTGATCGACGGGCGGCTCAGGACTCGCTATCGATGGTTCTCCGCAAACGTGGCATCATCGATTGCGACGTTCGTCCGATAGTCGCTCAGGTCGGCGTTCCCGATGGCGGAGAAGTGTGGTATCCGGATGTCCGCCGATTGACGAACGACCATGTCGAAGCCGCCCTCATTGGAATACTGCTGCGACATCGTGATAACACCGCCACTGTAGTAACGCCACTCCATCTGGTCGATGTGCCACACCGTTGGATCGACCATGACGCGCTCATGATCGATCATTCCGCGCACGCGCTGAACGAGCGTCAGCACAATGTCAGGATGGCCGCTCACGATGACCTGTCCGGAATATGAGACGTGGAAGCGCTGATACCAATCCGAGGGGTCGCCAATGTCCCCATATACGCGCTCGAAGCCCTTGGCATAGAACGGTACGTGGTCGAAGATCACTTCGTACTTGCCCGGCCGCTTGAAGTACACCTGTCCCGGGAGTGCCGGCGCAAGAAATGGAAAACTCCTCATACGGATCTTCACGTTAACGTGTGCGCGATATGTTTGTAAGTCGGGCTCGCGCTCGATGAGGCGCTGCACGATCTCTCGAGCATCCGTAGTGGGCATCGCTCCTGGACTCGCGTCCGTCTGTGGTACACTTGCCGCGAGCGCGCTGGCACTCGGCGGAAGAAGCAAGAGGAGCGCTAGAAGGAGACACTGCCGATCGATCGTCTCCGGCAGGTCTGTGTCAACCCAGCGGATCTCCCGAGTAATCAATTGCGCTCCTAATGCCTCGTACGAACAGGGTAGCGCAGCGCGCCTGACTCTTCGGTAGTCGGGCTTACAAACCGCGCTCGTTGCGTAATGCTGACTGATAGGGTGCGCCTATGCTCAACCACAGGAGTGCGCTCCAACGCCTGCCACGCCAACTCGTGGTGATTCGTGCCGGGCCGATCGGTATGGAGTTCGCGCAGATGTTCGCGCGCTGCGGCAGCAAGGTTACGGTGCTCTTCCGCGGCGATCCGGCGCTGTACCGCCCCGGGGGCTTGAATTCTTGAAGCAGAACGCCTATTCTGGTATTTAGCACCATGCCGAGAAGCAAGACATTCGAACCTCAAGAGACTCTACGCGCGGCCATGCACCTGTTCTGGGCACGGGGCTTTGGCCAGACTTCCATCGACGAGCTAGTGCGGAGCACGGGCGTGCAGCGCTATGGGCTCTATAGCAGCTTCGGCGGCAAACAGGGCTTGTTCAGGCGCTCGCTCGACCTCTACCGCGACGAGGTGGCCGGACGCTGGATGACACCCCTGAGGCGCCCCCACGCGTCGCTGCAGCAGGTCCGCGCCTTCTTCGAGCAGTTCGGCGAACAGATCGGCCGGCCGCAGGGCCGCCTTGGCTGCCTGATGGTCGTTACCTCGGCGGAGACGGCCCCGCTCGAGACCGCGACGCGTAAACGGATCTCCATGCACTTCGAGCAGCTGCAGGCGGCGCTTGCCGCCGCGCTCGACCGCGCCGCGGCGCTCGGCGAGTTGCGCGCAAACTTGGACGTGCAGCAGACTGCCGCTCTGCTGCTGGGAGCGCTCATCGGCCTCCTGTCGCTGATGCGCTCCCCCGCGCCGCGCGATTTGGTCCTACACTCGTTGCGCGGCGCGTTACACCTCATCGACGAGCTGCGCCAACCCGGTGCGCGCGATCCCAGCATACGCTAACCTACATTCATGAGAGAGGACGACATCCGATGAGCGAAGCAACCTACCGCCTTCAACTACCCAAGCACGACGCCAACGCCTCGAACGAGCGCGTCCGAGCCGTGCTGGCCGAAGTGCGGCGGCGCAGCGGCATGATACCGAATATGTATGCGTATATGGCCAACGCCCCCGAGGTCCTCGAGACGTACCTCTCCGGGTATGAAAAGTTCCGCTCGCTCTCCGGTTTCACGCCGGCGGAGCAGGAGGTCGTCTTCCTCACCATCAGCTACGAGAACGGTTGTGATTACTGCATGGCTGCTCACAGCGTGATCGCCGAAGCGAAGTCGAAGGTCCCGCAACCGGTGACCGAAGCGATCCGCGACGGCGCGCCCATCCCTGACGCGAAGCTCGCGGCGCTCGCAGCGTTCACGCGCGCCATGCTCCTTACGCGTGGACGTCCGACGGAGTCCGATGTGCACGGGTTCCTGCGAGCGGGGTATAGCGAGAAGCAGGTCCTCGACGTTATCCTCGCCATCGCGGTCAAGACACTGAGCAACTACTCGAACCATCTGTTCGCGACGCCGTTGGACGACGCGTTCAAGGCGCGCAAATGGGCGCCGGCAGCGGTGCAAGATAGATAGCCCGTCGAAAAGATGCCCTCTATATCGAACGCGTGAACTCGAGGAGCCGGAAGCCTTGCATCTCTACGGAAAATGCCAACCCCGCCAACTCGCGCCCTTGCGGCGTAGAATCTAGGAGTGGCGCCATATTCATCGCGACATTCGCGGTCGTCAATCCAACATTACCGAGAAGGACGACGACCTGTTCCTTGCTACGAAGCGCCACTGCTACCCCGGCCTCGGCGAAGATAGCGACCTGGTCCGACACGTCTTCTTCGAGCACGTGAACGTCCGACTCGCTTTGTACGGGCATAGTCGAGTAGATATGGATACCGCCGCGTTAGCGGACGGCGGCATACGAGAACTCGCCGCCGTGGTATGGGATTCTCCGCAGTCCCACCCATGTCCAGTGCTCCGGGATGAGCGGAGAAATACAAGGCAGTCCATGCGTCATCGGCTTTGCAGCGGCGCGACGCTACGTTATAGTGCTTGCTGGCAGCACCGATACGTGCTGAAAACCGCCGACGCCATGACGTTGATCTCGCTTCCGGTGGCTCCGATTGCAAGACCGACCACAGCATAGATGACCGAAAGAATGATGTTCCCAGCTCGGGAGCGCCTAAGTTGTGTGACCATGACAAGCATCGAACATATCACGAGAATATCGAGAGGAGGCGATCGTGAGAGCCGTCAAACCGCATGCCTCCCTCTCGCCTCCAAATCGTCACAGGTGGCCTATACTCTGGTTTACGGCCCCGCCATCCAGATGTAGCGCGCCGGCACCTGGTCGCTCTGTCGCGAAGCTGCTGTGCTATCGCAGATACTCGGCCGCGT
Organism: bacterium; assembly: GCA_004298675.1. Taxonomy (GTDB): domain Bacteria; phylum Vulcanimicrobiota; class Vulcanimicrobiia; order Vulcanimicrobiales; family SCRA01; genus SCRA01. The sequence continues at coordinate 10,052 of SCRI01000033.1, read as the reverse complement.
ACCGAAGTTGGCCGCGGCCAATTGTCGCGCAGGCAGCTGCTGTGCTGAGGCAGCCGCAGGGATTGCGAGGCCGACGAAGAGCGCCGCCGCGACGAATGCTCGCATGTTCTTGTTCATTCTAAGTTCTCCAGGTGTTCCTATTTGCGCCTATCGATCTTGCGATCTCGTTTGGAATGCTACGAGTATAGCTCACGTATGCGCGTTTGGATGTAAGGCCTCTTACGACCGGCGCTTAGCAGCGAATCCGTGATAGCAGCGCGCGCCAATCGCGACTGCCTCGGGCCGCGCCACGTGTACATGGATAGCGCCTCGGCAACGCCCAACGTCAAACGCGAGGTAGGCGCACGATCGCGCCCCACCCCGGCGCGCGATGCGAGCGCGCGAACCCCCTCGACTAGCGCAACCCCTAGCCCGTGACGTCGGCCGGGATGTGGCCCATGCGCCCGGCCTGATAGTCTTCGAAGGCCTGCTCCAACTCGTGGCGCGCGTTCATCACGAAGGGACCGTAACGCGCGACGGGTTCGCCGATTGGGCGCCCGGCTAGCAGCAGCGCTTGCAGCTGCTCCGCGCCCGGCGCGGCTTGCAGCGCGACGCTGTCGCCGTCGTGTCGGTAGACCACCGCGGCATGCGGACGCACGGCGCGCGCCTCCCCCGGTGCCTCCATCGCTCCGGCGAAAACGAAGGCAAAGGCGTTGAAGCCGGCCTCGATCGGCTGCGTGAAGCTTGCGCCCGGCTCGAGCGTGAGATGCAGGAAGACGATCGGCGTGTGCGTCTGGATCAGCGCGTGGGTCGACTCGACTTCGCCGCTGATCACCTTCGCCGTCACGCGGCCGTCGGCGCTCTTCCACACGGGAATGCGCTCGCCGGGAATCTCCTGGTAGCGCGGCCGCGTCATCTTGTCGGCGCGCGGCAGGTTCACCCAGATCTGGAAGCCGTGCGACGCGCCGCCATCGCGCAGCATCGCGTCGGAGGGCATCTCCGAGTGCACCACGCCCGCACCGGCGGTCATCCACTGCACGTCGCCGGGGCGCAACTGGCCGGCATGCCCCGCCGAATCGCGGTGCTGCATCCCACCCTCCAAGAGGTAGGTGACGGTCTCGAAGCCGCGGTGCGGGTGATCGGGGGCGCCGATGGCCTCCCCCTTGCCGTACACGACCGGTCCCATCTCGTCTAAGAGCAGGAATGGATCGACTTGATCCAGGCGGACGGTTGGAAAGGGACGGTGGACGATGAATCCTCCACCTTCGGTGAATTGCGGAGCCGGTACCACGGCCTCAATCGATCGCTGCTGCATGCTGCCTCCTACACGTGTGAACCCGGCTTGGGTTGCACGACCCATGTTCCCCGTAGGGCCGCTCGCTTGTCGAGGGCGAGCCGCGGAACTGCCGAACACTTGTGCATGAGACTCGATCGGCGCACGCTGCTGCAGGCTGCCGCCGGGGTGGCGGCGGCCCTCGCGCTCCCGCGCGCCGTGGGGGCCACCGGCGGCATCATCGAGAGCGACGCCGATGCCGCCCAGCTCGGCGCGACGCCGCCCCCCGTCACGACGCGCCCATTGCCCGGCGATACCATCCGCGTGCTGCTGCTGCGTGGGCGACCCGCGGTGCGGATCACGGCAGCGGGCGGCTTCGCCGTCTTCGACGGCCCGAGCGGCGGCGAGAATCCGATCCTGCGCGCGCAGCCCGGTCAGAGCCGCAGCATCGACGCAACCGCACTTGCGCATGGCAGCGGGGGCGCCGTCGTGGAACCCGTGGGGGACGCGCCCTTGCAGCTCGATGGCCGTTCCTACCGCGGCCGGCTGCTGCTCTTCCCCGACGGCGGCGGCATGATGGCCGTGAATCAACTACCGATCGAGCTCTACGTCTTGGGGGTGTTGGGGCGCGAGGTGTCCCCGAAGTGGCCGGCCGCCGTCTTGCAGGCGCACGCGATCGTCTCGCGCAGTTACGCGCTCGGACGGCGCAAGGATGCGGCCCATGCCTTCGACGTCTCCGCCACCACTGCGGACCAAGTCTACGGCGGCGTCGCCGCCGAATCGGCCGCCGGCAATGACGCCGTCTATCAGACGCGGGGCCAACTGCTGTGGTACGGGGGCGGCGTGGCGTCGGCATTCTTCTCGTCGTGCTGCGGCGGTCACACGGAGAGCGCGGGCGCACTCTGGGGGAGGGACATCCCCTATCTGGGCGGCGTGGCGGATCCGTACTGCGCCGGCTCGCCGCACTACCGCTGGCGCTCCTACGTCAGCGAGGAGACGCTGCGCGCGCGGCTGAGCTCCGAGGTGGCGGCGCTGGGTGAGATTGCGGCGCTCGAGCCGCTGGATGTCGACAACTCCGGGCGTGCGCGCCAGGTCGCCGTGCAAGGACAGGACGGCCGGCGCGAGATCGAAGCCAAGGCCTTTCGCGAGCGTTTAGGCTCGAACGTCGTGCGCTCGACGTTGCTGCACCGCATGCAGATCGCCAACTCGCCCGAGCAGTTACAGCCCGATCCCGCCTTCGACGATCCCTCACCCGTCGCACCACCGCCGCCGCCGCAGGGCGGCCCGCTGGCGATGATCGAAGGCGCCGGCTGGGGGCACGGTGTGGGGCTCTGTCAGTGGGGCGCGCGCGGCATGGCACTGCGCGGAGCCTCGGCGACGCAGATCCTTGCCTTCTACTTTCCCGGAACGGCGGTCGTGGCGCGGTAGCGCGCCGCGCGGCCCAACGCGGCTGCGAGATCCGCGCTCATGAAAAGCCGGGGTAACTGTGCATCCCAGTTCTGGGCGTCCTCGCCTGGCTCGCCGCCAACGGCAATCAGCGCGGGCATGTTCGCGCCTGTCAGGGCATGCTCGAGCAGCCCGTATTCGATGGTCTCGCGGTCGATGATCAGCGCATCGAAGGCCTCGATGCCGAACTGCGTGACGGCCTGCTCGGCGCTGCGGGCCAGGCGCGCGCTGCAGCCGTTGCGGCGTAGCTCGTGGATCAGGAAGGACCCCAAATCGCGGTCTGCGCAGGCCGCCAGGACGCGCAGATGGACCGGGCGGGTGCGGGCGCGCGCCGCGAGGGCGGGCAGCACGATCGTGAACGTGCTGCCTTTGCCAACCTCGCTCTCGACGTCGATGCGGCCGCCATGACGCTGCACGATGATGTTGGAGAGATAGAGCCCCAAGCCCGAGCCCTTGATGGTCGAACGCTTGGCATTGGAGCCGCGGCTGAAGCGGTCGAAGAGAAACGCGATCTCCTCGCGTGGCACGCCGATTCCGCGATCCGTGACGGCGATGCGTACCGACTCGCCGTCGCCGTCCAGGCGCACGCCGATCGGAGCCTCCGCGGGCGAGTACTTGACGGCGTTGCGCAGGACGTTGTCGAGGGCCTGGCGCAGGCGCGCCCGGTCGCCGAGAACCTGGGCGCCGGGGGCGTCGATCGTCAGACGCACGCGGCGCTCTCCGTTCAGTGGAGCGATGACCTCTGAGATCAGTTCCGCAACCGCCAGCGGCTCCTCGCTCAAATGCATCTCTCCCTGTTCGGCGCGCGAGAGGCTGAGGGTGTCGTTGGCGAGATCACCCAAGCGCAGCGCGGCTTCGCGAATGGCATGGATGGCGGCGCTGGTCTGCTGTGGGTCGAAGATGTGGTCGTCCAGCGCGTCCACGTAGCCGACGATCGTGGTGAGCGGACCCTTGAAGTCGTGCGCCAGCACCGCGATGAGGTCGTCCTTGAAATGATTGAGCCGGATGACGCTGGCCCGCTGTTCTTGCAGCTCGGCCAACAAGACCGCGTTGCGTAGCGCGATGCTCGCATCGTGGCGCAGCAGCTCGAGCGCGAAGACGTCGGCATCGGTAAAGGGGCGCGCCGCGTCCGCGCGCACGTCGACGAGCCAACTGGTACGCCCGTCGCTGCCCGCGATCGGCAGCACCACGCGTCCCCGACCGGGTTCCGGGACGGCGCGCTGGGCGTTGCTCGCCGCGCGGATGAAGGCATCGGCCGGATGGCCGTGATCGCTCTCCACGGACGTCGACTCACGCTGGCGGCGCACGCGATGCAGCGTGACGCTGCCGCCCGAGATCCGCTGTGCCAACGCGGGCAGCAGCGAGCAGATCTCCGCGGTACCGCGTGCGCTGAAGAGCTCGCCGGCACTGGAGCTCAGCCGGCGCAAGAGCGCGTTCTCGTCTTGCAGACGCGCCTCGCTGTGCGCCAAACGATCCGTGAGCTGTTGACGCTCCACGGCGTAGCGTAGCGCGCGCTGCAACATCAGTTCGTCGACGTGGCCCTTGATGAGGTAGTCTTGGGCCCCCGCCTGTACCGCCGCCGTCGCCAGGGCCTCCTCGCCGTGGCCGCTGAGAATGACGATGGCCTGGTGCGGGGCGACGGCGCGCACGCGGGCGATGGAATCGAGCCCTTGACAGTCCGGCAACGAAAGATCCAGCAGGACGGCATCGTAGGCGCCGCGCGCCAGCAGCGCAAGCGCGTCGGCCAGGCGCGCGACGTGCTCGGTTTGCACCGGCGGCTGTGAAACGGAGAGGAAGGCGCGCACGAGCGCGGCATCCGCCGGGTTGTCTTCGATCAGCAGCACGTGCACGGGATGCTCCCTGCCGCTCACTCGGCGTTCGGAGGCAGCTTCACGACCGTTAGCCAGAAATTCTCGATGACCGACACGATCTCCAGAAAGCGGGCGAGGTCGACCGGTTTACGGATATAGCAGTTGGCGTGATATTCATACGCCTTGGCCACGTCCTCCTCAGCCTCCGAAGTCGTGAGAATGACCACAGGAATCGATCCCAGATGGGGATCGCTCTTGACCCTGCGCAGGACCTCACGGCCGTCCACCTTGGGGAGATTGAGGTCCAACAGCACGAGATCGGGGCGCCTGGCCTCCACGTGCTTGCCCTTGCGAAAGAGGTAATCCAACGCTTCGGCGCCGTCGCCGACGATGGAGAGGTTGTTCCGGATCTTCCCGTCCTTGAACGCCTCCTGTGTGAGACGCGCATCCGAGGGACTGTCCTCCACGAGCAGCACCTCGATCGTCTGAATCGTCATCCTGCCTCACCTTCGCTCGCGGTCGCGGCACGTAGCGTGAACGAGAACGTGGCCCCCTGGCCCTCTTCTGATTCCACCCATATCCGGCCGCCGTGCCGGTCGACGATCCTCTTACAGATCGCCAGGCCGATCCCCGTTCCCTCATACTCGCCCCGCGAATGGAGGCGCTGAAAGATACGGAAGATGCGCTCGTGATACTCCGGTGCGATTCCGATCCCATTGTCGTGGACGGAGATCGTCCACTCGCCGTCGGAACGGGTCGCTCGCACGGCGACCTCGGGCTGCGCGTGGTTGCAGTACTTCATGGAATTGGCGACGAGATTCTGCAGCAGTTGCGTCAACTGCACCTCGTCGCCCCAGACGACCGGGAGCGTCTGCACGTCGATCGCCGCTCCGTGCTCCGCGATGGCGCTGCGCAGATTCGTCAGCGCGCGCTCCAGCGGAACCTTCAAGTCGAGCGCCACCAGCGGCTTGCCGTGAGTGGTGATGCGCGAGTACTCCAAGATGTCGTTGACGAGTTGCTGCATGCGCGTGGCGCCGTCGACGGCAAAGGCGATGAACTCGTCGGCATCCTTGTCCAGACGGCCGGCGTAGCGCCGCTGCAGCAGCTGCGTGAAGCTTGCCACCGTGCGCAGCGGCTCCTGGAGATCGTGCGAGGCGACGTAGGCGAACTCTTGCAGCGAGGCATTGGAGCGCTCCAGCGCCTGGTTACGCTCGTCGATCTCGGAGCGCAACGCACGCTCTTTGGCGAAGCGCACGTACTCCAGCCGTAGCGCGACGATCCCCAGCATGACGACGAAGAAGACGATGACGCCGATCGAGACGGCGACGGTGCGCGCCACGCTGGACTCGGTGCTTGCGGCCGCCGCCTCGGCCACGCCTTGCGCCGCGGTCAGATCGGCGTTCATGTGGTCGACGAGCAGGTTGCCGGACGGCTCCAAGCGCGCTGCGGCGGCGGAGCCGGCCAGCAGCGGCGCGGCTACGCTCCGGTGCCAGCGCGCGTGCATGGCCTCGACGTCCGCAACGTCGGCGGATAGGCCGGACAAGAGCGGCCGGCGCGCTCGCGCGCGCAGACTGTCGAGCGTGTACTGCAGCTCGCGGTCGGTCGCGTCGAAGTTCGCCAGTAGCGGCCGCTGCCTGATGCTGACGTAGCCGCGCACGGCGGTGACTTCCTCGGTAATCAACGTCTGCGCGCGCTGCAGATCCAGGCGCACGAGATAGGCGTCGATCAGCGCCGCGCGGCTGTCACGAATCACGCCGTAGGCGACGATGCCGGTCACGATCGCGATGATCACGATGCCCACGAGCAAGAAGGTGCTTGCCGGCGAGATGCCGCCTGGACCTTGGCTTCCCGTCGCCTGCTGCATGCAGGGAGGCAATATCGCGCGAGCGGCGCCGATCCCTCTCGTTTTCTGCGCCATGAAAAACACTGTTCGCATGCTAGCCGCGGGCGGCGCCGGCGGAGAAGGAGCCGCCATGAGCATCATGGCCGAGCCGAGGACCCTCACCCACTGGATCTCCGGAGCCGCGTATGCCGGCGCCGGTAAGCGCTATGGAGACGTCTACGATCCCGCGACCGGCAGAGTCGGCGCGCTCGTGCCGCTCGCGGAGCGCGAGGACGTCGAGCGCGCGGTCGACGCGGCGTCGCGTGCATTTCCCGAGTGGAGCCGCACCTCGCTGGGCAAGCGCAGCGAGGTCTTCTTCGCGTTTCGCGAGTTGCTCAAGGCTCACGCCGACGAGTTTTCGCACATCATCAGCGCCGAGCACGGCAAGCCCGTCTCCGATGCCGGCGGTGAGATCGCACGCGGTCTGGAGATCGTCGAGCTGGCGTGTTCGTTGCCGCTCATGCTCAAAGGCGAATTCAGCGAGCAGGTATCGCGCAATGTCGACGTCTACTCGATGCATCAGCCGCTGGGCGTCTGCGCCGGCATCACGCCGTTCAACTTCCCCGCCATGGTGCCGCTGTGGATGTTTCCCGTGGCGCTAGCCTGCGGCAACACGTTCGTGCTCAAGCCCTCGGAGCGCGATCCTTCGGCCTCGCTGCTGCTTGCGCAGTTGCTGCGCGAAGCCGGCTTGCCCGACGGCGTCTTCAACGTGCTGCACGGCGACAAGGCCGCCGTGGATGCGCTGCTCGACCATCCCGGCGTTGCGGCGGTGAGTTTCGTGGGCTCGACGCCGATCGCCAAGTACGTCTACGGCCGCGCGGCTGCGGCGGGTAAGCGCGTCCAGGCGCTGGGCGGCGCGAAGAACCACCTCGTCGCGATGCCCGATGCCGATCTCGACGCCGTGGCCGATGCGCTGACCTCCGCCGCCTTGGGCTCGACGGGCCAGCGCTGCATGGCGATCTCGGTGGCGTTGGCCGTGGGCGACATGGGCGATCGGCTGGTCCCGGCCCTGCGCGAAAGGATGTCGCGCTTGAAGGTGGGACCGGGTAGCGATTCCGGCTCCGAAGTCGGGCCGCTGGTCTCGAAGGACGCCAAGGCGCGCGTGGAGAGCCTGATCGGACAGGGTGTGCGCGAAGGCGCGCAACTCGTGCTCGATGGGCGCGGGGTCTCCGTGCCCGGGCATGCCGACGGTTTCTTCGTCGGGCCCACGCTCTTCGATCGCGTCGGCGCGGAGATGGAGATCTACCGTCAGGAGATCTTCGGCCCCGTGCTCGTGGTGATGCGCGTGAATTCGCTCGACGAGGCGCTCGACATCGTGGAGCGCAATCCATACGGCAACGGCTGCTCGATCTTCACCACGGACGGCGCCGCGGCGCGCCGCTTCGAGCGCCACGCCAGCGCCGGCATGGTGGGCATCAACGTGCCGATTCCCGTGCCCGTCGGCTCGTACAGCTTCGGCGGCTGGAAGGCCTCGCTCTTCGGCGATCAGCACATCTACGGGCCCGAGGGTTTCCGCTTCTACACCCGCTCCAAGGTCGTCACCAGCCGCTGGCATGAAGTCGACCGCGTGGGCGTCAACCTGCGCTTCCCGGGTGGCCACTCCTAGCGCAACCCTCAGGGAGCGTCCTGGTGTTCTCGTTGGCGGGCGCATCGGCGCCCGCTTCACGAAGGAGTCGTTGAATACGATGGATCTCACCAAGACGTATCCGCGCAGCGTGCGCGAGGAGTTCGCCGGCGTGGTCATGCTGGCCCGCGCGACCGACAAGGGCCGTGCCTTCGCCGAAGGCAAGAACGGGGAGTACAACTACAACTGCCCGATGGATCAGGCCGTCTTCGGCTTCTTGGGCATCGACAAGGACGTGTACCTCGCGAAACTCAAGCAGCTCGACGACGCCAAGCTCGAGCAGTGGGTGAAGGAGACCTACGTCTCCCGGAAGAGCGCCGCCGAGATCGCGCAGTGGAATGCCGCGTTCCTCCAGCGCAGCCCTGAGAAGGGTAGCGACTCCGAGGCCTACTTCGTCAACTTACGCAACCAAGTGGCGCCCGGGCGCACGGACGTCACGACATGGCCCGATCTGCTCGACCTCGACGAGAAGCGTCCCGTTCCCGTACGCGCTTAGGCGTAGACATCGATCCGTTACTCGCCTCGGCTTACGCGTTCCATCTGCCGGAGGCGCTGATCGCGCAACACCCCATCGAGCCGCGCGATGCCGCGCGGCTGATGGTGGTTGGTAGCGGCGCGCCGGAGCATCACACCTTCCACAAGCTCCCCGCTCTGCTGCGCCTGGACGATTTGCTGGTCCTCAACGAGACCCGTGTCATCCGGGCGCGCCTCCACGGTCGGCGCGAGCCCTCGGGGGGCGCCTGCGAGGTCTTCCTGCTACACCCTGACGGCAGCGCGGCGCAACACTGGGCGGCGCTCGTGCGTCCGGCCAAGAAGTTACCCGTGGGCGCGCGCGTGCGCTTCGCCGACGGCTCGCTCGCCGAAGTTACGGCTGCGGGCGAGGAGGGCGAGCGCAGCGTGACGCTCCACCTCACGCAACCGCTCGAGGCCTTTTTGCGCGAGATCGGCAGCGTACCGTTGCCGCCGTACGTCCACGAGCCGGTGCCGGAGGAGGACTACCAGACGGTCTATGCGCGCGTCGAGGGCAGCGTGGCCGCGCCCACCGCGGGGCTGCACTTCACGCCGGAGCTGCTCGCCGCGCTCGAGGCTCGCGGCATCGAGACCGCGCGCCTGGTGCTCGACGTGGGCCTGGGCACCTTCCGCCCCATGACGGGCGAGCGGCTCGATCAGCATCGCATGCATGCCGAGCGCTATACCATCCCGCGCAGCTGTGTCGAGTCGATCGCGCGTGCCAAGAGCGCGGGGCGGCGGGTCGTGGCCGTGGGCACCACCACGCTGCGCGCGCTCGAGGGCTGCGTGCACGATCATGGAGCGCTGGACGCCGTCAGCGACGAGACCTCAATCTTTATTACGCCTGGTTTTCGCTTCGCCGTCGTCGACGCGCTCGTCACCAACTTCCACTTGCCGCGCTCCACGCTGCTGGTGTTGGTGAGCGCCTTCGCGGGGCGCGAACGCATCCTGCGCGCCTACACCGAGGCCGTGGCGGCGGGTTACCGTTTCTACAGTTTCGGTGACGCCATGCTGCTCAGTAGAGCCACGGAATGAACTTGCGCACGCGGCCGGCATAGCCTGCGTAGCCTTCGAAGCGGCGGGCGAGCCGGCGCTCTTCAGCGCGCGTTTTGGCGTCGAAGAAGAGCGAGAGTGCCACGCTCAGCAGTGCGCGCCCCGCGCTGTGCGTGGCCCAAGCGCCGCCGAACGCCGCCAGCAGCACACCGGCATAGATGGGATGGCGCACCCAGGCATAGATGCCGGACTCCACCAACTGCCCGTGCTGCGCCGGCTCCGGAAAGGGCGTCAGCGAGCGCCCCAACTGCAGCGCACCCGCGACCGCCGCCGCCGCGCCCAGCGCCGCCAACAGCATGCCCGGCGAACGCCAGACTGGGCGCTGCCCTGGGAGCAAAACGTAGAGCACGAACAGCGCCGTCTGCGCGAGCACCCAGCGCTCGCCGCGGCCGCCCTCATCCCGGTGCGACATGGATGGTGCGTTCGCCGTCGTACCACACGAGGCCCGGGGGCGCACCGCGCTGCTTGCGCACG
>SCRI01000032.1 GCA_004298675.1 bacterium | reverse complement strand
TTCCTCCTCGAGCGTGGATTCGCGGCCGTGGTACGTGCGAATGAAGTCGTTGGTCAGCGCCCTGCCCGTGAAGGGCGCGGGCCACGCATATCCGCGCACGCGATCGAAGATCGTCGTCCGCACCGTCGCGTCGCCTTCACCTGACAGGAGGCGCGCTTTGGCGTCAGCTGAGCCCAGCGCCTCAGCGCTGGCGTAGAAGCGCGTGCCCATCATGACGCCGGTGGCGCCGAGCATGAGTGTCGCCGCCAACCCGCGCCCATCGGCAATGCCGCCGGCTGCCACCACGGGGATCGGAGTCACGGCATCGACCACGGCTGCAACGAGCGGCAGCGTGCCGCGGCTCGCGCCATGCCCGCCGGCCTCCGTGCCCTGCGCTACGATGGCATCGGCGCCAAGGCGAGCCGCCTCCCGCGCCGCCGCCAGCGTCTGCACCTGCACGATGACCTTCGCGCCAGCACGCTTCACGCGCTCGATGAACGGTGCGTAATCGCCGAAGGAGAACATGACCGCCGCCGGCTTGTGCGCAAGCGCAACGTCGAGCCGCCGCGGCTGCTGGTGCAGATGCCAGGTGATGAAGCCGATGCCGACGCGCGACTTGCCAGCGACCTGGAACTGCGCCTCGATCCAGCGTTCATCGGCGTAACCCACGCCGATGAATCCCAAGCCGCCGGCATCGCTGATGGCCGCGGCCAGTGCTCCCCCGGAAACGACGGCCATAGGAGCGAGAAGAAGGGGGTGGCGGATCTCCAGCAGCTCAGTGAGCGCAGTGCGAAAAGCCATGCACGTTATCCTCGCAACAATCCCGATCTATCTCGCCGATTAGCGGCACGCCGATGCGCCACCTCCACTAGCGCTGAAGGTTTGCACGATGCAGCACGTCAAGATACACAGGCGGATTGAGTCGCTCCGGATGGGGCATCGGGGTGCTGCGCTAGTGTACTTTTACCATGACTCACGCTACCGGCGACTCCGAAGGAAAAGGCATTGCTTCCGGGTCACATAACTACTACGCTGTCCGGATGCCATCTCTCGCACGCGCCTAGGGTCGGCCACTTTGATTCGCGAAGCCGGGAGCGTTTTGCGAGTCACGCGTAGACGTTCTCCCGTATGAGTGAGGCGCCGAACCTGTCCTTACGACTATGCTAAAGTGACCAACTCGGGGACGGAGATCAGGCGGACCGCGCGCCGCAAGCGCTGGATGACGGAGAGGTGGTAACGCTCGGGCGCCGTCGTGTGCGTTGGTTCTTCACGCCGCATCTTCCGCACGCTTGGGAGTGCGGCTTCCTGATGGAGGAAACGACGCGTACCCTCTTGTGCGGCGATCTCTTCACGCAAGGCGGTGCGAGTCATCCCGCGCTGACGAAGGGCGACATCTTGGAACCCAGTGAATCGTTCCGCGCGCACATGGATTACTACTCACACACCAAAAACGCGTCCGGGATGCTCGAGCGGCTTGCCGCCACGGAACCTGAAACATTGGCCTGCATGCACGGGCCGGCCTGGCACGGCAACGGGGCACGTCTGCTCCGTGCCCTTGGCGAGCGTCTTGGATGACGATCGAACCGGACGTTAGACGAGGTGAGCCGGCATCGCAGAGCCGCTCCGCCGTGGGGAGGTTGCTCCCCACGTTACCCGGCGTGGGGAGGGATGATCTTGCCCGGATTCAGGATGTTGTTGGGGTCGAACGCGCGCTTCAAGCTGCGCATGAGGTCGAGCGCGTCTTCGCCGTGCTCGGCCACCATGAATTCCATCTTGTGCAACCCCACGCCGTGCTCGCCGGTGCACGTGCCGTCCATGGCGATGGCCCGGCGCACGAGGTTGGCGTTGATGCGCTCGGACTCTTCCCACTCGGCGGGGTTGTTGGGATCGAGCAGCATCAGCACGTGGAAGTTGCCGTCACCCACGTGGCCCACGATGGTGTAGGGGAAGCTGGCTTGGTCGAGTTCGGCGGCGGTCTCCGTCACGCAGCGAGCCAGAGACGAAATGGGCACGCAGACGTCGGTGGTACTGGAGCGGCAGCCCGGACGCAACTGCAGTCCGGCGAAGTAGGCGTCGTGCCGCGCCTTCCACAAGCGGCTGCGCTCTTCGGGCCGCTCGGCCCACTCGAAATCCATGCCGCCGTGCTCGTGCGTGATGCTCTGGACCGCCTCGGCCTGCTCCTTGATGGCTGCGGTGCTGCCGTGGAACTCGAACAACAGTAAGGGCGATTCGCGCAACGTGAGATGGCTATGCGCGTTGGTAGCCTTGACCGCCCGCGTATCCATGAACTCCACGCGCGCCACCGGGATCGCCATCTGGATGATCTCGATCACGCTGTCCACCGCGGACTCCACCGTTGGGAAATTGCAGATGGCCGCGGAGGTGGCCTCCGGCCGCGGGTACAGACGCACCGTGACCTCGGTGATAATGCCCAGGGTGCCTTCGCTGCCGACGAAGACGTGCGTGAGATCGTAGCCCGCCGAGGACTTGCGCGCCCGGTTCGCCGTCTTGATTACGCGTCCATCGGCCGTGACCACCTCGAGATTCATGACGTTTTCGCGCATGGTGCCGTAGCGTACGGCGTTGGTTCCGGACGCACGCGTTGCCGACATGCCGCCCAGGCTGGCGTTGGCGCCGGGGTCGATGGGGAAGAACAGGCCCGTGTGGCGCAGTCGCTCGTTCAGTTCCTCGCGCGTGACGCCCGCCTGCACCGTGGCGGTGAGGTCCTCGGCATCGATGGAGACGATCTTGTTCATCTCCGAAAGATCAACGGTGACCCCGCCCTGCACGGCCAGCAGGTGCCCCTCCAGCGACGAGCCGGCACCGAAGGCAATCAGCGGCACGCCGTGCTGGTTGCAGTGGCGTGCCAGCCACGCCACGTCTTCCGTTCCGTGTGCGTACACCACGGCATCTGGAAGCACGGGAGGGTATGGCGACTCGTCGCGACCGTGATGATCGCGAACCGCCTCCGCGCGCGAGAAGCGCGAGCCGAACCGCTGCTCGATGGGATCGAAGAATCCGTCGGGAATCGTCCGGCGCGCTTCTTGGCTAACCACTTCCGTCTTCATTGGAACCGCCTCTTGTCGGCACGTCGACCGGCCACGATGCGATCGGCGCTCTGTCCGGTTCCCGTTCACTTGCGCGCGGGCCGCCACCTTGTGGGCGCGCCGCCCCGCGCGCCAGGCTTAGGTGACGCGTGACCGGGGTATGCTCTAGGCCGGTCTTGCCATCCGCCCAATGAGGAGGGTTCGTCCATGACATCTACCATCGCTTCCGGTGCGTCGATTATCGGCGTCGATATCCTCGGCCCCGCGACAACGGATGCATCTCGGCTCATCGCTTTCTATCGTGACGTGCTGGGCATGACGCCCACCAAGGTCCAAGAGTCGGGTGCGGAGTTCGAGCTTCCCGACGGCGCGACGTTCGGCGTCTATGCGCCCGAAGACGCATCTCCCGGTCAGGGCTACGGGGCGCTCTTCGCCGTCGGCGATATCGACGCCGCCGTCGCGCGTTTTCGCGCCAACGGCGCTCAGTTGAGCGATCCGATGGAAACGCCGGTCTGTTTCATCGCCTTTGGCCAGGATCCGGACGGCAATTCGTTCGGAATCCACCAGCGTAAGCACGCGAACTGACGATTTCACTACCTGATCGCCGCCGGGCCGTGGAGGGTATCGGCGGCGATCGATTTGCCTGGGCTTGCCTTCTTACGGTACGATAGTCTCGAAACGCTCCTTGCTGGATCCACAGGAGAGGCGCGCTGTATGGCTGAGACTACGACCATCGTTCTGGTGGTGTTCTTGATCGGCGCCGGGTGCATCATCGCGTTTATGACGGCGGTCGCGCTGAGCTCACTAGGCAAGCCGCTGCCGCAGGCCGAGGTGTCCCGCATGGGTTACGCCGCGCGCAAATGGTGGGCGCGCATCCTCGGCGTGGCCGTTATCATCGCCTTCGCGGTCTCCGTACCGTGGTTCCCTTACTCGGGTGCGAAAGTGCTCGGCTCGGAACAGCATTTCAAAGTGGTGGCGCAGCAGTTCAGCTTCACGCTGCCGCCTTCTGTGCCGTCGAAGACACCGATCGTCTTCGACGTTACTGCCACCGACGTCAACCACGGCTTCGGCATCTACGACCCGGCCGGTAAACTCGTGGCCCAAGTCCAGGCCATGCCGGACTACGTCAATCACCTTCGGGTCGATTTCACCACGCCTGGAAAATATGTCGTGCGTTGCTTGGAGTATTGCGGCGTTGCGCATGCTCAGATGCAGTCGAGCTTTGAGGTACAATGATGACGACGACGCTTGATCCACGCGAGCTGAGCGCCGCTCGCCGCGTCATGTGGACGTATCTCATCACCGGATTCGCCATCTTCGCGCTCATGATCCTAATCGGTTTCAGTATGCGCATGGAGCAGGCCGGCTGGATCGCGTATGCGCCGCAGACGTTCTACTCGCTCATGACGCTGCACGGGATCGGCATGATCACCGCCGTCGCCGTGGCGTCGATGGGTGAGCTCTGGTACCTCATGCGCTTGGAGACCGTCCTCGATGAGCGGCTGGCGTACTGGGCCTGGGGCTTTATCGTCGCAGGCGCCATCGCTGTCGTCATCAGCGTGCTGGCCGGCCAATTCGGAGCCGCGTGGACGTTCCTCTATCCCCTGCCGTTCGTGGGGACGTGGTGGCCGTCATGGGCCACCGGCTTCTATCTGATCGGCGTCGCGCTGGTGACGATCGGTTGGATGATGTGGTGCACGCAAATGCTGGGATGCGTGCTCAGCCGCTATGGCGGCTTCCGCGGCGCCCTCGGCTGGGACTACGTGTTTCACCGCCGCGCCTTTGAGCAGAGTGGCCGGACGCCGCCGCCGCCGCAGGCATACGCGGCGCTCGTGGCCGCGGTCGACGGTGTGCTCACCGGCACCATCGGCATGATCATCGGTGTCGCGCTGATCGTGCATTGGATCTCACCAAGCGTCGTGATCGACCCCCTCTGGGCCAAGAATCTCACGTACTTCTTCGGTCACGCCTTCGCGAACCTCACGATCTACATGGCCGTGGCGGGGGTCTACGTGGGGATGCCGCGCTACGCGGATCGCGAGTACCATACCTCGGTGGCGCTCGCCGTGGCCTGGTGGGGGACGCTGGTGTTCGTCGCCATCGCATACTTCCACCATCTGTACATGGACTTCGTGCAGATTCGCGCGCTGCAGTACATCGGCGAGGCCGCCTCCTACCTCTCCTCGATTCCGACGGCGCTCGTGACCGTGTACGGTAGCCTCATGCTCGTCTACCGCTCGCGCATGCGCTGGAGTCTCGGATCGCTCTTCATGTTCGGCGGCCTGGTGGGATGGATCGTGGGCGGCTTTGGCGCCGTGCTCGACGCCACCATTCCCATCAACTCGGATCTGCACAACACGCTCTGGGTGCCGGCGCACTTCCACACCTATCTGTTGGAGGGCGTGGTGCTCTTCGTGCTGGGTTGGACGTTCATGATGCTGGAGGAACGCAGCGGCAGCATCAGCTCAGCCGCCGTGCGCTGGCTGGTGGGGTTGGGTTTCTTCGGCGGCGGCGGCTTGTTCTTGCTCGGTTTCTACATCGCTGGCGCCGAAGGGGTGCCGCGCCGGTATGCCGTGCAGCCCGCGCCCGGTCCGGAGCTATCGGGCCTGGCGTCGGTGGGCGTGATCATCCTCTTGATCGCGCTCGTCATCGTGCTCGTTGAAGCGATACGCTTGGCCGCTATCGCACGGAGGCGTACGGCATGACGCGCCGCGGTATTGCATGGACCCTCGGTATCATCGCCGTCCTGGCTTCGGTCATCCCGGCTTTTGCCGGCGTGGACGAACCAATCGCGATTCATCACCTCGATCACAGCGGGCTGGTGCTCCTGGGTGCCGCCGCGGCGTTCTTCGTGCGTGATCCCAGTGCGAAAGGCTCACCCGCCTCCGGTGCGCGTTGGCTCGTGCTGACGGTGCTTGCTCCGATCGCGATGATGTTCGTCATGTGGCCGTCGTTGTACGACTATCTCGACGCGCACGCGTCGCTGCATGCCCTCGAGCACCTCGTGCTGGCCGCGCTTGGATACGTCGCCGTCGCCGCGGGCGAGCGTTACGTCCGCGGCGTCGGGGCGACGATGGGCGTGCTGATGTTCGTGATGGCGGTGCTTTCGGCCGCCGGCTACGGCGTCATGAAACCGTAGCGCTCGCCGCAGCCGATCGTCTGAACTCGGGGCGATGCGCTCCTGACGGTTAACCCTCGAACTTGACGAAGACCCCGTTCTTGATCTGTACGACTGCACCGTGTGCATCCGCATCCCGGGATGGCGCGAAACGGAATGGTCCAACCACCGTTTCGACCGTACCGACGTTCCTCAGCGCCTCACACATGGCGGCAGCGTTGGCGGGGTGGGAGCGTTTCACTGCAGCCGCTGCGATCTGCACGCCCGCGTAGGCCTGCGCCGCGAACTGATCGGGCAGTTGCCCGAAGCGCGCTTTATAGGCGCTAACGAAGGCTTGATTGCCCTTGGTCTCCTCGCCGCTGTACCAAGCCGACCCGACGACGACGCCGTCGGCCGCCTTGCCCGCGAGAGCGACGACCTTCGGCGTGTTGAATCCGTTGCCGCCAATGGTATGCGCGGTCATGCCCAACTCGTGCGCCTGCTCCAGAAGCTTAGCCCCTTCGGCGATATCCGCGCCGTAGACGACGATGTCAGGCTTCAGCTGCTTGACCTTGGTCAGCTGGGCGCGAAAGTCGACGTCGCCTTTGTGGAACGTCTCGACGTCGGCGATGCGGATGCCGGCCCGTTGCAGGGCGGCGTTATAGAGCGTGTAGTCGCTTTTCGTGAACGAGTCGTCGTCACCGTAGACGATCGCGGCCGTCTTCGCGTGCCAAGCAGCCACCACGCCCTTCACGACGTCGGGTACGATCTGTGCCTCCGAGAGGGCGTCGCGGTACACGCAAGGCCCGAGTGCGGGGATCCCGTTTGCGGTCGTTGAGACGCCCATCTCTGGGACGTGTGCCCCCACTGCGAGTGGCGCCGCCTTGAAGAACTCGCTCGAGAGCGTTGGTCCGATGATGAACGACGCCCCGTCGGCTAGCGCCGGCTGTATGATGTTGATCACTTGAGCGGGCGAGGTTGCGGAATCTTGCAGTGCGATGGAGATGGGCTGGTTTCCGGTGTCGATCTTCCCGCTTTGGATATCGGAGATCGCCAGCTCGAACGCATTCTTCTGTACGGAACCGTAAGGCCCGGCGGGCCCGGTCGCGTCGAAAACCGCAGTCCATTTGAGCGTTGGCTGGGTGGCCGCCATACTCGAGGTCGCTAATCCAACCGCGCCGGTCACCGCGGCCATGGCCATGAATGAAGAGAGGAGTCGTCGCATGATCGTACCCTTTCGGTCCTCGTTAGCTGGGTTACAGAGGTAGCAGGTTCGAGTCTTGGTCGAACGTCAGTGCATCGCATTCGTCGCCGGCAGCGTAGCGCTCGCGATCGGTGACGTCGCGTAGCGCCGCCGGTGAGGCGTAGATCGCCTCCATGTGCAGCGTGTTGTGTATCCTCGCGATGCGCGCCGCGGCGCCATCTTCGATTCCGGCGGCAACGAGTGCGTTGTCGACGGCGAAGCGATCGTTCGGGCAGACGATTGGCAGGCGTGCGGCTGCGGGTTGCGCGGCCGTCAGGGCATTCAAGTAGGTGGCCTGCCAGTCGATCTTGTCGGCGAGGCGCTGGCTGCAGAAGTCAGCCAGTCCGATCCCGGTGGCGTTGCCGTGTGAAGCCTCCGTCAAATCTCGGACGAAGAGCCGCTTGACCAGCGGCGTGGGGACCTTCTGAGAGCGGCCGTCGGTGGCGCGCCCGGTGACGTTCGTGTCCATTCCGGTGCCCGAGACGTTCTTGCCCATCTCGTCGACGATGAGCAGATCTAACTCCGGGAACGGCAGTGTCGACATGAGCTCACGGGCAAGACAGAGCAGCCGCTCCTCCATGGCAACCACGTCCGGAGCCGCGCTGGCTTCAATGGTATGCGTGCGGCCGCGATTGTCTTCGACGATCGCCACCCCCGCGAGGATCGTAAGGCGCTCGAGCGCGACCGCGCTGACGGCGCGGATCACGCGTTCGTAGCCGTCACGTGCGAAGGCCGAATGGTAGATCTTGGCGCCGGCTGCTTTCCCCAGCCCGATCGCGCTCATCTTCAAGATGCCGCTCTCGATGGTGCCGGTGAAATCGGTGTGGGGCTTGACTCTAGCGACGATGATGATGCCGTCGGCTGCCGCCGCGAGGGCGTCGCAGACGACGGGAATGCCGCCTGCTGTGCCGATGTCGACCACGTCCATCTGCGCGTGGATCTGCGTGGCGATGCTCGTTTCCGTGATGCCGAGCTCGCGCAGGATCGTCACTTGACCCTCGGCAGTTCCCCCGCCGTGAGAACCCATCGCTGGAATCACAAAGGGCTCGCCACCGCGCGCGCGGACGAAAGCGGCCACCGCGCGCAAAACCCCGGCGATATCGGTGATACCGCGGCTGCCGGCGGTGATCGCGATGCGTGCACCGGGCACGATGCGGGCGCCCAGGCCGCACGCTTCCAAGGCGGCGGCCGTCGTGGCGGCGATATCCTCAAGCCCGCGGTTCTCGCGGAGGTCGCGCAGAGGGTGAAGCGTCGGATACGTCATGGGTGCCTTTCCACGGAGGCGGGGCTGTCCCAGCCCTGGACACTGCGTCGCGAATATTGTATACAATATTCGACATGGAACTCCTTGGCGATAGCGCCGCGGCCTTGATTGCGCGTCTCCTGCGCGCGCGGGGAGTCGAGCGCGTCTTTGCGCTCTGCGGCGGTCACATCATGCCGATCTGGATGTGTCTCGATGCCGAGGGTATCGCGATCGTCGGCGTGCGTGACGAGCGCGCGGCGGTGCATATGGCGCAGGCCCATGCCGAGGTCACGGGCGGTTTCGGTGTCGCCCTCGTGACGGCGGGGCCGGGCGTCACCAACGCCATGACCGGCATCGTCAACGCCCACGTTTCCCGTGCGCCGGTGCTGGTGCTTTCGGGAACGCCGCCGCGTCCGCAAGAGAATCGCGGCGCGCTCCAAGACCTCGACCACACGCAGCTGCTGCGCTCCGTCACGCGCTACGCGCGCACCGTGCGCGAACCGGCGCTGGTGCTGCAGGAGCTCGACGAGGCAATCTCGCGTGCGCTAGGCGAGGGCGGTGAACCTGGGCCCGCCTATCTCGACTTTCCCACCGATACGCTGCGCGCCGAGGTGCCGCGACCTCTGCAATTGGGAGAGCGGCTGCGTCGCAAACCCGCTCCCGTGCTCTTGCCGTCTCCCGAGCTTGTCGCGGAGGCCGTGGAGTTGCTGTGGTCGGCGCGCCGCCCGCTGGTCGTGGCCGGGCGCGGCGCGCGCGGCGCCGGTCCGCAGCTCATGCGGTTGCTCGACGCGCTGGGCGCGCTCTATCTCGACACGGGTGAGAGCCGCGGGCTCGTGCCGGCGCAGCACGAATCATTTGTGGGGGCTGTCCGCGGTGCGGCGATGGCCGAAGCCGACGTCGTGGTCACCGTCGGGCGGCGGCTCGACTTTCAACTGGCCTTCGGTTCGCCCGCGGTTTTTGGCGAGGCAGCCTTTGTGCGCATCGCCGATACGCCCTCGGAGCTGCGTGATAACCGCCGCGGGGCGGTAGAGATCCTCGCTAGCCCAGCCCATACTTTGACCGCGCTCGTCGCGGCGGCGGGCGATCGCATCCCCGCTACCGATCGCGCGTGGACTTCCGCCTTGCGTCGCCGTCACGAGGAGCGAGCGGCGAGGCTGCGTGCGGAGATGGCCGGCGCACCTGCAGGGCGCGACGGCCGCATGCATCCGTACCGCGTGCTCTCGGCATTACAGGAAAAACTTGACGGCGCCGGCATCGCCGTGATCGACGGTGGCGACTTCCTCAGCTTCGCGCGCGTCGGCCTCTCGGCTCCGGTCATGCTCGATCCCGGCTCGCTCGGCTGCATCGGCGTGGGCGTCCCCTATGGCATCGCCGCCGCCCTCGCCTGTCCGGACCGCAACGTGCTGGTGGCGACAGGCGACGGTGCCTTCGGTTTCAATGCGATCGAGCTCGACACGGCTGCCCGGTATCGTGCGCCGGTGGTGATCGTCGTCGCCAACAACGGCGCCTGGCAGATCGAGGCACACGACCAGCAGGTCACGTACGGTAAGGTGGCCGGTACGCGTTTGCAGTTTTCCGATCACGCCGCGATGGCGCGCGCCTTTGGAATGTATGGCGAGCGGGTCGAGCGGCCGGAGGACCTGGCCGGCGCCCTGGCACGGGCGTTTGCTCAGCGACCCGCGCTGCTCGACGTCATCGTCACGCCCGAGGCCGTCTCGTCCGACGCCAAATCCGGACTAGCCGGCGTGCCCGATCTGCAGCCGCTAGCCGCATGGGACGAGGCGGAGCGCCGCTGGCGGGCCTAGCAGCGCGCACGCCGCCCGGCCAGGGCCGGCCTGGGCTGGACAATCGTGACCGAACTTCGTATATTGTATACAATATGGTTCTAAACCTGAAGACGGTGGACCGCGCCTCCACCTACGACGTCGTCCTCGATGCCCTGCGCCAGGCGATCGTATCGGGCCGTCTAGCCGCCGGCGCGCGCCTGGTCCAGGAAGAGCTCGCGCAACAGCTGGGCGTGAGCCGCATCCCGCTGCGTGAGGCCTTGCGGACCTTGGAAGCCGAGGATTTGGTTCGTTTCGAGCGCAATCGCGGCGCCATCGTCACGCACCTCACCAGCGCGGGCGTGAGCAACCTCTATCGCGTCCGCGTTGCGCTGGAGGAGGTGGCAGCCGAGCAGGCTGCGCGGGCGAAAGTCCGCAACCTCGCGGCACCGTTTCGAGCCGACGGCGAGGCGGCGGCAAAGCGCGGTGATCTGCCGGCGCTGATCCGGCTCGACCGCGCCTTCCACCAGTCCATCGGTAAAGCCAGCGGCAACGAATACGTCGAGCGCTGGCAAGCGCAGTGTTGGAGTCAGATCGAGCGCGTGATGCACGAATACCTGCGTTTCGAGCACTTCCCGCAGCACGTCTGGGCCGAGCATCACGAGATCGGCCTGGCGATCGAGCAGGGCAAGGGCGCGCAGGCGCGGCGCCTCTTGCGCCAACATTTGGCCGCCAGTCTCTCAGCCGTCATCGGGCGCCTTGAGAAGGAGTAGATCGATGAGTGATCGCGAGCGGATCGCGGCGGAGCGCGCCGCCTGGGAGCAACAGGACGTCGCCGAGTTTGCCCGCCGCCGGCCGGAGCGCCGGGAGCGCTTCGAAACCTTCAGCGGCGAGCAGCACGAGCGCCTCTATACGCCGGCGGACGTCGACGTCGACTACGCTCGCGACCTTGGATTTCCGGGGCGCTATCCGTTCACGCGCGGCGCCTACCCCACCATGTACCGGGCCCAGCCCTGGACGATGCGCCAGATCGCAGGCTACGGGACCGGCGCGGACACCAACGCGCGCTTTCGCTACTTGATCGCGCAGGGTCAGACCGGCATCTCCGTCGATTTCGACATGCCCACCCTCATGGGCTACGACTCGGATGACCCGCGCAGTGAAGGCGAAGTCGGGCGCGAGGGGGTCGCGATCGACACCGTCGATGACATGGACGAGCTCTTCAAAGACATCGAGCTCGATCGGATCAGCGTCTCGATGACGATCAATCCGACGGCGTGGATCCTGTTGGCGATGTACGTCGTGCTTGCCCAAGAGCGTAACATCCCGCTCGAGCGCCTAGCCGGCACCGTGCAAAATGACATCATCAAGGAGTATATCGCTCAGAAGGAGTGGATCTATCCGCCTCGGCCTGCGATGCGTCTGGTGCGCGACTCGATTCTCTACTCCACCGCCCGCATGCCGCACTACAACCCGGTCAACGTCAGCGGCTACCACATTCGCGAAGCCGGCTCGACCGCGGCGCAGGAAGTGGCGTTTACGCTCGCCGCCGGCATGGCCTACGTGGAAGAAGTGATCGCAGCCGGCGGGTCCGTCGACGATTTTGCGCCACGGCTGTCGTTCTTCTTCGTTTCGCAGATCGACTTCTTGGAAGAGGTGGCGAAGTTCCGGGCCGCCCGCCGTATCTGGGCGCGTACGATGAAGGAGAAGTACGGCGCGCGCAAGCCGGAGTCGATGCGGCTGCGCTTCCACACCCAGACGGCGGGTGCGTCGTGCACCGCGCGCGAGCCGCTGAACAACATCGTCCGCACCACCATCGAGGCGCTGGCCGCGGTGTTGGGCGGCACGCAGTCGCTCCATACCAACGGCTACGATGAAGCGCTCTCGATTCCGTCGGAGACGGCGATGAAGATCGCGCTGCGCACGCAGCAGATCCTGCTCGAAGAGTCCGGCGTGGCGGGGACGATCGACGCGCTAGCCGGCTCCTACGCGGTGGAGTCGCTGACCGGCCGCATCGAGCGGCAGGTAGAAGAGTACTTCCGGCAGATCGAAGAGCGCGGCGGCACCATCGCGTGCGTGGAGCAGGGCTGGCTCCAACAGCAGATTGCCGACTCCGCCTTCGAGCTCGCGCGTAAGAAGGACGCGCACGAGTTCGAATTCGTCGGCGTGACGAAATACCGCAGCGAGAACGGCAAGTCGCCGGAGCTCGATCTGCATAGCGTCGACCCGGCCTGGGAACGCAACCAGATCGAGCGGCTGCACCGGACCAAAGCCGCACGGGACCAGCGTGCCGTGGCCGCGGCGCTCGAGCGCCTGGCGAATGCGGCCAAGGACGAGCGAGAGAACCTCATGCCGTACACGATCGATGCCGTGCGCGCGCGCGCGACCGCCGGAGAGGTGGTCAACACGCTCGTGCCGCTCTTCGGCCGTTACAAGGAGCTGGCGATTTTCTGATGATGACGACATCGGCACAGAATTTCCGCATCGTCGTGGCCAAGGCCGGTTTGGACGGGCATGACCGTGGCGCGAAGATCGTTGCACGCGCGCTGCGCGATGCCGGCATGGAGGTCATCTACACGGGCCTCCATCAAACGCCGCAAGAGGTGGTCGAGACGGCCATTCAAGAGGATGCCGACGTCATCGGTATCTCGATTCTCTCCGGCGCCCACATGACGATCTTTCCGAAGATCCTCCAGCTGCTGCGCAGCCAGAGCGCCCAGGACATCGCGGTGGTCGCGGGCGGCGTCATCCAGGCTACGGATGTGCCCAAGCTGATCGAGATGGGTGTTGCGGCGGTCTACGACGCAGAACAGCCGCTTGCAGCGCTCGTGGCGGCGGTGAGAGAGCATGCCGGCGAGCGTCGCGCGAGGCTTGGACTCGCGTGACGCAGACGATGCTCTGGCCGCCGCTCTTTGATGGGTCCTATGTGCCCGCGCCGGAGGAACCCTACTGGGATCGCGGCGTTGAAACGATGGCGCCGGAACAGCGCAACGAGCTGATTCTCGTTAAGTTGAAGGCGCAGGTAGCGTGGTGCTGGGAACGCTCGCCGTTCTATCGCGAGAAGTGGAGTGCGGCGGGCTTCGAGCCCGGCGATTTGCGCACGTTTGCGGATTTCGCCCGCATGCCGATCTTGCGCAAACAAGAGCTGCGGGCGGAGCAGGCCGCCCATCCGCCGTTCGGCCGCTACACGTGCGACGAGCCCTCGACCTGGGTGCGCATTCATGGCACCAGCGGCACCACCGGTAAGCCCACCGGGTTCATCGTCTCCCGCGGCGATTGGTCGCGCATCGCGGAGGCTGGGGCGCGCGTCATGTGGTCGATGGGCTTCAGGCCATCGGACACCCTCTTCGTGGCCTCGCTCTTTTCGCTCTACATGGGCTCGTGGGGTGCGCTTGCCGGCGGAGAGCGCCTGGGCATGACGTGTTTTCCGTTCGGAGCGGGGATCCCAGGCATGACACGGCAGGCGCTGCCGTGGCTACGCGAAGTCCAGCCAAGCGGATTCTACGGCACGCCCTCGTACGCGCTGCGCCTGGCCGAAGTTGCGCGCCAGGAGGGTCTCGATCCGCGCGCGCTCGGGTTCCGCAAGATGTTCTTCTCCGGCGAGCCGGGCGCCGGCATCCCGTCGGTCAAAGCGCGCTTGGAGGAGACGTTCGGTGCCGCCGTCTTCGATAGCGGCTCGACCGCGGAGATGACGCCGTGGATCACCAACGGCGAGTGCAGTGAGCGGCGCGGAATGCACCTCTGGCAAGACATCGTGTATACCGAAGTCTGCGACGTCGAGACGCTGCTCCCCGTGCCGTACGGTTGTGAGGGAACGCCCGTCTACACGCACCTCGAGCGCACTTCGATGCCGATGATCCGCTTCGCCGCGGGCGACCTCACCACGTGGACGGACGAGTCGTGCAGTTGCGGACGCACCTACCCGCGTCTGCCACGCGGCGTCTACGGGCGCATCGACGACCAGTTGACGATTCGCGGC
>SCRI01000031.1 GCA_004298675.1 bacterium | reverse complement strand
TCTCCTGGCGCGCTACGGCGGAGCGGCGACGCTGCTCGCGGCGCTGCCCGGCTTGATCGCGGTGGCGGCGCTCTTCTGGGCGATGCCGCGCGTGCATGCGCGGGCCAACGAACGCGTCCGTGTCCGCGCCAAGAGCCCAACCTCGGACGGCGGCAACGGCGCGAAGCTCGACGTTATGCTCTTGGTAGGCAGCACAGGACTGCGCTATCTCACGACGGCGGCTTTCATGACATATCTCCCCAACGCGCTGATCGCGCGCGGCGAATCGTTGGTGACGGCGGGTCAGGTTGTGGCCGCCTTCTTGTTGGTCAGCGGGATCGGGCTCTTCGCCGGCGGCTTCTTAGGCGACCGCCTTGGGCACCGCGCCGTCTCGTTTACGAGCCTGGCGCTGGCCGTACCGGCGCTGGTGGGATTCTTCGTCTTCCCCGGCGGCGCGGGCATGCTCTCACTGCTTCTGGGTTCGGTGCTCTTGGCGGTGCAGAACGCGCCCGGCGTCGCGCTCACGCAGGCGCTGATGCCGCGCAACTTGGGCATGGCGCTGGGTTTGATGAACGGCGTTGCCTTCGGTGCGGGTTCGGCGCTGGTCGCGCTCTTGGGGATGCAAGTCGCGAGCATCGGCGCGGCCGCCACGCTGCGCGAGGTGGCCTTCGTTCCCTTCGCCGCCGCCGTGTGCTTCGGGATGGTCGGCCGGCGCCGCAGGCCGGCTGCGGCAGTATGAGCGTCGCGCGCTAGCGAGTTAGGGTTCGGCTGGGGTTACCATTTCTTAGAGGAGTGTAACATATGGCGGAAGAGAAGCAGCGGTTTGTGCTTGGTGTCGATCTGGACGGTGTTTGCGCCGACTTCATAGGCGGACTACGGCCGATCGCGGCTGAGTGGCTGGGCGTAAAGGAAGAGGCTCTAAATTCAGAGCCTACATATGGGTTTCCCGAATGGGAGCTCGAGAAAATCGGCGGAGATGATGCATATAACAAGCTGCATTTATACGCAATCACGCAAAGAGATATGTTTAGCAACCTACTGGCCATAAAAGATGCGCCCGTTGTGTTGCGTCGATTGGCTTACGTCTACAAGGTTCGCATTAGGATAATCACGCACCGTCTGTTCGTTCCTCATTTTCATGAGACCGCAATAAGGCAAACCGTCGCATGGCTGGACCGGCAAGGCATCCCGTATTATGACCTCTGTTTTATGAAAGAAAAGGCTGCCGTTGGTGCCGATCTCTACATAGAAGACTCGCCGTCGAACGTCGAGGCGCTGCGAGGTGATGGCCACGAGACAATAGTGTTCGCCAATTCGACCAATAAAGGGTTGCCTGACCCGCGCACAAACGATTGGCAAGAAGTCGAACGCTTGGTCCTCGCCGCCATGGAACGCTGGAAGACGCGTGGAGGTGAGAAACATAAATCTGCGGGTGTCTGACTGGCCATGTATGCGACCAGATGTTTTCGTGGGCTATGAGAAGTCAGATCGTGCGCGGGTCGCGCAGCATTGGGCCCGGTTCCCTCGTTACTTATTCATGAATTCGACACCGCTACATCGTAGCGATTAACGCATATTACGTCTGCGCTCGGCGTGCGTCAATGCTGTGTCGGGGCTCTACCCTTTGGTTCGATGATCGATAGTGAGCACGTCAGCATTTCTTGCTAGACATCATTGACGTGATTCGGCATGTAGATAGAGGTCTCAACGAATAGCGGTTCGTGCGGGCTCATCGTCGCTGTTGCGGTCGACTGTTGGCCTATCGTTCATTTGTTCGCAAAAGTCGTCCTCGTCGCCAAACAGCTATGTGATGAACAGTAGGCCGTACTCAAGTGTTCTTCGACGGCCTAAATCTTGCCGACGTAACGCCCGGCGTTGAGCGTTCCGGCGGGATCGAAGGCGCGCTTGATCTCGCGCATCCGCGCGATGGCGCTGGGCTCGCCGCCCCACACGGGGAACTCACGGCGGGCCCACTCGGGGGCGTGGAGGAGCCGCGCGCCCGGCGCTTCCTTGCGGATGAACTCTTCGCACGACGGCAGCGAAGAACGTAGCGCGTGGCCTGTGGGAGCAGCGAGCCGCACCAGCAGCCTGCCGTCGAGCAGGTCGGCGGCGAAGTCGACCGCCATCTGCTCGGTGACGGCGATACGTTCGAGCATCGCTGCCCAAGAAATTAAGCGCGTGGTATCGTCGCGCAGGCAGTAGGCGGCGGAGCGGCCGCCGATCTCGGAGCCCCAGAGATCGTTCAACTGCGCGAGCGCGTCATCGGCGCGCGCTTGATCGAAGATCGACGCGCCGGGAATACCGGCAGCCCCGAGCGCGCTGCGCAGGTCGCGTGTGGCGCGATCGATCTCGCCGGCTGCGCCCTCCAGCATGACCGCGATGCTGCCTTCATCGCCGCTCTTCCAGGGTAACTCGCCCTCCCAACCGCGCAGCACGAGCGCGGCGCTGGGGCGTAAGATCAGCGTATCGATGCGCGTGAGCACGGAGGCACGCGTGCCTTCGGGTAGCGCCGCCGCGACGAAGCGCCGCGCCGGTGCCAACGGCATGACCTTGAAGTTCGCGCGCAGGATGACACCGAGTGTTCCAAGCGCCCCCGCATGGAGTTTCCCGAGATCGTAGCCGGTGACGTTCTTGACCACCATGCCGCCGCTCAGCGCCTGACTGCCATCGGTGAGCGCGGTGCGCAGCCCGATCAGCAGATCGCGCGGGCGGCCATAGGTTCCGGCGCGCCAACCGGCGTGCCCCGTCGCCAGCAGGCCGCCGACGGTGGCGCGCGCCGGCTGCGCGCCATCGAGCGGCAGGTGCTGCCCGGCGCGTGCGAGCGTCTGCGCGAGCTCGGCGAGCGTGGTCCCCGCCTCTACCGAAAGCGTGAGATCGTGCGGATCGTAGGCGTGGATGCCGCGCAGAAGATCGAGCGCGAGTACCACGTCGATGCGAAACGGCGGATGCCCCAGTGTCTGCGCGGTGCCGCCGCCGTACGGCACGACGTGCAGTCCAGCCGCGGCGCAGGCGCGTAGCGCCGCGGCGGCGGCCGCGTGCGTGCGCGGGCGCACGGCCAGGCGCGCGCGCTGCTCTCCGATGCGGAAGACCCCGGCTTGAGAGCCGTCGATGACATCGAGGTCGGGAATCTCGCGCAGCGGCGCGTACGCGTCAGCGAGCATGGCCCTCACGTACCTCGGCGCAGGAGGCCCCGCTGGGGAAGATCTTCCCGGGATTGAAGAGCGCGTGCGGATCTAAGGTGTCGCGCAGGCGCACCATCGCGGCGAGGTCCTGCGTGGAGAAGACCAACGGCAACGCCTCGCGCTTCTCGTAACCGATGCCGTGCTCGCCGGAGATCGTGCCGCCCAGCGCGATGCAGTGCTTGAGAATCTCCGTGCCGGCGCGCACGACGGCCTCGACTTCACGCGGAACACGGCGATCGAACAGCAGCAAGGGATGGAGATTACCGTCGCCGGCGTGGAAGACGTTGGCGACGATCAACGCATGATCGTGCGCGATCTCCTCCACGGCGCGCAGCGCCTCGGGCAGGCGCGTGCGCGGCACGGTCGCGTCCTGAATATAATAGTTGGGAGCCAGGCGGCCGACGGCGCCCGCGGCCCCCTTACGCGCCGCCCACAGCGCGTCGCGCTCGTCTTGCGTGCGCGCGGCGCGCCAGGTCAGCGCGCCGCCATCCTTCGCGATCCGCGCGACGGCGTGCTCGGCCTCCGCAGTGCCTTCACGCGAGCCGGCGACTTCCACGAGCAGCACCGCCTCAGCGTCCTGCGGATACCCCGCATGAAACGCCTCCTCTACGGCTTTGATCATCACCTTGTCCATCATTTCCAGCGCAGTCGGCAGCAAGCCGTGTCCGATGATCTCGCTGACGGTGGCGGAAGCGGCATCCAGGGAGTCGTAGACGGCGAGGAAGACGCGCGTCTCCTCCGGCAGGCGGCGCAGGCGTACGTCGATCTCGGTGACGATGCCGAGCGTCCCTTCGCTGCCCACCAGCACGCCGGTGAGATCGTAGCCCGGATCGTCCTGATGGCAGCGATAGACCTCGCCGTCGTCGCCGACGAACTCCAAGCCCAGCACGTTGTTCGTGGTGACACCGTACGAGAGACAGTGCGGCCCGCCCGCGTTGGTGCCGACGTTACCGCCGATCGACGAGATCTTCTGACTCGAGGGATCGGGCGCGTAGAAGAGGCCGTGCGGCTTGGCGGCATCGGAGAGCTTGAGATTCATCAGTCCCGGCTGCACCCGTGCGCGCCGGCGGTGCGTGTCGATCTCCAAGATGCGGTTCATGCGCGCGAGCGAGATCACGGCAGCGCCGGCTGGCGGAACGGCCGCTCCGCATAGACCGGTGCCGGCGCCGCGCGCGACGATCGGTACCCCGTGCTCGCCGCAGATGCGTACGGCGCGCGCGACCTCCTTCGTGTCGCGCGGCAGAATCGCGGCGGACGGCAGCGCGTCACCGGAGCGGTAGCCGTCGTAGGCGTAGACGCGCAGGTCCTCGAGTTGGTGTAAGACCGCCTCGGGACCGAGCGCCGCGATCAGATCGTCGACAAGACCGCTCATGGGTGCGCCTTTCGCAGGTCGAGCCTGCGCCCCTTCGCCCACGCGCGAGGGATCCGCGCGGCCTCCCGGCGGCGTATTGCGGCCATGAAGTACCAGAGCATTGCCGTTCTCGCCGCGACGATCGCACTGGCCGCCGCCGCGCCGCCGCAGACCGCCGCCCCGCAGCCGGGGGCGAGCGTCACCATTGCCAACTTTGCGTATGCGCCGGCGACGCTGACGATCGCCGCCGGGACGACCGTACGTTTTCGCAACGACGACAGCGACGCGCACACCGTCACCGCCGACGACGGGATGTTCGACTCGGGCGGGCTCGACGCGCACGGCACCTACCAGCACACGTTCGACCAACCGGGCACCTACCGCTACGTCTGCGCCATTCATCCGTGGATGAAAGGCACGATCGTGGTGACGCCGCGTTAGGAGGAGACCATGGACCGCCAGCAGTTTCTCTCGTGCGCCGGCTGGTTCGGCGTGGGTCTCGGCTGGACGCTGGCCGGCGGCCTGCCGGTGCAAGCGCAAGCGAGGCCCGGCGAGTTCTCGTTCGTGCAGATTAGCGACAGCCATCTCGGCTTCACGGGTACGGCCAATACCGACGTGGAGGCGACGTTGCGCGAGGCGCTTGCACGGATTGTGGCGCTGCCGCAACGCCCCGCGTTCGTCGTCCACACCGGCGACGTGACCCACCTCTCCAAGCCCGCGCAGTTCGCCCTGGCCAAAGAGGTGCTAGCCGAGCTCAAAACGGAGCTCGTCGTCCTGCCGGGGGAGCACGATCTCATCGGCGACAAAGGGGCGGCCTTCTATCAGGCCTTCGGGCGCAAAGACGCCGCAGACGGCTGGTTCAGCTTCGAGAGCAACGGCGTGCATTTCGTCACGCTGATCAACGTGCGTGCCTTCGAAGGCATGGGGAAGCTCGGTGCCGATCAGCTCGCCTGGCTGGAGCGCGATCTCGCACGCGTCTCCAGCGAGAAGCCGCTGGTGCTGTTCGCGCACGTGCCGCTCTTCGCCGTCTATCCGGCCTGAGGCTGGTCGACCGCCGACTCTGCAGCGGCGCTGGCGCTGACCAAGCGCTTCGCGTCGGTGACGGTGCTCAACGGCCATATCCACCAGATTCAGCAGAGCGTCGAAGGGCACGCCCGCTTTTACACGGCGCGCGGCACGGCTTATCCGTTGCCGGCTCCCGGTCAGGGCGACCATCCCGCTCCGGTGACGCTAGCTGCCGCGGAGTTACGCCGTGCACTGGGATACCGCACGGTAGAGATTGCGCCGATGGGGGATGTTAGCATCAGCGACACGCCCTTCGCCTAGCACGCTTCAGCGCGCCTACTTCGGCGGGGAGACGCATGTGGAGATCGCCGCCGCGCTGCATCTGCCGCTCGGCACCGTAAAGAAACGCATCGCGCTGGCCATGCGGCGGCTGCGGCGCAATCTCGTGGAGGGAGACGAGCGTGCATCTGGATGAGCGAGCGGAGCTCTACGCGCTAGGCGATCTCGACGAGCGCGAACGCCGCGACGTCGAGCGTCACGCTCGAACGTGCTCTGCCTGCGCGCAGCGTCTCGCTGAGAGTTGCGAGACCGCCTATGCGCTCTCGGCACTGCTACCGGACGCCGGCGCACCGCCGGGCTTGCTGCTGCCCGCGCCGCAGCCCCCGCGCCGCGCGTGGAACGCGTTGACGTCGCTTGCCGTGGCCGCTGCCGTTCTGCTGGCTCTTGTCAGCGGTGTCTTGCTGCAACGGCTCGACGTTCAACGCGGCGAGATCGCGGCGCTGCATGCGCCGCAGATCGCGCTGGCACAGGGGCATTTCGCGTACCTGCCGCTGCGCGCCGCCACGGCTACGGCGCCGCGCGGCAAGGTGATCTACGGGCTCGACCGCTCGTGGTGCTACGTGCTGATCGACGCGCCGGGACCCTACCAACTCTGGATCCGTCGCGACGGCGCCTGGCGCAACGCGGGCCTGGTCAAAGGGGATCCAGCCTACGTGCTCGTGCGTGGTGCAGTCGATGAAGTCGCGGTGAGCACGCCCGGTGCGCCGCAATCGTCGGCCTTGCTGCGCGCGCGCCTACCGGTGGTTGCGCCCGTAGGCACGCGCTAGGCGTAGAGCCGATACGGCGCCGCGGCACTGCGGAAGGCCTCCGTTGCCTCCGACCAACGTTCAAGGATCTGCGCCGCGGAGTCGCCGGCTTCGAGAGCGCGGCGAAAGACGCTGGTACCCCAGTCGCGGTCAAGCGCAGTCTGATAGCGCAGCGCGTGCGGTGCCAGCTCGCGCAGCGCCACGGCGATCTCCACGGCCGTCGGCACGCCCTGATAGACATGGTAGTCGTAAATCTGTAACTCCACGCCTGGGACCGTTTCGTGCGCGAAGCCGCCGAAGAACGGCTGCCAGTAACCGGCGCGAAACCAGACGCCGGGGAGATCGCGCGCGTTCAGCCGCGCCGCGAGCCGCTCGGGATCGGCGCCGCGCGCGCCCGCGATGAAGAACGGCCTGGTCGTTCCCACGCCGTTGAAGACGCCGAGCCCGTCGAGCAGACCCGT
>SCRI01000030.1 GCA_004298675.1 bacterium | reverse complement strand
CGGCGCCGTGCTTCACACCGCGAACATCCGGCTCTTTCCGGAGCAAGTCGGCTACGTGCTCGACCACGCCGAGGACCGCGCCGTCTTCTTCGACAGCTCGCTGGGCGCCGCACTGGCCCCGGGACTCGCCGCCTCACCCAAGAGTGCGCAACGCATCCTGGTTTCGATGGGCGGGCATGCCCCGGCCGTGGAGCGCGCGCAGGACTACGAGGAGCTGATCGCAGGCGAACCGGACACGTTCGAACCCGGCGTGCAGGACGAATGGGACGCCGCCATCCTCTGCTACACGTCGGCCACGACCGGCGACCCCAAAGGCGTGCTCTACACCCATCGCTCCACCGTCATCCACGCCTATGCGTGCAGCGCCGGAGACGCGCTGGGCCTGCGCGAGCGCGACGCCATCCTGCCGATCGTGCCGATGTTTCACGTCAACGCCTGGGGCATCCCGTTCGCGGCGCCGATGACGGGCGCGAAGATCGTCTTCCCCGGCCCCGCCATGGATCCCAAGAGCTTGATCGCGCTGCTCGAGCAAGAGCGCGTCACCTGCTCCGCCGGCGTGCCCACGGTGTGGCTGGGCATACGCGACGAGCTGCGCCGCAGCGGGGGAAAACTCGCGCACCTCGAGCGCTTCGTTATCGGGGGCTCGGCGTTGCCCGCTGGGCTGATGCACGATTTCGACGCCATGGGCATCACGGCCATTCACGCCTGGGGCATGACGGAGTCCAGTCCCATCGGCACCGTCTCGCGCGTAAAGTCCGCGCTGGAGGATGCACCGCCGGAGCGGGTGGATCACGCGCGTCTCACCCAGGGCGTCTTCGTTCCCGGTATGCAGTGGAAACTCGTCGGTCCCGAAGGCCAGGAGCAGCCGCGCGATGGCAAGAGCGTAGGGGAGCTTTGGATTCGCGCCCCTTGGGTTGCCGCAGCCTATTATCAAGACGAAAAGGCAAGTGCTGCCGCCTTCAAAGACGGCTGGTTTCGCACCGGCGATATCTGCACGGTAGACGAGTTGGGCTATCTCCAAATCGTCGATCGCGCCAAGGATCTGGTGAAGTCCGGCGGCGAGTGGATCAGCTCCGTCGACCTCGAGAACGCGCTGATGGGCCACCCCGCGGTCAAAGAGGCGGCCGTGGTCGGGGTACCGCACGAGAAATGGGTCGAGCGCCCGATCGCCTGCGTCGTCTTGCGCGAGGGCACGACGGTCACGGAGGGAGAGTTGCGCGGATGGCTGGCGGAGCGCGTTGCCAAGTGGTGGATTCCAGACCGCGTGCTCTTCATCGACGCGATCCCGCGTACCGGCGTCGGGAAGTTTCGCAAACGCGACTTGCGCGAACGCTTCGCCGACGTGCTCGTCAGTGGGGCTGCATCAGGCGGTTGAGGCGCTGCGTGTGCTTGATGTCCAGGAGCGCATCGGACGCAAGCTCGCCGGGATAATAGGGACCGAAGAACAGCAGGCAGATCCGGCAGGCATGGCCGTGCCAAGCTAGCCCACCGCGTTGACGCAACACCGCGATCACGTGCTCGCGGGCATGTTGGCAGGCCGGGAGAGCATCTTCCAGCGCTTCGTAGAACGCCGTCGACTCGAGGACCCGAGCCTGCTCGCGCGCCATGTCCGCCCACAGCACGGGCACATCGGGATCGGGTGAGAGAATCATGCGCATCACGTTGAGCGTGGGGTTATAGACGCCCGCTAACACCTCGCCGTCGTCGAAGTAAAACTCCGCCTTCAGCTCGCGTTTCACGTTCCCAGCGCGATGCCGTCCTTACGCGGGTCCGAGGCACCGTGGCGCACGCCGCTTATACCGTCGAGGGCGATCGCCTGCGCGCCGCCGTACGAAAACGGGCCGAAGCTCGGCACGATCCGGTGCCCCAATTCAGCCAGCGCCGCGCGCACTTCGGGCGCGATGCCGGACTCCATGGCTATGGCACCCTCGCTATGCCGCACGCGCGCCAACTCGACGGCCTCCTGAAGTCCTAACTCGAAGTCCGTCAACGCGCATAGGATCTGCACCATCCCCTGCGGCTGCATCTCCCCGCCCACGATCCCCAAGGTCAGCCACGGCGCTCCCGCTCGCAGCACCAGCCACGGCACGATGGTGTGGTACGGACGCTGCCCGGGTGTGAGGGCGTTGGGACTGGCGGGATCGAGCGAGAAGAGCGCTCCACGATTCTGGAAGTTGACGCCGCTGGCCGCGTCGACGATGCCGCTGCCGAAGTTGACGTAGACACTGCTGATGAGCGAGCAGCAGAGTCCGTCGGCGTCCACCGCGGCGGCGTAGACGGTGCCGCTGCGCGCCGGCTGCTCGACCGGGAGCTCCAACGTACGCTTGGCGTCGATCAGCGCTCGCAGCTCGACCGCGTAGCTCTTGTCCAGCATGCGGGTGACCGGCACGTCGGCGCAGTCGGGATCGGCAAGGTGGCGCGCGAGATCGCGCTGGGCTAGGCGTTTGGCCTCGACGATCACGTGCAGATAGGGCGCGCCGTTGAGCTGGAGCGCGCGCAGATCGAAGCCTTCTAAGATGTTGAGCATCTCGAGCCCCGCGATACCTTGCCCGTTGGGCGGCGGCGCGAAGACCTGGCAGCCGCGGTAGGTGGTGGAGATCGGCTCGACCCACTGCGAACGATGTTGGCGCAGATCGCCAAGGGAAAGCAGACCGCCGCCCGCGCCGACGGCACGCACCATGGCCGCGGCGATCTCCCCCTCATAGAAGGCCTGGGCACCGTCCTGCGCGATCGCGCGCAGCGTGCGCGCCAACGCCGGCAGGCGCACGACCTGACCCGCGCGCACCGGACGCCCGAATGGGTGGTCCTGGCCGCCGTGGCGTGCCACGATCGGAGCGCTCGCGCTCCAGGCCGCCGCCGCGATCTCCGCGACCGCAAAGCCGTCCTCCGCATACGCAATCGCCGCGGCGAGATTCTCGCCGAGCGTCCTGCGCCCGTAACGCTCCGTCAGCGTCGCAAAGGCGCGCACCGCTCCGGGCACGGTAACCGTGAGCGCGCCGCGCTCGGGCATACGCTCCAGCCCTTGCGCACGCAGGCGCTGCCAAGAGGCGGCTGCGGGGGCGCCACCGGAACCGTTGAGCGCCGTGACGCACCGCTCGCGCGGGTCCCAGATCAGCGCAAAGGCATCTCCACCGATGCCGCTGGAGTGTGGCTCGACCACGCCCATGACCGCGTGTGCTGCGATCGCGGCATCGACGGCGTTTCCGCCGGCACGCAGCGCCTCGACCCCGGCCAGCGTCGCCGCCGCTTGGCTCGTGGCCACCATGCCGCCGCGGGAGACGGCGACCGAGCGCATCGCACGATTGGGAACCGGCCGGTCCATGAAAGGAGCTTCCTGGGCGGGTAGATGCGTCCCTGTGGCCGATACTTCTCTCATGCGACGTACCATGCTCACGTTGTTCACGATCCTGCTGACGCTCGCGCCTGCCTACGCCGATCCGCCGCGCACGTCACTGGGCGTGCAAGCGCTGGCGCTCTCGGGCTTCCATCGCGAGCCCAACTACGATCAAAGCGGAACGGGCATCGGCGCGCTGCTGGAAGTCTCGCGCCGGCAGGGCCCGCTGGAGCTGCATCTCGAGGGGATTCCCGTCGTTACCACGACCGCGCATGCTTCCAGCGCGGAGTTCGGCGCCACGGCGCCCGCGCTGGGAGTGTTCACGGCCACGGTCCGCGTGGCCCTCGATCGACACCGGCGCCTCTGGGTCGGGGCTGGCACCACCGTCATCAACCAGCGCACGCCGCTGCCGAACATGGCGCGTACCGCCGAGTCACGCCTTGCCGGCGGGCGCTACGAAGCGCTCGTGCAACTGCCCGTGGGCGCCGTGCACTTCGTGGAGCTCGAGGCCGGCATCATCCCACACCTGTCCGGAGCCGACCACTTCCTCTTCTTCGATCCCTCCATCCCACCGATCAACAAGGACGAACATGCGGCGGAGACGGACGCGGCCTTGGCCTACGGCGTCCGCCACGGCCGCAACGCCTATCTGATCGGCCTGCGCTCGATCAACTTCTCTGCCGACTTCTCGCGCCCCGGAGACGCAGCCGACCGCAACGTGGCCTTTGGCTTGACGTTCGAGGCGCGCTACGGCCTCGGACGCTAACGCAAGCGCGCCTGCGCGAGATCGATGTCGTATTGCACGCGGCGGAAGATCTCGTCGGGAATCTCTCCAGCGTCCCGCAACCGCAGAATCGCGGATCGCTCCGCCGCCAAGGTCTCACCTTGCAGCCAATGGTCGTAGCGCACCGCAGGGGACTCCTCGGCGCGCCCGTCGAGATGGCGGCGCAGGTGCTCGATGCGGCTCTCGTATTCGGCGCGCAGCCGCCCGGCTACCATCCACTCCTCGGTCGTCGTGAAGCGGTGCTCTAGCGACGTGAGGTGGGCCAGCGCACCCCGCAGGGCGGTAATGCGTACCTCGCTCTCACGGCGGTCGATCCCCTCGCCTTCGTCGATACCGAGCAGATGAATGATGGGCGCGAGCGTCACGCCTTGGAAGACCAGCGTGACGAGGATGACGCAAAACGTCACGAAGATGACCTCCCCGCGCCATGCCAAGGGATGTCCGAGTTCGTCGTTGAGCGGGAGCGCCAGCGCCGCCGCCAGCGAGACGATACCGCGCATCCCCGACCAGGCGATGACGAAGGCGTAGCGCCAAGAGGGCGCGGGATCGCGGCGCGAGCGCCGCAACAGCGCCGGCAGGTAGGTTGCCGGATAGACCCAGGCCATGCGCACGATCACGACGACCGCGCTGACGATCGCGCCCACCGCGATACTGTGCAGCGTGAACGTCGCGTCGTGAACGATCGCGCGCAGGTGCAGCCCGATCAACAGGAAGACCAGCCCGTTGAAAACGTAGGCGAGCAGATTCCACACGGCCGCACCGGTCAGGCGCGAGTGCGGGTTGGCGTAACTGGAGACGCGCCGCCCGGCGTAGATGCCCGCGGCGACGGCGGCCAGCACACCCGAGACGTGGAGCGCCTCGGCGGGGAGATAGGCGGCGTACGGCGCGACCAGATAGATCACGTTGTCGATGAGCGAATCGGAGCTCTCGGTCCGCTCGAGCCACTTCAGCAGACGATCGATGGCCGCTGCCACCACCAATCCCACCACGATGCCGCCGGCGGTCACCGCCACGAACGACACCCCCGCTCGTGCCAACGAGAACGTTCCCGTCAATGCGGCAGCGACTGCGAAACGGTAGATCACCAGCGCCGAGGCATCGTTGACGAGCCCCTCGCCTTCCAGCACGGTGACGATACGCCGGGGTATCGAAAATCGCTCGAAGGTGGCCGAAGCGGCTACGGCGTCCGGTGGTGAGACGATCGCCCCCAACGCGAACGCGGCCGCCCACGAGAGATTGGGCGCGACATGATGCGCCACCACGGCCACGACCACCGTGGTGGTGGCGACCAGCCCAACCGCAAGCCACGAGATCGGCTGGAGAGCGGCGCGGAAGGCGTTCCAATCGGTGGTCCAGCCGCCCATGTAGAGCAGCGGCGGCAGCACGATGAGGAAAATCGCGTCCGGCTCGATCTCCACCGGCGGGAGGTCCGGAATCAGCGCCAGCAGCAGGCCGCCGATGACGAAGGCAATCGGATAGGGAAGGGCGAGCCGCTTGGCGATAAGCGCGACCGCGACGATCGCCGCCAGGAGTCCGAAGAGCAGCAGCGACGCCTGCATCTTCGCCTCAGCCCGCGGCCGTGCCGCCCCTTACGAGCGCTCGCGCAACCACGCCAACACCGCGGCTTTGCTGTTACTGGCCGCGAAGGTGTGGTCGCTCTCGATTACGCGCAGCGTCTTGGGGTCCGCTGCGCGCTCGAAGAGCGCCTCGACCTGGCTGCGCGGCGCGATCAAGTCGTGCGCCGCCGCCACCACCAGCAGCGGCCGCCCAGCGATGGCGTCGAGCGCGGCATCGATCGAAGCGGTGCCCATCTGCCCGATGAGATCGGGGAGGCTGACGCCGTCGACGTAGGCGGCGCGGAACGAGAGCGGCCCGCGGGCGCGGATCTGATCCAGATTCGCGCCGATGTCCCGCCCAGTGGCGATGGCGATGCAACCCGCCAGGCGTGGATCGGCGCCGCAGATGCGCAGCGCCGTCGCCGCCCCGAGCGAGTGCCCGCCGACGTACGTCTGTCCGCCGAAGCGCTCCGCCGCGTACTCCACGACGGTTGCCATCGTCTCTAAGCAGGTGTCGAACGACTCCAAGCGCCCCTCGCTCGCCCCCAACTTGTGGCCGGGGAAATCGAAGGTCACCACACGATAGCCATGCTGTGCCACGAAGCCCGCCAAGAAATCCAAGTTCTGCTTGGAGCTGGAGTAGCCGTGGCCGAGCACGAGCGTCGCCTCTTTGGGCTGCGCCGGCTCGTAGAGCAGCGTCGCAACGCGGTGTCCGCCGGTCTTGAGAAACTCGAGCGTGAGATTCATGGGTGCCCGGCGCGGTTCTCCAGCCAGCGTGGATCACCGCCGTCGGCGTAGTGCTCGCGCTTCCAAACCTCCACGCGCGCCTTTAGCTCGTCGATACAGTACTCACAGGCATCGAAGGCCTCCGCCCGGTGCGGCGCGCCGACCGCCACCACGACGCTGGCCTCGCCCACGCGCAGCGTGCCCACGCGGTGGGCCATGGCGATGTTGCAGGCAGGCCACCTCCGCAGAGCCTCCCGCGCGATCGCCTCCAGCTCGCGCAGCGCCATCTCGCGATAGGCCTCGTACTCCATGCCGGTAACGGAACGGCCGTCGTCCGAGGTATCGCGGACGACGCCCGCCATCGTCACGACAGCACCGCAGTCGTCGGCGCGCACGCGCTCCGAGAGCGCCGCGGCATGCAACGGCTCGGGGCCGAGCGCGACCGTGTAACGCGTCTGCGACGGCGTTTCCATCTAGCCGCCGCTCACCGGCGGCAGCAGCGCCACTTCATCGTCCTCACGCAAGATCTCGTCCTCTCCGGCTAGGGTCCCGTTACGGGCGAAGCGCAGGCTCGCACCGAGCTCACCCAGGCGTGGAGCCTGATGCTGCAGGTGTTGGCGCAGCTGCGCCAGCGTGGCGCTGCCGGGGATCTCGAGCTGCAGCTCAGCCGCACCCAGCAATTCCCGCGCACGCGCATAGGCTACGATGCGCACGTTCACGCCGACCTCACGTCGCCCAGCACATTGCCGAATACGTACCGTTCGATGGCTACGGCCACACCGTCGCCGTCGTTGGTCACGGTTCTCAGCGGTACCATCGCGCGCACCTCCGGAAGCGCGTTCCCCATGACCACGCCGATCCCCGCCCACTGCAGCATCGGCACGTCGTTGCGCGAGTCGCCGATCGCCATCACGCGCTGCGCAGGAATGCCGAACGTCCGACAGAGATCGGCCAGGGCCTCACGCTTTCCGGCACGTCCGTTCAGCACGACGCACTCGACCAGATCGAGCCAGCGCTCCGTGCGAAGGTTGAGCGGCAGGTGGCCGAAGCGCCGGCGCACCGCCTCGACTCCCTGGGTACCGAAGAAACGGATGAAGGTCGGAGGGCTTCCCAAGAGCGCGGCAAACGACGGCGTCTCACGCCAGGCTGGACCGTTCATGTCGGCCATGATCGCCTGCTGCCCCGCCAATCTCCAAAAATGGTCCTCGGCGTAGATGGCGATCGGAATGCCCTGCCGCTCGGCGAACTCGATGATAGGCTTGGCGTGAATCAATGGAACGGGAATGTGCCCCAGCGTCTTGCCGGTCGTGAGGTCGCGGGTGAGGGCACCGTGGCAGCAGATGACCGGAAAGCGGCCGAGCTTCAACTCGCGTGCGATCCGCACCGGCGTGTCCACGCCGCGCCCGGTCACGATCACCACGCGGATACCGGCCCTCACGAGCGCGGCGATCGCTCGCTGATTCCGGGGAGAGACCTCTTCGTTGCTGGAGAGCAGGGTACCGTCGAGATCGACGGCTACGAGATCGATGGTTGTGGTCGGCTGCTTCATATCTTGTGCGCAAGGGCGCAGACCCTATCGTATCACGTCCGGGAATAGGGGGACGCGCCCGTCCCAGCCAGGCGCGTTGGGCAGGAGCGCCAAGGGAGCTTAGGGCCGAGATAGAAGGGCAGTTGCGGCACGTTTTGCCGGAGAGTTGAGTTTCAAGGACGAGATGAAACGATCGACGGCCGCCGCCGCCATCCTGTGGGCGGCGCTCGCCGCGCCGGTGCTCGCCGCACCGGTCTGCCGCGTCCAGACGCTTGCAATCCAGGGGCAGAGCATCAGAGCCACCTTCTGCGTAACCGACGTCGTGCGCGAGCGCGGGCCCGCCGGCGAGATGGCGCGGATCACCCTTTCGGAGAGCTTGGCGGGGCGGGGCGGCACGCTCGACCGCACCGCCACCAAAGACGTCCTCCTGGCCGCGGGGAGCGGACGGCTCTCCGACGACCTCCCCCTGCACGAGCTGGGGATCGACCGTACCCTCCACGTCACCTTCGTCTTTAGGAACGGCGGGGTGCAGCCGGAGAGCGCCCTCTTGATTCCCGGCGCCGTTCCCGTCTTGTGAGAACGTCCGCACAGCCTCACCTAGGCGTGCAACTCCTCCGGGCCGCTTGGGGTATGTAGTCTGCGAAATGGTGAGACGCCGCTACATCTTTCTCAGCAGCAGCAAGATCCCGGACTGTTGTCGCTAGGGCCCGGAGGAGTACCTGTGTCCTGCAGCATGCACCTGCAACCAAGAACGGCTCGCGAACGCGTCGACTACCTGCGCGAGAACCTAGCTCCCGGCCTCTTCAAAGGGGTCGGCGGTGAGGAGGGGATCGCCTGGCGACTATCACCGGAGCCGTTCGCGCTTTCCCCGGCGACCTTCGCCCGCATCGAGCGCCTCGGTCATGATCTGCTGGCGTTCTACCGGGCCGCGAACAAGCTCTACCTGCAGAGCGCGAAGGGGAGCGCCCCGGCCTTCGTGGCCGACTACCTCGACCGCGGGAAGCCCGAGCACATCGTCAAGCTCGCGCGGCAGAACCGTTGGAAGCACGCGATTCCCGGCGTGATCCGTCCCGACCTCATCCTCACCGACGGCGGGTTCGTGGCCAGCGAGCTCGACAGCGTTCCCGGGGGTATGGGTTTCGTGGGCGCGATGTCGCAGACGTACTGTGAGTTGGGCGACGACGTCGTCGGCGGCGGCGATGGCATGCTCGAGCAATTCGCGGCGATGATCGCCGCGGCAGCAGGGCTCGAGCGGCCGACGGTCGCGCTCGTGGTCTCCGACGAATCGGGCGACTACCGGGCGGAGATGGACTGGTTCGCGCAGGCGCTGCGCGAGGGCGGGTATCTCGACGCCTACACGGTACATCCGCGCGAGTTGGCCTTCACCGAGGAGGCGCTCTTTCTTCGCCTACCCGAGGGGCGAGAGGAGCGTATCGACGTCGTTTACCGCTTCTTCGAGCTCTTCGACCTGCTCAACGTGCCTAAGCAGGAGCTGATGCTCTACGCGGCACGTCACGGCCGCGTAGCCATGACGCCGCCTCCGAAGGCGCACCTCGAGGAAAAACTGCTCTTCGCGTTGCTCCACCATGGCCGGCTCGCGGACTATTGGAAGAGCGAGCTCGGGGAGCCCGCGTTTTCCAATCTCTCCCGGCTCTTCCCGCAAACGTGGGTTCTCGACCCGCAGCCCTTACCGGCGCAGGCGACGATCGCGGGCCTCAACGCCGACGGGAAAGCCGTCTTCGACTGGAGCGACCTGCGCGCGCTGAGTAAGAACGACCGCGACTTCGTGATCAAGCCCTCGGGCTTCGACGCCACGGCATGGGGCTCGCGCGGGGTCGTGGTCGCCAACGATTTGACCAAGGAGGGTTGGGATCAGGCGCTGCACGACGGCTTGGCAGCCTTCCCGCAGACCCCGCACATCCTGCAACGCTTCCATAAAGGGAGGCGCTTGCGCATGGAGTTCCTCGACCCCAGTGCCGGCGAACTGCGCACGCTGGACGGCCGCGTGCGCCTCTGCCCCTACTACTTCGTCGTGGACGACCAAGCACGGTTGGGCGGGATACTCGCAACGGTTGTCCCCGCCGACAAGCGCTTGATCCACGGAATGTCCGACGCCATCATGGCACCCTGCTCCGTGCGCGACGGAGGGGCATGAGCCTGCCGGCTCCCTGGCACGACCTGCTCGCGCTCGGCGGTCCGTGGTGGTCGATCCCACTGCGGACCGCCGTCGTCTATCTCGTGCTCTTGATCGGCGTGCGCATCACGGGCAAGCGCCAGATCGGGCAGATGACGCTCTTCGATCTCGTGCTGCTTTTGATGATCAGCAACGCCGTGCAGAATGCCATGACCGGACCCGACACCTCGCTCACCGGCGGGATCGTGGCCGCGACCGTCCTGCTCGTCGCCAACGGCGCCGTCTCGCGCCTCACGTACTACAGCCGGCGTGCGCGCGCGCTCGTCGAAGGCGAACCTACCGTCGTCGTACGCGACGGCGT
Organism: bacterium; assembly: GCA_004298675.1. Classification (GTDB taxonomy): domain Bacteria; phylum Vulcanimicrobiota; class Vulcanimicrobiia; order Vulcanimicrobiales; family SCRA01; genus SCRA01. The sequence goes on along the minus strand of SCRI01000030.1, from coordinate 20,852 downwards.
GATTCAAGAACGCAATACCCGGCGAGAGCTGGTCACGCCGGAGGAGATCGAGACGGCCATGCGCGAGCACGGCATCCACGATCTAGGCGAGATCGGTCTAGCCGTGCTCGAAGTCGACGGCTCGATCAGCGTGATCCCCAAAGACGAATTCCGCATCGAGCACGCGGCGCGCCCGGGCACACGCCCGCACCCGCATCCGGTGCGCTTCCTGCGCGGCCAGCACGGAGCCTAGACCAGCATCTCCTTGACGTGCCAGGCGATGTTCTGCGCCCGGTCGCCGATACGCTCGACGGAGCCTAGCGTGAAGAGCATCTGCGTAGCGGCCGGCACCATGCGCGGATCTGCCTCCATCGCCTCCTGCAAGGCGCGGATGCCGTTGTGATAGCGCACGTCGACTTCGTCATCGCGGTCGATCACGGTCTGCGCGACGTCCGCGTCCTGTTCCGAGAATGCCACCACCACGTCGTGCAGCATATCCGCGGCGATCGTGCCCATCTTGGTGATCTCGACGTTGGCGGGGCGCACCGGAAGGTCTGAGATGGCGATCGCGCGCTTGGCGATCTCGACGCCGTGGTCTCCCACGCGCTCCAGATCGACGATCGTCTCTAGCATCGCGGCGATCGTGCGCAGCTCACCGGCCAGGGGCTGCTGGCGCCAGAGCAGCTCAATGCAAGCCGACTCCACGCGGTGGCGCAGCTCGTCCAGCGTGTCGTCGCCGGCGATGACCCGGCGCGCCAGCTCGGTGTCGCGGCGATCCATCGCCGCGACGGCATTGCGCACGGCCTCCTCCGCCAGCGCGCCCATGCGCAGCACGTCCAAGCGCGTGCGCTCCAGCGCCTCGTGGTAGGCAGTCCGCGTCATCCCCACACCTCCCGGCCTCGATATTGCAAGCCTCTACAACTCTCTCCGTGATAGGTTATAGCATGGACGCTGCGCAGGTTCCAGCCCCGCAGCGACGAACCCCGCCGAGTTTCCAAGCCAACGTCGAAAAGGAGATCAGCGGCATCGTGGAGATCAAGAAGGTTGGCGTCTGCGGTTCGGGACTCATGGGCTCGGGTATCGCGCAGGCCTGCGCGTCCAGCGGCTTCGAGACCGTCGTCTACGAAGTGAGTCAGCAGGCGCTGGAGAAGGGGCTGGCCGGCATCAAGGCCTCACTCGCGAAGTTCGTCGAGAAGGGGAAGCTTGCCGCTGCCGACCGCGACGCGACGCTGGCACGCCTGAAGACCACCACGGTGCTCGACGATCTCAAGGGCTGCGATCTCGTGATCGAGGCCGTCATCGAGAACATGGACGTCAAGCGCGAGCTCTTCTCCAAGCTGGACGCGCTCCTCGCGCCACATGCCGTCATCTGCTCGAACACCTCGAGCCTGTGCGTCATCGAGATGGCGGCGGCCACCCAGCGGCGCGACCGCGTGGCCGGCCTCCACTTCTTCAATCCCGTGCCGCTCATGCGGCTGGTAGAGGTGGTGCGCACCATCGAGACCTCCGACGCCACAATCGCGGCGTTGACCGCATTTGCCGGCGGCCTAGGCAAGCGCGCGGTCCACGCCAAGGATACGCCGGGCTTTGTCGTCAATCGCCTCCTGGTCCCGTACCTGCTCTACGCCATCCGCGTCTACGAGCAGGGCCTGGCGAGCCTGGAGGACATCGACGAAGGGATGAAACTCGGCTGCGGCTACCCGATGGGTCCCTTCACGCTGCTGGACTTTGTCGGCCTCGACACCACCTACTACATCGCGGAGATCATGTTCGAGGAGTTCAAGGATCCGATGTTCGCCCCCCCGCCGTTGCTCAAGCGCATGGTGCTGGCCGGACACTACGGCCGCAAGAACGGCAAGGGCTTCTACGAGTATCCCGCCACCTAAGCGTTCCACCCGCTAACAGTCTTCGACGACGGAGTCACACGAGCGATGCTGAGTCAGTTAGAGTATCAGAATCTCCTGATCGAGCAGGACGGCGCGATCGCCACCATCACCATCAATCGCCCGGACAAGCTCAACGCTTTGAACGAGCAGACGCTCAAGGAGCTGGCGGAGGTTCTCGACGACGCGAACAACGATGCCGAGGTGCGCGTGGTCATCCTCACCGGCGCCGGCAAGGCTTTCGTGGCCGGTGCCGATATCGCCGAGCTCAACGCGCTCCCCAGCGCCGTCGAAGGGATGCGCAAAGCCCGCTACGGACAGTCGCTGACGAAGAAAATCGAGCGCATGCGTAAGCCCGTGATCGTGGCGGTCAACGGCTTCGCACTCGGCGGAGGCTGCGAGCTGGCGATGGCCGGCGACTTCCGCATCGCTTCCGAGAAAGCCAAGTTCGGCCAGCCGGAGGTCAACCTCGGCCTCTGCCCCGGCTACGGCGGAACGCAGCGCCTGCCGCGCCTGGTGGGACGTGGCATGGGGATGTATCTGTGCCTCACGGGCGAGATGATCGACGCCCAGGAGGCCTGGCGCATCGGTTTGGTCGAGAAGGTCGTGCCGGCCGATCAGTTGCTGCCGGAGGCCAAGCGCATCGCCAAGCTCATCGCGTCGAAGGCGCCGCTTGCCGTCGAGCTGACCAAACAGTCGATCAACGAAGGTATCGGCGTCACGCTCGCCGAGGGTCTGGCCGTCGAAGCGCTCAACTTCGGCCTGCTCGTCAACACCGAGGACATCAAGGAAGGCACGAGCGCGTTCCTGGAAAAGCGGCCCGCCGAATTCAAAGGCAGATAAGAGGGGCGCACCGGCGGCCATGCCAAGAGACCTTCCGCTCGGCAACGGCTCGCTGCTGGTGGCGTTCGACCGCACCTACACGCTGCGCGACCTCTACTATCCCCACGTGGGTCAGGAGAACCACCTCGGAGGCCACAAGTGCCGGGTGGGCGTGTGGTGCGACGGTCAGATGGCGTGGATCCACCACGACGGCTGGGAGCGCCAGCTAGGCTACCGGGAGAACACGCTCGAGACCGCGGTGTGGCTGCGCCACCCGGCGCTGGACCTCACGCTGCTCTGCTCCGACGTCGTCGATCTGCGCGAGCCGGCGCTGCTGCGGCGCTTCACGCTCTGCGACGATCGCCGCGAGGGGGCACGGCGCGAGCTGCGCCTCTTCCTCGCGCATAACTTCTACCTCTACGGCACGGAAATCGGCGACACGGCTCTCTACCACCCCGACGCGCGCGCGCTCATCCACTACAAAGGCCACCGCTACGTGCTGGCGTTCATGCGCCGCGAAGGCGGGAGCGGCCCAGACCGCTTCGCCGTCGGCGCCAAGCACAGCGTTCAAGGCGAGGGCACCTTCCGCGATGCCGAGGACGGAGAGCTCTCCGGCAACCGTATCGCGCAGGGCGCCGTCGATTCGGTCAGCGGCGTCGATCTCGAACTCGCCCCGGGCGAGCGCGCGAGCGTCGAGGCGTGGCTGGCGGCGGGTCTCTCGCTCGACGAGGTGCTCGATCGCCATCGCCGCATCGAGGAGGGCGCCTGGGCCACGATGCGCAGGCGCACCCGCAACTTCTGGCAGACCTGGGTCGCCAAAGACGACACGCTCTTCGCGGGGCTGGCACCGGAGATCGTCGCCGAGCACCGCCGCAGCCTGCTCGTGATGCGCACGCAGATCGACGACGGCGGGGGCATCGTCGCCGCCAACGACAGCGACATCACGTCGGCCTTCCGTGACACCTACAGTTACGTCTGGCCGCGCGACGGCGCCCTCATCTCCTATGCCCTGGATCTCGCGGGATACCACCAGCTCGCCTTGCGCTTCTTCCGCTTTTGCAGCCGTTCGCTCACGCGTGACGGCTGGCTGGCGCACAAGTACAACCCCGACGGCTCCACCGCGTCGTCATGGCTGCCGTTCTACGCCGCCGGCGAGCGCAAGCTGCCGATTCAGGAGGACGAAACGGCGCTGGTCCTGTGGGCGCTCTGGCAGCACCTCTTCCTCTCGCGCAACCTCGAGGCGCTGGCCGAACTGTACGGCAGCCTGGTGCGCCCGGCCGCGGAGTTTCTCTTGCGCTATCGTGACGAATCCACGGGCCTGCCGCTAGCCTCTTGGGATCTGTGGGAGGAGCGTTACGGCGTGCACGCCTGGACCATCGCCGCCGTGTACGCCGGCCTGCGCGCGGCCTCTCACATGGCACACGCATTCGGCGACGAGAGCGAGCACTATCTCGAAGCCGCCGAGCGCATGCGCGCGGCGGCATTGGAGGCGCTCTGGGATGACGAGAGCGGCCGCTTCGCCCGCACCATCGCGCCCCGCGGTGACGGCACCTTCGAGCGCGACCGCACCCTCGACTGTTCGGTCTACGGCATCGTGCGCTTCGGATTGGTCGAGCCCGACGATCCGCGCGCGAAGGCTACGCTCGACGCCACGTTCGACGGGCTCTCGCTCGCGACGCCGATCGGCGGCATTGCACGCTACGCCGGCGACACCTACCACCGGCGCAGCCCCAACGCGGACGCGCCGGGAAATCCCTGGTTTATCTGTTCGCTGTGGCGCGCGCAATGGGAGCTGCTGCGGGCGCGCGATCAGCGCCATATGGACCTTGCCGCGCAGATCTTGGCGTGGGTGGTCGAGCACGCCACCCGCAGCGGCATTCTCGCCGAGCAGCTCGATCCCGAAAGCGGAGAGCCCCTCTCCGTTTCGCCGCTGACGTGGAGCCACGCCGAGTTCGCCACGACCGTCATCACCTATCTCGATCGACGCTCCACGCTCACGCGCTGCGAGTTGTGCGAGCGCCCCACGTACATGCGCGAGCAGCAGTTGATCCAGCACCTGCACGCGTCGAGTCTCGGCGGCGAGCATCGCATCTCAACTGAACAGCCTTAGGCGCGGCGCTCGCTCACGCGCATCCGGCGCTCCGGCGAAGCGAGGACGAACGGGAGCGCGGCCAGCGGCGCGACTCCGCTGACGAGAATCGCCGCAGTGTAGCCCCAGCCGAACTGCGCCGCCACCGCGGCCACCAGCGCACCGGCGGCCGCGCCGCTGCTGAACGCCAAGTTGTACGCGCCCATCGCGGCACCGCGCGTGCGCGAGGTGCTGCGCTCGAAGAACAGGCCCACGCCCACCGGCACCACCGCCGCCCAGGCTAAGCCGAAGAGGCCGCCCGCGACGACGACAGCGACCCAACCGTGCGCGTTCGCGGCCAAGAGACACGCCAATGCCTGCACCACCGCAGTGGGCACGGCTACGAAACGCGGACCACGCAGATCCACCAGACGCCCCGCGGGATAACGCAGCACAAACGTGGTGAAGGCCATGGCGCTGAAGATCAGCGCGCCGTTGGCGACGCCGCGGTCGTGGAACGTGAGCACAGCCAACGCATTGTTGACGCCGTTTTGCAGCGTCGTGCCCACGAGGAAGCCCATCGCGGGGAGCCAGGCACTGCGCATGAAGATACGCCGGCGCACCGTGGAGTGAACGTCGTGACCGCCTGGAAGCGCGAAGAGCACCACTAGACCCAGCGCCGCCGAGAGCGCGCCCCATGCATACTGTTCTCTTCCGATGCCGTGCTGCCAGAGGAAGACCCCCGCGGCGGGGCCGATCGCGAACGAGAGGTTGCCGATCATCCCAAGCGTCGAGGTGGCGGAGACGATGCGCTCGCGCGGCACGATGTCGCTAGCGTAGGCGAACTCCGCGGTCATATAGGCCATCAGCGCGATGCCCCGCGCCGCCATCAGCAGGCCGCTTCCCAGCGCGCCGTGAGCGAACGTGAGCCCCAGCATCGATACGCCGCAGAGCACGGCCGCGGCGCGCACGGTGGCCAGCCGCCCCACGCGATCGACGATGGCGCCGACGGGGAGGCTGCCGAAGATGGAAGCGAAGAGGCCGCCGCCCATGGCCAAGGCAATCGCACCAGGTGCGGCGCGGTCGTGCGTAAGCGCGAGCGGCAGCGATCCGATCGGCAGATTTGCGGCTAAATCGAGAAAGAGCGTGGAAAGCAGAAGTAACAGATAGGGGCGCGATCGCGCCCCTATCTGTGCATGCGGTTCCGATGCAGCCGTCAGTTCGCCTCGATCACCGCCGCGATGCCCTGGCCGCCGCCGATGCAGGCACTGGCGATGCCGTATCCGCCCCCGTTGGTACGCAGATCGTGCAGCGCCGTAAAGGCGATGCGCGCGCCGCTCGCGCCCAGCGGATGACCCAGCGAGATCGCGCCGCCGTGCGGATTGAGCCGCACGCCGTTGCTGTAGCCCAGTTCCTTGGTGCACGCCAGCACCTGCGGGGCAAAGGCCTCGTTGATCTCCACGACGTGAAGGTCCTGCGCTTTCAAATTCGCGCGCTGCAACGCCTTGGGGATCGCCACGGCCGGACCGATGCCCATGATGTCGGGATCGACGCCCACCGCACTCCAAGAGACCAAGCGCCCGATCCAGGTGAGCCCATCGGCCTTGGCCTGCTTGACGGTCGTCAGCACCACCGCTGCCGCCCCGTCGGTGATCCCGCTGGCATTTCCCGGCGTGACGACGCCGCCTTTCTTGAAGCGTGCCGGGAGCTTGCCCAGGCGCTCCATCGTCAGACCGTCACGCGGCCCCTCGTCCACGGAGATCGTTGCCGTCGTGCCCTTGGGGCCGGGAACTTCGACGGACACGATCTCGTCGCCGAAGTATCCGTTGTCGCGCGCCGCGATCGCGTTGTGTTGGCTCCGCAGCGCAAACTCGTCGGAGGCTGCGCGCGAGATGCCGTAGCGCTCGGCGAGGTTCTCGGCCGTGATCGCCATCGGCAGCTTGTTGTACGAATCCGTCAACCCTTGCCACAACGTGTCTTCCAGCGCCCCCTGGCCCAAGGAGAGGCCCCAGCGCGCGCCACGAATCACGTGCGGGGCCTGACTCATCGACTCGGTGCCGCCGGCCAGCACGTAGGTGGCCTCGCCCAGCAAGAGATCGTGGGCGGCGCTGACGATAGCCTGCAAGCCACTGCCGCAGAGGCGGTTGAGCGTCAGAGCCGGCACGCCGATGGGAACGCCCGAGCGCAGGCCCACGTGGCGGGCGAGATAGATCGCGTCGGCGCTGGTCTGCATCACGTTGCCGAAGACAACGTCGTCGATCTTCTCGGCGGGAACGCCGCTGCGGGCGATAGCCCCCTTGGCGGCGGCGACTCCAAGGTCGGTTGCGGTCAGGTCTTTGAGGACGCCGCCGAAGTTGCCGAAGGGCGTGCGAGCCCCGGCCAGGATCACGACGTCGTTGTCACGGTACTCCATGCCGGTCGCTTCGCGGCGGCGAGCCCCTCCCCCCTTGATAGCGTGACGCCCCGCAGCGGGCCTCTGAGGCCGTGTCGTCGAAGCGCCTAGGCCATGGCATCGTCGCTCGGCCGAGTGCATACGTCCATTGACATGCACTCACTTCCTATGTCCGCGCGCCATTCGTCCGTGATCGCCGCGTTCGACCGGCTCCCCATCGGCGGCGTTCTGGAGTTGGCCAGCGACAACGACCACAAGGCGCTGCGTGCCGATCTCGTGTCGCGCCGCCCCTCGGAGTTCCTCTGGGATGCGCGCAACATGGGCAGCCAGCGCTGGATCATCCGCATCGAGCGCGTCGATGCCAGCGTCGAGGACTTGGAGCACTTCCTGACCCGTTGCGCCCCGTTCGCCGAGGTGGCGCGCGAGGTGATCGCGCGCGTGGCGCAAACGGCAACCGAGCGTAACTACCGCGCCGGCGAGACCATCTTCGACGAAGGCGAGCAGTGGGACTATCTGGGTTTCGTCCGCGCCGGCCGCGTCGTTTTCACGTTGCTCTCGCGCGACGGTAAGATGCAGACGCTGTTGGAGCGTTTTCCCGGCGACGCCGTCAACGAGACGCCCGTCTTCGACGGCGGCTCCACGGTCTACCGCTGCGAGGCGATGGTCGATTCACACTTGGTGCTGATCCCACGCGATGAGGTGCTGCGCGCCTGCCGGCAAGATCCGGAGTTGGCGCTGGCGTTTCTGGTCGCTTCGAGCCAAGCGCGCCGCCGCTCCATTAGCACGATCGCCGACCTCTCCTTCGCGCACGTACTGCAACGCGTGGCCAAGTGGCTGCTGAACTACACCGGACCAGGCGAAGGTCTCACGCCGGGGCTGTTGGGTGTGGAACGCCTCTCACAAGCGCAGATCGCCGCAGCGGCGGGAACCGTGCGCGATATGGCCGCACGCGCGCTGATCCGGCTGCGCGACGCCGGTGCCGTGGAGCTCGAGCGCGGGCGCGTCAAGAAGCTCGATCACGCCATCCTCGAGAGCTTCGTCAACAACATCGAGGGTACGGCAGTCTAAGAGAGCTCCCGCTACGCCGCGCGCTGCCGGCCCGCGGACAGCTCGTGCAGCGCCTGCCCGAAGGTGGCCACGGGGATGACGCGGATACCGGGCGTGCCTTCGATCTCGCGGAAGTTGGCCTTGGGGCACAGGAAGATCTTCGCTCCAGCCCGCCGCGCGGCGATCACTTTCTGCGCCGCGCCGTCGATGGGCCCCACATTGCCGCTGTAATCGATCGTTCCGGTGCCGGCCACGGGAACCGTGCTGAGCGGACGCCGCTCCAGCGCACGGAAGATCTCGAGCGCCATCATGAGGCCGCCGCTCGAGCCGGAGATGCGATCCAACTCGCCGCCGAAACGCACCGGCACCGGCAGCTTAGCCGGCCCTAGCTCGGCCGTAATGAGGACGCCGATGCGCGGCTGCCCCTGCGGGCTCGCGCTGGTGGAGACGCTGATCTCGCGGCGGCTCGCGCCACGCTCGATCTGTAGCCGCACGGGAGGCCCATCGGGCGGATGTTCGCCGACCAGCGCAACCATGCGGGCGAGCGACGAGACCGCCTTATCATCCACGGCTACTACTACATCGCCCGGTTCCAACACTCCGCGGGCATGACTCCCCGACAGGACCCCCACCACGCGTACGCGCGACGCCGGAACGGCCACCCGGTAACCCGCGGCCCGTTCGCCCACCACGGCTGCAGCCTGCTGGCTCTCGAGCATGCTGCGCCGCTGAACCTCCTGGAACTGTTTGGGATCCACACCGCCCGGCTCCAACTCCGAGCGCCGCAGCAGGCGGTAACCGGGGGCGTACCGGGCCAGCAAACCCAGCGGTGAAGCGGGGTAGAGGAGGACGTCCGTCAGGTAGAGCGGTGGAACGGGCGCGGGATACCCGTCAATGCGGATTGCCGTGCTCAAATCGACTGCGTCCCCTGGTGCCATCACGACATACGGCGTCGGAAGATAGAGGAGCGCGGCGAGCACCGCCGCGCCCCACAAGATCGTGCGCCACGCGCGCAATCGCGAGTTAGACTTCAATCGACTCCATTTTGGCGGTGTCCTCGGCCACTGCAACGGGCGATGCCGCGGACGAGCGCGAGGCCGTCTTGGGCGCCGGCTCGGCGGGGGCCGGGGCGGGATTGCGCTCCGGGCTCAGTGCGGCCTGCCCCTTCTCCACCGCGCCGAGCGCCGCCGCCAGACGGCTCTGCATCTCACCGAGCACCTGCGCGGCGTAGGCGTCGGCGCCCTCGCGAATCTTCGTGGCCTTCTCCTCCGCTTCGCGCAGGATGGCACCGGCCGTCGCGCGCGCCTGCGACACCACGACGGAGTTGTCCACCATGCTCTCGTGCTCGGTGGCCGCCTCCGCGACGATGCTCTGCGCGCGTTCCTGGGCCTCACGCAGCACGCGATCCTTCTCCTTGGCAATCTGCCGTGCTCGTCCGACTTCCTCGGGCAGCGTGGCGCGCATCTTCTCGATGAACTCGATCATGCGCTCCTCGGAGAGGACGCGGTAGGAGAATGGGAGCCAGACTCCCTCCTTCACGTATGCTTCGAGTTTGTCGATAACGCGGTAGATCGACATCAGTGCGAAACCCCCTCGGTAGCGTGAGTGAGCGAGCGGCGGCGTAGCTCCATCGTGTGCAAAACGTGCTTGGGCACGAATGCGGAGACGTCGCCGCCGAGGAAGAAGACCTCCTTCACCAAGCTGGAGCTCACGAACGAGAACTCCGCGCTTGCCATCATGAAGGCCGTGTCAACCTCCTTGGAGAGACTACGATTCATGAGCGCCGTTGACATCTCGGATTCGAAATCAGAGACGACGCGCAAACCTTTGACGATCAAATCGGCATCGATCTTCTTGAGGTAGTCTGCGAGCAAGCCACGGAAGTGATCGACGCGCACGTTAGGAAGGTCGCCTACCGACTCGCGGATCATCTGCTCGCGCTCTTCCAGCGTGAACATCGGCGAGCGCTTCTGCGGGTTCACGACCACGGCCACCGTCAAGCGTGAAAAGACGCGGGCGGCACGGCGCACGATGTCCATGTGACCATTGGTGATCGGGTCGAAGCTCCCGGGATAGACCGCATGCAGACCGCTCACGCTTGCTCCTGCCCCAACACGAGAAAGGCGAGCACGACCTCGCCGTAGGCCGCATCACGCTGGAGGCGATACGGTGCGGGGGCCGCGGCGTCCGCGCGGCTGCTGTGTTCGTAGACCACCAGGCTCCTTTCGTCCACGAGCCCACGCTCGTGAAGCCGCAACAGCACGCGCTCGGGTAAGCCCAGCGCGTATGGCGGATCGGCGAAAACGATGTCGAAGCGCGACTCTAAGCGTTCGAGGGCACGCTCGACGCGAGCATTGACAACCCGCGCGCGCCCGCGCTCGAGGCCCAACTCCGCGGCCAGTGCCGAGATGCGCGCGGCCACGCGCGGCTGACCCTCGACGAAAACGACCTCGCGTGCGCCACGCGAGAGGGCTTCGAAACCGATCGCACCGCTGCCGGCGTAGAGATCCAGTACGCGCGCATCAACGGTCCGGCTCCCCAGGATCGAGAAGAGCGCTTCCTTCACGCGGCCGGGAGTGGGCCGCACCCCCGGGGATCTGGGCCCCGCGATCCGTCGCCCTCCGAGGGTTCCGCCGGTCAATCGCATCCTGGGTAGCGCTGCTTAGGGGACGACCACCGGGGCACCTTGTGGAGAACCGAATCCCAGTTCGGCGGCCAGTGCATCGAGCGCTCCACCCGCGCTGAACGCGGCGCGCCAGCGGCCGCGCACGCGCGCCAGCAGCCGCCCGCGATCACGGGCGATCATGCGCGCGGCGCCGCTATCGGCGCCCCTTGTCACCAACGCCAGCAGCACGTCGCAATCGTGCAGCTCGCCCAGCAGATCCTGCAACTCCGCCATCACACTCTCTGCTGCGCGCGCCGGCACCGCAAGGTCCGCGCGGTGCAGCTCCAGCGCGTAGCGCAACCGCTTGCAGGCGATGCGCAGATCGTGGAGCGGCCCCGGCATACCGCGCTCCAGCGCGGGCGCACAGGCGAGTACTTCCGCCAAACGCAAGCGCAGTATGCTTCTCCGCGTGGCGTCAATCCCCGCAGCGGCGGGGACGCTGCGCGCCCTCATGCCTGGTCTCCCTCAGCGCTACCACGATCAACGAGCGCGCAGCGCGCCAGCGCCTCGCTCGCACGCTCCCGGAGCCGCCGCCGGCGATGGCGCAGCCGCTGCGCGAGCCGCTCCAACTGCGCGCGTGCCGGACCGCGCGCCGCCCGCACGTAGTGCTCCACGCGCGCCAGCAGGACGTCGTTGTCGCGCGCCGCCCCCGTGCGCCGGCCCAGACTCTTGAGGGCGCGCAGCCAGTCACCGGCCTCAGGAATGAAGCCGCCGAGGTCCTCCAGCGCGGCGCGCAGGCGGCGCGCCCGCGTACGAACGTCATGCAGCGCCTCAACGTCATGCGGCATCGCCAACGCAGCCTCACGCCGCATTTGGAAATCGTGCAGGCGCCGCTCCACCAGCTCGCGCGCCCAGCGCGCCACCTCGGGATCGCCGCCCCGCTCGATCATGGCGCCAGCTCGGTGATGGTGCGCAGCCTGATGACGTCGCCTGGAACCGTGCACACATCGTCCAGACGAGGCTCGCGCTCGGGAACCCACACCGGCACCAGTGCCGCGGCACGTGCCCCCAAGACGTCGGTATCGAGATCGTCGCCGACGTACGCGGTGCGCGCGGGGCTCGTGCCCAGCCGGGCCACCAGGGCGGCAAACGCCTCAGGAGCGGGTTTGAGCGCGCCGATATGCTCGGAGATGAGCAGCGGCAGGTGGCCTAGGCCAAGCGATTCCGCTTTGGCTTCTTGCAGCGGGCTCCAGCCGTTGGTGAGGATCGCCACGGGCAGGCCCCGCGCCTCCAAGCGCTCCACGCAGGCGCGGGCCCCCGGCGCCGGGCGCATGGCCACGCGTGCCTCCGCTACCACCTCGTCGCGCCAGCGTGCGGCTTGCTGCTCGGCCTCACGCACGGACAGGTAATCGGTGAGAAAGAGCGCTACCGCTCGATCGACCGTGAGTTCACCCGCGCGAGCTCGCGCCAAGAGCACGCTGGCCTGCTCGCGCACAGGGGCGGCGAGCGTCACGCCCCGCGTCGCCGCGGCGCGGCGCGCGTAGCGCAGCAGCGTGCGCAGCTCCAGCCGGTCGTCGAAGCCCAAGGTGTGATCGAGATCGAAACCCACCGCGTCGACTTCGACGCCAAACGCCAGCGCCAGTGACATCGCGCTTCAACTCGAGACGACCAGCGCCTGGAGCGTCTCTCCCGCCGCCAAGAGCTGCCGCAGCCCGCGATGCTCTGGATCCTCCAACCGGGGATCGCCCGCGATGACCGCATCCGCATCCGCTTTCGCCTCCGCATAGAGGTGAAAATCCGCGACGAGATTGGCGAGCTTGAAGCTAGCCGCTCCCGATTGAGCCATCCCGCGCAAGTCCCCGGTCCCCCGCAGCCGCAGGTCTTCTTCGGCTATGGCAAAACCGTCGCTGGTCCGCTCGAGCACCCCCAGGCGCTCACTCTCGGCGTGATCGGCCGGCGCCACGAGGATGCAAAAGGAGGCCGCGGCTCCACGTCCCACCCGCCCGCGCAACTGATGCAGCTGCGCCAATCCATAGCGCTGTGCATCCAAGATCACCATGACGGTGGCATTCGCGACATCGACGCCCACCTCCACGACGGTCGTGGCCACGAGGATCCGTAACTCGTTGCGGGTGAACGCCGCCATCGCCTCGTCCTTCTCGCGCGTGGACATCCGCCCGTGCAGCAGGCCCACCGGCAGATCCGCGAAGACGTCCTTGGCCAGTTCGTCGTAGACTTCCGTGGCCCGCGCAATCGCCGCCTTGCTCTCCTCTTCCTCGCCGTCGCGCTTGGCGGCGTCCAATCCGATCGAAGGTGTCACGACGTAGGCCTGCCGTCCTCGTTCGACGTGCTTGCGCACGAAAGCCCAGACGTCGGGCAAACGCGCAGCGGTGGTCACGCGCGTACGGATCGGCGTGCGCCCGGGCGGCAACTCGTCGATCACGGAGAGATCGAGGTCGGCATACACGGACTGCGCGAGCGTGCGCGGGATGGGCGTGGCCGTCATCACCAGCGTGTGCGGCAGGTTCCCGCCGTAACCTTTGGCGCGTAGACGCATGCGCTGCTGCACGCCGAACTTGTGCTGCTCGTCGATGATCGCCAGACCCAAGCGCGCGAACACGACGTCATCCTCCAACAGCGCATGGGTTCCGATGGCGAGCGAGCAGCTGCCATCGGCCAAGTGACGCAGCGCCTCACGGCGCGCCCTGACGCCTTGGGCGCCCAGCACGACCTCGACCGGTACCCCAAATGGCAACAGCAGGGTGGCCAGCTTCGCGGCATGTTGACGCGCCAAGATCTCGGTGGGCGCCATCAATGCCGCCTGCGCGCCGCGAGCGTGCGCCAGCAGCGCCGCCGCAGCGGCCACGAGCGTCTTTCCGCTTCCAACGTCGCCTTGCAGCAACCGGTTCATCGGCTGCGGGCGCGCCATATCTCCCCAGATCTCTCGAATGACGCGCCGCTGCGCGCCGGTCAGCGTGAAGGGCAGCTGGCGCTCGAGCTCGTCCATCAACTGGTCGGGGGCGCTCAGCGGCAAGGCCCCGCCACTGAAGGCGCGCTGCGCGCGCTTGACCGCTGCCCCTAGCGCAAGCCCGAGAAACTCTCCGTAGATGACCCTGCGGCGGGCTTCGCGCGCCTCGGACATACGTAGCGGCAAATGGATGGCACGGTAGGCCTCACGGGTTGGGAGGAAACGATGTTTGCACCGCAGCTCCTCCGGTAACTCGTCGAGCGGTATCTCCAACAGCAGCGGTAAGAACTTGCGGATCACCGCGCGGATCGTCTTGAGCGGCAGACGCGCCGTTTGGCCGTAGACGGGCAAAACCTCACCGTCATAGTCTTCGTTCTCACGGATGACGCGATGCGTCGTGACATTGATCTGCGGCCCCGAGAACGAACGTTGAACGCGTCCACGAACGAAGAGCCGCAGCCCCTCGGACAACTGATTGCGCAGATAGGGGCGCCCGAACCACACCGCCGTGAAGACGCCGGCATCGTCGCGTAGCAGCGCCGTGGTCTTCGCGCGCGCGCGTCCCGGCAGAAACTGATGTTTGACGGAGACGATCAGGCCGGCGGCGTTCTCCTCGCCTTCCGCCGCGCCGAGCAGGTTGGACGGAGTGGGGGCCGTGAGATCCTCGTAGCGATATGGAAAGTAGGTGAGCAAGTCGTACGCCGTGGTCAGGCCCAACTCGCGTTCGAAGAGCGCGGCCCGCTCCGCGGGAAGTATCTCCCGCAACGGCGTCTGCGGTGCCGGCGCGCTTACCTTCACTTTGCTCGCCGCAACAGCTCCCGGCCCACGTCCTCGATGGATACGCCCTGCTCGTGCATCAACACGAGCGTGTGGAAGAGCAGATCGCTGACTTCCCAGGTGAGCTCGTCGTGATCGTGGTTCTTCGCCGCGATCACCACCTCGGTGGCCTCTTCGCCGATCTTCTTCCCGATACGGTCGACGCCGCCGTGCAGCAGTTTGGCAACGTAGGAAGTCTCCACGGAGGCGTGACGCCGCTGCTCGATCACTCCCTCCAGATGCGCCACGGCCCGGCCGAATGCTCCTCCGCCGGACGGCGCGCCGGCCAGATCGGCGCGCTCCTGCTCCAGCAAAACGTTGTGAAAGCAGGTCGTCGCACCGGTGTGGCAGGCAGGGCCGGCCGGCTCCACGAGATAGAGCAGGGCATCGGCATCGCAGTCGTAGCGTACGCCCACCACGTGCTGGACGTTGCCGGAGCTTTCACCCTTATTCCAAAGTGCGTTGCGCGAGCGGCTCCAGAGCCAGGTGCTGCGTGTCGCCAGCGTGCGCGCGAGCGCCTCGCGATTGGCGTAAGCCAGCGTCAGCACGTCCATGGAGCGCGCGTCCTGCACGATCACCGGTATCAGACCGGCGTCGTCCCAGCGCAGCGCGTCGATCTCATCAACGGACATCGGCGGTACCTCGCGTCCCGGCGGCTGGACGGACCGGAACGCCGCGTTCCCGCAAGGCCTCCTTCAACGTGGGAATCGCCAATTCACCGAAGTGGAAGAGCGAGGCCGCCAATGCCGCATCGGCGCCGGCATCGAAGGCCGCGGCGAAATCCTCGATCTTCCCGGCACCGCCGGAGGCGATGAGCGGCAGGGAACTGACCTCACGCATCGCTCTCAGCAACTCGAGGTCGTAGCCTTGCTTGGTGCCATCGGCATCGATGCTGGTCACCAGTAACTCCCCCGCACCACGCCGCTGCGCTTCGCGTGCCCAAGTCAACGCGTCGGCGCCGGTTGGCGTGCGCCCACCGTTGACGTGAACCTCCCAGCCCTGCGCGTGGCGCTTCGCGTCGATGGCGACGACCACGCACTGCCCGCCGACGACGCGCGCCGCCTCGTCGAGGATCCCCGGCTCGCGCACCGCCGCGCTGTTGATGGAGACCTTGTCGCAGCCGGCTCGTAAGAGGTCCACGACGTCGTCGACGCCGCGCACGCCGCCGCCAACCGTAAACGGCATCGTCAACTCGCGCGCCGCCGCCTGCACGGCTTCCAGTAAGGCGCGACGCCCCTCGATGGTTGCCGTGATGTCCAGCAGTACCAGCTCGTCCGCCCCCTGCTCCTCGTAGGCACGCGCAAGTGCCACCGGATCGCCGGCGTCGACCAGCGAGACGAAGTTTACGCCTTTGACGACTCGGCCATCCTTGACGTCCAAGCAGGGAATGATGCGGCGGGCAAGCATGCCCCGTGATTCTCCCCCCGCTCTTCAACGCCTACAACCCGGGCCGAGTGGCCCGGAAAACTCTAAGTATTGGGGCCCCCACGAACGGAGCGCAGCGGAGTAACTGAAAACCGGGCCGAGTGGCCCGGAAAACTCTAAGTATTGGGGCCCCCACGAACGCAGCGAAAGCGAAGTAACTAAAAACCGGGCCGAGTGGCCCGGAAAATTCTAAGGAACTGGGGCCCCCACGAACGGAGCGAAAGCGAAGTGAGTGGGGATTGAGGCGACAGTCGGAGTCGAACCGACGATGGAGCTTTTGCAGAGCTCTGCCTTACCACTTGGCTATGTCGCCGCAAGCCGGCCCACGCTCTCTCACATGGTACGGCGTCGATGGGTCCGTGCGGTTCTTCCTGAGGAACACACCATCCTGCCGAGGGGTTGCGTGCTCGCCACGGGAAACACGGCGCATGACCGCAACCGGCCGCGACGGCATCAAATTTTTCGTCAACCTCACCGAGCTCGATCTCTTCACGGCCGAGACCGGACAGCCGACCAATCCCGCGCTGCTCGATACCGAGCCGCTGCGCCAGTTCAGCTCCATCGAGATCACGCAAGAGCACGTCACGGTGACGTACAACGAGCAGATCACGCGCTACTATAACACCAACGCGATCAGCCATCGCGAGTGGTCCTACAAGTACAACGACGACGCCGACTTCGTCAAGGCGATCGGTAAGGTCGTCGACCTCGTGCGCGAGCATCTCCAGGATCTCCCGGAGAACTTGGCCTGCCCACCCGGCTGCGGTGAGTGCTGCCGCAGCTACGAGCCCTTCGTCTCGCAGAGCGACGTTCAGCGCATCGCCGATCACCTCGGTTTGAGCTATCGCGAAACGCTGCGCCGCTACGTCAACAAGCGCCCCTCCGCCGACGGCTCGACGGTGGGCTGGCTCAAGAAGACCGGGCCGGCGCTCTCGGATCCGTGCGTCTTTCTCAAGGAGAGCCGCCCGGGCCACTTTACGTGCGGCATCTACGAGGCGCGCCCCAACGACTGCCGCGAGTTCAGCCCCATCGGCTGCGAAGACGTCGACGCCTCACGCTGGGAGCGCGAGAAGACACGCCGCAAGAAGGAGCACGCCCAGCGTAGAAAGAGTCGCCGATGATCGAGCCGATTCGCCTTTCCCGGCGCGCCGCACAGGTCGCGCCCTCTTCAACCATGGCCGCCGCGGCGGCCGCCCGAGCCCTGGCCGAGCAAGGGGTCTCCGTGGTCAACCTGACCGCGGGCGAGCCCGATTTCGCGACACCCGAGCCCATCCGCCAGGCCGCCCACGAGGCGATCGAGGGCGGCTACACCAAATATCCGCCGCTGACCGGCTTCGCCGATCTGCGCCAAGCCGTCATCGACTACACGGCGGAGCGCGGTGCGGGCTATCGCGCGGACGGTGTCGTCGTCTCCTGTGGCGCCAAGCAGGCGATCACCAACGCCTTGCTCGCGCTGGTCGACGAAGGCGACGAAGTCATCATCCCAGCGCCCTATTGGGTCAGCTACGTCGATCAGGTAAAGCTCGTCGGGGGCACGCCGGTGGTCGTCGAGACGCGCGCCGAGGAGAACTTCGCGCTCGACCCCGAGCGCATCGCCGCGGCGATCACACCCCGTACCACGGCGCTCTTCCTCAACTCCCCGTGCAACCCCACCGGCGCGGTCTTCCCGCGCGCGGCCCTGGAGGCCATCGGCGACCTGGCGCTGCGCCACCGCCTCTGGGTGATCTCCGATGAGATCTACGCAGCCCTCAGCTACGACGGCGAGGCGGTCTCCTTCCCGTCGCTCTCTCCGGAGATCGCGGCCCGCACCGTGTTGATCGACGGCGTCAGCAAGATCTTCGCGATGACGGGCTGGCGCATCGGTTGGACCGTCTGCGATCCGGTGCTCGCTAAGGCCATGGCCACGATGCAGGGGCAGACCACGAGCGGCGCCACCGCCATCTCGCAGCGCGCGGCGCTAGCCGGCCTGCACATGGACCGCGCACCGGTGCGCGCGATGGTATCCGAGTACGATAAGCGCCGCCAGTACGGCGTGGGGCGCCTCAACGCCATCCCCGGCGTGCGCTGCGGCCGGCCCAGCGGAGCCTTCTACTTCTTCCCGAACATCTCGGCGCTCGTCGGACGGACGCATCAAGGCACTCCGATCGACTCGTCGGCGACGCTGACCCGCCTGCTGTTGGAGCGCGAGGGCTTGGCCATCGTGGGGGGCAACGGTTTCGGCGCCCCGGAGTACGTCCGCATCTCGTATGCGGCGTCGCTGGAGAACCTGCGCGAGGGTTTCGATCGCCTCGAGCGTTTCGTTCGCGCCCTCACCTAGCAAACGCTCTCCTGCCTCTGGAAACGACGGGCGGCCGGCGCTGCAACGCGCGGCCGCCCGCGCGTGTCTTGGGGGGCGATGGACGTAGAAAAGATGACCGAGCGCGTCGCGCAGGCACTGGGTGCGGCCCACGATCTAGCGGTCCGGCGTCAGAACACCGACGTGAGTGCGGAGCATCTGCTGGCGGCGCTGCTGGAGCAAGACCAAGGCATAGCGCCCACGATCCTGGAGAAAGCCGGCCAGGATCCAAAAGAGATCGAGCGGCGCGTCGAGCGCGAGTTGGAACGCCTGCCCAAGGTCGTCGGCACGCAGCCCGACCATGTCTACATCTCCGCCGCGTTGACCCGGCTGCTCAATACCGCCGAGGATGAATCGAAGGCACTCTCCGATGAGTACGTCTCGGTCGAGCATCTCCTGTTGGCCATGGCGGCCGACGGCGGCTCCGTGGGGCGGCTGTTTCGCGAGGTTGGCCTGACGCGCGAGCGCCTGTTACAGGCGTTGCGCGAAGTCCGCGGCAATCAGCGCGTGACCTCGCAGAACCCCGAGGCCACCTACCAGACGCTCGAGCGCTTCGGCCGCGACCTCACGCAGTTGGCCGCACAGGGCAAACTCGATCCGGTCATCGGACGCGACGAGGAGATTCGCCGCGTCATCCAAGTGCTCTCGCGCCGCACCAAGAATAATCCCGTGCTCATCGGCGAGCCGGGTGTCGGCAAGACGGCCATCGTGGAAGGGCTCGCGCAGCGCATCGTGCGCGGCGACGTGCCCGAGGGCCTCAAGAACAAGCGCGTCATCTCGCTGGACATGGGCGCGCTCATCGCCGGCGCGAAGTACCGCGGCGAGTTCGAGGAGCGCCTCAAGTCCGTCCTCAAAGAGGTGCAGAGTTCCGAGGGCCAGGTACTGCTCTTCATCGACGAGCTCCACACGGTGGTGGGTGCCGGAAAAGCCGAAGGCGCCATGGATGCCGGCAACCTGCTCAAGCCGATGCTGGCGCGCGGCGAGCTGCACATGATCGGCGCCACCACCCTGGACGAATATCGCAAGCACATCGAGAAGGACGCCGCGCTCGAGCGGCGCTTCCAGCCGGTGCTGGTGGATCAGCCCAGCGTCGAGGACACGATCTCCATTTTGCGCGGTCTACGCGAGCGCTACGAGGTACACCACGGCGTGCGCATCAAGGATGCCGCGCTGGTTGCCGCCGCCGTCCTCTCCAACCGCTACATCAGCGACCGTTTTCTCCCCGACAAAGCCATCGATCTCGTGGACGAAGCCGCCGCCAAGTTACGCACCGAGATCGACTCGCTGCCGCAAGAGCTTGACGAGAGCCAGCGGCGCATCATGCAGTTGGAGATCGAACGCGAGGCGTTGCGCAAAGAAACCGACAGCGCCAGCAAACGCCGCCTCGAGCGCATCGAGAGCGAGTTGCGCGAGCTGCACGCGGCAAGCGACGAGCTGAAATCGCAGTGGGAGCGTGAGAAGGGCGAAGTTGCCCGCGCGCGCGGTATGCGCGAGCAGGTCGAGCGCGTCAAGTTGGAGATCGAGCAAGCCGAGCGCAACTACGACCTCAACAAGGTGGCCGAGCTGCGTTACGGCACCCTGGCCGATCTCGAGCGCCGCTTGGCGCAAGTCAACGCGCCCAGCGGCGGCAAGGGGCGTCTGCTCAAGGAAGAAGTCGACGAAGAGGACATCGCGCAGGTCGTCAGCCGTTGGACCGGCATCCCCGTCAGCAAGCTGCTCGAGGGTGAGATCCAGAAGCTGCTGCATCTCAGCGAAGAGCTCCATCGCCGCGTGGTCGGACAGGACGAGGCCGTCACCGCCGTCTCGGAGGCGGTGGTGCGCGCGCGCGCGGGACTATCCGATCCCAACCGCCCCATCGGTTCGTTCATCTTCCTCGGGCCCACGGGCGTCGGCAAGACCGAACTGGCGCGGGCGCTGGCGGCGTTTCTCTTCGACGACGAGCGCGCGATGGTCCGCATCGACATGTCCGAGTATCAGGAGAAGCATACGGTGGCCAGGCTCATCGGATCTCCTCCGGGCTACGTCGGATACGAGGAAGGCGGCCAGCTCACGGAGGCGGTGCGGCGGCGCCCCTTCTCCGTGTTGCTCTTCGATGAAGTCGAGAAGGCCCACCCGGACGTCTTCAACGTCTTCTTGCAGGTGCTCGACGACGGGCGGCTGACCGACGGACAAGGGCGCACGGTGGATTTCCGCAACACGATCGTCATCATGACGTCGAACATCGGCAGCCATCGCATCTTGGAGTACCGCGGGACGTTTGCCGGCGACAACTACGAGCGCATGAAGTCGACCGTGCTGGAGGAGCTGCGTCTGCACTTCCGC
Organism: bacterium; assembly: GCA_004298675.1. Taxonomy (GTDB): domain Bacteria; phylum Vulcanimicrobiota; class Vulcanimicrobiia; order Vulcanimicrobiales; family SCRA01; genus SCRA01. The sequence goes on along the minus strand of SCRI01000030.1, from coordinate 190 downwards.
CCGGAGTTCCTCAACCGCGTCGACGAGATCGTCGTCTTCCACGCGCTCAGCGAGGAGCAGCTCGGCGAGATCGTCGAGATCCAGCTCGCGCGCCTGCGCGCACGCTTGGCCGAGCGGCGCATCGCGCTGGAGCTGGACGAAGCGGCGAAACGCCATCTGGTGCGGACGGGTTACGACCCTGCCTACGGCG
>SCRI01000029.1 GCA_004298675.1 bacterium | reverse complement strand
CGACGGCCAAGCCCAGTGCCTTGGCCCAGAAGATGCTGTCCACGGAGAGCGGCAGCGCCCCCAAGTACGAGAGCGTTCCGCGCTCGCGATCGCGGCAGTACGCGAGGGCCCCCACCGTCAACGCCATCAGCGGAACGATGACGAGATTGAGCGAGATCAGGCTCGCCGCCGTGGGGCCGAAGCCCGCCGCCCCGCCGAACCCGGCCGCCGCCAGCCCGCCGAACGAAAGCAGGCCGGCGAGCAACGCGAACGCGGCGGTGTAATATTGCAGCCAGCGATTACGCAGCGCCGAGCGCAGTTCCACCATGGCCAGCGTCACGCCCGGTGCCATGCAGCGTCCTCCTCGTATTGGCGACGCATCAACGCAGCGAAACGATCGACGCCCATCACGCTTACCATACGCCCGTCCTCCATCATCGCGACATGGTCGGCCAGCGCCAGTACGTCGTCGGCGTCGTGCGAGGTGAGAATGATCGTCTTGCCGAGGCGCTTGCGCTCGCGCAACAATTCGACCAGGCTGCGGTGGCTGGCGCGATCGAGCCCGGCAGTCGGCTCGTCGAGCACGAGAATCGGCGGCTCGCCCAGCAGCGCCAAGGCCACGTTCAAGCGTTGCTTCATACCGCCGGAAAGCGCGCCGACGGCCGTACCGCGAGCCTGGTCGGCTCCCGTCTCCGCGAGCGCCGCCTCGATCTCCGTCGCATCGCACCCGCGCAGCGAGCCGACCATCGCGGCCAGTTCCGCGACGCTCATCTCGAAGTCCGGGAGCGACTGCGGCGCATATCCCATCAGCGCCCTTGCGGCGGGAAGGCGTGGGGAGGGGCGCATGCCCGCGACCGTCAGCGAGCCGCGATACGAAACCTGCCCCAACAAGCACCGCAGAAGCGTGGTCTTGCCGGCACCGTTGGGGCCCCAGAGCGCGAGGGTCTCGCCGGTGACGACCTGGAACGTGGCATCGGCCAGCGCGAGCGTCTTGCCGTACGACTTGCACACCTCGCGCGCCGAGATGATGGGCACGGAACTCAAGGTCTTCGTCCTTTCCGCGCGGGGGTGGCGGCGCAGCCCGTAACGGCCGCTGCGGCGGGAGATCGCGCCCATGGCCCCAGCTCCGCCCAGCGCCAAGAGGGCAAAGCCCAGCAGCGGCACGGCGGTGCCGGAACGATGCGGCCAAGGCAGATCGTGAGGTAGCCAAGCGCGCAGCGCCGGTGCTCGATCCACGAGCTGGATGCTCGGCGCGAACGCCGGCAAAGCATGCGTTGCGAAGTCGACGGCGACGGCGGCGGGGCTATAGACAAAGACCTGGAGAGCAGGCTCTTGCGCAGCGAGCGTGCCAAAGCCGCTGATCGCCGTGTATGGGATATCTCCGATGCCGCGCCCGCTCGTGTCGAAACCCGCGTAGTCGCTCCAATAGTTCCCGTGGCCGCCACGGCTCCACGTCATGCCCCGAAGGTCGCCATTGCCGGCCGCGTGCGCCTGTACCAGGTTGTCCACGAAGGCGTTTCCAACCACCACGCCTCCCCTGGTCGCGGGCGTCGCGGAGAAGCCCACGCCGTCGTATGCGAAGAGGTTACCCTCGACCCGGAGGCCAGCGCCGATTGAAGAAGGCGAGTCGTCGAGGTAGACCCCGACGTGGTCATCGACGAACGCATTATCGCTGATGACCACGTCATCATCCGATTTCAAGGCTAGACCGTAGCCGGTGGAGCCGCGGTTATGCGCGAAGACGTTGCGCTCGATCGATAGATGCTTCGAGTACATAAGATACGAGCCGACCTCGCACGACCCGATAGTGTTTGCGCTGACGGACATACCCGACTCGTACATGCTGTGCAGGCCGTAGCGACAGCCCGATATCCGATTCCCAACGAGCTGGCTGTCGTCGGAGAACCACACCAAGATATCTCGTGAGTCCTTGAACGTATTCTCCTCGATCCGCGCGCCGGGGCTATTCCACAGACGCAGCGCGTCTCCGCGCAGCGGGATGGGCCGATCGACGAGTCCCTCTACCGTGATCCCGCGAAGCAGTGCCCTTGGCGCGCCCCTGACATCGACACCGAAGAGATTGTCAGTGAGCATGACGTTCTCTAGACGAACGTCGGGGGCGGCGATCCGCACACCCGCGTCGATACCCACGAAATCCCTGCCGCTACCGCGAATCGTCAAACCCGAGACTCGCGCGCCGGCCCCGTCGATCGTGAGCACGGTGCCAGAGCCGCCTCCGTCAAGGGTTGCCTGCTCTCCCTCGACACTCACCCCCCGCCCTACCGTGAAATGACCGCGATACGTTCCCCCGACGACTCGCACCACCGTACCAGGCGGAAAGTCTGTCAGCATGCGCTCGAGCGTCGACGCTGTACAGGCGCGGCAGACCAAGGCGGGGGGAGGCGCTGCAATCACGCGTGTCCGGATCCTTCCGTACGGACGAGCGCCACGATCATCAGCAGAGCCGCCGCTGCTGAGAGCCAGAACCCCGCGCCGAACATGGCGAAGGTGTGGAACTGACCTACGCCGCCAGGCCCGAACAGATGCGGCGTCCAGGGTGCCACGCTCGTGGAGAGAGCGGCGTACGGATTCAAGTGGTGCCCCGCATACCAGAGCCACCACGCCAGATCGACGACCAGGAACACGGGAAGCGCCACCGCCGGCAGCGCCAGCCACTTCCAGCGACCTCCGAGGAGGGAGGCCAGACCAACCAAGAGCACGATCAACGGAGCCAGCACCGTGCCTAGGTGCCGCTCCACCGGCGCCATCGCAGCCAGCGGCATGAACCCGATATAGTGGTTCAGATCGTCGATCTCACTAACGTCCCCGGTGACGGAGAAGATTCCGACCTGAACGCTTAGACCATCCGGGTACTGCGGCGCGTGCATCCACATCTGCCACCACGGCAGGAACAGCGCCACCAGCAACATCGCCGCCGCGACGAGGAGTAAGCCGTTTACCCTGCGGCCCTGCTTGACCGGCGTCGTGATGATAGGCGGCTTCGCGGTCGTTTTTTCCATGGTCTCCACGTGTGACGACATTGTGCCCGCCCCTTACGTAACGACGAAGTAGCCCATCAACTCCAAGTGCAGCGCCGAGCAGAAGTCCGTACAGTAGTACGGATAGGTACCCGGTCGATCGGCGACGATCTCGATTGTCTCTACCTTCCCCGGCTCGAGACTCAGGCTGATGTTGTGACCGGCCAAGGCGAACCCGTGGATGGCATTTTTCGCTGTCTCCACGTTGTTGATGCGCCAGATGACCCGCTTTCCACGCTCAACGCGCACGACGTCGGGCCGGAAGGTACTGCGCATCACGGTCATGTTGACCTCGACATGGTCGCCATGGTCCGATGTGCCCTCCTTTCCGAAGACCGGAGCCTTGGGATCAGGCTTCAAGGTGAACACGTCGGTATTCGGCGGATAGATATCCTCGGGCTTGACCAGCTTGGCATCGATGATCTGCGCGTAGTGCGGCTCAGCCATGCCGATCCCCATATCGTACAGCAACTGCAACTGTTGCCCGGAGGTATCGATGAGCTGAAGGTTGCGTGGATAAAACGGCCCCACGGGCACGAAGCGATCCAGCGACCACTTGTTGAGCGCCACGAGATACCCGCCTCGCGGTTTCACCGTGTCGCCGTGTGGCGCGGCAACGTGCCCCACGTTGTACTGCACGGGCAAGGTCTCGACGAGATTCCAGCCCTTGCCAGACTCGTCACCGACGGTCCATCGGGTGACGGCGCTATCGAGGAATAGGCTCGTGTAGCCATTTCCTTTGTCATCAAACTGGTTATGCAACGGACCGAGGCCGACTTTGATCTGCGTTACCAGCGCGTCCTCGAAATTGACGATGGGAATGCCATACGGGTCTTTATGCATTCCGCCTTTGGCGATGGCCTGCTTGATCTTAGCGATGCTGTAGATGCTGACGTGCGGATCAAGCTTACCGCAGACGACGATGAACTTGCCATCCGGCGTGATATCGACTCCATGCGGGCTCTTGGGTTCAGGCACCAGATAGAGCAGGCCTTCGCGCACCGCCTGATCGATCGGAATATACGCGATGCCGTTCTTCTGACTCACCCTCCCGCTCCGGACCAGGGACTCCGCGGCTTTCCAGTTTACGACGTGAAGAAAGTCCATATCGTTGCGCGAGGCGCTGATTTCCATCGACGGACCGTTGTTCCAGTCCTCGGGGACGGCCAACTCGGTGTTGATCGAGTTGCAGAACGCCCATCCCTCGCTGGCGAGCTTCCCGGCGTCGGTGAGGTCCTGCCAGTACGGCGGAAGCTCGAGGACAAAAGATCGCTGGGGGTCGATCCTGCCCTTGGGCCGATCGAATTTCCAAAACGTCATGGCGCCGCGGTATTCGTTGGCATAGGCCGATTTCGTCACCGCCGCCGGCTTCCAGCCTGGCGGCACGGCGTATTGGGAGGTCTCGATCACATACTCGGTGTTCGGCGTGACGCAGTGCCCGTGGTTGGAGATGATTACGGGATTCTTGACGATCTGCTTGCATTCGAAGTCACGCAGATCGATCACGGCGACGCGAGCATTCACCTTATCGTTGATAAAGACGAACTTCCCGTCGTAGTCCCCGTCGGTCTCGCTGAACGCAGGGTGATGCGTGTCGCCATGAGTGATGAGGCGGCCATCGACGGCTCCGCCTTCGAGCACGGCATGAGAGCCTTCCGAAAAGCCCCAGCCGCCGTACGATTCCGGACTGAAGACGGGAATGACCTTGAGCAGGCGCATCGACGGCAGGCCAACGACCAGCACCTGGCCGCTGTGACCGCCTGAGGCAAACATGTAGTATTCGTCCGTCTTGCCCGAAGGAACGTAGGTCTTCAACGCCGCAACGACGTCGGCCGGCGCGAGGCCGCGCGCCTCGGCGATCTTGCGCGCATCGCCGCTCAATACGGCGCCGGCCGCGCCGGGCGTTGGCCCTCCCGCGGACGCCACATTGCTCGGCTTGGGCGTATTACAGCCCGTGGCCAGGAGAGCCCCCGCGGTCCCGAGCCCGCCCATGAACACGCCACGGCTAATCGCCGCGCCCGGTTTGCCATTGCCGTTCTCGCTGCCTTGCATTCTCGTGGACACCTCTCCGTATAAACATGAGCGTTTTGCCGCGCCCAACGTACGACAGCAATATGAATGCGACAAGAAGACGTCGCGAAGCGAGCGGACAGCCCGTGTGAATGGTGCGACTTTTCTCGCCACATACGGCGGGGAAGGTGCTCTGCAGCGCCGAAAGCCGCGCTCGGCGAGCATAGAACCGCGAAGGAGGCAGCTGCAATGCGCGGACTCATGATGGACGTGCCGTTGACCATTCCCTCGATCTTGGCGCACGTCGTGACCAACCACGGCGAGCGCGAGATCGTCTCGCGCGCCGACGACGGGATCCATCGCTTGACCTACGCAGCGTTCGGGCGCCGCGTCGCCAAGCTCGCCAACGCGCTGCGCCACATGGGTGTCGGCAAGGGCGATCGCGTCGCGTCGTTCGCCTGGAACACCCACCGCCATCTCGAGCTCTACTACGCCGTCCCGTCGATCGGCGCCGTGCTTCACACCGCGAACATCCGGCTCTTTCCGGAGCAAGTCGGCTACGTGCTCGACCACGCCGAGGACCGCGCC
>SCRI01000028.1 GCA_004298675.1 bacterium | reverse complement strand
CATCGCCGTATCGAAGAGGCTCGTGTCGCAATCCATCCCGATGCCGTCGCGGCGCGCCGCATGGATGCCGCACATGAGCGCCAGCGCGGCCACGTACCCCGCCGAGTAGTCGACGAGCGAAAGCCCGGATTTTGCCGGCGGACCGTCGGGCTCGCCCGTGACGCTCATCCACCCCGCGATGCCCTGCAAGATGTAGTCGTAGGCCGGGGCGGCGCGCTTGGGACCCGTCATGCCGAAGCCCGAAAGCGAACAGCAGACGATCGCGGGATTGGCGTCCTTCACGTCGGCATAGCGCAGACGGAGGCGTTCGGGGATATCTCCCCGCAGATTCGAGTAGACGGCGTCGGCGTGGGCGACGAGATCCAGGAAGACCGCATAGCCCGCCGGGCTCCGCATATCGAGCGAGAGCGAACGCTTGTTGCGGTTGAAGGCCTCGAAGAAGAGGCTGTCCTCTTCCGACTGGTACGGTGGAATGTAGCGCGAGACGTCTCCGCCGCCGTGGGGGTCCTCGATCTTGATCACGTCGGCGCCGAGATCGGCTAAGTGCATGCTCCCGAACGGACCGGCCCCGTACTGCTCGACGGCGATGATACGAATGTCCTCCAGCGGCCTCATAACGGAGATTCGTTAGCGGCCCTAGCCCGGACTCCTGGCGCACATTTCAACGGCGTTGCACGAGAATGCGCAGCACGTCGTGCGGATAAGGACACTCCGGGCGCGGACAGCGCTCGCCCTCGACGCGCTCGCTCGCAACCGGCTCCCAGGCCGCCATCGCCCGCATCTCTTCTTCCGTGAACAGCGTCTTGATATGATCGTGCGCGTAAAAGGAGCGCTCAGCACGCTCCTCTTGGGCCGTCTCGCGGCGCATGCGTTCCTCGGCACCACCGGCAAGGTGAGCCGAGAGATAGAGATAGCCTCCCGGCGCGACTGCGCGGCGCAAGCGCTGCGCGACGTCGGCGGCGCGGGTGATCTTGAATGCATGGAGGACGATCGCGGCGATCACGACGTCGTAGACGCGCTGTGGCTCCCAGCTGCGCAGATCCACAGCGTTTGCGTGGAGTGCCAGCCCGGCGTCGCGCGCGCGCGACGCACAGCGTTTCACCGCGGCCTCGGAGCTGTCGATCAGCTCGGTTGTGACACCTGTTCGTGCGATCCACAGCGCGTGCCGGCCTTCGCCGCCACCGGCATCGAGCGCGCTACGCACGCCGCCGAGTGGCAGGTGCTCGACTAAGAACTCATCGGGGGCCTCGCCGTAAACGCTCGCGGCGCCTGCGTAGAGGGCGTCGAAAAAGCTCATGTACCCGTGTACCTCCCGGAGCGCCCCTCACGGCGCGCTGCCAACGCCTCCCAGTGATCGGCCGAGATCCAGGCTCCCGCGAAGGCCGCCGCCTCTCTCTCCAAGTCCGCGTCCGTGTCGCCCGGCGGTGCGTTCAGCATCTGCTTGATCGTGCGCACGGCAAGTGGTGGATGGGAGGCGATTTTCCCCGCGAGCTCGAGCGTCTCCGCCAACGCCCTCCCCGCTCCGGCGATGCGGTTCACGAGACCGTACGCTAAGGCCTGTTGCGCATCGATCACCTCGCCCGTGGACATCAGCATGAACGCCGTTGAGCGCGTGAGCAGCTCCTTCGCACGGGAGACTCCGCGCCAGGCGGGCGTTACGCCGATCGTCACCTGCAGGAAGCCCAAGCGTCCGCGTTCGTCGAGCACCCGCGCGTCCGCGGCGAGCGCGAACTCGAGCCCCCCGCCGTACGCGTCCCCATTCATCGCGGCCAGCACCGGCAGCGGTGCGTTGCGGACAGCACGGACCAGCCGCTGCATTCGTATGGACATCTCCTCGGCTTGCTCCCGCGTGCGCAATTGCGCGAATTCCTTTAGGTCCCCGCCGGATGTAAAGGTCTTTTCGCCCGCCCCCGTGACCACGAGGCAGCCCCATTGCGGGTCGCCGGCGGCCTCCGCGAGTACCTCGGTCATCTCATCGATCATGCGGAGGCTGATCGCATTGTGAACCTCCGGACGGCTCAGCGTCATAACGAGGATATGTTCGCTCGCGCGGCGGCTTACCGTGATCGTCGCGTAACTCTCGCGCGCCAAAAATAACCCCCTTGTCTAAAAACATTTAGTATGCTATCGTGCCAGTATAAGACAGTTCCCAGCGAGAATCTAGTGGCGTTGAACGCCGGGTAGGCTCCACTCGAATCGAGCAACCTCCAGCGGTGCGGTACAGGGGGTGTCGGCGTTCCAGTGAACGAGAAGCGTGAATTCACGACGCCTTCGGGCATTCCACGCAAGGTCTTTTATGGGCCCGCCGATTGGAACGGTTCGCGCTATGGCGAGCACGTAAGCGACCCCGGCGTCTTTCCGTTTACGCGCGGTGTCAAGCACGAAGGCTACAGGCGCAAGCTCTGGACGATGCGTCAGTACTCCGGTTTCGGTACCGCGCAAGAGTCGAATGCGCGCTACCGGTACCTGCTCGAGCAAGGGCAGACCGGCCTGAGCGTCGCTCTCGATCTTCCAACGCAGCTCGGCTACGACTCGGACGATCCACGCGCCGAGGAGGAGGTCGGGCGCGTCGGCGTCGCGATCGACACACTCGAGGATATGGAGCGTCTTTTTACTGGAATCCGTCTCGACGAGATTACGACGTCGTTTACCATCAACGCCACGGCAGCGGTGCTCCTCGCGATGTACGTGTCCGTCGCTAAGCGCCAAGGCGCCGATCTGCGCAGAATCTCGGGGACGATTCAGAACGACATCCTCAAAGAGTACGTCTCGCGCGGCACGTGGATCTATCCAGTCGAGGCCTCGCTTCGCCTCATCGTCGACACCATCGAATATTGCGCCAACGAGGTTCCGCGCTTCAATGCCATCAGCGTCGCGGGCGCACATTTTCGCGATGCGGGCGCCACCGCCGTGCAAGAGCTGGCCTTTACGCTCTTAGACGGCGTCACGTACGTGGAACGCTGTCTCGCGCGCGGGTTGCCGATCGACAGCTTTGCGAGCAACATCAGCTTCTTCTTCTACACGCACAGCGACTTTTTTGAGGAAATCGCGAAATATCGTGCCGCCCGCCGTATTTGGGCAAACGTGATGCGCGAGCGTTTTAGTGCGCAAGATCCACGCTCGTGGGCCTTCCGCTTCGGCCTCGTCTGCGGCGGGAGCACACTGCAGGCCGAACAGCCCATCAACAACGCGATCCGCGTCGCTTATGAGGCCATGGCTTCGATCTTCGGAGGCGCGAGCTCGATCTTCACCGCCGCCTGGGACGAGCCGTTCGCAATTCCCACACAGCAGAGCGCGGAGCTGGCCCTGCGCACGCAGCAGATCCTTGCCTTTGAAACCGGCAGCGCCGAGGTCGCCGACCCTTTGGGCGGATCGTACTACGTCGAGTCGCTGACCGACGCGACGGAACGCGAAGTGCTGGCGTTGATGGAAGAGGTCGAAGCTCAAGGTGGGATGGTCCCCTGCATCGAGCGCGGCTATATCCAGCAATTGATCTCCGACGAAGCCTACCAGCGTCAGCGACGTCTCGAGTCCGGCGAGGAGATCATCGTCGGGGTCAATCGCTTCCGCACCGAAGACGCGACCCGCAAGCTCGAGCTCTTCCAGGTCGACGACTCCTCCGTGCATCGCCAAATTGAGAGCCTGCGCGCCGTCAGGCAGCGCCGCGACGAGGCACGCGCGAAACGGGCGCTCGAGGCCCTGCTCACGGCAACAGGCAGCGAGGAGAATCTCATGCCACCGCTGATCGAAGCGGTGGAGTCGCTGTGCACGCTAGGCGAAATCTGCAACCTGCTGCGCGGCGTATTCGGCGAATTCCGCGAGCCTATCGTCATCTGATGCGCATCGTCATCGCGAAGCCGGGACTCGACGGACACGATCGCGGGGCAAAGGTTATTGCGCGCGCGCTCGCCGACTCGGGCGCAGAGGTCATCTACACGGGGCTACGCCAGACACCCGAACAGATCGCGGCGACGGTCGTTCAGGAGGACGCGGACGTCGTCGGCTTGAGCATGCTCTCAGGGGCACATGTGAGTCTTAGCCGTAAACTCATCGCCTGTCTGCACGCGCAGGGCGCTGGAGAAGTCCCGGTGCTCGTGGGCGGAGCGATCCCCCCGGCTGACGTCGAGACCCTCCGTGCACTGGGCGTCTCCGACGTGTTTCCCACCGGATCCCCACTCTCGGAGGTCGTCGCCGCTTTCATGCGTTACGGACGCGGCGGGCCGCAGCGATGAACGGCATGCTGCGGGGCCTCGAACCCCTTCCCCCCGACGAGGCGTCATCGCTCTCGGTGCGTACGCTCACCCACCTGCGCGACTTGATCATCGCGGGACGCCTCGCGCCGCTGACTTGGCTGCGCATGGCGGACCTTGCCGGCGGGCTCGGTACCAGCATCACGCCAGTCCGCTCCGCGCTCCTTGCGCTGGAGCGCGAGGGACTTGTCGAGATCGCAAAGGCTCGCGGCGTGCGCGTGATACCGATGACACGCGCGGATATTCGCGACGCCTATCTCGTGCATGAATTTCTCTGTGGGGAGCTGGCTGCCCGCGCCGCGCTGACTATCGATCAACCGTCGCTTCAGGCATGTCAACAACTTCAGCGGCGCATGGAGCGCGCACTCACGCAACGCTCTGGTGAGACCATCGATGCCCTCAACTGGGAGTTTCACCGTCTCATCAACCGGTGCGCGCACTCGCCGCGCCTTTCCCGCATGCTTCGCCAGGTGACGCGCAGCGTTCCGCACGCGTTCCACCGTCTGGTTCCGGGCTGGTCGAAGAAAGCGATGCCGCACCATCGTGCTCTCCTCGCCGCTCTGGCATCGGGCTCTACTGAAGCGGCGCGCACGACCGCCAAGCTGCACGTGCGCGTCGGTTGCGAGCTTCTGCTCGCGCGTCTCGAACGCTCGGGATATTGGAAGAAAGGGACTCACTCACTACCCATGCCATAATTGTAAGGAGACTGCCATGAGGAGAACCCGACTGCAAGCGATCGCTGCTGGGGTCGCGGGGGCTGCTTTCATCATCGCACTCGGAGGCCCACATCTTACGGCAAGCGCCGCAGACAAGCCAATCGTCATCGGCGCGTCGATATCCGAAACTGGCGCCTACGCCGACAGTGGTAAGCTCGCACTTCAAGGTTATCAGCTTTGGGTCAAGCAGCAAAACGCCGCGGGCGGTCTACTAGGGCGCCAGATAGAACTCAAGACCTATGACGACGCGAGCGATCCCGCCACCGCGGTTCGCCTCTACCAACGCCTGATCGACCAGGATCACGTCGACCTGATCGTCGGCCCCTACTCCAGCGCCGTCACGGCCTCGGTGGCCAACGTTGCCCAGCAGCATCACATGCCGATGATCTCGCCCGAGGTTGCCTCTACCGCACCCTTCCAGCGTGGCCTGACCGAGATCTTCCAGGGCATCCAAATCGCTGCCGCCTACGTCGAGGGGCCGATGGAGATCGCCAAAGAAAAGGGCTACAAATCGATCGCGGTTACCGGCGAAGACACCCTTTTTCCGCGCTCCGTCGTCGCCGGGGTCGACGACCTTGCGAAGAAGATGGGCATGACGATCGTCTTCAACCAGCTCTATCCGCATAACGCTTCCGATTACTCTTCGATCGTCGAAAAGATGAAGCAGGCCAATCCCGACATCGTGATCGCCGCTTCGTATCTACCCGACTCCGTGGGCCTGCTGCGCGCGATGAAGCAGGCCAACTTCGCGCCCAAGCTCCTCTACGAAGGCGTCGGACCGACGGAACTCTCGTTCGGCACACAGAATGGCAAGGATGCCGAGGGAGTCATGGGTACCGGAAACTGGAACGCCGAGCTCAAGACGCAAGGGAATGCGGCGTTCGTCAAGACCTTCGAAGCGGAGTTCGGTCATGCGCCGGACTACCATGCGGCTGCGAACTTCGCCTCACTCGAGGTCCTTGGCGATGCCGTCAAGCGTGTGGGCTCGCTAGACTCCGCGAAGTTGCGCGATCAGCTGGCCACCTTAACGATGCCGACCGTCATGGGTACGTACAAGGTAGACCCGAAGACCGGCATCCAGCAAGGCTATAAGTCACTGGTGCTGCAGTGGGTAAACGGGAAGCAATTCGTCGTCTATCCCAAAGCCCTGGCCCAACGGCCGCCTAGCCTGCCTTTCGCGCCTTGGTCGACACGCTAGGACTCCATCCGCGATGCATGCAGCGCTCTTCGGGCAACTGACGATTGACGGCCTACTGGTCGGCGGTGTCTACGCGCTCTCTGCCCTAGGACTCAACGTCATCTTCGGGGTCATGCGCATCGTCAACCTCGCCCATGGCGAGTTCGTCATCGGCGCGGCGCTGCTCGCCGCGGTACTCTTCGAGCGGTTGCACGCGAGCGTACTCGTCGTGCTACCGCTCGCCTTCGTGCTGGCATTCGGACTAGGCGCGCTGATCCAGCGCGCCTTCCTCCGGCGCCTGCCCACGGATCTCGCCTCGGCGGAGGCTACTTCGCTGTTAATGACGTTCGGACTCTCCTACTTCTTTGTCGGGGCGTGGCTGGCGTTCTTCAGCGGGAACTTCCGTTCCGTGCCCTATCTCACGGGCGCTTGGACATTGGGACCCTTCTCGATCGCGCAGGCGCGTCTGCTCGCTTTCGTCGCCTCCGGCATCGTCGCGGCGTTGCTGGCGATGTTACTTCGCTATACTGCGCTGGGACGCGCGATTCGCGCGACCAGCCAAAACCTTCAGGGCGCACTTGCATGCGGCGTCGACGTCGAGCGCGTGCGTACGCTGAGTTTCGCCCTCGGAACGGCGATAGCGGCGGCTTCCGGTTGCCTGCTCATCCTCATCTTCACCGTCAACCCTGAGACGGGGGCAAATGTAACGCTCGCCTCGTTCGCCGTCATCGCGCTAGGCGGGCTCGGAAACTACGCCGGCACACTCGTGGGAGCGGCCGTTATCGGTCTGGCAATCTCGTTCACCGGCTACTTCGCCACGGCGCAGGTCGCGCAGGCCGCGCCCTATGTGCTCTTCATCCTCGTGCTCCTGCTGCGTCCTGCCGGCCTACTTGGAAAGAGCGGCGCATGAGCGGACGCGCGCTCGTCATCTCCATCATCGTCGTGGCCGTGCTCGCTGCCGTACCACCGTTTTTGAATGGCTACGCGCGCTCGTTGCTCTACATCACCGTCCTCTACGTCGCACTTGCTTACGCTTGGAACGTCATCTCGGGTTACGCAGGATACCTCTCGTTCGGCCAGGTTACGTTTTTCGGTCTCGGCGCCTACACGACCGCGATCGCGGTCATCCGGGCGCACCTGCCATGGTGGGAGGGGGCGCTGCTCGGCGGCCTGGTCTCCGCGGCCCTAGCCGTTCCGCTGGGCTACCTGATGTTGCGGCTACGCGGCGCATTCTTCGCTCTCGGCATGCTGGGCATGGCCCAGACACTCCAAGTCGTGGCCAACTCATGGCAGCTCACGGGCGGCGGCTCAGGACTCTTCCTCCCACCCGGCTCGAACGCACTGCCTGTCTACTACTGGACACTCGTCATCGGTCTGCTCGGCTTCGCCACAACGCTCTTCATCGATCGTAGCGCCTTCGGGCTACGCCTTCAGGCGCTACGCGAAGACGAGCAGGTGGCCTCGACGCTCGGTGTGCACGTCACCACCACGAAGGTCTGGGCCTTCGTCATCAGCGCGATCATGCCGGGATTGCTTGGCGGCGGCTATGCCTGGTACCTTACCTACGTCGAGCCGGTCTCGGCCTTCGCTACGCGAATCGATCTCCAGGCCGTGGCGATGACGATCCTCGGCGGCATCGGTACGCTCTGGGGGCCACTGATCGGCGGCGTCCTGATGTCGCAAGTCTCCGAGATCCTCGCGGCACAGTACCCTCAAGCCTATCTGATGATCTTCGGTGGTCTGGTGGTGGTCTTGCTCGTACTCCTCCCGCGCGGTATCGCCCCGGCGATCAGCGCTGCGCTCGAGCGGCGTCGCGCGCGCGCTGCACAGGTCCAACGATGAGCACACCACTGCTGGAGGTGGAGAACATCCGCCGCGCCTTCGGCGGCGTGCATGCCTTGGATGGCGTGAGCCTGCGTGTCAATCAAGGCGAGATCCTTTGCATTATCGGCCCCAACGGCGCCGGCAAGACCACGCTTTTCAACATCATCAGCGGCGTGATGCGGCCGAGCTCCGGCGACGTGCGCTTCCAGGGGCAATCGATCGTCCGCTGGCCGCCGCAGCGGATCGCCGAGGCGGGGATCGCGCGCACCTACCAGATCGCGCGGCCGTTTGCGCGCCTATGCGTGCGTGACAACGTCGCGGTCGCGGCATTAGCTCGCGAGCGCACGCTGGAGCGGGCGCGGCGCGCCGCGCAAGATGTTCTCGAGTCGGTCGGCCTCGCCTCACTCGCCGACCGTCCCGCGGGATCGTTGACGCTGACGCAACGCAAGCGTCTGGAGGTAGCTCGCGCGCTTGCGCTGCGCCCGAAACTACTCCTGCTCGACGAGGTGATGGCCGGCTTAACGCCCACCGAGATCGACGCGATGGCGGTCTTCATCGAGCAGTTGCGGGAGCGCGGGATCGCGGCCATCGGAGGCGTGGAGCACGTCATGCGCGTCGTCATGCGCATCTCCGATCGCATCGCCGTACTCGACTTCGGCAAAAAGATCGCCGACGGTACTCCGGTGGAGATCGCGGACGACCCACGCGTCGGTGAGGCCTACTTCGGAACTCAGATCGACGAGACCGGCGCCGGCCCTTCCTTTCCCTTGAAGGGGAGACCGTGAGCCTGCTCAGCGTTCGCAACCTCAACGTCTCCTACGGTGACTTCAAAGCTCTGCATGGGGTGAGTTTGGAGGTCGACGAGGGCGAGATCGTCGTGATCGTCGGCGCCAACGGCGCCGGCAAGACGACGACGATGAACAGCATCGCGGGCATTCTCCGCGCGCGCAGTGGGGAGATACTGCTCAGCGGCGAGCATATCGAGCGCAAGAGTCCGCGCGAGATCGTTGAGCGCGGGCTGGTCCTCGTGCCAGAGGGGCGGCATCTCTTCGCCGAGATGACCGTTCAAGAGAACCTGCTGGTCGGTGGTCAAACGGCGCGCTCTCGCCGTCGTCTACACGTCAACGTCAGGACGATGGAGGAACGTTTTCCGATTCTTGGCCGGCGCCGTGGCCAGGCTGCCGGAACGCTCTCCGGCGGCGAGCAACAGATGCTGGCGATCGCCCGCGCCCTGATGTCCGAACCGCGCATCCTCTTGATGGATGAGCCCTCGATCGGGCTCTCACCGTTGTTGACGGCGCAGATCTTCGCCATGATACGAGAGGTCAACCAGACGGGAATTACCGTTATTCTCGTCGAGCAGAACGTCGTACAGTCGCTTGCGCTGGCGACTCGCGCCTACGTGATCGCCGAGGGACGCGTGGTCCTGCAAGGCCTCGCAGCCGAGATCCGCGGCCACGCCGACGTCAAACGCGCATATTTGGGAGAGGCATGAGGATGTCACAGACGATTGCGGATCTTCGCCCGCAGGATGATCTCGTGGAATTCTACTTCGAACAGCCCTGGTCCGACGGGCTCCCAGTCGTCGCACCGACGCCCGAGAAGGTAGCGGCGATGGTGACGGCCCTCGGAGACGACGGCGCTTACCTGGAATGCCGCGTTCCGCCACGCTACGGAAACCTCACGCGCGAGGTGCTTGCGGTCAACCTCGTGATGGCGGGCTGTAAGCCGGTCTACGCGCCGGTCGTCCGCGCCGCGCTGCTGGCGCTCTGCGACGCGCACTTCAACCTCAACGGCGTCCAGGCAACGACGCACATGGCGGCGCCGCTCCTGGTAGTCAACGGTCCGGTCAGGCATGAGATCGGGATGAACGCCGGCTGCAACGTCTTCGGCTCCGGGAACCGCGCCAACGCCACGATAGGACGGGCGATCCGGCTGGTCTTGCTGACTGTGGGCGGCGCGATACCGGGCGATCTCGATAAGAGCACGCTGGGGCACCCGGGCAAGTACACCTACTGCATCGCCGAGAACGAAGAGGCGAGCCCCTGGGCTCCCTATCACGTCGATCGTGGTTATGCGCCCGAGCAGAGCACGGTCTTTGTGATCGCCGCCGAGCCGCCACACAGCGTCACTAACCACATCGCAAACGACCCACAGGGCATCCTCGACAGCATCATCTCGGCGATGAGTACCTTCGCGCACAACAACTCGGTCTCGGGAGGCTCGTGCGCCGTGGTCATCGGCCCCGAACACGCCGCCACGATCGCGCAGCACGGCTGGACCCGCAACGACGTGCGCAGTTACCTCTGGATGAACACCACCAACACCTTTGACCAGATCAGCTTCGGCGGCCGTTACGGAAAGATCTATAACCGCAACCTCCCACGCTGGTACAAGCGCGAAGCAGGGGCGCGCATTCCGATCGTGGCCTCGCCGGACGACATCCATCTATTCGTCGCCGGAGGCGAGGCGGGCCGCTTCTCCGCCTTCATCCCTGGCTGGGGACACATGACGAGCCCCGTACTGCGCGCCGTGGATGGCCAGGCGCCCTCGGCGGGTGGGCCGCTCTGCGTCGACGGAACCTGCCGCCTGTGAGCGCGCGCAACGATTACGTGAAGGAGAACGTACGATGATCTACGATCCGACCGGCGTGGTCGAGGCGCAGCCCAAGCCGCTCGCTGCGCGCCTGACGAGTTTGCGCGGCCTACGCCTGGGAGTTCTCGACAACACCAAGTGGAACGGCCAAAAACTCCTGCGAGCGGTCGTTGCACTGTTGCAACGCGACGATGGTATCGGCGAGGTCCGCTTCTACAAAAAGGAGAGTTTCTCGAAATCGGCCGATCCCGCGCTGATTGCGCGCATCGCCGCCGAGAATCAGGCCGTGCTCACCGCAATCGGCGATTGAGGGTCCTGTACGTCGTGCTGTATGCATGACGCCATCTCGCTCGAGGAACTCGGAACCCCCAGTGCCGTCGTCGTGACCGAGGTTTTCCTTCACGAAGCTCACGTGCAGCGCGCGGCGCTGGGCATGGAGGGCCTCGATCCCGTCGTGATCGCCCATCCCTTGAGCACGCTGACCGAGGCGCAGATCGAGGAGCGCGCGCGTAGCGCAGTCGCTCAAGTGCGCCAACGCTGGCTGACGTAAACGAAACAAGGAGCAACAGCCGCCCATGTTAAGCCCCGATCGTGACGAGTTCGAGCGCGAAACGGTCGACGAGATTCGCCGCTTCGTCGACCGCGAGATTAGGCCCATCGCTCACGCGATGGAGCAGAGCGATACCTTTCCGGCCGCGCTGGTCGAGCAAATGAAAGCGCTCGGGCTTTTCGGGGCGACGATCCCCGAGAAATACGGCGGCGTCGGCCTAAGCGTCGCCTCGTACGCCGCGATCATCGAGGAGATAGCCCACGCGTGGATGAGCGTCAGCGGCATCCTCAACAGTCACCTCATCATGTGCTACGACATCCTGCGCGGCGGAACGGAGGAGCAGCGAGCCCACTGGCTTCCGCTGATGGCGACCGGCGAGCGCCGTGGGGGGATCGCGCTCAGCGAACCCGGTGCGGGGACCGATCTCCAAGCGATACGCACGACCGCCACGCGCGAGGGCGACTGGTACGTGCTCAACGGCACGAAGCTCTGGGTCACCAACGGCCTCCACGGCAATACCTTTGCCGTTCTGGTCAAGACCGACACCACGGCCTCGCCCGCGCACCGCGGCATCAGCCTCTTCATCGTCGAGAAGGATCAGGGACCGGGCTTCACCGTCAGCCGCGAAATCGAAAAGCTCGGCTACAAAGGTCTGGACACCTGTGAGGTGGTCTTCGATCACTACCGCGTACCGGCCGCCAATCTCATCGGGGGGCGGGAGGGCCAGGGTTTCAAGCAGATCATGAGCGGTCTCGAGCTCGGTCGCATCAACGTCGCCGCTCGCGGCGTGGGGCTTGCCCAAGCCGCGCTCGACGACGCCGTGCGCTACGCGCAGCAACGCGAAACCTTCGGCAAACAGATCTGGCAGCACCAAGCTATCCAGCTCAAGCTAGCCGACATGGCGACGCGCGTTCAAGCCTCCCGCTTGCTCACCCGTTCGGCGGCCGAGCGGAAGGACCGCGGCGAGCGCTGCGACATGGAAGCCGGCATGGCCAAGCTCTTCGCCACGGAAACCGCGGAATTTTGCGCCCTCGAGTCGATGCGCATCCACGGCGGCTTCGGCTACACCAAGGATTTCAACGTCGAACGCTACTATCGCGACGCACCGCTCTTGCTCATCGGCGAGGGAACCAACGAGATCCAGCGCACCATCATCGCCAAGCAACTCATCGAACGTCACCGCATCGCGTGACGTCCGATGCTTAGCTCGCGTCAGTTTGGGGTTGTGAACGTCCCTGGACTGGTCGCGGTTGCGCGCCAGTCGGCCGTGCGTTCCGGCTTCGCCTCCGCTAGCGCGCGGCGCACCCCTGCGGCGTCGAAGTCCTTGGTGTAGGCAGGCGTTCCGGGCTGCTGGCGCCAGGATTCGTCGATCGTGCCGGCGTCGACGGGATCGAAGCCCAACTCGTCCACCAGGCGCATGACCGTCTCTTTGGCAGCACGATCGTCGCCCGCGACCGGCAAAGCGATGCGCCCCGCCGTGCCGCGCGGCTTCCCACGCTCGAGCAGATGCTGCGCGTAGATGTTGTTGAACGTCTTGACCACGGGCCGGCCCAGACGCATGGCGACCCAGCGGCTCTCGGTCATACCCTGCTCGATCTCGGCGATGCGCCCGTCGCGCTGGCGCGGATAGTAGTTGCCGGTGTCCACCACGACTACCGACGCGGGCACGCCCGCGAACAGATCCGCCGGAAGCTGCGGGATATTCTTCTCTGGGATCGTGACGACGACCAGATCGCGCCCGTGCGCCGCTTCCGTAGCGGTGACGGCCTTGGCGCCGGTTTCAGCCGCTAGCTCCCGCAACGAGTCGGGGCCGCGGGAGTTGGCCACCGCGACGTCATGCCCCAGAGCGCGCAGCCGGCGCGTGAGCGCGCCGCCGATGTTCCCCGTGCCGATGATCCCGATCTTCATGTGTTTCTCCTCGTTATGGCTTGGGACACATGAAATCGCGGGATGGTGGCAGAGGTTGCGCCGCTGGGCATGCTGAGACCGCGCTGCCGCGCTGCACGAAAACGAGCCCCGCGACGATACATGCGATGCCGAGTGCATCGCGCGGAAAGATCCGCTCGTGCAGTAGCAGCGCGCCGAGCAACATGCCGAAAGCCGGCGCCAGGAAGAAGTAGGCGCTGACGCGGCTGGCCTCGCCACGAGCCAGCAGCCAATACCACAGCAGCGTCGTTCCCACGCTCAAGAAGACGACGAGGTAGATGAACGAGGCCACGAGCGGCTCACCGCCGGCGGCATGCGGCGCGCCTTCGAACACGAAGGCCAGCGGGGCCAGGACGATAGCCGCGGAGCCGAAGCCCGCACCGCTCACGACGATCAACGACTCCGGTTCGGAGATGCGCTTGAAGATCACGGTCGCCACGACGAACGCGGCCACGCCGGCCAGCGCCAGCAGCACGTCCCGCGGACGAGCAGAGCCGCCGCCGCCCCGCGACAACATGACGATGACCACGCCGCCGAAGCCTAGGATCATGCCCAGAGACTTGTCCAGCGTGAGCCGCTCGCGCAGCAGCCACGGCGACACAGCCGCCAGCATCAACGGATTGGTGCAGGCGATGATGGCTCCCATCGCGGACGAGAGGTGCTCGAGGGCCACGTACGAGAGGCCCAAGTAGCCGGCATTGCCAAAGATGCCGACCGCCGCAAGCGCCGCCCACCTGCGTGCCGTGGCCGGCAGCGGCACGCGCAGCGCCAACGCGAGCACGGTGAAGAACAGGCCGGCGGTCACGAAGCGCGCCACCAGAAACCACAGCGGGGGCGCGTCGAGCGCCGCGATCCTGCTCGGCACGAACGACGTGGACCAAAGAAAGACCAGGAGCAGGGGAGCGAGGACGCTCCGGCTCAATGCAGGCCGAGAGCTCTCAACAGCGTGGTGCCGAGGATCTTCCGCCGATCGGCGGCCGGCAGAAACGGGAGCGCATCCGCGACGAACTCCACCGACTCCTTGTACGTGCAGGCCGAACGCGACGGGGGATAGTTCGAGCCCCAGATCAGCCGGTCCGCACCGAAGCGCTCGTAGAGGCCTTGAAAGTAGGGCTGCACGCTCCTGAACGGATAAGCGCCGTGCGCAACTTCGGGAAAGTACGACACTTTGACGTAGACGTTGGGTACATCCGAAAGCATCAACACATCATCCCAACGCTGGAAAGGCGTGGGATCGCTGTGGCTGAGCGTCATGTGATCCACGAGAAACGTCGTCTGGGGATGGCGCTTGGCGGCCTCGCGCAGCGGTGCGGCTTGGTTGGGCGCGTAGATCTGCACGGGCATCCGCAGGCGCCCTGCCTCCGCCAGGAACGTCTCGAGAACGCCGTCCAGCAGCCAGCGCTCCCAGCGCTTGATCAAGGTGATGCGCGCGCCGAGCATGCCGGGCTGCGCGACGTAGTGGGCTAGCCGCGAGGCGACATCGCTACCGGTGGGATCGAAGCGCCCGATCACCCCGATGACGCGCTCGGGGTAGCGCTTCGCGGCCTCCAGAGCATAGCGATTGTCGAAGCCCATGATGCTGGGCGTGACTTGTAAGATCTTGGAGACGCCGGCCGCGGCGGCATCGCGCAAGAGCTCTTCAGCCGAGAGCGGCGGGCCGATATCGGCACCGTCGCTGCTCCACGGACGATCGGGGCGGTTGGCCTCCCAGTAGTGGACATGGGAGTCGATGACGTCGTACTGCTCCACGAGCGTACCTCAACCAGTCGATGATGCCGGTATGTTTGTTGCGCCGAGATCCGCGATCCGGATCGCCAGCGATTTCACGATCAGCTCGCGTGCCAGGCGCTCCGCAAGATCGGGATCTTGAGCGGCGATCGCATCGACGAGCGCACGGTGCTCCCGCCGCAGCCGGTCCCGCCACTCTGGGTGGCTGACGGCCAGCGCGCGGTAGCGAAAAAGATCGGTGACGCGCCCGAGCATGTCGTGCAGATACTCGTTACCACTGGCCTGGGCGATCGCATGAAAGTAGGCGCGCACGAGATTGTCGGCCTCGTCGTCCGCATGCGCCTCGCAGGCGCGGTCGAGCGCCTCGAGCGTGTCCTCGAACTTCGCGAGGTCGACGCGGGTGCGGCATTTCGCGGCCAACCGGGCCGCCATGCCCACCAGCGCCTCGCGCACTTGATAGATATTGGTCAGCTCTTTGGGCCCCAGCTCTAGCGCAACGTAGCGTCCAGGCGCGGCTTGCTGGATGAGCCCCTCGGTATGCAGCCGGTGCAGGGCCTCCCGGATAGGCGTGCGACTCATCCCATACTCGCGAGCGAGGTCGACTTCCCGGATCACCTGCGTGGGCGGCAACTGGCCCGCCGAGATGGCGCCGCGGAGGCGTTCGTACGCTTGGTCGCTCAGGGTCAACATTTGGTTCACCATGTATATTGCAAATACGCGAAATACTGCGTATACTCCATAGACACAACGATAGCAGAACCGGCCGCGATTCACAAGTGGTATCGCGCCGTTAAGAGAGAGGTTTGTCCATGAGCAATACCAATCTCGCTCTCCGTCCGATCTCGTCCATCGCAGGCGTCGAAGTTCTGGGCGTGGATCTCCGCCGGCCCGTCGCGGAAGATGTGCAGCGATCGCTGCGCGAGGCGTGGCACAGCCATGCGCTGTTGCTCTTCCGCGATCAAGAGCTCAGCGAAGAGGATCAGCTGCGCGTGGCTCGCATCTTCGGCGAGATCTCCACCGAGGGCGAGTACGGAGATCAGAACTACGTCTCCAACGTGATCCCCGACGGGCTCACCCCGCACGGAGAGCTGGCCTTCCACGTGGATCACTCGTGGTCGGACAATCCCTTGCGCGGTCTGATGCTCTACGCCATCGAGGCGCCGCCCGAGGGTTGCGGCGGCGAGACCAAATTCGCCAACGTGAAACTGGCCTACGAGCTGCTGTCGCCGCAGGTGCGATCACGGATCGCCGACCTGCAGATCGTGCACACCTACCCCGATCAGAACAAGCACGTCCCGATTCCGGGGCCCGACCCGCGCCCGGGAATGCCCACGTCCACGCATCCGCTGGTCTTTCCGCATCCGATCACCGGAGAGCGGCTGCTCTTCTGCAGCCCACGCCACTTCGACCGCGTCGTGGGCCTAAGCGCCGAAGAAGGCCTGGCGCTGGCGCACGAGCTGGCGGGATACGTCGATCGCCCCGAGGTGGTCTACACGCACGTTTGGCACCCCGGCGACCTCGTTGTGTGGGACAATCTGCAGCTCCAGCACGCGCGCACGAACTTCGATCGCTCGTATCGCCGCCATCTGCGCCGCACGCAGATCGGCATGCCGGCCGCCGTCACCGCCTGATGGCCACCGCAACACCGGCGCTGGTCGGCGCAGCGCCGTACGCCTACCGCTTCGCGGAGCACTGGCCGAAGCTGCCGGAAGGATGGTCCCTGAAGGACGTGGCCGCCGTCGCCGTCGATGCGCAGGACCGCGTCTTCGTCTTCAACCGCGGTGAGCATCCGATGATCGTGCTCGACCGCGACGGCAACGTGCTGACGACCTGGGGCGAGGAACTCTTCCACCACCCGCACGGCCTGCACATCGCGGCCGATGGAGCACTCTACTGCACGGACGACGGCGACCACACCGTGCGCAAGTGCACTCCCGACGGCACCGTGCTGCTGGAGATCGGCATTCCCGGGCAGGCAGCGGGGTTCATGAGCGGCCACCCGTTCAATCGCTGCACCCATACCGCGCTCTCACCGCAGGGCGACATCTACGTCTCCGACGGCTACGGAAACGCGCGCATCCACAAGTTCGCGCCGGACGGCACGCACCTGCTCTCGTGGGGAGAGTGCGGCTCCGACCCCGGCCAGTTCAACGTTCCGCACAACATCGTCTGCGACGCGCAGGGCTGGCTCTACGTGGCGGATCGCGAGAACCATCGCATCCAGATCTTCGGCGAGCACGGCCGCTACGAGACGCAGTGGAACAACCTCTATCGCCCCTGCGGACTCTGCTTGGAGGACGGGGCGGACGGCATCTTCTACGTGGCTGAGTTGGGTCCGCACATGGCGCTCAACCGCAGGTTCCCCAACCTCGGCCCGCGCATCAGCATGCTCGCGCACGACGGCGCGCTCGTCGCGCGGATCGACGAGCGCAGCGGCCTCCCGACGGGGCGCTTCACGGCCCCCCACGGCATTACCGTCGACTCGCGCGGCGACATCTACCTGGGCGAAGTCTCGTGGACGGTGTGGGACGTCTATCTGCACCCAGGCGAGCCCAGACCACACGATCTTCCCAGCCTGCACAAGCTCGTTCGCACCGGCATCTAGCAAGGAGAGCCCCATGACGGATCGCCCCTTGGATCGTAGCGAATTCATCAAGCGCGGCGGCCTGGTGACCGCGGCGTTGGCTACCGGTTTTCTGGGTTCTAGAGCCCCAGCGCGCGGCGCGGAGGCGCAGAGCCTCAAGCTCGCGTTCCCCGACAACGTGCATACGCCCAGCATGAAGGTCGCGCAACGCTTCGCCAGCGAGGTGGCCGCGAAGACCAACGGCCGCTTCAAGGTCGACATCTTTCCCGGCGGCACGCTGGGCTCCGAGACGAACATCGTCGCGGGCCTGCAGACCGGCACCATCGACTTCGCGATGCATACGGCAGGTTTCGTGGAGTCATACGTGCCGACCGTGGGCGTGTTGGACATGCCCTTCATCTTCAAGGATGTCGCGCAGGCCACGCGCGTGCTCTCCGGACCCGTGGGCAAGCAGTTGGCCGCCGATTGCTCGCAGCGCAACATCGAAGTGCTGGGCTGGGCGCAGAACGCCTGGCGCAACGTGGAGTGCGCGGAACGCGCCATCAAGAGCCCGGACGATCTGAAGGACGTGAAGATCCGCATTCAAGCCGGACCCGTCTTTGCCGCGATCTTCGAAGCCGTCGGCGCCGTGCCCGTGGTGATGGACTGGCCCGACGTCTACGTCGGTCTCTCGCAGAAGACCATCGGCGCTCTGGAGGTGCCGATTCCCTCGTTCGTGTCGGCGAAGCTCTACGAGATCTGCAAACACATCGCGCTGACCCGTCACGTGTACAACGCCACGCTCTTCATGGCCAGCAAGCCGAAACTCGCCGCGATGTCGCCCGCGGATCAAGAAGTCATCCGGCATGCCGGCGCCGGCGCCTCAACCTACTGGCTCGATCTGATGGGGGCGGCCAACAAGACGGCTGAGGCGTACTCGAAGAGCCAAGGCGTACAGATCATCGAGGTGGACCGCGGCGCATTCCGTAAGGCCATGGCGCCGGTCTACCAGAAGTTCACGTCCAAGTTCGGAAACCTGCTGCCGCAGATTCTCGCGGAGACCGGTGGATAGGACCGGCGCCGTGTCCGCCCGGCAACTCGCCGCAACCCGCCCAGCGGCGGTGACGCGCGACGTCTGCCTCAGCGTGCTCGACACGGCCGTCGACATCGTGATCGGGCTGGCCATGCTGGGCGAACTGGTGGCGGTGCTTGCCAACATCACCGCTCGCGCATTCTTCCATAGCTCGATCCTTTGGACGGACGAAGCCGGCGGCTTGGTGTTGATGATTCTCGCCTTCATCGGCGGAGCCATTGCCTATCGCCGCGATCAGCATAGCGCGGTGCACACGATCGTCAACGCGCTGCCGCCGCGCTGGCGCAGCGTATGCCGCGCCTCCACCGATTGGCTGGCCCTCATCGTGGCCTGCAGCACGGGCGATCTCGCGCTCGCGCTGCTGCACCTGCACATGGGGCAGACGACGCCGATCCTTGGGATACCCTCCACCGTCTTAGGGGCGCCGTTGCTGGTAGGCATGGCGCTGATCGCCATCTACGCGCTCGAGCGCTTGAGCCGGACACCGTTGGCTACGGCGCTCTCGACCGGCACAGTGCTGGTGGGCACGAGCGTGCTGGTGGTAGCCACGCGCGATCTGTGGGCCGGTGCATTCACCGGCGCCATTCCCATCAGCGTGGCGCTGGGCGCCTTCTTGGTGACGGTACTGTTCGGCTTTCCGGTGGGATTCGCGCTGGTCTTGAGCACGCTGATCTATCTGTTGCCATCACCCGCGACACCGCTGATCGCCGTCCCTCAGAACTTGAGCGACGGAATGTCGAATTTCGTGCTGTTGGCGCTGCCCTTCTTCATACTCGCCGGCGCCGTGATGGAACACGGCGGCATCAGCGCGCGTCTGGTGAAGTTCGCACATGCCGTGGTGGGACACATTCGCGGCGGGCTGCTGCAGGTCACCGTCGTCAGCCTCTATCTGGTCTCCGGGCTCTCCGGGTCGAAGGCCGCCGACGTGGCCGCCGTGGGCCCCGTGATGCGCAACATGCTGGAGAGCGAGAACGTCAGTCTCGAGGAGGGCGCGGCGGTCTTGGCGGCATCGGCCGCGATGGGCGAGACGATTCCGCCGAGCCTGGGCCTGCTGGTGCTGGGTTCCGTGACCACACTGTCGATGGGGGCGCTGTTCACCGCGGGCATCATACCTGCAGCGGTGGTGGCGCTCTGCCTGATGGCGCTCATCTACGTGCGCGCCGTGCGCAGCGGCAGGCCGCGCGGCGAGCGCGCACTGCCCAGAGAGATCGCGCGCACGGGGCTGGGCGCAGTGCTGCCCCTGCTGATGCCGATCATGCTCTACGTCGGCATTCGTACCGGCGTGGCCACACCCACCGAGATCTCGGCGCTCGCCGTGGGTTACGGCATCGTGCTAGCCGGCATCGGGTATCGCGCGCTAGGCCTACGCACGTTCTACAGCATGATGAGCAAAGCCAGCACGATGTCGGGGATGATCCTGTTCATCCTGGCGGCGGCCTCGGCGTTCTCCTGGGTGCTCTCCGCGGCCCAAGTGCCGCAGGCGTTGGTCACGGCCATCGAGCACTGGCACGCCGGCACCGTTATCTTCCTGATCGTCTCTTTGGCGGCCATGATCGCCTTCGGATCGCTCTTGGAGGGGCTGCCCGCAATCCTCATTCTGGCACCGCTGCTGCTGCCGCTGGCCGTGCACGTGGGGATCAACGAGTTGCACTACGCGATCTGTCTGCTGGTGGCCATCGGCATCGGCGCATTCTTGCCGCCTCTGGGCGTGGGCTTCTACGTGGCGTGCTCCGTTGCCGGCACGGCGATCGGACCAACGGCGCGCTCCATGCTGCCCTACATCGCGGTGCTGCTGGCGGCGCTGCTGATCGTGGCCTTCGTCCCGTGGTTCACACTCGCGCTGCCAAACGCGTTCGCAGGAAAGTGAGATTGCACTAGCATGGAACGTCGACAGATTCGCCTTGGGCTGGTTGGATACGGAGAGGTGGGGAGCGGCCTCGGTACGGGCCTGCGTCAGGAAGGCTTGAAGGCGATCGCCGCCTACGACATCGGCGCCTTCGAGGGACCCTTCAGCGCGCTGATCCAAGAGCGCGCCCGCACGGCGGGCGTCACGCTGGTGAGCTCTCCCGCGGAGCTGGCGCTGGCCGCCGACTACATCATCAGCGCGGTGCCCGGCAGCGAATCCGTCACGGCGGCACGCGCCTATCGCGATCATCTGGGACCGCAGCATGTATACGTGGACATCGCTTCCGCGACGCCCAGCGTCAAACGCCGCGTGGCCGAGGCGCTGGAGCCCAGCGGCGCCGCGGTAGGTGACGGCGGCATCATGGGCTCGCCGCTGCAAGACGGGCATCGCGTTCTCATCAAAGCCAGCGGTCCGGCCGCTCCAGCCTTTCACGACGCGCTGAGCCCGTGGAACATGCGCATCGACGTGGTGAGCCCGACGCTGGGCGCCGGCTCCGGCATCAAGATCGTGCGCTCTGTGGTGATGAAAGGCATGGAGGCGCTCTTTCTGGAGTGCGCGCTGGCCAGCGAGCGTCACGGCATCCAGGACGAGGTCTTCGAGTCGATCTGCGCGTTCATGGATGCCCGGCCGTTCATGGACACGGTGCGCTTCCTGCTGCGCACCGACGTCATCCATGCGGAGCGGCGAGCCGAGGAGGCGGGGATGTCCGCCGACGCCTTGGACGAAGTGGGCTTGGAGCCCGTGATGACGCGCTCCACCGCACGCACGCTGCAGCGCGTGGCCGATTTGCACTTGAAGCAGCAGTTCGGCGGCCTGGTGCCCGACGATTACAAGACCGCGGTCGAGGCGGTCGATCGACGTTTACGCGCCGCGGAGCTCCGGTGAAGGCTGCAGTTGTGCCGTGATGACGATGGCATGGTGCGTTTCATCGGTCCAGACGGCGGCGTCCGTCAGCGGATTGGTGAGGTGCTCGAAAGCCTGCTGCACTTCTTCTCTCGTGCAGGCTTGCGTACTGCCGGCTTGGCGGAGCGCGGCGTCGACGAGCATCATGGCGGCATCGACGGTAAACAGTGGTGCATTGGTGGGCCCACCTTCCTGCGCCGCCGTTACCTGTGCCTGCCAGCCAGCATCGCGCACGAAGGCGGCGACGTCGGCGAGGCGCTTGCGCGCGCCGTGCGTGCGCTCCCAGAGAAGATCGCCGATCACGTCCGTGGCGAAGCCGGGCGTGAGGATGCGTCGAACTTCGCACGCGCTCGCGCCGATCGAGAGCAGCGTGCTGAGGTCCTCGACGGTGAAGGCCGTGACGGCATGCGTCTGCAGCTCGTGGAGCAGCTCCATCTCCTCACTGTAGGCTGGGCCGATCAACGCGCAGTAGCCGGCACCATACGCATCCCGATACTTGGCGGCCTCGGCGGCGTCGGGATTGGTCACGATCTGCTTGCCGGTCTTACACTCCAGCATCACACGATAGCCCAGCGATCCCAGCAGCGCGTCGGCGTAGCCGTCGGGGGCCTTGTGACCGCCCAGATGCGTGGCCGCGAAGCCCAGCTGCACGAACGTGTCGCAGACGGCGAGTTCGAAGGCGGCGGGGTCTGTGCCGACGGCGGCGGCCTCAAGGCGATGAATGAGCGCCTGCGTTCGCGCATCGACGCAAGGCTGCGTCTGCGGCACCAGGTCCGGCCAGTCATCGCCTGCGTGACGATGGCGGCATGGGCTTTGGGAAGCGCTGAGCCTTCGACGAGGATGCGGGCAAAACGCAGCCGGTCTTCGTCTTGCGGGAGCGGAGCCCACGTGTAGAACTCGACCGCGTCGTAGCGGTGGCACGCCCACAGCAGCTTGCGCTCCGAGAGCGGTATGCCCAGCACGCGGTAGCGCGCCGGCTGCTCGAAGCCGGCGGGAAAGCTGGCGTAGACGATGGGAGCGCCGGCGAAGCTGCGCTCCAGCAACGGGCCGACCATCTGATAATGCGCAAGGATGCGCGGCTGGAGGGCGTCGTCGCGTTCCCGGCTTGTCATGGGCTGGTTATCGGTCTGGCCGGCAGGCTGCCTTAGCGGGCGGACGGTCGCTATCGATGGCCATGTGGTATCTTGACTCCACGTCGTATTTTATGTACGTTTAGTACATTATGGCCAAAACATACAGTTCGGTGGCGGCGACGGAGCTGCGCGAGCGCGCCAGCGAGATCGTCAGCCGGGTCGCTTACGGCGGGGAGGAGGTCATCCTTACGCGCCGCGGCAAAGCGGTGGCGGCCCTGGTGCCACTAGCGGCGCTGGAGGCACTTCAGCGCTTAGAGGACGCGGAAGATCTCGCCGATGCGCGCACTGCACGCGAGGACGCACGGAAGCATGGGACGATCTCCTGGGAAGTCATCAAGGCTGATCTTCACCGCGCGTGACCTATCGTATCGAGTTCACTCGGGCTGCCCGCAAGACTCTCCTTGACCTTGGGACCGCCGACCAACGGCGCATCGCGCGCGTAATCGACGCCCTAGCATCAAATCCCCGGCCGCGTGGTCATCAGAAGCTCGAGGGCGGCGGTAGCATGCTTCGGATCCGCGTTGGGTCCTACCGTGTGATCTATGACATCGATGACGATACGCTGCTCGTTCTGGTACTAAAGATTGGACACCGCCGGGAGGTCTACCGCACGTGAAACCGGGCGCTATGGAGCGCGCGGCTCGATCGTGGTTCGGTTACGGACGCTGGAATGCACCCTACTGGTTTGTGGGAATGGAGCCCGGTGGCAGCGATGGCCATGCCAGCTGCGAGGCTTGGCTTCGCTTGGGCGGGACCGACCTCATCGACTGCCTGCAGCACCATCTCGCGTGCGGCTTTACCACCCTACATACCGGTGAGAGGCCACCAACTCAGCCGACATGGCGTCGCCTCATCCAATTGCTTCTTGCGTTTCAAGGGAGGCCTGCAGACCTCACCGCGATTAGTCTATATCAGCGCGACAAATGGGGAACAGCGGATGGTGAGACGGTCGTCGCCGAGCTATCCGCGCTTCACGCCCGCAACCTGGCCGAAGAGGCGGATCGAAGTAGGTTCCGCGCCGAGCGTATCGTTACGCTTGCCGCCCGGCTACGGACATTTCGACCGACGTTCGCTGTTTTTTACGGCCTGAAGTACCGTGCGGACTACGAGCGCATCGCGGGCGTAGCCCTCACCATAGGGGAGGTCGCATGGTCTAACGGCACGCTATGTGTTCTCACACCGCATCCAATCGCCAGAGGTCCGCAGGCGTTGGCATCCTGGTGGATTGATCTCGGGAGAAGGATGCGAGCGTCATGTGAGCGCGGCTACTAGGGCCGCTGGAGGCGACCCTAGCACGTGACACGGCTGGCCACGAAATATCGGAGGGTCTGCACCCCGGCAAGGATTTGGATACAGCCACTTCCCTCGGTGGGGGTATGGACGAGGCGCAACCGGATACCGTAGCATGTAAGTAGATTTACTTTGATAATCTTCGCTTTCCCATCTCATCCGGAGGCGACATGACTAGGCAGACTCTCAGCCGGCGGACGCTGATTGCCGGCTTCGCCGCAGCCGTCGGAGCGGCGGCGCTCCCCAACGCCACGCGAGCGGCCATTCCCAAACGCATCGGGCTCGACTACGCGTACTACAATCCCGCGAGCCTAGTACTCAAAAAGTTCGGCTGGGCCGAAGATGCGCTGCGACCTCATGGCGTGCAGATCGACTGGCTGCTCTCGCTCGGCTCCAACAAAGCCAATGGACTACTGGCCGGCAACGCGGTGCAGTTCGGCTCCACGGCAGGCAGCGCCGCGCTCTTGGCGCGCGCCAACGGCTCGCCGATCAAGACCGTCTTCCTCTACTCGCAACCCGAATGGACGGCGCTGGTCGTAGCCAAGAACTCGCCGCTGCGCAGCGTCAAGGAACTGCGCGGCAAGCGCGTTGCGGCTACCAAAGGCACCGATCCGTGGTTCTTCCTGCTACGTTCGCTGCACCAGGTGGGTTTGACGCAGCAGGACGTGGAGATTTTGGACCTGCAGCACGGCGACGGGCGCACGGCGTTGGAACGCGGCAACGTGGACGCCTGGGCGGGACTCGATCCGTACATGGCGGCGACCCAACTCGACGCGGGCTCGCGCCTGCTCTACCGCAACCTCAACTTCAACACGTACGGCGCGCTCAATGCGCGCGAAGACTTCATCAACGCCAATCCCGAGCTCACGCAGGCGGTGCTGCGTGCCTACGAACGCGCGCGTCACTACGCCATCGCCTATCCGCATGAAACCAGTCAAATCCTGGCGGAGGCCTCCGGCATCTCGCTCCGCGTCGCCGATATTGAGATTCGCGAGCGCACGCACTACCCGGATCCCGTGCCCGGCGCGGCCTACCGTAAGGCGCTTGAAGCGGTGATCCCCATCATCGAAGCCGAGCACCTCGCCGTTCCAGGAGCGAATCTGCGGCAAGATCTGGTCGCGCTGATCGACTCGGCGCCCGCGCACGTCGCGGTCTCCGGTGGCTAAGCGCACACGCTGGATACCGCTGGCGGCACCGGCGGCGCTCTTCGCGGGCTGGTTCGTTTTCACGGCAACGGGCCGCATTCCAACGTATCAACTCGCCTCGCCACGTTTGGTATGGCTCTATCTTCAGCAGCTCGCCGCGCGCGGCGCGCTCTGGGAACATCTGGGGGCCAGTGTCGAACGCGTTCTCATCGGCTTCGCCGCTGCGTTCGCCGTGGCGGTGCTGCTGGGCACGTGCGTGGGCCTCTCGCGACGTTGCGAGGAGCTGCTCGATCCCACGCTGCAAGCGGTGCGGGCAGTACCATCGCTGGCGTGGGTGCCCCTGCTGTTGATCTGGCTCGGCGTGGGCGAGAGCGCCAAGATCGTGCTGGTGGCCATCGGAGCCTTCTTCCCCATCTACGTCAATCTGGTCTCGGGGATTCGCGGCGTGGATCGTAAGCTGGTGGAAGTGGCACGCATCTATGGTTACGACGGCTGGCGGCTGGCGCTGCGCGTGGTTCTACCTGCGACCTTACCATCGCTGCTGGTGGGAGCGCGTGTGGGGCTCACTCAAGCGTGGCTCTTTCTGGTGGCGGCGGAGCTATTGGCCTCAACGCGCGGCCTCGGCTTTCTGCTGATCGAGGGGCAGCAGACCTCGCGCACCGACGAGGTGTTGGCCGCGATTTTGCTGTTGGCGCTCTGCGGCAAGCTCAGTGAAATGGGCATGCGCGCGCTCGAGCGGCGCTGGCTACGCTGGACGGACGGGTTGGCGACATGAAGGGCATCGATCTGCACGAGCTCACCGTCACCCTCGGCGGGCGCGAGGTTCTGCATCAGCTCACCTTGAGCGTGGAGCGCGGCGAGGTAGTAAGCGTGGTGGGAGCTAGCGGCTGCGGAAAGAGCACGCTGCTGCGCGCCATTGCGGGGCTGACGCCTATCGCCGGCGGCGTGCGCGCCGTGCAGGGCAAAGTGGCCTTCGTCTTTCAAGAGCCGCGCCTGCTGCCATGGCGGGACGTGACGGCGAACGTAGCGTTCGCCGCTCGCGACGACGAGGAGCGCGCGCGTGTGGCGCCGCTGCTCGAACGCGTCGGTTTGGCGGCGGCGACACATCTGCTGCCCAAGCAGCTCTCCGGCGGCATGGCACAGCGCGTCGCACTGGCGCGAGCGCTGGTGCGCCAGCCCGAGGTCCTACTGCTGGACGAGCCGTTCTCCGCACTCGATGCGCTGCGCCGCCGCGTGCTGCAGGATCTGTTGGCCGGGATCGTCGCCGACTCCAAAGCGGCCGTGGTCTTCGTGACGCATGATGTCGATGAGGCGCTTCGGCTCGGCCAAAGGGTGGTGGTGCTGGCCGGCTCGCCCTCACGGGTTATCGCCGAGGTTCCGGGCCGCCCATCGAACCGCGAACGCCTGCTGGATCTGCTTTCGACCGAGGAACGCGAGCGCGCCGAGGCGCAGCTCCATCGCCGCGCGGTGTGAGGCGGGCCTAGGGCTGAAATCCCACGGTGTCGTAGCGGTGACATGCCGGAGGACGCCCATGACTACCGCTACGCTCTTCATCGCTCCGTGGTCGAGCTTCTACACGATCACCGGGTCCGCAGCGGCTGCTTACGATTACCGTGACAGCGGTGCTGCTGCCAAGATCACCAGCAGATGCGCTCTTCGCCCTTGCGGCCGCCACGATGCTGCTCATCGTGATCGGGATTCACAACGCCTGGGATGTGGTGACCTATCTGGCGCTAGAGGGCGGGGAAGAGGAAGAGTAACGCAGCCACGCCCACCTGACTGTGAGGGAGAATCAAGGCGCCCCCGGGTAGCGAGAAAGAAAACGCCCCCACCTTTCCCTCGAACATGAAGCTCCGGAGCCGCCACAGACCGACGGCTCCGGAGGGAAAGGTGATTCGCTTGGAACTCTTTGAGACCATCCGTCTTTGGCATGGCCAGGGGATGGCAACCCGGGAGATCGCCCGCCGTCTCGGGATCTGCCCCAAGACCGTGCGGCGGCACCTCGACAAGATCGACCGTGGCGCCAAGGCCCCGCAACGGGCAACTCCGCCCTCAAAGCTGGACCCTTTTCTCGATCGCATCACTGAACTCACCGCCGTCGGCCGCACCGCCTGGAGCATCTACGAGGAACTGCGCACCGACCTGGCCTTCACCGGCTGCTACGATACCGTCAAGCGCGCCGTGCGCCGGCTGCGCCATCACGAGCCCAAGGTCTACGAGCGGCTGGAGCATCTGCCCGGCGCAGAGGCGCAGGTCGACTTTACCGAGCTGGCACGCGTCGATCATCAGGGGCGGCGGGTACGAACCTGGTGCTTCCAGATGATCTGGCCGCACTCACGCTGGCGCTACCTGGAGGTCGTGCTCGATCAAACGGG
This sequence comes from bacterium, assembly GCA_004298675.1. GTDB lineage: Bacteria > Vulcanimicrobiota > Vulcanimicrobiia > Vulcanimicrobiales > SCRA01 > SCRA01. The sequence continues at coordinate 701 of SCRI01000028.1, read as the reverse complement.
ACCAACTTTCTTGGGCTGCATCCAGCGGGCGCTGCAGGCCAGCGGCGCGATCCCTCAGCGCCTAGTGCCAGATAACCTCACCTCGGCGGTCTTGCGCCGACAGATGGGGCTGCGCCCATACCAGCGTGACTTCGCCGCCTTCTGCGCGCACTACGGCGTGGCGCCCGCACCGGCGCGGGTGCGAACGCCCACCGATAAAGCCAGCGTGGAGCGCGGCAACGGCACGCTCAAGAAGCACCTACGCGGCCGAACGTTCGCCACGCTCGCCGATCTCCAGGCTGCGGTTACCGGGCACCAACGGTCGGTCAACGCCCGTCCGCACTCGCAGACCGGAAAGGTTCCCAACGATCTGCTCGCACTTGAGCGCCGCGGCCAGCTTCCCGAACCCTACCCACTGGCGCTCTGGTCGGAGCACCGCGTGCGCAGCGACTGCCATGTGCAGGTGCTGCGCAACTTTTACTCCGTTCCCTACCGCCTGGCCGGTAAGAAGGTGGTCGTGCGCGTCGACGACGACCGTATCGTCGTTTTTGATGACTTCGTAGAAATCGCTCGCCACCCGCGGTGTTCCGGTCGTGGCGAGACTGACCTGAGCCCCGGAAAGTAGGCCAGCGGAATTTGTGGGCTCTTGGGCTAAGTGCCCAGCAAGGAGACCACCGCGTGAGGAAATCGCGCTTCACGGAGGCTCAGATCGTCGGGATCCT
>SCRI01000027.1 GCA_004298675.1 bacterium | reverse complement strand
CGGTGGGCGAGGCGCTCGTTGGTCACGCCGGTGTGGACGCTGTGAGTTTCACCGGCGATTCCGCAACCGGGCGGCGCGTCATGGAGCTGGCCGCCGGCGGCATCAAGAAAGTGCTGCTGGAGTTGGGCGGCAAGTCTCCGAACGTGCTCTTTGCGGACGCGCCCTTGGAGAAGGCGCTGCCGTTGCTGCTGCGTGCGATGTTCGGCACCGCCGGGCAGAATTGCATGGCCGCCACGCGTATCTTGGTGCAGCGCGACTGCTACGATGCGGTGCGCGCGCAACTGCTCGCGGGCGCGGCGCGCGTGCTGGTGGGACCGGGGCTCGACCCCGTCTCCACGATGGGTCCGGTGATCTCGGAGCAGCAGGTGGCGCAGATCGAGGCTACGGTGGATGCGGCGCGCGAGCAGGGCGCCACGTTGCTCTGCGGTGGCAAGCGCTTGCGCGAGGGCGCGTTGGCACAGGGTCACTTCTACGCGCCGACGATTCTGGAGAACGCCGCGCTCTCGTCGCAGGTGATCCAGCAAGAAATCTTCGGACCCGTGACCGTGCTCGAGCGCTTCGCGTCGGAAGAAGAAGCCGTGCGCATGGCCAACGGCACGCGCTATGGGCTGGTGGCGGCGGTGTGGACGCGAGACCTGGGGCGGGCGCAGCGTGTCGCGCGTGAGATCAAGGCCGGCACGGTCTGGATCAACACCTACTTACGCACGTTCGCCGAGGCGGAGTCCGGCGGCATGAAGGCCAGTGGCCTCGGGCGCAGCCGCGGGCGGCTGGGGCTCTACGAGTACACCGAGAGCAAGCACATCTGCACGGACGTCGCGGGCCTCTAGCGCATGGGCGCGGCGTTCGCGGATCTGCGCGGCTGGCTTGGGTTTCTCGAAGATCAGAAGCAACTCGTGCGCCTGCGCGGTGCGCTCGACCTCCGCTACGACGTGCCGCGGATCTTGGAGGAGCACGACGGCCGCGCCGCCGTGGTGTTTGAGGACGTCGACCAGCGGCGCTCCTCCGTGCTCGTGGGCGGTACGCTGCATTCGCGCGCGCAGATGGCGCAGGCGTTGGGCGTTGCTCCCACGGACATGCTGGCCGCGTACTTGCGCGCGTTAGCCCAGCCGCTTGCACCCCGCGAAGTCCAGCCGGCTCAGGCGCCCGTGCTCGAGGTGGAAGAACCCGAAGTGCGGCTGGACCTCCTGCCCGCGCCTTGGCACCACCAGCGCGATAGCGGAGCCTACATCACCGCCGCTGTCGCCATCGTGCGCGATCCAGCGACGGGCGTGCAGAATTGGTCGATCCATCGTCTGCAGATCAATGCCGCGCGACGCGTGGGAGCGCTGATCCTACCGCGCCACCTCGGCCACATCTTTGCGGTCGAAGAGGCTGCGGGGCGCGATCTGCCCGTTGCATTCGCGCTGGGCCTACCGCCCGGGCTGCTCTTGGCTTCGCAGGCCATCACCGCGTTTGGTGTCGATGAGGCCGGAATCGCCGGCGCGCTCCTGCGGGAGGCGATTCCGGTCGTGCGCAGCCCACGCCATGGCATCGCGGTACCGGCGTTGGCGGAGCAGCTCTTCGAAGGGCGCGTGCTCGCCGGCGTGCGCGAGCCCGAGGGTCCGTTCGGCGAGTTCCCGCGCACCTATGGGTCGCGCGGTGACAAGCCCGTAGTCGAGATCGACGCGCATTACCACCGCCACGAACCCTACTTCCAGACGATCCTTCCGGCCAGCCGCGAGCACATGCTCTTGGGTGCGCTGCCGCGCGAGGCTGCGGTCTTCCGCGCGGTGCGCCATGTCTCGCCCAATGTACGCGATGTGGCGCTCACCTTCGCCGGCGGCTGCCGCTATCACGCCGTGATCGCCATGGCGCCGCAGATCGCCGGCGAGGCGAAGAACGTGATGCTGGCGGCGTTCTCGGGAGCCAATGAGATCAAGCGCGTGGTGGTGGTCGACGAGGATATCGATGTCGGCGACGCAGCAGACGTGGAGTGGGCCATCGCCAACCGCGTGCAGCCGCAGCGGGACGTCACGATCGTCGCGGGTGCGCTAGGGTCGTCGTTGGATCCCTCGGCAGCGGCGGGCGGCGTCACCGGCAAGTGGGGCATCGATGCGACAATCCCTGTGGGCGATGACCGCTCGCGTTACGAACGCATTCGTACGCCCTAGGCGCCGGAGCGCGCGCAGGCCGCGACGAAGCGCGTGATCGCCGCGTCGCCCGGCAGGAAGTGCCGGTGGAGAAACGCGGCTAGGAGGTTGGGGCGGTGGGCGCCGTCGTGTCCGCCCACGTCGAAGGCGTAGGCAGGCGCCTCGTGCAGGCGATTGGAGGCGTAGTGGAACTCGTAGCCGCGCAGCGCGCAGTTGGCTGGATCGAGTGGTGTCTGCACCAGTGTGCGTGCGTGCCGGTAACCGATGCGCAGGCGTGGCTGGATCATCGACGTGGAGCCGCGTAGGACGCCGGCCATCGTATAGCACCCGTCCGCGGTTTTCAAGCGCTCTGCCAGATACATCAAGCCGCCGCACTCCGCGTAGGTCGGTAGCCCGGAACGCACGGCGTCGGCAATAGCGTGGCGCATCGCCGGGTTGGCTTCGAGGGCTTGAGCATGCAGTTCCGGGTAGCCGCCACCGATCCAAAGGCCGCGTACTCCAGCCGGCAGCGTGCGGTCGTGGAGTGGGGAGAAGGCCACGGGTTGCGCGCCGGCGGCGCGCAGCGCCTCGTGTGACTCCGCGTAGGTGAACCAGAAGGCGTCGTCGTGCGCGAACGCGATGGGCACGGGCGGAACTCCGCAGTCATCGGCAGCAGCCTCGCCGGCTTGTACGTGCTTGCCCGCGGGAAAGAGCTCATCCAGCGGTAGTTGTTCGCCAAGATATTCCGCCAGCCGCTCGATCGCCGGCGCCCGCTCCTCGACGGCGGCAGGATCGAGTCCGAGCTGACGCTCCCCCGCGTTGAAGGCGGGATCGTGTGGTACCGTTGCCAGCACGCGTAGGCCCGCGCGCTCGCACGCTTGGCGCACCGTGCGTGCGTGGCGCTCTCCGCCGGTACGGTTGAGGATGACACCGGCCGGACGCAGGCGCGGATCGTACTGGAAGCAGCCTAGCGCCAGGGCCGCCGCGGTCTGCGAGCACGTCCAGAGATCGAGCACGAGGATGACGGGAATGTCCAACAACGTCGCAACGCGCGCCGTCGACGTTTCGCCTTCGTCGTCTCCATCGAAGAGCCCCATCATGCCTTCGAAGACCAAGGCGTCGGCGTGGCCGCGTGTACGGCGGACGTGGCGCAGCACCCCCGCCTCGCCGTCGAGCCAGAGGTCAACGTTATACGCCGGGCGTCCGCAGACGCGCCGGTAGAGCGATGCGTCGATGTAATCCGGCCCGACTTTATAGGCCTGGACTGTGTGCCCCGTACGGGTGAGCGCGGCGCACAGTGCGGTGGCGACCAACGTCTTCCCCTGGCTGGTACCGGGTGCCGAAACCAGAACGGCCGACTTCACCGGCTAGCGGGCAGCCGCGCTGCGAGCCACGCTTGGAAATGGCGCGCGCCTTCCACTAGGCGCGGCCCTGGCCTGGCGAAGAATTGGCTACCGTCGACGACGCAGATGCTGTCTTGACGCACCGCGCGCAGATTGCGCCACTCCGGACGCAGGGCCAGGCCTGCGAGTTCGTGCTGCGTCGCTTCGACGTTCATGCCGCAGGGAGCGGCGAGGATCACGTCGGGGTCGGCCGCGGCGATCTCCTCCCACGTGATCCGATGCGCGTCGCGGCCAGGCGCGCCGAGCAGCACCTCAACGCCGGCGGCTTCCAGCAACTCCGGGTTCCAATGTCCGGCATTGATGGGAGGGTCGATCCATTCCAGGAAGAGTGCGCGCGTTCGAGGCAGCGTGGCGGCGCGTTGACGCAGTTGCTCGACGGCGTTACGGAACTCCTCACAGAGTTGGCTAGCGCGGCCTGCGGCCCCAACGAGCGCGCCCACCGTCGTGAAAGTGTCGAGGACGTCGTCGAGCGAGTGCGGATCGAGTGAGACGACGCGCGCATCGGCGGTCATCCGCTTCACCGCGAGACTGACCTCCGCGTAGGAGACCGCGCAGACGTCGCAGAGCTCTTGCGTGATGATAAGGTCCGGTGCGAGTGTCTCGAGCAGTGCGTGGTCGAGGAGATAGATCGAGGAGCCCCCGTGCAGTGATGCCCGCACGTGCCGGTCGATGTCACCGGAGCGCCGCCCTTGCGGCAATACGTTCGCCGTGACCTTGGGGAGCGCGTGCGCCGCGGGTGGATAGTCGCATTCGTGCGTGACGCCCACCACGCGGTCGCCGGCGCCAAGCGCGAAGAGGATCTCCGTGGCCGACGGCAGCAACGAGACAATCCGCATATCCTGTTGTTTCGCTTACGCCGATTCGATCCGCTTCCGATAGGCGTCGCGCTCCTCACCCGAGCGCATCGCCAACAGTGCGCCTGCCAGCCGGTTGCCGTCGTGGTACTCCACGATGAAGGAGCCGCTCGCCACCTCGCCCGTGCTCACTCGCGCATCCGGCGCGACCTCCCCAACGAACTCGAAGCCCAACTCGAAGACATCGCTCCAGAAGAAGGGGATGTAGCGATAAGGCTGGTCGGCGCCGGCCATGTTGGCACCGGCCGCGTTGCCGGAGGCGTAGGCGTGGTCGAAGTGCTCCACGCGCGTGAGCGTGCCGCGGTACGAAGGGAAGCGTGCCACGTCGCCCGCGGCGTAGACGTCAGGCGCCGACGTGCGCAGGCGGTCGTCCACCACGATACCGTTCTCAACGCGCAGTCCAGCGGAGGAAGCCAGGTCCGTATCCGGCACCACCCCGATGCCCACCACTACGGCATCGGCATCCAAATGCGTTCCGTCGTTGAGTGTCACACCGCTCACGCGTCCCTCGCCGTCGATGGAGCGCAGCGTGGTCTTGAAGCGCGTGGTGACGCCGTGGCGGTCGAAGAGATTCTTGGCGAACGCCGAGACGTCGTTACCGAAGGGCAGGTAGAGCCGCTCGTCCATCGTGACGACGGTGACCGCCGCGCCGCCGGAGCGCAGCGAAGCCGCGACTTCCATGCCGATGAAGCCGCTGCCGACGACCACGATGCGCTCGGCCGTGGCTCGCACCGCGCGCAGGCGCTCGCCATCGAGGTAACTGCGCAGCATGAACACGCCTTCGAGATCGGCGCCCGGCACGGCGAGCGGGCGCGGCGTCGCCCCCGTCGCCAGCAGTAATTTACGGTATCCGACGCGGCCGTCGCCGGCGCTGACGGCGTGCTCTTCGGGCTGGATCGCGGTGACGTCGGAGCCTACGAACACGCTGGCACCGCGCTGCCCGTACCACGGCGCCGGCTGCATTAGCACGCTCTCAATGCCGGCGCGCGCCTGGAGAAACTCTTTGGAGAGCGGCGGCCGCTGGTACGGCGGCGCCCATTCGTGCGTGAAGATGGCGATCGTTCCGCGCTCGTCGTGCGCGCGGATACCCTCAACCGCAGTCGCCGCCGCGGCGCCGCCGCCGACGATCACGTAGTCGAACTGTTGTGCCATCTGATCGCTCCTCTCAAAGCAACTCTCTCGCGCGGATTTCTGCGCCGCTTGCCATGGACTCTTTTGCGCCCGGCGGTGCGCATACCCGTCAAGGACTCAAGTCTCAATAACGAACGAGCGCGAGAATCGGGTTGATATGATACAAAAAGATTGACATACGCCTAGATTATGTATCATAATAAGCGCGTCACCCACCGCGGGTCCATACCCGTACCGCCGCCGAGTGAGGAACAGATGTCCGGTCACAACGATCGCTTTTCGGACAAGATGGAGTTCCCCCCGGAGACTCCACAGCCCAACGTCTACCCCCTGTCATGGCGCGCCGACACCCATAAGCTTCAGGAGATATGGGAGGCCTCGTTGCGCGAGAGCTGGGATCCGGCAAAGCTTCCGTGGGATACGCTCGACCTCGAGAGTTACTCGTGGGAGGAGCGCGAAGCCATCGCCTACTGGTGGACGCTGCTCTCCGTGTTCGATGCTTCGGCTCCGCCGGTGTTCGCCGAAGCGCTCGTGAAGACGTACGAAATCCACGAGGAAGACCCCGTCCGCCGCGCGTTCTTCTCGGTGACTCGTGACGAGCAGAATCACGAGATGATGTGCGGCTTGGCCATCACCAAGTTCCTGGGCCACACCGATCCTCTCACCTACCAGCCCAAGACCGATCTTGGGAAGCGCTTGCTGAAGAACGCGAAGTGGTTGTACTTCAACGGCGGGCGCTATTGGACTGGTTACAAGACCGCCGTGCCAAAGTACGAGCTAGCCGTGCTTTTCAGCTCGTTCTTGATGGGCGAGATCGCCGCCGCCACCATCTTCAAGCAGATGTACGAGAACTCGCGCGAGCCGGTCTTCAAGGAGGCCTTCCGCAATATCGGCCGCGACGAGGGGCGCCACATGGCGATTTGCATGGCCGTTATGGAGCGCGACTACCCCAAGCTGGCGCCGGAAAACAAGCCGATCATCACCAAGCAGATCCGGGCTGGCTATCTCTTCCTTTCCGCCGTGCTGTTCGAGCCGCCGGCCGATTTCTGGGATCTGCCCGCCGACTTCATCGTGACGCAGCGTGAGGCCGAGGCGGTGGCTCGCGCCGCCGGCTTCGGTATCCCCAGCTACGAGATGAAGCGCGAGAACTGGCGCAACGCCATTCTCAATCTCAAGGGCGTGCTCGACCGCTACCAGATCCCCTTCCCTGCCATTCCCGAAGTCGGCATCACCGGTGAGGAGATCTCCGACGTCGAGATGGACGACATCGTCCCGGTGTTCTAGTCACGCTGGTGCGTGCAAGGAGTGGGTAGGATGGCGCGTGTCGTGCTGCATCCCTCTGGCAAGTCGGTGGAGTGCCCCAGCGGCGAGACTGTCTTGACCGCTTTGGAGAAGGGCGGGTATGCCCTCCCCAACAACTGTCGCGCGGGCGCGTGCGGCGAATGTAAAGTCAAAGTTCTCGAAGGCCAGTTCGATCAAGGCGTGGTTCTGGACATGGCCCTGACGCCGGAGGAACGGCGTCAGGGCTACGGCCTGATGTGTATGGCCAAGCCCATCTCCGAAGAGATGGTGATCGATTGGGGCACGCTGGACGCGCTGCCCAAGCTGTTTCCGCCGCGTGAGGATGCGCTCTTCGTCGTGGTGGACAAGCGCATGGTCGCCGCGCGGGTCGCCGAGCTGCACCTGCGCCCAGTCGGCCAGATCCTGCGCTACTGGCCGGGTCAATACGTCACGCTGGGCGACGCCTACGCCGGGATCCCGGCACGCCCGTACTCGATCTCCAACGCACCGCGTCCTGACGGCGAGATCGTCCTCCAGATTGCCCGCGAAGACGACGGCGTGACGAGCCGCTGGATTCACGAAACGCTCAACATCGGCGCCTCCGTCAAGGTCTCGGGCGCTTACGGCGCGTTCATCGGTGATCCATCCGTTGAAACGCCGGTGCTCTGCCTGGCGGCGGGGACCGGCCTGGCACCGCTCTTGGCACTGACCGAAGCAGCGCTGCGGCGCGGCTACAAGCAGCGCGTCAACCTCATCTTCTCCGCGCGCACTCGTGACGACGTCTACGGTGCCGGGATGATGACATGGTGGCGCACCAAGCATCGTAACTTCGACTACTCGATCACGTTGACGCGCGAGCGCGCCGAAGGTTTCTCGAGCGGACGCATCGACGCCATCCTACCCGGTCTCTATCCCGACCTCTCCAAACACAGCGTCTTTCTGGCGGGTAGCCCGGCTTTCGTGGATGCCTGCCTGAGCACCGCGCGAACCTTGGGTGCACCGGAGCAGACCACCCATAAGGAGCGTTTCTTCACGCAGCAAGAGTTGGCTGTCGTCGCTCCTGCGCCGGCGCTGCCGGTCTGACATGATGATGCAAGAGAGCCCGCCGAACTTGCTCGCGGAGCGGCGCGGGAGCGTCTTGACGCTGACGCTCAATCGTCCGGAGGCCTTGAATAGCCTGGACGGCGCGCTCATCGCCGCGTTGCAGCGCGCCCTCGACGAGGCCGCGGAGCAGCGCGAGGTGCGCTGCGTGGTGCTCACCGGCGCCGGGCGTGCGTTCTGCGCCGGTCAAGACTTGAAAGACCCCGCCGTGGCCCCGGACGATGGTAGCGTCAAAGACCTGGGCGATGTCGTCGAGCGCAACTATAAGCCGCTGGCGCTGCGCCTGCGCGCGATGCCCGTGCCGACCGTAGCGGCCGTCAACGGCGTTGCGGCGGGAGCCGGCGCGTCGCTCGCCTTGCTGTGCGATATCGCCATAGCCCGCCGCGGTGCCTCGTTCGTACAGGCCTTTTCAGCACTCGGGCTGATCCCCGACACCGGCGCAACCTGGGTGCTGCCGCGCTTGGCCGGCCGCGCGCGTGCGCTGGGCCTGTGCCTCTTGGGAGAGAAGCTCCCCGCCGAGCGCGCCGAGCAGATGGGCTTGATCTGGGCGTGCGTCGACGACGCCGCGTTCGAGTCCGAGGTCGTGGCCGTGGCGGCGCGCTTGGCGGCGCTGCCGGTGCGCGCGCTGGCGCGGACCCGCGCGCTGCTCGATCGCGGGCTGGGCACGTCACTGGAAGCTGCTTTGGATGCGGAAGCGCAGGCGCAGCGCGAGCTCGGTTTTGCGTCCGATTTCGCCGAAGGCGTCGCTGCATTTGCGCAGAAGCGCCCGCCGCGGTTTACGGACCGCTGAGGGCGCGCCGCCATGGAGACTTCCGCGCTGAGCGCGCAACGCGTGGCCGAATTGGTGCGCGATCGTATGTTGGCCGACGACGGCGCCACGCGCGCCTTGGGCATCGAGGTGCTGGAAGTCAGCCCCGGCGGCTGCGTGGCGCGGATGCTGGTGCGAGCCGACATGCTCAACGGCTTTGGATCGTGCCACGGCGGGCTGATCACAACGCTCGCCGATACCGCCTTTGCCTATGCGTGTAACAGTTACAACCACGCCACCGTCGCGGCGAGCCTGAGCATCGACTTCATCGCCTCCGTCAAGCTCGGAGACGAGCTCACCGCCAGTTGCGCCGAGCAGGCGCTCAGCGGCCGCACCGGCGTTTATGACGTGGTGGTGGTTAATCAGCGCCTGGAACGCGTCGCGCTCTTTCGCGGACGCTCCTATCGGCTCACCGCTAAAACCGTGCTAGGAACCCACACCGACGGCCAACGCTAACTCGCCTAGGAGGAACTGGTCATGTTGAACGCCAGCCAAGCCGCTTACGATCCGAGCGAACATGCAAGTCGAGATGAGATCAGCGCGTTGCAGACGCAGCGGCTTCGCTGGACGCTCAAGCACGTCTACGAAAACGTCGCCCACTATCGCCACGCCTTCGACGAACACGGCGTCCATCCGGACGACTTCCGCGGCATTGCCGACCTCGCGAAGTTTCCCTTCACCACCAAAGCCGATCTGCGCGCCAATTATCCCTTTGGAATGTTCGCCGTGCCGCGCGAACGGATCGTGCGCGTGCACGCCTCTTCGGGGACGACCGGAAAACCCACCGTGGTCGGCTATACGCAGGAAGACATCGACACGTGGGCGGACCTGGTCGCGCGCTCGATCCGCGCCGCGGGCGGTAAGCCTGGCGACATCGTGCACGTCTCCTACGGTTACGGCCTCTTCACGGGCGGGCTAGGCGCGCATTACGGCGCCGAGCGTTTAGGTTGCACGGTCGTCCCCGTCTCGGGCGGGCAGACCGAAAAACAGGTGCAGCTCATCCGTGATTTCAAGCCCGACATCATCATGGTCACGCCGAGCTACATGCAGGTCCTCATCGAGGAGTTCGCCCATCAGGGCTTGGACGCGCGCGACTGCTCGTTGCGCATCGGCATCTTCGGCGCCGAGCCATGGACCGAGGCGATGCGCAGCGACATCGAGACGAAGACGAGTTTGAAAGCCGTGGACATCTACGGTTTGAGCGAGGTCATGGGACCGGGCGTAGCCTGCGAGTGCGCGGAGTCTCAGGATGGGCCGGTGGTCTGGGAGGACCATTTCTATCCGGAGATCATCGATCCGGTCAGTGGCGAGGTTCTGCCCGACGGCAGCCAAGGCGAGCTGGTCTTTACGACGTTGACTAAACAAGGCTTTCCCGTCATCCGCTATCGCACGCGGGACCTGACGCGTCTGCTGCCTCCTACGGCACGCGCGTTCCGCCGGCTCGACAAGATCGTGGGGCGCAGCGACGACATGCTCATCGTGCGCGGCGTCAATGTCTTCCCCACGCAGATCGAAGAAATCGTACTCCGTCACGACAAACTCTCGGGCATGTACCAGATCCACCTCAGCCGCGACAACTACCTCGACAAGATGGAGGTACACTGCGAGCTGGAGCCGTTCCTCAGCTACGTGTCGGAGCAGGAGCGCCAGCAGATCGCGCAGTGGGTCGCCCACCGTATCAAGACGATGGTGGGCGTCACCTGCAGCGTGCACGTCCTGCCGGCAGATTCGATCGAGCGGACCCTGGTCGGCAAGGCGCGGCGCGTGATCGATCGGCGCCCCAAAGATGCTTAGCAGACCGGCCTGGATCGTGGACGGTTGGCGAACGCCCTTCGGGCGCTACGGCGGCGCGCTGGCCGCGGTGCGCCCGGACGACCTCGGCGCCGTCCCGGTACGCGCGCTGATGGAGCGCAATGCCGGCATCGATTGGGAGACGTTGGACGAGCTCTACTACGGCTGCGCAAACCAGGCCGGGGAAGACTGCCGCAACGTCGCGCGGATGGTGGGTCTGTTGGCGGGCCTTCCCGTCACGGTGCCGGGCTGCACGGTGAACCGTCTGTGCGGATCCGGGATGGAGGCCGTGGCGCAAGCCGCACGTGCCATCGCTTGCGGAGCGGCGGACCTCGTGCTAGCCGGCGGCGTGGAGAGCATGTCGCGCGCGCCGTTCGTCGTGGGTAAGGCCGATGCGGCGTTCTCGCGTAAAGCCGAGATGGCCGACAGCACGATCGGTTGGCGTTTCGTCAATCCGAAGCTCGAGGCGCGCGTCGGTATCGACTCCATGCTCGAGACGGCGGAGAACGTGGCCGCCGAGTTCGGCGTGTCGCGCGAGGATCAAGATGTCTTTGCCGTGGCTTCGCAGCGCAAATGCGAGCAGGCACAACAGGCGGGTTTCTTCGCGGGCGAGATCGTGCCGGTGGAAGTTGCGCGCGCAAAGGGTGAGTCGCAGATCGTGGAGCGCGACGAGCATCCCCGTACCGGTACCACGCTCGAGCAACTGAGCCGGCTGCGCCCGTCGGTGCGTCCCGGCGGCAGCGTGACGGCCGGCAACTCCTCCGGTGTGAACGACGGCGCTTGCGCCTTGTTGTTGGCCTCCGACGAAGCCGTACGGCGCTGGAATCTCACGCCCCGCGCGCGCGTGGCCGGTGCCTCCAGCGCGGGCGTGGAGCCGCGCATCATGGGAATGGGCCCGGTGCCGGCGACACGCAAGCTGCTCTCTCGCCTCGCGTGGAGCCTGGAGAGTCTCGATGCGATCGAGCTCAACGAAGCTTTTGCCGCGCAGGCACTGGCGGTGCTACGCCGGCTGGGCTTGTCCGGCGACGACCGGCGTGTCAACCCCAACGGCGGCGCCATCGCGCTGGGACATCCGCTGGGAGCCTCCGGCTCGCGCTTGGTTCTCACGGCGCTGCGCCAAGCGGAGCGCGTGCAGGGAAAGCGCGCATTGGCCACGATGTGCGTTGGTATCGGGCAGGGCGTTGCGCTGGCGCTCGAGCGTCCATAAAACATTTGGAAGTAAAGGTAGAGGAATGACCGAGATCGCGCACGCTCCCCACGTCGATGCCCCCGTCCTGCAGAGTCACCTAGCCGGCCGGTGGTTCGGCGGCAAAGCCAACGAGTCGCTCCTTGATGCCGCTACGGGCGTCGTGGTCGCGCGCACGCACGGCGAAACGCCTGACTTCGGTGAGGCTCTGAGCCACGCGCGCGCAGAGGGCGTGCGCAACCTGCTCGCGCTCGATTTTCAGGAGCGTGCGCGGCGCCTCAAAGCGCTAGCCGCGTTCCTCACCGAGCGCAAGGAGGAACTGTACGCGTGGTCGTTTCACACCGGCGCGACGCGTGCCGATAGTTGGATCGATATCGAAGGCGGTATCGGGACGCTGTTTGCGTACGCGAGTTTGGGCAGCCGCGAGCTGCCCGATGGAAACGTGCTGCACGAAGGGCCGGTGGTTTCGCTCGGCAAGCAGGGGCACTTCGTCGGCAGCCATATCCTCGTTCCGCGTGAGGGCGTTGCGGTGCACATCAACGCCTTCAACTTCCCGGTCTGGGGCTTGCTCGAGAAGTTCGCTCCGAGTTTCGTCGCCGGGATGCCCTGCATCGCGAAACCCGCCACCAGTACCTCGTATCTTACGTGGGCGCTGATGCGGCTCATGCTCGAGTATGGTGGTTTGCCCGCGGGCAGCCTACAGCTCGTGATCGGCCGGACCGGCGATCTGCTGGATCGACTGAACGGCCAGGACAGCGTTACCTTCACCGGGTCGGCGGCCACCGCCGCGCTACTGCGCGGCAATGCGAATCTGCTGGCGCGTGGCGTTCCGTTCAACACGGAGGCGGACTCGCTCAACAGCGCCATCCTCGCACCGGATGTCACGCCTAACGACCCCGAGTTCGATCTCTTCGCTGCTGAAGTGGTGAAGGAGATGCGGGTGAAGGCCGGTCAGAAGTGCACGGCCATCCGGCGCGTCTTGGCACCGCGCGCGGTGGCGGAGGCGCTCTCCGAGCGGCTCTGCAGCCGGCTGGCGCGGGTTGTCGTGGGCGACCCGCGCGGAGACGGCGTGAAGATGGGACCGCTTGCGAGCGTCGCACAGCAAGCGGACGTTCTCGCACGGATGAAGAGTCTCCAGACCGTCTGCTCGACCATCTACGACGGCTCCGCCGCCGGCGGCCCCGCCAGTGGCGACGCTCGCTACGGGGCCTTTGTCATGCCTACGCTGCTGCTGTGCGAGCGTCCGCACGAGACGGCGGCGGTACATGACGTCGAGGTCTTCGGGCCGGTCAGCACGGTGCTGCCCTACGATGATTTCGACGAAGCGCTGGCACTCGCGGCGCGCGGGCAGGGCAGTCTGGTGGCGTCGGTCGTGACGCGCGACCCCGCGCTCGCGGCGCATGCCGTCCGGCGCGCGGCCGTGCATCATGGCCGCGTTCTGGTGCTCGACGCAGAAGCGGCACCGGAATCGACCGGCCACGGCTCGCCTCTGCCGCCGCTCAAGCACGGCGGCCCCGGCCGGGCCGGTGGCGGCGAGGAGCTGGGTGGGTTGCGCGCCGTCATGCACTACTTGCAGCGCGCCGCCGTGCAAGGCTCGCCCACGATGATCTCCGCCGTGGCCGGTGAGTACGTACGCGGCGCACGCGTGTTGGAGAGCGAGGTCCATCCGTTCCGGCGGTATTACGACGAGCTGAAGATCGGTGAGTCGCTACTCACGCACCGGCGCACGGTGACGGAGGCGGACATCGTCGCCTTCGGCGGCCTCTCCGGCGACTATTTCTACATGCATTTCGACGAGGTTGCCGCGCGCGAGTCGCAATTTGGGCAGCGTATCGCCCATGGCTACTTCGTGCTCTCCGCCGCCGCCGGGCTCTTCGTCTCTCCCGCGCCGGGCCCGGTACTGGCAAACTACGGACTAGACGCGCTACGCTTCATCAAGCCGGTGCGCATCGGCGACACCATCCAGGCGCGGTTGACCTGCAAGCGTAAGGTGGACCGCCACAAGAGCGATGCGCAGGGGCGCCGGCAGGGTGTGGTGACGTGGGACGTCGAGGTTCGCAATCAGGATGACGAGCTGGTGGCCAGCTACGACGTCCTCACCCTGGTGGCGCTGCGGAAAAGCGCGCCTTGAGCGAGGCGTCGGCTGCCGGAGTCGATCCGTCGGCGAGCTGCAGATGCAGCGTCAGGTGGCGTTCCGACGGCACCATCAAGGAGCGGTAGATGTCGCGACAGAGCCTACGTGCCTCCTGGCCGGGCCAGTCGCGGGGCAGCAGCGCGTCGGGGAGGCCGGGATCGCGCAGCAGCAGGCGCCGGTAGTCGTGGATCAGCAGAACACGGACGAGAAACGCGTCTTCCTCCGCCACGCCGGACCCCGTCTCGGAAGCGAGCTCCGTGTAGATAGGTTGGTAGGCGCGGATGAACGCGTCGTAGCCGGTGCGCAGCCCCTCGAGATTCCAGGCTCGCCGCACGAGATCGCCGTTGTTGGTCGAGGTGATGCGCATGCCGTCGCCGGATTGCAGCGGCATGAGCCGCGGAACGTAGGCGCCGAGCCCTTCCGCGGCCAGCGCGTCGAAGGCTGAGACCAGGTCGGCGTTGGGATGCACGCAGCAGTCGCCGTTGAGCGTTCCGAAGCCTTGCCAAAAGAGGGCCTTGCGGATGCGCTCGCGCTCCTTGGCGTTGAGGTCGCCGACGAGCAGGATCAAGCGCCAGTGGCGGTCCCATGGCGGTGTGCTGGAGGCGTAGATGCGGCGCGCAGCCTGCCCGAAACGCCTGCGTCCGGTGTCGGTCAGGAGATAATTCGAACGCCGGCCAAGGCTCTGCGTGCGCAACCACCCGTCTTTCACCAGCCGCGAGGCAGCGGTTCTCACCAGCCGTTCGCTTACACCCAGGGGCTCCAGCAAGCGGATCAGTGACCCCAGCCAGATACAGCCTCCCCGCGGCAGCACGGCATCACCGAAAATCGAGACGATCAACGAACCGGCTTGAACGCGCCGTTGCTGACGGAAACGCTTCACGTGCTGGTGCAGGGAGCGTAGCGGCGTTCGGACTCGGGTCGAGCGTGGGGTGGGTGCGCGCATCGATGTCACGCTCTTTGGCCACGCTACCGCCGCCGCCCTTTGCGCTCTCTGCAACAAAAGCACTTGCCGGGCGCGACCAGCGGCGTGCATGATGACGAGTATGAGGCAAGCATCATGACTCATGCTCCGGCCCCGGATCTCCGGACTGCGTTTCCGCGCGCGGGGAGGGTGAAGCTGGGTGACTTCGTCTGGATTGCGCGCTTGGCCGATAAAGTGCGGGCCCAGCAGGCTGGCACCATCGGTGACTACACGGCTTACTGTGAGGTCTCGCACGGGTTTCTCGAGCGCTGCGGCGTCACGCCGGAGGTGTTTACGGCACTGATTCGCTCCGGCGCCTCCGATGAGGAGCTCGTGCGCTACTTTGCTATGCACGTGGATCCGCAGCGGCGCGATGCCGCCAATCGCTGGGTTTTGGTGGATAACGCGGAGGATCTGCGCGAGCAGGAGCGCGAGGAGGGCGAGCCGCCCGCCTAGCGAATCGGGGCCAGCGGATGCGCCTCCGAGGATCGATGCCCCTGGTGGTCTTTTGCGTCGCGGCGGCGTGTACCGCGGCCGCGCTCGTCGATCCGTTGATGGAGACGCTCTCCAACAGCGGGCTCTTCGGCCCCGGCCCACTCACCGATCACAGCACCATCGACGTCATTCCCGCGCTCGGCGTGGGTGCGGCGCTCTCGCTGACCTTCATCATCGCGCTCGTGCGGCGGACGCTGGCCCGGGCCGTCGATCGTGTGGCGCTGCCGCCGTTGCTTCCGGTCATCTATGCACTGCAGTTGAGTGCGCTCTGCGCGATGGAGACCGTCGAGCAGATCGTCATCACCGGCCATCCCCTGGGGGGAACGATTTGGCTGGGCGGCCCCATGCTCATCAGCCTCTCGGTGCATGCCGCGGGCTGCGTCGTGGTGACGCTCGCGCTCTCGCGTCTCCTGCGCTGGTCGGCACGGACGCTGGTCCGCGTCGTGGCGCTCGTCTATCTGCTCGTGTTCGGGCGCCCGCGAGCGCCTCTTGCCGCGCTGGCCTCAGCGTTTCGCGCGGCCATCCGCCGTCCGATCCAGGATGCGTTGGAGCGCCTGGCGGGCTGTGCCCCGCCCGCTCTGTCGATCTAGCGTTCTCTCCCACCGCTCGCTCGACAGGACACCCACATGCAGCATTCAGAATCGCCGGCGGGCAAAACCCGCTTGCCGCTCCTTGGCGCGATCGCGCTGGCCGTAGCCGCCGCGGTCTTGGGATTCGCCGTCATGGCCAAGCACCTGCCTTGGGGCGGTATCGTTCGCCACGCGATGTTCGTCCCGGATCCGCGCTCGCTCTTCGGAAAGTCTTCCATCCGCGTGTTGGTGGTGGGCTTGGACTACGACTACACCGATGCCGATCAGCCCTTCTCCGCTCACTCACGCAGCGACATCATCATGGCGCTCAATCTCGACTTTACCAACCAGCGCGTCTACGAGCTCTCGGTTCCGCGGGACATGGTGGCGACGCTGCCGGACGGCCGGCGCGCCAAGATCAACCAAGCGCAGTCGGACGGCGGCATCGCGGAGTCGCAGGCGGTTGTCTCCCAGTGGCTGGGCGTGCCTGGCTTCGATCGCTATGTGGTCCTGCGCATCAACACGACCAAGGATCTGATCGACGCAGTCGGTGGCGTGGACGTCGTGGTCAAGAACTCCGACGCACTCGTGCATCAGGGCCCTAACGGACCAATCAACTACGACGACACCTGGGGGCACCTACACGTGCACCTCAAACCTGGCCTCCAGCATCTCGACGGCGCGCAGGCAGTCGGGTACGCGCGTTTCCGCCATGACTGGTGCAGCGACCCTTGCCGCATCATGCGCCAGCAGCAAGTCGTGAAAGCGATCGTCGCCAAGCTTGGAGAGAACAAGGTCAACACGCTGCTGCACGCGCACGCACTGATCGACGTCGTCAGACGGGACGTCGAGACCAACGTCACGGCGGACGAGGCCTTGGCGATCGGTATGGCGTTCGCGGGGATCGACGCCACCCGCATTCACACCGCGCAGGTCCCGTACGTGGGCGACATCGATCTCCCGGGGTACGGTGACTCGATCATCCCCGACACCGCCAAGCGCGCCCGGCTGGTGCACGACATGCTCCTAGACCCGCCGCAGCCGAGTGCGAGCCCGGCGCCCACACCCTCGCATCATCGGGTTTCTTACGCCGGCTGATAGCTCCCCACCGCCGCCCGCGCCTTTTCGAGGATCTTCGGCATCTCGCTCATCGGGAAGAGCTGATGAGTCCTGAGCGCTTTCACGCCACCTGAGCTGGCCGCGACGATCGATCCCGCCGCGGCACCTTCCACGTCGTTGCCTTCGGCGATGATGAGGAAGTCGTCAGTGCCGAACATGAGGTACGCGGCGACGAACTTCGCGCCCGTTGCCTCGATGAGGCGCTTGATCTCGGCGGTACGGTCGGTGGGGTTCTTGATCATGTGCGCCCACGCGTCACTCGTGTACGAACCGAAAAACGCAAATGTCGCCATCGGGTTGCCCTCCTCGGCACATATTGTACCCTCGGGTAGTAGCCTGGCTTTCTTGCTTCCTTCAGAGGTCTGGATTGCCTAGCGAGGGACGTCTGGTTGGTCGAACGAATCATTCCGTAAGATGCGCGGCGGGATCCGAGGGCTCTCGGGCAATCTCAACCTGACGCTGCTACGCACGTTCGTCCGTGTCGTGGAAGTGGGTCATGCCATCGCTGCGGCGCGGTCGCTCTACCTGAGCCAGTCGGCCGTTTCGATGCAACTGACCGCGTTATCGAATGCGGTCGGACTCCCGCTGCTGGAGCGGGTGAGGGGCCGCTGGGTTCCCACCGCCGCCGGTAAAGAGCTCTACGAATCCGCCCGTGAGGTGTTGGGTCTACTCGATCGGCTGGAGCAGCGCATCGCCGATCTCTCGTTGCGCCAAACCGGTCACGTGCGGCTGGTCAGCGCACGCATCGTTGCCGATCTGGCGCTCGTTCCCGTGCTCGCGGGCTTCACACGCGCGCGCCCGGACGTGCGCCTAGACATCTCGATCATGGGCTGCCGCGAGGCGGAGACGGCGTGCTCGCGCCGCGAAGCCGACGTCGTCTTGACTGCGGAGCCCTTCGATCTCGAAGCCTCCGCGATCTATTCCATCGGCGACGACGAGATCGTAGCGCTGCTCCCGCTCGATCATCCCTTTGCGGTTGCACCGGCGGTGACCGTGGAGCAGTTGGCGGCTGGACCACTCGTCCTGCACGGCATGAGGTCGACGATTACCGCCCTCCTGCGCAGCCGGCTGGGCAGCCGCTTCGAGGATCTCGACATCGTGCACGAGCTCCCGAGCACCGGGACGATCGTAGAAGCCGTGGAGGCGGGACTCGGTTGCTCCCTCTTGCCGCGGCTGCTGGCGGAGCGGGCCATGCGCTGTTCGCGCGTGGTCGCGCTCCCCGTCGACGGTGTCGATCTGCGCCGCAAGATCATCGCCGTGACACCGCTGGGCGCGGAGAACGAGGCTACGCGCGTCTTCCTCGCTTGGCTCTGCGCGACTGGGGATGTTCTGAGCGGCCTGGACGCGGAGACGCTCCCGCCGGCTCGACTTCACGGCGTCTGAAGTTACCCTTTCGAGAGTCTGAACTGGCGCTGTAGGGGCACTCGCAGTGGCTGCCAGAAGGGTATGCCCGTTGGATTGCTCACGCCTCCCCCTTTTGCTTGGAGGTTCCTATGAGTGACCTATCGCGGCGCGATCTCATCAAAATGACCGGCTTAGCGGCTGCGGGTATGGCAGCCGTCGCCGAGGTGCGCCCCCGGCCGGCTGACGCCGCCCTTGCCGGCCCGGTCGTCCAGCTCGACCCCAGCGCCGACCTTCCCAAGGCGGCAGGCACACGGCTGGTCGTTTTGGGCGGCGGCACCTCGGGCCTGACCATCGCCAAGTACGCCAAACTCGAGAATCCGAAGTTCGACGTGGTGCTCGTCGAGAAGCGGGACATGTACGCTTCGTGCTTCTCGAGCAACCTGTGGTATGCGGACGTGATCGGCCTGGAGTTCCTGGCCGATCATAGTTTTCTCGACGCGGCCAAGAACAACAACTACACGTACTTCAATGCCACGGCGATCGGACTCGACCGCGCGGCGCGCAAGCTCTATACCAGCCGCGGTAGCATCGCCTACGACTATCTCGTGGTGGCGCCCGGAATTGACTACGACTACAGCCGCATCGGCGTGAAGGATCCTGAGACCGAGTGCTCCCTGCGCAGAAACTTCCCCGGTGGCTTCACGATGTCCACCGAGCATGTGACGATCCGCAGAAAGGTCCATGCCTTCGAGGGCGGAGTCTTCGTGCAGACCGTGCCCAGCGGCAACTATCGCTGTCTCCCTGCGCCCTACGAGCGCGCCTGCATGATCGCAGCGTATTTCAAGAAGAACAACGTCAAGGGCAAGGTCGTGATCCTCGATTTCAACCCGGACGTCACGATCAAGGCCAAGGGCTTTCACGCGGCGTTCAGCGAGCTCTATCCCGGCATCATCGAGTACAAGCCGTCGATCACCATCTCCGGCGTCGATCCGGAGAAGAAGGTCATCAAGACGGAGTTCGAGTCCTTCCCGTTCGACGATGCGGCGATCTATCCAGGCGTGCGCGCGGCGGCGCTCGTCGAGCAGTTCGGCCTCATGGATCCGGCCAGCTTGCAGAAGGAGGCCCACATCGACCCATACATGTACAACGTGATCGGAGACGAGCGCGTCTACGTCACGGGGGACTCGCGTCCGATGCCCTACTCCAAGAGCGGTAACACCTCGAATAGTGAGGGCAAGTACGTTGCGAAGATCCTGTCCGCGCGTGCACAGGGCAAGGATCTGCAGTGGACTAGTCCCGAGACGCTCTGCTTCTCGATGGTATCGATCAACCCGAATGAGGCGATCTCCGTGGACGCCCGCTATGCCTTCGACAAGCAGAAGAACTCCTTCGAATTCGCGGACGTCAAACTCTTCGAGAACCGTAACGCCGAGATGGGCCGCGCGGCGCTCGAGTGGGCCAAGGGCCTCTACCGGGACATGTTCGAGTAGGAGGCTGAGTGCGCAGGCAATCGTTTGTCCGGCTTTGTAGCCTCGCCGCTGCCGCTCAATTTCAAGCACGCTTGGGTGGGGTCGCTGCGGCCGCGGAGGCCAAGGCGTTCAACCGCGTGCAACTCGTGGACGGCGCCGGCAAGCCGCTCTCGGTGCGCCGGCTCTCCGTCCAGGAGGCGTACGTCTTCCTCTACCCTTATCTGGGGACGCCCTCGTTCTTGATCCATCTGCCGGCGGCAGCAGCGGCAGGGGCCGGCCCAGAGCGAACGATCGTAGCGTTCTCAGCCATCTGCGCACATCAGCTTTCGTATCCGTCTAAGGAGGGGAGCCCAATTACCTACTCCGCGGAAAACAGCGCCGTCGCGGGGCGTTCCGGCGTCATCGTCTGCTGCGCGCACAACAGCGTCTACGATCCGGCACAAGGTGCCAAAGTCGTGGGCGGGCCCGCGCCGCAGCCGCTGGCGACGATCGCGCTGGAGTACGACAACAAGAGCGGCGGACTCTACGCTACCGGCGTCGTGGGCCCCGATCGCTTCGAGCAGTTTTTCCGTGCCTATGCGGAGGAGCTCATCGCCGGCTACGGACGCGGTCAAGCACGCCGGCTCGCCGCGGGTACTGCCGCCGCCATTCCGCTGAGTGAGTATTGCCATGCGCCGCTGCACTGCTAGGGCCGGACGTATCGTTGCCGCACTTGGCAGCGTGCCGCTGATCATGCTTATGCTCTTGGGTGCCATCGCGCCCGCATGGGGCGACGAGCTCGTCATGTTCGGACAGCAAGGCTGCCCCTATTGCGCCGCCTGGAATCGTGAGATCGGCAAGATCTACGACAAGACCGATGAGGCTAAGCAGGTACCGTTGCGGCGAGTCGACATCCATGCCGAGCGCCCCGCCGACCTGCGCGCCGTGGCGGGCATCCACTTCACGCCGACGTTCGTCGTGATGCACTGCGGGCGCGAGGCGGCACGCATCGTTGGCTACGCCGGCCAAGAACTCTTTTGGGAGCAGCTCGATGCTGCGCTTGCGAGCATCAAGAAGACCACTCCCGCCGCTTCACCCGCCCCTTGTTCTTCCTAGGAGATGCGAATGCCCGACTCTGATCCCCATATCCCGGCAACGACGCGCCGGCAGTTCGTTCTCGCGACTGGCGGCGGTTTGCTCGCCGCCGCCCTGGCAGGGCTCTTCCCCACGGCAGCGGCGGCAGACGCCACCGACGTCGAGAAGTGGCTCGCAGCCTTCAGCCCAGCCAAGCCCACGCCGGGCAAGATTACGATCGGCGCCCCTGATATCGCTGAAAACGGTAATGTCGTTCCGATTACCCTCACCGTCGACAGCCCCATGACGGCTCAGAGCTACGTGAAGGGTATCGCGATGGCGGCCGAGGGCAATCCGCTGCCCGCGGTCACCGTCATCGAGCTTTCGCCCGCCAACGCTAAGGCCGAGGTACAGTTTCGCATGCGTTTGGCCAAGACGCAGACCGTCACGGCTGTCGCGCTGATGAGCGATAACACGCTGTGGAGTGCGACTAAGACCATCAAAGTAACCATCGGCGGCTGCGGCGGCTGATCTCCGGAGTATTGAAGCGCAGATGCAAAACGTAACCTCCCGCTTGCTCGTGCCGAGTACCGCCAAGAAAGGCGATCTCATCGAGATCAAGTCAATTGTCATGCATCCGATGGACTCGGGATTCGTCAAGGACTCCAACGGAAAGACGATTCCGCGCGAGATCATCACGCTGTTCACGGTGGCATTCAACGGGGCGCAAGTCTTCAAGATGCAATTTGCGCCTTCGATCTCGTCCAACCCGTTCGTCTCGTTTTTCGTGAAAGTCGATCGGAGCGGAACCTTCGAGTTCACCTGGACCGATCAGGACGGATCGGTCTATAAGAACCAGGCCCAGATCAGCGTGACGTAGGGCGTCGCCATGCTGAGCAGACGCGACTTTCTGCAAGTAGCTGCGGCCACGACCGTATTGACGGGAGCGGGGGGCGGCCTCGCGCGCGCCGCGGCGCTGCAGGCGCTCAGTCAGCGCGACCTCCTGCAATTCGAGGCGCTCGGGCAGGTAACGCTGCTGCACTTCGGCGATATTCACGCGCACCTGACGCCGCTCTACTATCGCGAGCCGAGCATCAATATCGGCGCCGGTGGCGCGGCCGGACTGCCTCCGCACCTCACCGGCGACCATCTCCTGCAAGCCTTCAAGATCGCCCCCGGGACGCCGGAGGCCTACGCCTTCACGTGCTCGGAGTTCGAGGCGCTGGCGCGAGGATATGGCAAGCTGGGGGGCTTGGACCGGATCGCGACGCTGGTCAAGGCAATCCGCGCCGAGCGTCCCCACCAGACGCTCCTGCTCGATAGCGGTGACACCTGGCAGGGCACCTACGTCTCGCTGCAGGAGCGGGGCGCGGACATGGTGCGTGCGATGAACGAGTTGGGCGTCGACGCCATGACGGCGCACTGGGACTTCACCTATGGCACCGAGCGCGTCAAAGAGCTGGTGGCACAGCTAAAGTTTCCGTTCCTCTGCGGAAACGTGCAGGACAGCACCTGGGGCAATTGGGCCTTTGACGGCTCGAAGATCTTCGAGCGCGGCGGCGTGCGCGTGGCGGTGATCGGCCAGGCGTTCCCCTACACGCCCATCGCCAATCCGGCCTGGCTGATTCCGGGCTGGACGTTCGGCATCCACGAGCGGCGCGTCCAGGAGCAGGCGGATCAGGCGCGCGCCGCGGGCGCCGATATCGTCGTCCTCTTGAGCCACGACGGCTTCGACGTCGACCGTAAGCTGGCGGCCCGGGTCAAGGGCGTTGACGTGATCTTGACCGGACACACACACGACGCGATCCCACAAGCGGTCCGCGTCGGCCGGACGCTCTTGATCGCGTCGGGATCGCACGGGAAGTTCTTGGCGCGCCTGGATCTCGAAGTCAAGGACCACGCCGTCTCGGACTACCGCTTCCGGCTGATTCCCGTCTTCAGCGACGCCATCGCGCCGGATCCCGCGATGGCAGCGCTCGTCGCCGGGATCAGGCGCCCCTATCAAGCGGAGTTGGGTCGCGTGCTCGCGCGCACCGAGACGATGCTCTACCGGCGCGGCAACTTCAACGGCACGTTCGACGACCTGATCTGCGATGCGCTCTTGGCCGAGCGCAATGCCGAGATCGCGCTCTCACCGGGCTTCCGGTGGGGTCCCACGCTACTAGCCGGTCAGGAGATCACGTTGGAAGACCTCTACGAGCAGACGGCGATCACCTATCCCGCCGCCTACCGCCAGAGCATGACCGGCGCGGAGCTCAAGGCGGCCATGGAAGACATCGCCGACAACCTCTTCAACCCCGATCCTTACTACCAGCAAGGCGGGGACATGGTGCGCGTCGGCGGCATCTCCTACGCCATCGACGTTGCCAAGCCGATGGGGCAGCGTATCTCGGAGTTGACCCTTGCGCGTAACGGTACATTGGTCGATCCTGCCAAGAGCTACGTCGTCGCGGGCTGGGCCTCGGTCCGTCAAGGCACGCAGGGCCCGCCGGTCTTCGACGTCGTGCGCGCCTATCTTGAACGTCAAAAATCCGTCAGCATTCCGCCGCGTCAGCTCGTGCGCGTCAGCGGTGCCGATCCACGCGGCATCGCCGCGTGCGGCTGACCGGCAGGTGGTGTTGGGAGTGCAGGTATGAAAAACAATCGTCGCCATTTTCTCCAGAGCGCCGCAGCCGTAACCGGCGGAGCGCTGCTCGCGGGGATCGCCGGATCCAAAGAGGCGCAGGCGGCTGTGCAGAGCGGTAATCTGCCGCCGGACGTCCCGTCGTGGATGAAGAAGCTTGGCACCGGTGTGGAGGCCGCGCCGTACGGGGAACCGGTCAAGTACGAACGCGACGTCATCCGGCGTAACGTGCCGTTTCTCACCGCGACGACGGAGTCATCGGTGAGCTTCACGCCGCTTCAAGATCTCGACGGCGTCATCACGCCCAACGGATTGTGCTTCGTGCGCGATCATGGCGGGACGCCAGTCGTCGATCCGGTGCAACATCGTCTGATGATTCATGGCCTGGTGGAGCGTCCGATGGTCTACAGCATGGTGGACCTCATGCGCTTCCCGACCGAAAGCCGCATCTACTTCACCGAATGCGCGGCCAACGGAGGCATGGACTGGCGCGGTGCGCAGATGCAGGGCGTGCAGTTTTCACACGGCATGGTGCACTGCTGCGAGTGGACCGGGGTGAAGCTCTCGACGCTGATGAACGAAACCGGCGTCTCGCCCAAAGCGAAGTGGATGTTGGCCGAGGGTGCCGATGCCGCCGCGATGACGCGCAGCATCCCGATCGAGAAGGCCGCCGACGACGTGCTGGTGGCGTGGTCTCAGAACGGCGAGCGTCTGCGCGCGGAAAACGGCTACCCGCTGCGTTTGGTCGTACCCGGGTGGCAGGCGAACACCAGCGTGAAATGGCTGCGCCGTCTGAAGTTCGGCGAGGAGCCCTGGGAGACGCGCGAAGAGACTTCCAAGTACACCGAGCTCATGGCCGACGGCAAGGCTCTCCAGTTCACGTGGGCCATGCTGGCGAAGTCGGTGATCACCCGTCCATGTCCCGAGAAACCGCTAGCCGGCAAAGGTTTCTGCGAAGTCTCGGGCCTGGCGTGGTCGGGCCTGGGCAAGGTGAAGCGCGTCGACGTCTCTTTCGACGGTGGCGCGAATTGGGCGCCGGCCTCGCTGCAGGAGCCGGTGCTGACCAAGAGCCTTACGCGCTTCCGTATTCCGTGGGAGTGGAACGGCCAGCTCGCCTATCTGCAAAGCCGCGTCATCGACGAAACCGGATACATCCAGCCGACGATCGTCGAGATGCGCAAGGCCTGGGGCAGCAACGCAGTCTACCACAAGAATGCCATCTATACGTGGCGCGTCAACCAGAACGGGACGGTCGACAGTGTTGAAGTCAATTAGTGTGCTGGCTGTGGCGCTTGCCGGTGCACTGGCGGCCGGCACGGCGACGGCCCAAACGTACGGTTTCGGACAGCCCGCGACGCCGGCTGCGATTGCCGGCTGGAATATCGACGTCAATGGCCTGAGCGGCGCAGGGTTGCCCGCAGGGCGCGGAACGGTAGCCGAGGGGCAGAAGGTGTACGAGGAACGTTGCGCTTCTTGTCACGGCGTCTTCGGCGAAGGAGCCGGGCGTTATCCCGTGCTTGCCGGTGGCCAAGGTACCCTCACCGCGGATCGCTCCGTGCAGACCGTCGGCAGCTACTGGCCCTATGCTCCGACGCTCTTCGACTACGTGCGCCGCGCGATGCCCTTCCCTGCGCCCCAAACGCTGTCAGACGACCAAGTCTATGCTGTCGTGGCGTTCATTCTCAATCTCAACAATATCGTGCCGGCCAATGCGGTGATGGATGCCAAGACGCTGGCGGCGGTAAAGATGCCTAATCGCGACGGCTTCCTCACCAGCACCTGGACCCATGACACGCGGCCCGATCTGCATTCCACCGCCTGCATGAAGAACTGTAAGAGCGGACCCGTGCAAGTCATCAGCGATCTCGTCAGCCTGCACGTGACGCCGGAGCAGACCGAGAGCGGTAACGTTGGCTCGCAGGTAGAGTTCAAAGAGGCTCCGGCTGGGCCCGCAACCGCCGCGCGCCCGGCCGTACCCAGCGTCACGTTTGCTCAAGTGCAGAAGATCATCGCGCAGCGCTGCGCCGTCTGCCATGCACAGAAGCCGACGCAGCCAGGGTTCAGCGCCGCGCCGATGGGGGTAATGCTGGACACGCCGCAGCGCATCAAGGCCGCGGCTAAGAAGATCGGAGAGCAGGCTGTGGAGTCACAAGCGATGCCGATCGGCAATGTAACCAACATGACGCAGGCCGAGCGCAAGTTGTTGGGTGCTTGGATCGCAGGAGGTGCGAAATGAGACAGATCCTGGGCGCGCTGGCTGCAGTGCTAGCGCTCGTGCTCGCATTTTTCTTGGCTGCTCCCGCGCCGTCGGCGGGCGCGGGGACGAACCTGCACCGTGTCGCCATACAGGTCAGCGACGATAATCCGGAACACATGAACCTGGCGCTGAACAATGCGGCGAACATGTCGGTCTATTACACCGGCTTGGGACAGGACGTGCAGGTGGAGATCGTTGCGTATGGCCCGGGCTTGAACATGTTACTCGCTGATACCTCACCCGTGAAAGCCCGGCTGAAGTCGTTCGCGGAAGGCATGCCCAACGTGAAGTTCGATGCCTGCAACAATACGCTCGAGCACATGGAAAAGCAGGCCGGTAAAAAGCTTG
This sequence comes from bacterium, assembly GCA_004298675.1. GTDB lineage: Bacteria > Vulcanimicrobiota > Vulcanimicrobiia > Vulcanimicrobiales > SCRA01 > SCRA01. The sequence continues at coordinate 20,958 of SCRI01000027.1, read as the reverse complement.
CGCTGGTTCCGGAGGCGCATCTGGTCCCCTCCGGGGTCGTGCGATTGGTGACGCTCGAAGAGCAAGGCTGGAGTTACATCAAGGAGTAGGCGTCATTTCCCGGAGGTAAGCGTGCATCATCTACATGCGGCGTGCGCCGTAGCCTTCGTAGGAGTCCTGCTGGGTGCGCCCGCGGCGGCGTCCTCGGCCCCAGCGCTGCAATACACGGTGGCCGGTGACGGCATACCGCACTCGCTGACGGGTGTCCCCGGTGACCCCACCCGCGGTAAGGCTCTGGTGGCCGATCGTAAATTGGGCAACTGCGTGGCCTGCCATCAGCTGCCCCTCGACGCGCCCTTCCAAGGCAACGTCGGCCCCAATCTCGCCGGCGTCGGCAGCCGTCTCAGCGTGCCGCAACTGCGGTTGCGCGTCGTGGACATGAAGCTCGTGGATGCCACGACGATCATGCCGGCCTTCTATCGGGTCGCCGGCCTCAACGACGTGGCGCAAGACTTTCAGGGCCGGCCGATGCTCAGCGCGCAGCAGGTGGAGGACGTGGTGACGTTCCTGGAGACGTTGAAGTGAAGAAGATCGCTGAGACCCTGTCGGTTGCCGCAGCGGTGTTGGCGCTGGCCTGGGTGATCGCGCGCCCCGCCGGCTCGGCGCCGGATGCGAGTTTAGCCAAGTACAGCGTGGGCTCGGAGAAAGCCGGTTACGTCTACCTTGACCCGCAGTTGCGCGCCATGGAGAGTGACCCGATCGAGAACCCCGGTTACCTCTGGGTCGACAAGGGCAAGACGCTGTGGAACGCCGCCGCTGGGTCCACCGGCCAGTCGTGTGCGTCGTGCCATGGTGCCGCCGAACAAGCCATGCGAGGCGTTGGAGCCGCATACCCCAAGATCGATCCCCAGTCGGGAAAGCTCGTTGATCTGGAGCAACGCATCAACCTCGAGCGTGCGCGCATGGGCGCGGCGCCATACGCCTGGGAGTCGGAGCAGCTGCTGGCGCTGACGGCGTACATCAAGTCGATGTCGCGAGGGATGCCGGTGCGCGTCGCCGTCGACGGTCCCGCGCACCAGTATTGGCTGGAGGGTAAACGGTACTACGAGACGCGCCGGGGACAGCTCGACATGTCGTGCGAGCAGTGCCACGGACAATACGCCGGCCGGCAACTGCGCGGGGACGTGTTGAGTCAGGGGCAAACCAATGGCTTCCCGGAGTACCGGCTGAAGTGGCAGGCAGTCGGCTCGGTACAACGGCGCTTCCGCTCCTGTGACACGAAGATTCGCGCGCAGACGTTGCCGTACGGATCGCCGGAGTATGTGGCGCTCGAGCTCTACATCGCTTCGCGCGGTGAAGGTTTGCCGATCGAGACGCCGGCAGTCAGGAAGTAGGCCTACGTCGTCGTGGCCGCGCTGACGATCACGTATCCAGGTGCACTGCTCGCGGGTATCTTGTCGTTCGCGTCGCCGTGCGTCTTGCCGCTGGTGCCGGCCTACCTCTCGTTTCTCGCCGGCGTCTCGTTCGATACGATTGCCGCGAAGAGTCGCGCCGGTGGGCTCGACCGGCGCGTGATGGTGGCGGCCCTCGCATTCTGTGCCGGCTTCGTCACGGTCTTTGTGCTCTTCGGGGTCTCGGCGACACTCCTGGGGCGATTGGTAGCGGTGCATCTCGAGCTGCTGGAGAAGATCGCAGGCGCGATCGTGATCGTCTTCGGCCTGCACTACGCGGGGCTGCTGCGCCTGCCGGCCCTGAATCGCGATCTGCGCTTTCATCCGGTTCGGGCACGCGCCGGCACGCTCTCGGCCTTCGTGATGGGCCTGGCCTTCGCGTTCGGCTGGACACCTTGCGTGGGGCCCGCCCTGGCCGCGATTCTGGTGCTGGCGGGGCAGCAGACGTCGCCGGGGCAAGGCGCGGCACTGTTGGCCTGCTACGGTTTGGGAATCGCCATCCCGTTTATTGGTGCCGCGGCCGCGGTGAATTCGTTCCTGCGCGTGGCTGCTCGTGTCCGCCGCTACGAGCGCTGGATCGCACTTGCCATGGGCGCGTTGATGGTCGTGACGGGTGTGCTGATCGTGGCGGGATCGCTGGCGAGCGTCAGCGGATGGCTGCTGCGCACGTTCCCGGGCTTCTCGCGCGTAGGCTGAACGCTAGCGCCCCAGCACCACGTCGAGCGTGACGTCGGCCACGCCGCCGATGGCGGGATCCAGCCGCGTGCCCTTCATCCCCCAGCTGCGGCGATCGATGTGCCCGGTCGCATGGTACACGGGGTGGGTTGCGTCGCCGCCGACGGTGACGTCCAGATGCTCCGGCTGCGTCACGCCGTGCAGCGTGAGGTTTCCGTCCATGGTGAACGATGCCGGCCCGGTCTCGATGATCTTCGTGCTGGTGAACGTCCACGTCGGGAACGATTTAGCGTCGAAGTAGTTGGGACCGGTCATGGTGGCGTCGCGGTCTTGATCGCCGGTGTCGAACTTGGCTGCGTCAAGCACCGCCGTCGCTTTGAGCGGGATCGACGAGCCTGGCCGCATCTCGACGCTGCCGCTCGCGATGGGGATCGCCCCCGTGACGTGGCCGACGAAGACGTGCGAGATCGAGAACTGCGCATGCGACTTCGCGGTGTCGATGGCGTGCTCGGCCGTGGATTGTGCCGGCGCGGCGCTGCTCAGCGCGGCTAGCACGCAGAGAGTCAAAGCGAACGTTCGTAGCATCATTCGGCGATCGTGTACTGCAGGTTCATGGTGTGCGTTGTCTGAGGAACGTGTTGGATCACGTCTTCGATGGTGACCCGCGAGTGCTCGGTGGGGCCCCAGCCCAGTAGGAGTACGCCATCACGCGCGAAGGCGCCGGTAGAATCGGCCGTGCCTTCGTAGCGTCCGAGGACAAAAAGCCTGCGATTGATACGATAGCGCAGCTGCGTGAAGCCGCCGCTGCTCGAGCAGGCCTGGATCGCGTTCACGCAGACGCCGTCCCAGCCGGTCTGCAGCGCGGTCTCGCTCGTCAGCCGCCCCCACTGGTTCCAAACCACTCCGTAACCCGTGCGTTGGAAGGCATCGTTCGGGCCGTACGGCGTTGGTCGCGTGCCCTGGTAGCGATACGCCGTCAGCGTGAGCAGGCCCAACGAGTCCTGTAGCGTTCCCATGGTGTCGGTTCCGGTTGAAGGCAATCCGCTCTGCCGGTCGTGACCCGGTCCGGCGAAGAGTTGGGCACTGAGCCCGCGCCCCAGATCTCCCACGCTGACGCGCGCACCGATCTTTGGATCGAAGAAGTTGAAGGGATTGCTCCCTGCCGACTGATCGTAGACGGCGTAGTGCTGGGCGCTCTCACGGAACGTCTCCGGGTCTACCGGAAGTGGAAGCGTGAACGATCCCACTTGCGCGTAGACCGGAATCCGAGCCTGCCACGGGTTCACGCGATCGCTGATCCAGGCATCGCGCGTCTTTCCCGGCATGCCGCCGTCGACGAGATATTGCTCGACCAGGTAGCTCGCGCGCGTGCCGATTCCTCCAGCGAGGAAGGCCTCGACTTCGTCGACGATGGCCTTGGGAAGCCCCGCGCCGTCCGGCCCGCTCCCCTGGTTCGCGCTGGAGTCAACGAGGTTGAGCTTCACCGCGAGCGGGAAAGCCGCCCCAGGCTGGACGCCGGGAATACGCTGGCCACTGGCGAGGAAAGCCGCTCCGAACTCATTGAGATGCGGGATGACGGAGTGACACTTCTCGCACGACACCTGGTACTCTTGAGCGTAGATGGGGACCGCCTGCGCCGCGCCAGGCAAGGTCAAACCGCCCAGGAGAAGGGAAGACGCGAAAAACCCGACTGCGAAATGAGGCGCGGCTAGTTTTCTCATTAGGCGTCTCTTAGGTACGCCTAATAGCTAGTCCTTCCCAGGAAATTCTCGAAGCCAACCAGCGTGGGAGCGGTGCCGTGCGGCGACTTCCGCTCCCTCGCACGGGCATCAGCGCTTGCGGCCGCCCGCCTTCTTCGCGGCTGGTTTACGCGCCGCGGCCTTGCGGGCCGCGGGCTTGGCGGCCGTCTTACGCGCCGCGGGCTTGGCGGCGGCGACCTTGCGAGCCGCGGCCTTAGCGCCCTTACGGCTCATGACGGCCTCTTTGAGCGCTTTGGCGGGGAGGAACTTGAAGACGCGCTTCGCCGGAACCTTGACCGGCTCGCCCGTCGCCGGATTGCGTGCGATGCGCGCGGCGCGATCCCGCACCTTGAACTGGCCGAACCCGGGAACCTTCACCGCATCGCCGGCAATGACCGCGGCCTCGATATCGGCGAAAACTCCGTCGATCAAGGCGAGTGCATCCTTGCGCGTCATCTCGTGCCGCTGCATCGCCGAGTGGACCAGATCGACTTTATTCATCTTGTCCTTTCATGCTGTTTTCCAGGGCTAGGTTTAGCCCCCTGACCGAGCATTCGACAACGTGTGTTATCGGCCATTTCTTGGCCGCGCATACTCCTGCGCGAAGGTCGAAAGGCCCTCCGTGCTCGGCATGCCCCAGCTCTCTATTTCCCAGGTTCGTTGCGTGCCCCGTGCGGACTGGGCGGGTCGTTGAAGACGATGCGTATGCCGGCGTCGTGGAAACCGCTGTAGTGCTGGTTCCGCTCCAGCGCCGCCAACAGCGGTTCGCGCACGACGGCGACGGCGATGCGCTCTCGCAGCGCGGCGCGCGCAACCCAAGCGACCTCCACGACATGGCGATCGCGTGCCGGCACGCGCACTTCGCCCTGTGCCTGCGCGCGAAAGGTGACGTTGGTGAAATGCGTGTCGCCGTCGTACGACTCGCTCACGTAAAGCAGATCGCCTACTTGCGCATGCACTCCGGTCTCCTCGAGCACTTCACGTTCGACCGTCTCGCGCATCAATTCGCCGGCTTCTTGCCGTCCTCCGGGCAGGTTCCACAGCGGCTCGGCATGGTTGAGATAGCGATTCGCCACCAGCAGCACGGCGTCACCACGTTCGATCAACGCTGTACAGAGGTGAATGCGCTTGACAAGGCCCATGCGCAGGCGCTTCGTCCGCGCGTGCGCCTTCTACCTGTTAGGCCATGCGGTGCCAGACCCAGGGGCTCGGAAGCGGGGTCGCGTGGGGCTCGTCGTGCATGAGCGGATGGGAGATCGGCGCGGGAGCGGCGCTCTTTTCGAGCGGAGTTGGAACGCGCGGCAAGCTATGTGACACGGGAGCAGGTCGGGACTCGGGTGGGCCGGCGGAGTGCGGGGCGGCCACGGCCACGGCAGGGGGCCGCAAGGCAACCCCTGACAGAAGGGTGCCTAACGCCGTGAAAAGCGTAATGCCAAGGCGTGCACGCCGCATCGGTGGGGCGTTTCGCCGCCCCGGCGCCGCGGCCTCTTTCGGAGCAGGAGGAACTTCCTTTCTGCCCCCGAAACCTCGGCCCACGCACGGACAGGCGGGCCTGAGGTACGCGGTCTGCTTGACGCTGTGCGTCTATAGGTGCTATACTTCGGCCCTATGCCCCCCGGATAGATAACTGAACCAACCGGCTAGTCCAGATAGACACAAGGACTGGTCAGTTTGTGTTTTGGGCCAGTACGCTTCCGAGGGGCAGCGTGCTTTGTAGTCAGACGGCGAGTAGGTACGAGAGCGAGATGGCGAAGACGACGGTCAAGGCGCACGAGCGCCCCCACATTTCGGGTGATGGGCACGGCGCGTTCACGGTGGAGGCAACCGAGGAGATCGGGCTCAAGCGGCAGCGTTATAGCTTCGCGAAGATTCCCGCGGTTCTCAACGTCCCGGATCTGATCGAGTTGCAGAAGGCGTCCTTCGAGTGGTTTACCTCCGAAGGGCTGCGCGAGGCGTTCGCGTCGATCTCCCCGATCAAGGACTTTACCGGAAACCTCATCCTCGAGTTCGGTGAGCACTCGCTCGGCGATCCCAAGTTCTCCGTCGAGGAGTGCCGCGAGCGCGATATGACGTACAGTGCTCCACTGCGCGTGCGCGTCCGCCTCATCACGGCGGAGTCCGGCGAGATCAAGGGCATCCCCGACCAGGAGATCTTCATGGGCGATTTTCCGCTCATGACGGACAAGGGTACGTTCATGATCAATGGCGCCGAGCGCGTCATCGTCTCGCAGCTCGTGCGCTCTCCAGGCGTCTACTTTATGAAGGACACGGATACCAACAACCGTCCTACCTTCAACGCTACCATCATCCCTAACCGCGGTGCTTGGATCGAGTTCGAGACCGACAACGGAACCAAGAACGACGAGACCGAGGGTACGCTCGGCGTCCGTATCGACAAGAACCGTAAGATCTACGCCACCACCTTCGTGCGTGCGCTCGATCCGCGCTGGGAGAGCGATGACGCGATCCTGGACCTCTTCGATCACAGCCCGCTGATCAAGAACTGCCTGGAGAAGGACAAGGACGTCAAGACGCGCGAGGACGCGCTCAAGGAGATCTACAAGAAGCTGCGCCCGGGCGAGCCCGAGAACGCTGAGAATGCGGAGAATCTGCTGCGTTCGCTGTTCTTCGACGAGAAGCGTTACGATCTCGCCGCCGTTGGCCGTTACAAGGTGAACTCCAAGCTCGAAGATGAGTTCGGCGAGAGCAAACTCACCGCGCCCGATCTCACCAAGCGTTGCTTGGACAAGGAAGACATGATCGCCGTCATCCGGCGGCTGATCAAGGTCGCGGAGCGCAAGATCCACGTCGACGACATCGATCACCTTGGCAACCGCCGCATCCGCTCGGTGGGCGAGCTGCTGCAGAACCAATTCCGCGTGGGCCTGCTGCGTCTGGAGCGCGTGGTGCGCGAGCGCATGACGACGCAGGACATCGAGACCGTCACCCCGCAGGCGCTGATCAACATCCGTCCCGTGGTTGCCGCGATCAAGGAGTTCTTCGGGTCCAGCCAACTTTCGCAGTTCATGGACCAGACCAACTCTCTGGCCGAGCTGACCCATAAGCGCCGCCTCTCGGCGCTGGGACCCGGCGGCCTCTCGCGTGAGCGCGCCGGCTTCGAGGTGCGTGACGTCCACCACTCGCACTATGGGCGTATCTGCCCGATCGAGACGCCTGAAGGCCCTAACATCGGCCTCATCGGCTCGCTGGCGACGTACGCTCGCGTCAACCGTTACGGCTTCATCGAGACGCCCTATCGCGTGGTCGACAACGGCCGCGTCACCGACGAAGTCCGCTACCTGACCGCCGACCAGGAAGACAAGTACGTCATCGCGCAGGCCAACACGCCCGTCGACGATGCCGGCAAGATCATCGTCAAGAGTGTGGTGGCGCGCTTCGCCGAGGAGTACGTCGAAGAGCCGCCCGAGCGCGTTCAGTTCATGGACGTCTCGCCGCGCCAGATCGTCTCCGTGGCCACTGCGCTGATCCCGTTCCTGGAGCACGATGACGCTAACCGCGCGCTCATGGGTGCGAACATGCAGCGTCAGGCCGTGCCGCTGCTGCGCCCACAGGCGCCCATCGTGGGCACCGGCATGGAGTATCGCGCCGCCAAGGATTCGGGCGGCACCGTCGTCTGCAAGGTCGACGGCAAAGTCGTCTCCGTCGACGCTGGCCGTGTGGTCGTCAAGCAGAGCACCGATGGTTTGGAGCGCCAGTACGATCTGCTGAAGTTCACGCGTTCCAATGCCGGCACGTGCATCAACCAGCGCCCCATCGTGGCGTTGGGCGAGGACGTTAAGCGCGGCCAGATTCTGGCCGACGGCCCCTCTAGCGACGACGGCGAGTTGGCGCTGGGGCAGAATGTGCTTGTGGCCTTCATGCCTTGGGAAGGCTACAACTACGAGGACGCCATCCTCATCTCGGAGCGCATGGTCAAGGACGATCGCTTCACCTCGATTCACATCGAGGAGTACGAGTGCGAAGCCCGCGACACCAAGCTCGGACCCGAAGAGATCACGCGCGACATTCCCAACGTGGGTGAAGATGCGCTGAAGGATCTCGACGAGAGCGGCATCGTGCGCATCGGTGCCGAGGTGCGTCCGGAGGATATCCTGGTCGGCAAAGTCACGCCCAAGGGCGAAACCGAGCTGACCGCCGAGGAGCGCTTGCTGCGCGCCATCTTCGGCGAGAAGTCGCGTGAAGTACGCGACACCTCGCTCAAGGTGCCGCATGGCGAGAAGGGCAAGATCATCGACGTTAAGGTCTTCGAGCGCGATGCCGGAGACGAGTTGGCGCCGGGGGTCAACAAGCTCGTGCGCGTCTACGTGGCGCAGAAGCGTAAGATTCTTCAGGGCGACAAGATGGCCGGACGCCACGGCAACAAGGGCGTCATCGCCAAGGTGCTCCCCGAGGAGGACATGCCCTACCTGGAGGACGGCACCCCGGTCGACATCGTGCTGAACCCGCTGGGCGTCCCCAGCCGCATGAACGTCGGTCAGATCCTCGAGACGCACCTGGGCTGGGCGGCGGCGGCGTTGGGCAAGCACATTGCGACGCCCGTCTTCGACGGCGCACACGCCGAGGATATCCAGGAGTGGCTGCAGGATGGCGGGCTCCCCGCCGACGGCAAGGCCTGGTTGCGTGACGGACGCAGCGGAGAGCGCTTCGCTCGGCCGATCACGGTTGGCTACATCTACATGCTGAAGCTGGCGCACTTGGTGGACGACAAGATCCACGCGCGCTCTACCGGCCCCTACTCGATGATCACGCAGCAGCCGCTGGGCGGTAAGGCTCAGTTTGGCGGCCAGCGCTTCGGCGAGATGGAGGTCTGGGCGCTCGAAGCCTACGGCGCGGCTTACACGCTGCAGGAGCTGCTCACCGTCAAGTCCGACGACGTGGTCGGCCGCGTCAAGACGTACGAGGCCATCGTCAAGGGCGAGAACGTGATGGAGCCCGGCGTGCCGGAGTCATTCAAGGTCCTCATCAAGGAGCTGCAGTCGCTTGCGCTCGACGTCAAGGTGTTGACCGAGAGCCACGACGAGCTCGAGGTGCACGTAAGTGACGAAGACGTCAGCGAGCGCGCCGCGGAGTTCGGCCTGCTCATGGGCGCCGAGGAGCCGGGACGCGGCGCTGCCGCCGCCGCCGCGCGTGCCGAGGAGGAGCTGGCGCGCGCGGGCATGGCTGCGCGCAGATTGGGCGCCGACGGCTCGCTGAGCGAGACTTCCGAGACCGGCGAGCTTGCCGAGGGCGAGGAGCCCGAGGAAGCCGAGGAGGCGGAAGAGCCGGAGGAGAGCGAGGAGACCGAGGAGAGCTCGATCGGCTCGATGCGCCTGCCCGAGGGCGAACCACTGGACGAAGAAGAGGAGAACGAAGAAGAGGATCTCGCCGCCGACGAGGACGAGGGCTACGTGCTGGAAGAGGAGGACGAAGACCTCGAGGGCGGCGACGAGGACGAAGAAGAGGAAACGATCCACGAAGACTTCTCGGACGAGGAACTCTGATCAACGATGAACATGCTGGATGTCAATAACTTCGACGCGATGCGCATTGGGCTGGCAAGCCCGGAGCAGATTCGCGCTTGGTCGTTCGGTGAGGTCAAGAAGCCGGAGACGATCAACTACCGCACGCTCAAGCCCGAGCGCGACGGCCTGTTCTGCGAGAAGATCTTCGGTCCCACCAAAGACTGGGAGTGTCACTGCGGCAAGTACAAGCGCATCCGCTTCAAGGGCATGATCTGCGACCGCTGCCAGGTCGAGATCACGCGTGCGAAGGTGCGCCGCGAGCGTATGGGTCATATCGAGCTAGCCACGCCCGTTAGCCATATCTGGTACTTCAAAGGCGTGCCATCGCGCATCGGTATTCTGCTCGACATGTCGCCGCGCCAGTTGGAGAAGGTCATCTACTTCGCGGCCTACGTCGTGATCGATCCCGGCCAGACGCCGCTGGCCAAGCGCGAGATCCTCACCGAGCAGAAGTATCGCGAGCATCGCGAGAAATACGGCAACGCCTTCAAGGCCGGCATGGGTGCGGAGGCCGTGCGCGAGCTGCTGCGCGACCTCAACCTGCGCAAGCTCCAGGAGGACCTGCGCCGCGAGTACCACGACACCTCGGGGCAGAAGCGCGTCAAGGCCATCAAGCGTCTGGAGGTGGTGGAGGCCTTCATCCAATCCGGCAATAAGCCGGAGTGGATGGTCCTTTCCGCCGTGCCGGTCATCGCGCCGGAACTGCGCCCCATGGTGCAGTTGGACGGCGGCCGTTTCGCCACGTCGGATCTGAACGATCTCTATCGCCGTGTCATCAATCGCAACAACCGTCTGAAGCGGCTGTTGGAGTTGAACGCCCCCGAGATCATCATCAAGAACGAGAAGCGAATGCTGCAGGAGGCTGTCGATGCCCTCATCGACAACGGCCGCCGCGGGCGCCCCGTCACCGGCCCCAACAACCGGCCGTTGAAGTCGCTCTCCGACATCCTCAAGGGCAAGCAGGGACGCTTCCGTCAGAACCTGTTGGGCAAGCGTGTCGACTACTCCGGACGTTCCGTGATCGTGGTCGGCCCGAACCTCAAGCTGCATCAGTGCGGCTTGCCCAAGGAGATGGCACTCGAGCTCTTCAAGCCGTTCGTGATGAAGAAGCTGGTTGATCGCGGCCAGGCTCATAACATCAAGAGCGCCAAGCGCATGGTGGAGCGCGTTCGTCCGGAGGTGTGGGACGTACTCGACGAGGTGATTCAACAGCACCCCGTCCTGCTCAACCGCGCCCCAACGCTGCACCGTCTGGGTATCCAAGCCTTTGAGCCGGTGCTGGTAGAGGGCAAGGCCATCCAGATCCACCCGCTGGTCTGCACGCCGTACAATGCCGACTTCGACGGCGATCAGATGGCCGTGCACCTGCCGCTCTCCGCGGGCGCGCAGGCCGAGGCACGCATCCTGATGCTCTCGGCCAACAACATCATGCGTCCGGCCTTCGGTGACCCGGTCTCGATCCCGACGCAAGACATGATCTTGGGCCTGTACTACCTCACGTTCAACATCGAGGAGTACAAAGGTCCCGCGAAGGCGCACCTGCTCAACGGTACGGCGGCGGCCGCGCTCGCCGAGAAGAACGGGAAGCTGCCCGTCTTCTCTGGGCCTAAGGAGGCCCAGATGGCGCTGGACTTCAAGGCCATCGACGTTCAGGATTGGATCAAAGTCCGTTGGAAGGACGAGATCGTCCGCACGACCGTGGGGCGCGTGATCTTCAACCTGGCGGTCCCCGCTGAGTGGAACATGCCGTTTGTCAATAAGATCATTGACAAGGGCACGCTGCGCAAGCTGATCGCCGAGTGCTACCGCAAGTACGGCAATGCCGAGACGGCGAAGTTCCTCGATGCCATCAAGTCGCTAGGCTTCCGCTATGCGACGGTCTCCGGGACGACCGTCTCCATCTCCGACGTGGTAGTGCCGCCTGAGAAGGACGAGCTGCTGCAGGCGGCGGACCGCAAGGTCGAAGAGATCAATCGCCTCTTCGAGCAAGGCTTCATCTCCGAGGAAGAGCAGTACAACCAGACCATCGAGGTTTGGTCGAAGACGAGCGACGAAGTCACCGGCGTCATGCAGGCGGCACAGGATCCGCTCAACCCGGTCTTCATGATGGCGACCTCGGGTGCACGCGGCTCGCTCGCGCAGGTCAAGCAGTTGGGCGGTATGCGCGGGCTCATGGCCGACCCCTCCGGGCGCATCCTGGCGATTCCGATCAAGGCCAACCTCAAAGAAGGCCTGACGGTTCTGGAGTACTTCATCTCCACGCACGGCGCGCGCAAGGGTCTGGCCGACACGGCACTGCGCACGGCGGACTCGGGCTACCTCACGCGGCGCCTGGTCGACGTCTCACAGGACGTCATCATCCGCGAGGAAGACTGCGGCACCGCTGAGGGGATTGACGTCGCGGACATCCGCGCGGGTAAGGAAATCATCGAGCCGCTCTACAACCGCATCGTCGGCCGGCGCGCGCTCGAGACCGTGATCGATCCGCGTGATGGTAAGACGGTCATCGTCAAGCGCGACGAGGAGATCGACGAGGAGAAGGCTCAGGCCATCATCGACTCCGGCGTGGGCGAAGTGAAGATCCGTTCCGTCCTGACTTGCCGCGCCAAGTTCGGCGTCTGCGCCATGTGCTACGGGCGCGACTTGGCAACCGGCAAGAAGGTGGACATCGGCGAGGCGGTGGGTATCATCGCCGCGCAATCGATCGGCGAGCCCGGTACGCAGTTGACGCTGCGTACGTTCCACACCGGTGGCGTGGCCACTGAGGACATCATCACGGGTCTGCCGCGTGTCGAGGAACTCTTCGAGGCCCGTAAGCCCAAGGGGCAGGCCGTGATGACCGAGGTCGCCGGCACGGCGCACGTCATCGAGGAGAAGAACGAGCGCAAGATCATCGTGACCGACGAGGGCGGCGAGGAGCATACCTACGACATCCCGCCCAAGACGCGCGCGATCGTCAAGGAGGGCGACAAGGTCGAGGCGGGCGATCCGCTGCACGAGGGGTCCCTCAACCCGCACGACGTACTGCGTCTAAAGGGTGAGCGCGCGATCCAGAACTACCTGGTGCGCGAAGTGCAGAAGGTGTACCGCTCGCAGGGCGTCGACATCAACGACAAGCACATCGAGGTCATCGTGCGCTCGATGATGCGCAAGGTGAAGGTCGTCGAAGGCGGCGATACGCGCTTCTTGCCGGGGCAGCTCATCGAGTCCAGTCATTTGGCGGACGAGAACGAGAAGCTGATCGAGAAGGGCAAGACGCCCGCTACTGGAGCGCCGGTGCTGCTGGGCGTCACCAAGGCCTCGCTGGCCACGGAGTCGTTCCTCTCCGCGGCATCCTTCCAGGAGACCACGCGAGTCCTCACTGAGGCCGCGATCAAGGGCAAGCACGACCCGCTGCTCGGTCTCAAAGAGAACGTGATCATCGGCAAGCTGATCCCGGCCGGTACGGGCATGTCACGTTATCGCAGCATCGAGATCGAGCCCGAAGGGCAAGACGTCGATGGCGAGGGGCGGCCGCGTACCCAAGCCTACGAAGAGTACGGTGGGCCGGGGTTGGCCGATGAGGCGGCGCTCTTGGAAGCCATCGGACAAGGTCCTAGCGAGGAGGCGCAGCGTTTGCACGTTGCGGCGGCGGCCCGCGCGCCGGAGCCGGCCGTGCAGTACGAGGGCGAGTACGACGTCGACGTGACGCCGGAGCCCAGTCCCTTGGAGGTGCAGCTCAGCAAGCGCAAGGGCATCTCCCCGGAAGATCTGCCGTAAGGCGGCACTTCGGTAGACTGCCACCCTGCCAAAGAGGAGGCCCCGCGTTACCGCGAGGCCTCCTCTGCCTGCCGCGGGAGCCGCGTTCACCCTCTTGGCGTCGGCGGCTCCCGGAACGCCAGGTGACAAAAGCAACTGGCGCTAGAGGGGCGCGCTGGGGCCGCATCCCCCTCCTGTCTGACGAGGCCGCTCTAGGCCACCACTGAGCCGGCCTCGCCACTGCGTTGATCGCCGCCGGCCCACGCGTCCGCGGCGGCGACGATGCCATCCAGAACCATGCTGACCGCCCGTTCGGTAAAAAGCCGGAAGAGCCGCGGATGCCACAGCCCTCCGAACGTCCTCCCGCAGTTTGCGCACCAGATCGCGTAGAGCGAGCCTCGTACGCCCTCGACGCGTACGGCGCGGCCCTTCAATCGCAGCGCCACGCGGCAACGCGGGCAGCGCGGCGCCTCACTCATTCCCAGACGCCTCGCGGTGCGCATTCAGGGCGTATGATTCCAACAACGCGGTGCACTGCTCGGCGCTGACGGGCCGGCTGAAGAGATAGCCCTGCATCTCGTCGCAGCCGATGGCTTGAAGCAGCGCGCGTTGATCTTCATGCTCAACGCCCTCCGCAACCACCGCTAGGCCCAGATCGTGCGCGAGCGCCGTAATGGAGCGGCAAATCGCGAGGCTAGACGCATCACCGGGGAGATTTGCGACAAACGAGCGATCGATCTTGATGGCGTGCGCGCGCAGTTGCTGAAGGCTACGGTAGGAGCCGAAGCCGGTCCCGAAGTCGTCGAGTGCAATGCGAATCCCGTATCTCCGCAGCGCCTCGAGCGCGGCACTCGTAACCGGGTCGGTATCCAGCGGCGTGTACTCGGTGATCTCTAGCTCCAATTGATGGGCCGGCAAGCCGTGCTGCTCCAGCAGCCTGCGCACGTCCCGGGCGAAGTTCTTGCTGCGCAGTTGGATGGGCGAGATGTTCACGCACAGCCGGATCTCCAGGCCGGCGTTGCGCCAACGGCCGCTCTGTTGACACGCCTCGCGCAGCGCGAAGGCGCCGAGTGCGCGGATGAGTCCAACCTCCTCCGCGATCGGCACGAACTCGCCGGGGCCCACCGCGCCCAAGTCTGCCGAGCGCCACCGCAGCAGCGCCTCCACGCCGGTGATGCGCGTACCGTCAGCGGACCAGATCGGCTGATAGGCTAACGAGAGCTGACATCGCGCCAAGGCGCGGCGCAACCCCCGGATCACGGCTGGGCGCCGCCGCAGTAGGGCCTCCTGCGCGGAAGTGAGGAGGCTGCGCGGGCCACCCTCCACGGCGGACGGTAACGCCAAGCGCAGGTAGCGGGCGCGCTCCCGCGGCCCGAGCTGGAGCGCGCTAGCCACCCGCTGGATGAACGCGAGAGAGAAACGGCGCTTGGCGCTGCCGTTCTCAAAGAGCAGGTACCATTTGGTTGAGACCCCGGCGAGCTCCGCCACGTCCTCGGCGCGCAACCCTGGAAAGCGCCGCCGTGACTGGACCGGCAGCGCCACGTCCTGTGGCCGCAGGCGCGCCCGGTGTGCACGCAGGAATTCGCGCAGCTCGGCGTATGCAGGGGGCGGCGTTGCGGAGGGCATTATGCCAATATCGGCGTGCCGGTTCCGCTGCCGTCGTCCCGGCCGCAACCTCTTGGTCTCTTCGCTTGCAATCATCGGCTCGCGCCAACACAGGTTCGATGGCCAACCCGAGCCATGGACGCGCACTGGGCGCTTGGGCGCATAAGGGCATCCTAGCGGGCCCCGGTTCCCGATGGAAGGAACTCGCAGTTCCGGTTGGGCGGCCGCCTGCTTGGGCGGGGCACGCAACCTGGGAAACGAATGCCCGCGGGACCGGAGGTGAGACGTCATGACGTGGACGGTACGTACAGTCTTGGTCTTGGGGCTCACGCTACTGATGGGGCCGGGGCCTGTCGCGGCGACCCCCTCCGCAAAGGCGTCAGCCAAGCTCGCGAAGCCGGTAGCACTCTCGATCAACGGTGGCTCGTGCGAGAGCGACGGCAAGGGCACGATCGGTGCTTCGTTCGGAAACGGACTGGCTTTCAACATCGGGCCGGCGACGGTGGGTGCGCGCGGGTTGCACATGAGCATGGCGCCGTACCGCGGACCAGGGACCTACCGCGGCGCGATGATCAGCGGGTATCCCGACAAGATGCACCCGTTCTCCGGCCTGGGAACGGTGGTGGTGCATGCCGATCGCAGCACCGGAACGTTCGTCACCGATGACGGTACCGCAGCAGGCACGTGGAACTGCGGAGTGGTGCTGAAGTAGTTATCGAGCCGGTGTCAACAAAGCGATGACGTCGCGTGCGTTTTGATCCGGTGGAAAGACCGGATAGAGAACGTACTCGATTACTCCGTCTGCGACGATCAGCGTGCAGCGCTTGAGCAGCGTCATCTCTTCGACTTGGAATGTCGGCAGCCGCAACGCGTGCGCGAGGCTGAGATGTTCGTCCGAGAGGAGCGCGAACGGCAGGTGCAACCGTCCGGCGGCCTCGCGCTGATAGGCGCTGTCCTGTGTGGACAGGCCGAACACGTGGCGTGCGCCGGCCGCTTGCAGCTCCGCGAAGTGGTCGCGAAAGGCGCACGACTGCGGAGTGCAGCCGCGCGCACCGGGGATCATGTCCCAACCAGGCGGATTGGGTAGGCCGGGTTTGCCCGTACGGGGATACGCGTAGACGATGGTGCGGCCGGTGAGTTTGGCAAGATCGACCGTGGAGCCGCCGGTCGACGGCAATGGAATCGACGGCAGGGTCAAGCCTGGCAGATGGCTCGCGGCTCCGTCGTCCTGGGGCGCGGGAATCGTCGACCAATCCGGGGTATCAGTCGTGCCAACCATGAAAGCACGCGTTCGTAGTTTGAGTCCCGCGCCCCTAGTGTGGGAGCCCTGCTCCGGCCTCGAGTCGTTCGGTGAGCTGGTCTGGCTGCCGCGCTTGCTGCAAAAGGCGCGCCGCAGCGAGGAGAGCCGCAGCGCCGGACGCGACCTGATGAACGGCTACCTCTTTGGCGACAACGATTTCATCGATCGTTGCCTGCTGCGTTTCCTGCGTATCGACGACACAGCAGTGCGCGGGTTCGCGCGCGAGCATTCCGACGATAGCGCGGCGATGCGTGCGATCTTGCAGCACAGCGGGCGCTCTGAGGGTGAGCGCGCCGAATTTAGCCGGCGGCTGCGCCGGCAGTTCTTGAACTTCTGCATGCTCGAAGCCGATGAGGGCCGCCTGCAGCCCGCTCCGCTCGCCGCCTTGGTTCGACTGCTCTACAATGGCCTGATCGTGCCGCCCGCAACGCTGCTGTACCAATGGGCCGAACGCAAGCGCGAAACGCCGAGGAGCCCGCGCGCCCACGCGTGAAGGCTAGCCGGTCATGCGCGTACTCTCCAGGCTCATCGCCACCGCGGCGCTGGCCACCGTCGCCTACCTGGGCGTCACGGCGGCCATCGGCGCCTACGTCGGCCTGCGGATCCACGCGGCGACCCACCGCAACACGGTCGCCGCTATCGGATCGCACCTTTTGGGCACGCGCAGGGTTGACGCTTACGCGCTACGCCAAGCGAACCTTCCAGCCGTCATCGTGCGCTCGCCCGCGTTTTGGGCCGGGCTGCACAGCACGCAGTAGTCGCGCTAACGCGCGGCTTGACGGCGCGCGACCTCGGTGAGCTTGACGGAGACAACGGAACCTTTGGGTACGGTCACGTTCTCGCGGTTGTTCTTGGCAAGGAAGTAGCCGCTGGCTGCACCCACCAAGCCTCCGCCGCCAACGCCGATCACTTTGCCCAGGTAATTGCCGACCAGCATGCCGGCAACGGCGCCGCCCGCTTCCTTGAGGGTATTGTTCTTAGTCTGCACCTCGAGGTGCGTGACGTGACTCTGGACGTGGTACGAGTTCCCGTTCCTCAGATCGAGCCGGTCGAACGTGACCTCAACTTTGCCAGGGCGTCCCTGCCCGGCACGCTGCACGCTCGTAACGTGTCCCAACATCGTCGCGCCGGCAACCTGCCCGCTGCCGTCGGCGGAGTTGACGTTCTTCAGCGTGACCGCTTGCCCGACGTGAGCGTCTTTGGAGCTCACGTCCTGTGCAATCGTGCCGTTGAGGGTGGAGCCGGCGCTTACCCCTTGGGCAAAGGCTCCGGTGGGGATCAGAGAGAGCGACGCCGCCAGGGCGGTCGCTGCGAGCAAGAAACGCATCGATGAATCCTCCGCCCACCTCTTACCCTGGTTACGCCCCGGGACCCGCTGATGGCTCCGCGGGGCAGTCCTTGAGTTTGGTATAGCCCTCCGCCGTCGTGTGCAGCATCACATACCGCACCAGGGCCGGCTGCGCGCTTGCCCTAGACGCTGGGGGCCACTGGAAGGGCACGGGGAAGTCCGGGTTCTTGAGGTTTTCTTCGGACCACGGATTGGCGGCGTCGTCGGCATAGTGCCAGGGATAGTCGAGATCGACGCTCTCCGTATGGCCGTCGGGGAAGTGGACGAGCATGCGGATATTGACCAGGAGTCCGCCGCGTTGCTTGTCGACCCGGAAGAGGCCGCCGATGTCCACGAACTCGACATAACCGCAGGGCTCGTTGGCGGCGGCCGCGCCCGCCCCCGCGCCGGAGTTGCCTTGACCCACTCCGCTGCCGCCCGGCCCGGCCCCTCCGGCTACCGCTTTGCCGGTCGTCGCCCCTGCGCCTTGGCCACCCATCACGATCGGCGCCGGCTTTCGCGTCGAGTGGTAGCGCGTGCGCACGCGGGGCGGCGGTTGCGCCGCCCGCTTCACATGGTGGCGTGGCGCTGCGCGCCCCGGCTTGGCCGTTGCCACGTGCGCGGGGGCAATGACAGCCGCGTGGCGCGGCCGCGCGGCGGGTGTTGGCGTCGGTTTGGGTCTATGCTCGATCGTAACGACTTGTGCGATGATGACCGTGGTTCGCTCCGGCTCGAGCGTCGTTTGGCGCGGGTGCCAACTCGCGGCGAGCAGCACGTGCAACGCGAGTGAGATCGCGATCGCTGCCGCCAGTCGCTGCGCGTCGGGGCCCCATCTGCCCGTATCTTGTTTCTCAAGACTCATGTCCTGGGCACGTGAGATCCAGCCAGCCGGGGTGTGCGGACCGGGTTACTGGCCGTTGTCGGGAACCTGTACGTCCAGCGGCGCGGGACAGGCTGCCCCCACGACGGTCAGATCGATCACGCGTCCGCTCTCGGGGTCGCCGTATGCGCACGTGACGGCGGGAGGGGCCTGCCCGTAACCCAGCGGCATCGCTGCGCCGCTGAAGCCCCACTCCCAGTAGGCCGGGCCGATGGCGGCCACCTCAAACCACCAGCCGTCGCGCCACCAGATGCTGGTGTTGCCGTACCATCCGCGGGGATGCCACCAATCGTAGGGGTGGCTCCAGTACGGTAGATACCACGAGGGCAGCGGTCCCATAGCCTGTGGGGACGCATGCGTGGAGGATGTCGCCGGTGGGACGTACTGGCCGCCCGGCAGCATACGGTAGCCGCCAGGAATCAACAGATGATTGGGCCGCCCAGGCGCCGGGCGCGCGGCCAGCGGCGCCGAGCGGTAGGTGCGCGATGGGGCGGTGGTGGGCGGTTGTGCATGCCGCTGGGGCTGCGGTTGAGTCTGCGCCGATGCCGCCGTGAACGCCAAGACCGGCACGAACGTCAGAACATGGACGAAACGCATAGCGCTTTCCATATTCCACGTTTGCAGGCGAGTCCGTGGCCGGCGTGCCGTTTAACCCAATGAGGGGTCGTACCCCAAACGGATCGCTCCGAAGAACTCGCCCTCTAGGTAGACCGCGGTGCTGAGGTCGTTGAGGATCTCGCCGGTATCGCGCACGTAGGTTCGGATCTCGCAGGGCGCGCGCCGGAGGGGCGGCTCAGCTCCGCGCCGGCTGCCAGAAATTGCGCGCGCGTCGCCCGTCGCGGCACCATATCGCGATTCGGCATGCCAACGCGCGCGGTGCGTAGGCCGAAATTGTCGTCGAAGAAGCGTTTGATCCGGTTGTGCGCCAAGTCACGCTCGTATTCGCCGCTCCAATCCTCGCAGAGATTGCGCGCCGTTGCCAGCAGCAGTCCGTTGCGGTCCATGAAGCTAACGAACTTGAGATCGGGATGGCGTTCGTGGAGGTGCTGCAGCAACTCGCAGACGTCCCGGTCGATCGACTCATCGTAGCGAGCGGTATACTTCGGGGGCTTGATAGGCGCGCGCAGACGTGCCACGTTGAAGAGGCGCTCGAGGTGGCGGCGGTCGGCGGGCTGTTCCGCATCGAGTTCGCGATAGCTCACTTCGTCAAAGGCGCGCTTGTGGATGAGCCCCTGCGCGAAGGCGGTGGAGAGCAGCGTTTCCACCTCGTGCGCGGCCTGCGCTCCGACCGCGCGCGGACCCTCGTAAGCGGCGTCGATTCGCAGGCGCAGCAGCACGTGGTGGCTGCGCTCGGTCATCTCACCCAGCTCCAACTCGCCGGCGTCCTTTGCCAGGCGTGCCAGTTCCGCCGCATGCCGTGCCGCGGCCTCCACGTTGTTAGAGAGGGTCTGCAGCACCGAGGATTGTTGTTCGGTGACCACCGCGATCTCCGCCACTTGTCCGCCGGACCGGTCGACCACGCCGCCTAACTCCTTGAGCGCGTCGAGCGTGCCCGCGGAGCGCTCGTTGGCGAGCTTGGCACTTGCCTCGCAGTAGCGTGCGGAGGTCAAGCCTTGCTCGATAGCCTGCGCCACTTGCGCGATCAGCTTGGTGATTTCGCGGGTCTGCTTGCGTGTGGAGTCCGCGAGTTTCTTGATCTCGTCGGCAACCACGGAGAAGCCGCGCCCGTGTTCGCCGGCATGGGCGGCCTCGATAGCGGCGTTGATCGCCAGCAGGTTGGTCTGTGCCGAGATGTCCTCTACGATTTCAAGGAGCCCGCCCACGCGCTCCGAGTATTCGCTGATCGAGCGCACCGCCTGTGCCGACCGGTCGACGTTCTCGCTGAGTTGCTGCAGTTCGCTCACGCTCTCGGCGATCGTCGCGGTGGCGCCGGCCGCGATCGACTGCAGCCGCTCGGTGAGCGTGCGCGCGTTTTCGCAGGCGCGCGCCACCTGCGATGCTCCCGCGCTGGTCTCCTGAATGGCTGAGGCGATCTGTTGGACCTCCAGCGCCTGCGCATCGGCGACTTGATCCATCTTGTGCAGGTGAAAGGCGTTGTAGGCGGTCGAGGCCGAGGCTTCGCTGATGCTGGTGGAGAGCGCAACGGTCTCGCCGCGCATACGTGCGACCAATGCGTTGAGCTGATCGGCGCAAGCGCGCTCGGAGGCGGAGGCCTCCGGAGGCAGCGTGAACGGAGTCGTGAGATCGAGGAGCTCGCCCTGACAGCGCTCGCGTAGCGCGTTCGCGAGTGCGCTGGGCCCGGCGGGGCCGGCCACGTTCTGCTCTGGGTCGATGATCATCGCAACAGCCCCCGTTCTAGGATAGCGCAACGCGACGCGACGTTGATAGGCGCCTCTTTGGAGTATTCGGCATGAGCGCAATCCGTCGCTAGCGCAGTGGCACGCGCTCCGCTTCCAGCGCCAGGTGCAGCCGCAGCCGCAGCTCGGGATCGGTGAGTTCCGAGCCCAGCAGTTCCTCGATCCGCGCGACGCGGTGGCGCAGCGTGTTCCAATGCACGCCCAGCTCCCGGGCCGCTTGTCGCTGTGAGAAACCTGCGGCTACCAGCGCGCGCGCCGTCTCGTATAGAGCATCGCTTTGCTCGCGCAGCGGTTGCAGCGTCGATGCGACGAGGGCGCTCAGCGCCTCGCGATCGGCGGCCGAGCCCAAGATTCGCATGATCAGAAAATCCTCGCACCACCAGAC
>SCRI01000026.1 GCA_004298675.1 bacterium | reverse complement strand
GGCCGTGCTGGGAAGCTTCAACTGGAAGTCATAGTAGAGATCGACCGTTCCACCGATGGGGGAGACGTAGATCGGCGACGGCGTCGTCGTATAGGTGATCGCCGGGTTGTTATACGCGGAGCCCGGCTGCGAGGTCTTCTGGAACGGCGTTGAAGACGAGAAGCCGGTATTGGCGTCGGTCTGCGACGTCCCGTTCACCGATGGGAGCCAGTAGATGCTCTGATTGATGGGCAGCACGTTGCCGGTGTTGGATCCGGTCCCGGTGAAATCGGCGGAGCCCTCGGCGTACACGATAAAGCTGGAGGCGTTGGTGTAGACGTTCAAGTGGGCGGCGTATTTGTATAAGTAGTCCGACCCTTGAACCACGTTGCCGAAGTCTACGGCTCCCCCCTGGTATGAGGCGCCGGGACCCGGTGCAGGCGCCGGTTGTGTGCCGAAGACCGCCTTCACCGTGCCGTACCCGGTAGCGTAATTTGGCGTCACGGCCATCTTGACGATGCCGGTGGTGTTCCACTTCGTCCCCACCGAGCCGCCCGCCGCGAGACAGGGCGCTGCCGTCAGCAACACTGCTATAAAAAGGGGTGGAACCAGACGACGCACCGACACTCTTGCTTCCCTGCCCTCGTCCACGTGGACGTGGATGACTCCGCAACCGCTAATGGACTACGATCTGGGCCTCTCCCCCGGTCAGCGCCGCGCCACCATAGTCGATGATCGCCACGACCTGATAGCTACCTGCCGGAAGAGCCTTCCCAGTGACCTCGATGAGCCGCTTGCCACCGCGCTCGACCAGCAACTGCGGTGGCATATTAACGCGTTCGATGGTCGTTCCGTTCTGCCGCACCTCGATACGGCCGTTGAGATAGACGTGGGCGTTACCGAGATTCGCGAACAAGACCCGATAGGATTCCCCGCCGGAACTCGCGCTCGCGCTAACCTTTTCGATGGCGCCCGAAAGTTTCACGGTACCCGGCACCGTTGCATAGACCTTGGCCGCGATGCGCGCTGAGAACGAGATCGCGCCTTTCCGCCGCTCCGGCCGAGTCTGGAAGAAGACCACGCCGGCATACTCCCCGGTCAGTTTCTCTCCGGCGGGAACTGCGAGCGTCAAGCGCACCTGCTCCGTCGTATCCTGCGGGAGGTCGAACTCACGCGGGTTGATGGATGCCCATCTCATCAGCGAGTACGGCATGCTCCCAACCTTCGCGAACTCATACTGCCCCTGGCCTGTCACGGTGAAGTCCGCCATCGATGCCTGCACGTGCGTCCCCGATCCACTGGAGTTGTGCACGGTGATCGGGATGTTCTCACTGGAGCCCGCGGGAACCGAGATGTCGAGTTTCGCGGGGGTGACGTCCAGACCGAGACCGATGCTGGAAGACGGGGCGGCCGAAACCAGCCCGGCCAGCGCGAGACCCGCTGCGAGAAAGAGGGCGCTGAACTTCATGCTCTACAGTATCGGCAGGTCCTCCGGCGGGACGGAGCCTAACACTTCGTCGCCGCCGCGTGACCTCTCCCGATAAACCCGTCTAGTTCGCCGTCAGCGTGATGTTCATGACCGGCGTCTGCGAACCGGTGGCACCGTTTGCCGGCACGATGAGCTCGAAGTCCTCACCCAAGTTCGCCGGCGATCCGGAGGCATAGGCGCCGGTCCCGGTGGCGACCGTCAACGCCGTTGTCGTAAGCGCATCACCCGCGGCGCAGGCGCCGCCGGAGACCGAGGTGCTCGTGCGCGTGCTCACCGTAGCGGCCATAGCCGCGCCCGTGGCCGCCAGCGGCCAGCTCGACGTGCCGGGGTTCGGCAGCGCGCAGAGGAGGTAACCACCCGCGGGATTGGCGCCGAGCGCCTCCGTCACGTTCCAGTTGACGCTGTTCGTCGCAACCTGAAGGTTGACGGCGTTCTGGTACGTGCAGTCGGTGGGGTTGGTGAAGTCGGGGCTGATGGTCCCGAAGTTATCGGTGCCGGCTACTGCGGGGCTCGATGCAGTGCACGTGCCGGTACCGCCGTTCGCGGTCGTCAACTCGTTTACCGTGGTGGCCGAGAAGAGGCCGGTACTCACGTAATTTGTGTTGACGCTGAGCGAGGCTGTGGCACTCGTGTTCCATGTGATATTGACCGTCCCGGTCTTGGTGACGGCCGCGAATGTCGGTGTCGCGAAGGCAATGGAGAACGCCATGAGCGCCGCGACAGAGGCAAACTTCCGCATTGTGTGTCCCTTTCGGCTGAGCTACGGGAGAGTGGGAGGCGACCGTCCGTGGTATCCCTTGTGGTCCCTCTCCGTTTTGAGAGTAGCGCACGTTTACGCGCGCATCAAGGACGCTGCGGTTGAATTGATGCACACTTTACGTTCTACATTTCTCTGTAAAGTGCAATCGGGAGAAGTTGATGGAAACTTTACATTCGCGCTTAGCGAGCCGTGAGCACGATCGGGACGGCGCCCTCACGCGTCGTTAGCATCCCATGATACGGAAGCTGCGGAATTTTGACGTCGAACGCGAAGAGGCGTCCATTGAGCGGCTTGGGCAACCGCGTCACCGCGCCGTCCTGCCACGCGATCGCATCTCCTGCCCGCGCATCCACGATGAAGAGCGCCTGGACGCGCACGTACTGTCCGCGCTCCGGCCGCGCCGGCGTCAGTTTGGCCATGAGCGTTGGAATGGAGGAGTTTACCTGCAACGGCGCAGTGGCGCTAGAGCCGCCGGATATCTCGATCTCCAACGTGTACTTCCCCGGCTTCGCAGTTGGTGGAACGACGAAGTTTCCGAGCCACGCTTTCGCATGCTGATCGTACTGAAGCGGTGTCGCCACACCGAGACCGCGGGCCACGATCGCCGAGACCGGCCCGCTCGCGGAGACACGCACGCTCGTGACGCCGCCCGGCGGCAACTCTGCGCGTGCGAGCGAGGCCAACACCACCGGAGCGCTGCTTTGCTGGAAGCTGAAGACGATCGGCCGCTCTTTGGCGCCGACCTCGAACAAGACATCCGTGATCTTTTGATTTGCCGCCAAAACCACCGGCGCCGTTGGGCCGGAAGCGACAGCCGTATCCATTGGAAGCGTCTCGGGGTCGACACTGAGCGTGTACGTTCCCGGCGGCAGATTGTCGAGCAAGAAGCTTCCGTCTTCGTTGGTGATGGCAGCGTGTTCGCCGGGCTCCGCGATCACGTAGGCATTGTTGATACCAACACCAGCGCTAACCGGAGTGCCCTGCGGCACGACGTGGCCCGCGATCGATCCCAGCGGCTCCGCCAGGAAATCCAACTCCGTTACCTGCCCGAGCTGTACGGAGACCGCGCGCTCGGGAGCACCGGAGAGGCCCACTTCGGCGGGGAGACTGTCGACGCGCACGCTCACCGTGTGGCGCCCAGCCCCCAGGCGGCCAAAGCCGTAGTACCCGTTCGGTCCGGTAACGGTCGTCTGCGCATCCTTGTCGAGCGTGAGCTGTACCGCCGGGAGCGGGAAGACCCGGCCTTCGCGATCTCTCCCCACGACGCGCCCTCCGAGCGCGCCGTACGAACCGAGGCCGAGCGAGACCTGCGCCACTTGACCGCCTTGCACGGTGACGTTCAGGTACGGTTGCAGCGGCGTCATACCGCGCGGCAGCCCTGCATCGTCGAGCGCGACGTAATGGTTTCCCGGCTTGACGAACTGGAATTGGAAACGGCCCTGCGCATCGGTACGCTGGATCTGCGTTCCGTCGAGAATTACGCCGATGTTGCCCACGCCGGTTGGCATTGCCACGGCCTGCAATCCGGTGAAGTTCGTCGACTCACTGAAGACGGTTCCGCTGATCGTGGCCGGCAGGTGCGGATCGACACGCCCGGTGGCCGCGCCGTTACCGAACGAGAACGGCGTGCCGAGCGAAATGTTGAAGATGGCGGAGCGTCCGTTGGCAAGAGGGTTGAGCCTGTCGCGATTGGACTGCCACCCAGCCTGCGCCGTCAGGGTGATCGCCGGTGAAAGGCTTCGGCTGATCGCGAGAACCGGCTGTGTACTGAGGCTATCCGTGGCGGGAGTGACGGTCCGCGTTAGCGTGTCCACGAGGCTGACGGCGAGCCGGCCGAACGTTCGCGAGATGCCGGCGGAAAAGACGCGGGATCGATTGATCGTTCCCAACGACGTCTGCTGCGCGATCTGATATGACGACTGCAATTGGTACCGCTTGAAGAGCGCGCCCGTGGCCGTGAGCCCATAGGAGCTCTGCGCCGAAGGTGCCGCGATGTCATAGGTGGAGCGCTGCAGCTGCCCGTTCACCTGAATTCCGACGTTCTTCAGCGTGGTCGTTAGCGTCGCGATCGCGCCGCCGGTCCAAAGCTGCTGATCCGCCAGCGTCTGCTTGTCGTCCGTGAGGAAGAGCGAGGCGTCCGTCGATCTCCAGAGCGGGCGGTCGATGGAGAAAGTCGTGCGTGTATTGAGCTCCTGCGCCAACCCCGCGCCCACCGTTTCGCGCGCCGTCTGCAGCGCTAGGTTACTGCTCCCCGCTGCTGTACGCGCGGTGAGCGAGGCGAGCCTATCGCCTTGGAAGCCTGAAGAGAACGCGGCAAACGTCACTGGGAGGTTGCGCAGCGTGGCCGAGACGTACGACGAGCGGCCGCCGTAATCGACGCGCGCTTGATACGCAAACGCATTGGCCGGCGTCGACACCGGCGCCGCGAGGCCCGTAAACACACCGCCTTGCGCCATACCGCTCGTCCGCTCGAGCAAAGCCTCCAACGTCTCGTTCCAACGCCCTTGCGTACCGGCGTAGCCGAGATCGAGCCCGGCGATGCGCCCCGCACCAACCTCGCTGCTGCCCGAGAAAACGCCCATGCTGATGAGCCCGCCATGGACCAGAACGCGCTCACGCATGCCGTACACATGCACCCCGTCGGTACCATTGGCATAGCCAGGCCCGGCGAAGAACAAGAGATCCCCACCGCGGATCGGTTTGACCAGACCCAGGCCACGCAACGTGCCGCCAAGCGGCAGCAGACCCAGGGCCGAGATGCTCTGCGGCCCGTAAATGAGGCTCGCCGTCGTGGTGTCGTACTCCGCCTGCGTCTGCCCAAGGTTGATGTTGTGCCCTGCGGCGGTGGTTGGAACTTGCAGTGAGAACGCGGTGCGCGGCGTTCTGCGCCCGATGACGGTCGTGAGCCCAAGACTGTTCTGCGTCGTGGCCATCGAACCGCTCAACGTGCTCGAGGAGTAACGCTCGCCTGCCGTGAGCGATCCGGTGACTTGAAAGGTAAGCGGACCGCCGCGACGCGAGTACGCGGGCGCCGCCGCTGGGCCGGGCGCCGCCGACGCCACCGGCGAAGGCGCTAATGCCAGAGGTACCCCCGGCGCAGGCGGTAGCGAGTCCGTTGCCGCCTCGGGCTCCACATCCGCGCCGGCGCCGAGGATTACGCTATCCGCTACACGCACGGCCAGGCGCCGCAACCACACGTTCCTGATCGGATACGGCGGTGGCGTGCGGACGAGCCGCAGCTTCGGCGTTACAACGACAGAGACTGCATCTTGACGAGCCTTCAACGGCGCCGCATGCCGCACGGCACGAGCGCGAACACCTTCGACATCCGAAACAGACTTCGGTGGCGCACCGGTGCCAAGCGCCAACGAGACCGACCCGCCGACAGCGAGCAGCCCAGAGAGGAGCATTAACGTGGGAACGGAGCGGCCGCCGCGCATGCTATTCTACATGAAGTTCTTTCTTAGTGCGTGTTCGGCAGGCCGTCGACTGTCCTTATCCAGAACGCTTCCATCAAGGTATCTTGACGGTGAACGAGCATCCGCGGCTGAAGCTGAGGCTCGTGCCTGCCGATGAGATGGTATCTGGGGCCCCCGGCGGACGCGTCGTGGGGTGTTCTCGTCTACGAACCACGGAAGGGTCGAACGAGTAACATGGATGTCCTCAGCCTGGGCGGCGCGGTGCTGTCTGGGCAAAGCCGAACGATGGAGGATCTATCGACTGCCGTACGCCGGCTGTCGAGCGGACTTCGCATATCGTCGGCTGCCGATGATCCCAGCGGGCTGGCCATCTCGGAGCGCCAACAGGCAACGGTCAACGGCCTCCAAACGGGTTTGCAGGGAGTTCAAGAAGCCGAGGGTCTGGTGCAGACCGCCGACGGCGCGCTGCAAACGGTCACGGACATCTTGACCCGCGTTCGCGACTTGGCGATACAGGCAGGCTCCGACCTCAACGGTATGCAGGACCTCACCTCCATGCAAACCGAGATCGCGTCGCTATTGGACGAGGTCAATGCCATCGCGGAGCGCACCTCGTTCAACGGACGTCAACTTCTCGACGGCAGCCTCGCCATGCCCGAGCTAAGAGCGCAACTGCCGATCATTCAGATGCTCACACCCAGCCGCAACCCCGACGGGTCGACGCCGGGATCAAACGTCGCGACCGGCGGCCAGCTGATCTCACAGATCACGGTGCCTGTCATGGGAGCCTCGGCTTCACCGATCTACTTCGAGATCCACGTCACGGGCTACAGTGGCGGAAATGATACGGTCGAAACGATCGTCTACAGCCCCGATCCGAACTTCGGGCCGGAGCAGGTCGCGACGTCACTCGTGCCGGTCGGCATGGGTTCTCTCATCAACGTTCCGATCACCGACTTCAGTGGAACGAAGCTCGAGGCATCCTTCACGCTGAACAATCTCTCACCGCAGGATGTAGGCACGGCGATGGCTTTCGCTACCTACGTCCCGCCGATGCCGACCCCGGCACAGATGGACGCGCACCCGCTGCAGATCAATCTCGGCGGCGCGGAAGGCGACATCTTGCAGGTGGCGCTGCCTAGCGTCCAGCTCGCTGACCTCGGGCTACAGAACATCTCGATCCTCCCGCCGAACTACTCGCCGGACGGCTCCACGATTCTGCCTGGCAAAAGCAACGAGTACGCGGTCAACGACGCGCTGCTGCGCATCGATACCGCATTACAACTCGTCGAGAGCGCGCGCGCACAACTGGGCGCGCAGGAAGTCGGCCTGCAGGAGCAGGCAACGAACTCGCAGATCGAGCAAACCTCGCTGCAGGCAGCGGCATCAACGATCCGTGACGCCAACATCGGCAGCGACGCTACGCGTCTCACGCGCGATCAAGTGCTCTCACAAGTTCAGGCCGCCGTGCTGCACTCGCTGTTCGTCGACTCCCACCAAGTATTCACCCTGGTGAAGCAGTCGTTCGCCGCGGCGTAGCGCCGCCGCTTACAGTTCCAGCAACTCCAACATCTCGGCGAACCCCTCGCCGCGGCGCGCGCGTGCACCCGCGAGCGCATCAGCGCGTCCGCCGCGATGTAGCGCATGCGCGGCTGCGAGCGCCACGACGTCGGACGAGTCGTCGAGAGCAACGGCGATGCGCTCGTAGCGCCCGCGCCGCTCGAACCCCTCGATGGCGAGGATGCGCTCAGCGTCGCCGCCTTCGGCCAATGCTTGCTCGAAGACCGCCAGCGGAATCTCGCCTTCGCACCAGGCCAGCGCGGCGAGCACGGCGGCGCGAACGTCTGGCTCGCGCTCTTCACGCCACGCCCTCCCGAGCAGCGTGACGGCATCGTGATCCGTCGCCGCCCCGAGTTCTTCAACCAATGCCGTGCGCGCGGCGGCGTCCCCGGGAACCTCCGCGCCGGCGGCGCGCCACCACGGGATCGACGGAGGCTCCACAGCGATGGAATCCGGCACCGGCGGCGGCGCGGACACCTCGGCGCGATCGATGCGCGTCAGCCAGAGGCCGCCCACGGCCAGCGCCACCGCCGCGAGGATCGCCAGTGCGATTGCGGCATCCGCGCGTGCGGGCGAGATAGCCAAGAGCATGCTACGCGGTCGCGCGCTCCCCTAGACGCGCTGCAACCAGACGCACGTGCTCGAGCGCGCCGTCGAGCGGCTCGGGCGAGCGTGCGGCAAGCACGCGGTGGAACTCACCGGGCGGCAGACGCTCCAAATCGGCGAACGCTTCCAGCAGACGCATACGGTAGGCCGCCAGCGCCTCACTCAACGCCGATCCAACCTCGCCTGCACCCTCCGTGGGCAGCAGCGCCGCCAGCGCCCGCCACGGCCGCGCGCCGCCGAGTGGGGCCCCCTCGAGATCATCCACGGCAACACTTGCCTCCGCCGTGCCGATCGCACCCGTCAACACCACATATCCGGCCGGCACGGACTCGCTGGAAGCCCCATGCTGCTCTGCGATCCCACGCATGAGCGCGATCAGAGCCGCGCGGGCTGGCCGGTCCTCCAGGTCCTTTTGCGATACCAAGTAACGCGGCAGCCGCAACTTGATGAAGAGATGATCGAGCAACTCGTGCAGCCGCTCGCGCTCGCCCTCCAGCAACTCCTCCAACGCCGGCGCGCCGATGAGGCGATCGGGCAGGAAGGCCCGGATGGCAAAGAGGTGCGGGAAGAGCGCGCCGCCCTCCACGCCGGAGATCAAGCGGAGGGCTCGGCCGAGACGCTCGGCCGAATAGACCGAAACGGCCGCCACGCTGCCGCCCACGCTCTCGAGCAGCGAGGGTGCCGCAGGGGCGGACGCGGGCGGAGGTGTGGGCGCCTCCAACGCCGGTACGGGCTCTAGTTCCTGTAGGGGTTCCGGTTGTAGAGGTTCCGGCCGCAGCGGCTCTGGCGCCGCAAGCGCTTCCGCTAATGCCGGCGCCGGCGCCGGAATAACTGAACGCTCGACGCGGGGCTGCAGCACGACCCCCAAGACCGTAAACGGCAGCGGCGAGGCAACGCCGAAGGCGGGGAGCGAGCGCACGATTGCCGGCGTGCTCTCCAGCTGCAGCGCTCCCTCCTCCCACGTCAGGCGCGCCCGCGCCACCAATTCACTGCCGGGCTCCACGGGCGAGTTCACCGCCGCGCGCCAGGCGACCACCAGCTCGGTACCCGGCGCGACGCCCGCCAACGTCAGGCCGCCTACGAGCGGCGAGGCACCGGCGATGTCGACCACGCCCACGCCGTTGATCTCCGTGGAGCCGGGCAGATACGTAGTTTGCGCGGGCGGCTCGACGGTGAGCGTGAGGCGCGTTGCGATCCCGTCGCCGTCGTTGCGCGCCGCCAGCGTGCAGGCGAGGATCTCCCCCGGCGAGGCCTCGTCGGAGGGATCGACCCGCAGGGTAGCCGAGGCGAACGAGGGCGCGGCGGTCACCGCGATCTCCACCGGCTCCAACAGTGCGGTGGGCCCGTTGGCGCACGCGAGCCGCGCCCCCACCGGCAGCAGCGTGCCCGCGCGCACCCCCTCCGTCAGCGCAAGCGTCAACGTCCCGGATGCCGTGCCCTCCGGCTCCACCGCGCCCAACACCAGCATCCGCTCGCCGCGCCGCGACGCCCCCTCCACGCTCTCAAGCGTCAATTCGGCCGGCAACTCCAGCGTCAATGCCACGTCGCGCGCGGCATCGGTGCCCTCGTTGCGAATCGAGAACGCAACCTCTACGCTCTTGCCGGGGCGCACCGGCTGCTCGGAGGCCACGCGCAGGCGCTGTGCTTGCTGTGGGAAGCGCGGGCGCGATACAGCCACGACGGCGATCGAGCCCACATCGCTCTCCGCGACGTCCTGCGCCGCCACCTTGGCCCACAGGCGCAACTCGCTCTTGTCGGGCAGCGGGCTGGAGACGCGCGCGATGACGTCCAGGCGCACCGGCTCCAGTGGAGCCATGTCGCCGATCCGCACGTTGCCGTCCTCGATCTCGAGCGTCGCACCGTCGCGGCGAACGCGCAGGGACTCCAAGCCCTCGCCGGCGGCGACGCTCACCCGCACGTCGCGTGCCAAATCGGTGCCGCCATTACTGATCGTCAGCCGCCCCACCACGTCCTCGCCGGGCGCGGCGTGGTTGGAACTGCGCAATTCGAAGCGATTGATGGCCTCCGGAAACTCCGGTGCCGAGCGCACGCGCAGGACTTTATCGAAGGCACGCTCGCCGCCGCGCCACTGCATCATCGCGCGCACGGCCAGGCGGCGCCCAGTCGGCGCCGGCGAGGCCACGATGGCCTCGACCGCGACGCGCCCGCTGCCCCCCGGAGGGATCTCCGCGATGCGCACGGCCAAATCGTCGCCGGCGGCGCGCCCGTTCGCGGTGGTCGAGCCCGGTGAGTAGATCAGGCCCTCCGGCAGCGCCAGCGCGATCCGCACGTCGTCGGCCGTGCCGCTGCCGACATTATGGTAGCCGACTCCGATGCGCAGCCGCTGCCCCGGCGTGACGTCCTCACCGGCATCGACTTCGATGCCCGTGCCCACGCCGAACTCGGCCGGGGAGCGCACCTCGATGCTGGCGGGCGCCAGCTCGAACTCACCTTCCTCACGCGCGCCGATCGAGCCCTGCGCGGTGATCAGCGCGCCATCGGCGAGCGGTTGCGTGATCTTCACGCCATAGCTGACGACGAGCGTGCGCGAAGGCGCAAGCGCCGCGCAGACCACGCGTTGCTCCTGGACGGGGAAGGGCTCGCCCGCACTCTCGCCGAGTTGGCGGCCATCGACGCGCACGGAGCGCGCAACGTAGACGGTTCGATCCGGCACGGGCAGGGCCAAGGTGACCTCGCGTGCCGTCGACTGACCGTGGTTGTGGATGGTGACGCGCAGCGCGATCTCAGAACCCGGCCGATTGCCGTGCGGAGCCTCAATCGTCAACGCGGTCAGCTCGCCGCGCAGCTGCGGGCGGCTTCGCACCGTCACAGTTGCCACGTTCGAGCCCACGACGGGCGTGCCGTCGGCGGCCAGCGCCGCTTGCGCGGCCAACTGGGTGCCGTCCTCGATAGGCCCCTCGACGCGAAACTCGAGCGAGAGCACGCGCGCCTCGCCGGGGGTGAGATCCGGAACCGCGCCGCCGGCAGCCGCCAAAAACGGCGTCGTGCCGCCTTCGTCGGGATAGCGGTTCTCGTCGATCTGCGCGGAGTTGGCAACGTAACGCCCGTGATCGGGCAGGCGCAGCTTCACCCGCACGCCGGTGGCGATCGCGCTTCCAACGTTGGAGAACGCAAAGCGAACGCGAACGGTCTCTCCAGGTTTGACCGCGCGGTCCGGAGAAAGTGTGAGGGTTTTCAGCCCTTCGGCCAAAGGCTGCGCACCCGGCGCGAAGATTTCCGTAAGCGTCGACATTAGCGCTCCGCGGCGACGTCGTAATAGGCACCCGCCGATCCGTGGCGATGCGCTAGGCGTTCGCCACGTCGCTACCCGCAACCTACGCGGCTTGCCTTGCTCGACGGGCACGACCACAATGAGGAATACGAGAGAGATGTTGGCACCTTCCGTCGAGCGCCGCCTGGCCGCCACCGTCGGCCGCCTTGGGGGCGAATCCGCGTTCGAAGTCATGGCGCGCGCCAAAGAGTTGGAACGTCAGGGGCGCTCCGTCGTCCACCTGGAGATCGGGGAGCCCGATTTCGATACCCCGGAGCACGTCAAGCGCGCGGCTACCGAGGCCATGGAGTGCGGCTGGACACACTATGTGCCCTCAGCGGGCATCCACGAGCTGCGCGAGACCATCGCGCGCCATCTCTCGCGCACGCGCAACGTCTCGCTGGAAGCGGAGAACGTGATCGTGGGTCCCGGCGGCAAGCCCGTCATCTGGTGCATCCTCTCGGCGCTGCTCGATCCCGGCGACGAGCTGATCTACGCCGATCCCGCCTATCCCGCGTACGCCTCGGCGGCGGGGTACCTCGGCGCGAAGGCGGTTCCCGTGCCGCTGCTGGAGTCGCGCGACTTCCGCTTGGATCTCGACGTGCTGGCTGCCAAGATCGGCCCGCGCACCAAGGCCATCGTCATCAACTCGCCCCACAATCCAACCGGCGGCGTGTTGACGCGCGAGGACCTCGAGCGCATCGCCGAACTCGCGCAACGCCACGATCTGCTCGTGATCTCCGACGAGATCTACTCGCGCAACATCTATGGCTCGCAGTTTCTCTCCATCTCCTCGCTGCCCGGAATGCTCGAGCGCACGATCATCGTCGACGGCTTTTCGAAGGCGTACGCGATGACGGGTTGGCGGCTGGGCTACGCCGCGCTGCCTAAGGAGATCGCGCGCGCCGTCACGCTCTTCCTCAACAACACCGTCTCGTGCACCACCGCGTTCGTGCAGATGGCGGGCATCGCTGCGTTGACCGGGCCCGATGACGCGGTCACGCGTATGAATGAAGAGTTCCGCCGCCGCCGCGACGTGCTGATCGCCGGGCTCAATGCCATTCCCGGGCTTAGTTGCGTGATGCCGCAGGGTGCCTTCTACGCTTTCCCCAACGTTTCACGCGTCGCGCGTGACGAGAAACGGCTGGCGCGTTTTCTGTTGGAAGAGGCGGGCGTTGCGACGCTGGCGGGGACGGCGTTCGGTGCCGCCGGTAAGGGCTACATCCGTCTGTCGTACGCCAACTCGATCGAGAATCTGCAGTTGGCTTTGACGCGCATCGGCGAGGCGTTGCCGAAGTATAAGGACGAAACCGCGTAACGCGCATGCCCATCAAACTCGGCAGCGTCGGGCATTTCGGTTTGGCCGTGCGCGATCCCAAAGCCAGCGCGCGTTGGTGGATCGAGAAGCTCAATCTGCGTCACGAGTTCGACTTCACCGACGGCGTAGCCGTCGGCAACGCTGCCGTGACGATCGCGCTCTTTCGCGGCAAGCCACATCCTGAAGCGCTCGACCATCTTTCGTTCCATCTGAATACGCTGCGTGAGTTGCGCGCAGCCGTACGTGAGCTGCGCCGCAAAGGCGTGGAGATGGAGGATCCGGGCGAGGAGATCGGGCCGGAGGGTCCGGGCTCACCGCACTTGGGACTGTGGCTGCACGATCCCGATGGCTACCGCTGGGAGCTCTCGGTGCAGAACGCGGCCGTTACCCGTCCCAGGCGTCGGTGAGCGCGCGTACCGCGGCGCGCGCATCGGGTGCGCCGGCGATGGCACCGATGACGGCCGCCATCGCCGCGCCGCTTGCGCGCACCTCGCGCACGTTGTTCGCATCGATGCCGCCGATGGCAACCACGGGTAGCGGACTAGCCGCGACGATACGGCGCAGGCCCTCCACCCCGATCTCGATGACGCGCTCCTTCGAGCGCGTGGGGAAGACGCAGCCCGCGCCCACGTAATCGGCCCCGAGCTCCGCCGCGCGGCGCGCCTGCTCCGCGTCGTGGGTAGAGAGTCCCAGGATCGCCGGACCCAAACGCCTGCGTACGGCGGCAAGATCTGCGCCCCCGGCGTCCTCTTGGCCAAGATGGAGGCCGCCGGCCCCGGCCGCCAGAGCCAGCTCGAGATCGTCGTTGACGATCAGCAGGGCCCCCGCACTCCGGCAGCGTTGAGCCAAGGCACGCGCCATCTCCAGCGTGGCCGCCGCCTTCCCACGATATTGGACGACGCGGATGCCTACTTCCAGGCAAGCGTCCAGGCGTTCGAGCGCGCCTTCGTGCCCCAGAATCGCATAGATACCCGTCAAGCGTGAATCGGCAACGGCGTTCATCCACAGTCTCCACAGGCGCTTGTGGAGAACGTCCGTTCGGCCACTAGGGCTAGGAGTCGCCTGCTGTTTTCCACACACTCCACAGGGACTTGTGGAGAACATTCGTTCGGCCACAACATACCGTAGGCCTTATCGCTCAGTGCGGCAGGCCAAGCAGCACGTCCCCGATTCGCATGAGATCGTCGGCATTGGCATACCGGATCTCCAATCGCCCGCCCGCCCCTTGCGGCACCACGCTGACCGGAGCCCCCAAACGCTCGCGCAACTGCTGCTCGAAGGCGGCCACCTCGGCGTCGCGCTCCAGAAGCCGCCGGCGGCGATCGCGCCGGCGCGCCGCGCCGTCGAGACTGATCAGCCGTTCAGCCTGCCGGACGTTTAGCCCCTCGCTGACGATCCGCTTGGCTAGTTCCCTGATCGCCCCCGGCTTAGCCCCCAACAACGCACGTGCGTGCCCCGCGCTCAGCGACCGCGCGCGTACCAGCGCCTGCACGTCATCGGGCAACGTTAAGAGCCGCAGCGCATTGGCGATGGCGGGGCGGCTGCGCCCAAGGCGCTCCGCCACCTGCTCCTGAGTCAGGCCGTAGGTCCCGACCAGGTGCTGAATGCCCATCGCCTCCTCCAGCGGGTCGAGGTCCTCGCGCTGGAGATTCTCGAGGATCGCCACCTCCAGGCTCTGGCGATCGTCGGCCGAGCGCACCAGCGCCGGCACGGACGTGAGCCCCGCGATCTGCGCGGCACGCCAGCGCCGCTCGCCCGCGATCAGCTCGTAACGGCCGCCGGCCAGAGGGCGCACGAGCAAGGGTACCAGCACGCCGTGCAGCGCGATGGAGGCGGCAAGATCCGCCAGCGCTCCTTCTTCAAAGACGCGCCGCGGCTGCTGGGGGTTGGGATGGATCGCCGAGACCGCCAGCTGCTGCAGCGGTGAGCTCGGGCGGACGCCCTGGCCGTCGGGGAAAAAGGCGCCGAGGCCGCGTCCCAAGCCGCGCTTGATTCCGCTCACGAACCTACCTCCTGGAGCGCGCTGTCGCCGGCCACCTCTTTGGCCAGCGCCAGATAAGCCTGCGCGCCGCGGCTCTTGGCGTCGAAGAGGATCGCGGGCTTGCCGAAGGATGGCGCCTCCGAGAGGCGGACGTTACGGGGAATGCGCGTGCGGAAGACCTGCGAGGGAAAGTAGCGCGAGACCTCGTCGATCACATCGACGGCGAGGTTGGTGCGGGCGTCCACCATCGTCACCAGCACCCCCATGATCTGCAGGCTGGGGTTCAAAGCCTCGCGCACGCGCCCCAGCACGGTGGTCAGCTGCGCCAGACCCTCGAGCGCATAGTACTCGGCCTGCACCGGAATGATCACCCAATCGGCGGCGGTCATGGCGTTGATCGTCAGCAGGCCCAGGCTGGGCGGACAGTCGATGAAGACGTAGTCGTAGGCCGGCGCCAGGGCGTCTAGCGCCAGCTTCAGGCGTGCCTCGCGCGAGAGCGCGCTGACCAATTCGATCTCGGCGCCGGCGAGGTTGAGCGTGGCGGGAATGATCTCGAGGCCGGGGACCTCGGTAGGATAGATCACTTCGTTCGCGGCGGCGCGGTGGAGCAGCAGGTCGTAGACGTCCTTGGCGATGCGGCGCTTGTCGATGCCTAGCCCCGTGGTGGTGTTCCCCTGCGGATCGACGTCGACGACTAGGACGCGTTTACCGAGCACGGCGAGGCACGCGCCAAGGTTGACCGTGGTGGTGCTCTTTCCCACGCCCCCCTTCTGATTCACGATCGCGACGACGCGGCTTGTTTCACGTGGAACACGTTTCATCACGGGATCGCTCGTAAGCCGATCGGCAGGGTCACGCGGGCTTCCTCATGGCGTCGATGGATGCGCCGGCTCCTCGCACGCTCCCGGTCCGGCCAACGGTCCCGCACGATCAAGGGCGCGCTCGGCGATGCCGAGCAACGTTTCGGGCGTGTTTCGGGTAGGCTCTTCAAGCACCTGCTCCAGCAGATAGTGCAGCAGTAAGCCGACGTCGGGCCCACCGCGATACCCCTCCGGCGCCCGCCCCCGGCGGATCAACAGTGCGATGATCTCACGCCCGCCAAGCGCGAGATCCGCCACACCCAAGGGCGGGCACTCCGCCAACAAGGCCCGCACGCGCTCGGCAAAACGCTCGTTGTGATCGCCGCGCTTGGGCAAGCCGCTGCCCGCCACGTCCGCCAGCCGCAGCGCGAATAGGCGCTCGATACGCTCCAAGCCCACCCGGCGCACGAAGCGCCGGATCGCCGCCGGCGTCAGCTCGGGGCCGGTCTGATACATGTGGTGACGCACCAGCGCCGTCACGTCCGCGACGATCTGTGCCGGGAAGCGCAGGCGCGTCAGCATCGCCCGGGCCAACTCCTCACCCACCAGCTCGTGGCGGTAGAACGTCGGGCCCACCTTGGTCCTGGGCTTGCCCACGTCATGCAAGAGCGCGGCGAGACGGTCCGTTAAGTCTGGGCGCGCCGCATCCATGGTCGCGAGGTTATGGCGCCAGACGTCATAGGCGTGCCACTCGTTCTGCTCGACGCCGTAGCCCTCGGCTAACTCGGGCCAGATGTGCGTCAACACGCCTGTCGAGCGCAGCAGCTCCAGCCCGGTCGAGGGGCGCGACGCGCGCGTCAGCAGCTTCGTCAACTCGTCCGAGATACGCTCCGGCGAGACCTCGCGCACCAGTGGCGCGGCCGCGCGCATCGCCGCCAAGGTCCGCGGCGTCAGCTCGAACTCGAAGCGGGCCGCGAACTGCGCCCCGCGCAGCATACGTAGCGGGTCCTCCTCAAAGCTGCGCTCGCTCAAGATATCGATACGGCGCGCGCTGATATCGGCGGAGCCGCCGTAGGGATCGATCAGCGGACCGTCCGGCAAGCTGCGCGCCAGCATGTTCATGCGGAAGTCGCGGCGTGCTAGGTCCTCCTCCAGGCTCACGCTGGGATCGAAGTCCACGGCGAAGTCCCGATGCGCCACGCCGGTGGAGCGCTCGCGCCGCGCCAGCGCGACGTCGACCGTATGCCCCTGCGCCCGCAGCTTGAAGACGGCGAAGCTGGCGCCTACCAGATCGACCTGGCCGATGCGCTCCAGGCGCAGGCGCACCTCCTCCAGCGGCAGGCCCACCACCACGTAGTCGGAGTCCTCGTGCTCCTGAGCGCGTCCGAGCAGGCGCGCCATCTCCTCGTCCCGCACGCGCCCGCCCACGGTATAGACGCGCGCAGGGAAGGCCTGCGCCAGCGCCTCGTCGAGAGGATGTTTCACGTGAAACACAGCGGCTTGCGCTCGGGAACTCCGACGCGCCGCGGAAACCTCACCGGCGTCGGCGCCGACTTCTCCACCACCAGCAGGCGCCGCTCTCCCGCCAGCAGCTGCTCGCGCGGCGCCGCGCCGCCCAGCATCGGCGCCGCCGCCTCGACGGCGCGCCGTTCGGCTTCGTCGAGCCGCCCACGCTGCAGCACGGCCCGGCCGCCCACCCTCAGCAGGGGCAGGGTCATTTCCAACACGGCCGGAGCCGACGCCACCGCACGCGCGGTGGCCGTGGCATAGCGCTCCCGCTGCGCGGGCGCGTGCCCGACGCTCTCGGCCCGCCCCACCACGACCTCCCCCGCTAGCCCAAGCTCGTCCAGCGCCGCTCGTAGAAAGGCCGCCTTCTTTCCGATCGCCTCAACCAGCGTAATCCGCACCCCGCTCACGATGGCCAAGGGAATGGCGGGGAAGCCGCCGCCGGAGCCGACGTCGATCAACTCGCCCTCGGCGAGGTACGGCGCCACGCTTAGGCTGTCTTCGATGTGCCCCCAGATCGCCTCCAACGTACGCGCGGAGGTGAGATTGACGTGCTTGTTCGCCTCCAGCAACAGCGCCGCAAACGCCTGGAGACGATCCACTTCCGCCGCTGCCAAGCTCACGACGCCGCCACCTTCACGTACACCGAGAGCACAGCGAGATCGGCCGGGGTGACCCCGGGGATGCGCCCCGCCTGACCGAGCGTGCGCGGACGATGGCGCGCCAGCTTCTCGCGCGCCTCCCGCGAAAGCGCTCGCAGACCCTCGAAACTCATACCGGAGGGGATCTCGGTAGCCGCACCGGCGGCCGCGCGCGCGATCTGCTCGCGCTGACGGCGGATGTACCCCTCGAAGGCGATCTCCACCGCGACCCGCTCCCCCAACTCCGCCGGCAGCGGTCGCGGCAGCGGCGGCAATCCGACGTACGTCATCCCAGGACGTCGCAAGAGCGCGGCATAGGTCGTACCGTCCGCCGTCCGCAACCGCTCCAGGCGCGCCCGCTCGCCGTCGATGCGCGCGCGGCGTCCGCGATAGGCCTCAAAGGCTTCGGCGGAGAGCAGCCCGATCTCGTGCCCCAACGGCGAGAGGCGATCGTCCGCGTTGTCGTGGCGCAGCACCAGCCGGTGTTCGGCACGCGAGGTGAGCATGCGGTAGGGCTCGTCCACGCCCTTGGCAACCAGATCGTCGATCATCGTGCCGGTGTACGATTCGCTGCGCGTCAAGCGCACGGGCTCGCGGCCCTGGGCACGGCGCGCCGCATTGATCCCTGCCAGCAGACCCTGGGCCGCCGCCTCCTCGTAGCCGGAGGTTCCGTTGAGTTGGCCGCAGTGGAAGAGGCCGGCCACGCGGCGGGTCTCGAGCGAGGCATCGAGTTCAGTCGGCTGGACGAAGTCGTACTCCACCGCATAGCCGGCGCGCAGCATCCCGCAGGATTCGAGCCCCGGCAGCGTGCGCAGCATTGCCAGCTGCACCTCGGCCGGCAGCGAGGTCGAGAAGCCACCGATATAGAGCGAGCGGCTCTCCCACCCCTCGGGCTCCAGGAAGATCTGGTGCGTGGGATTATGGGCGAACTTGATGACCTTGTCCTCGATCGAGGGGCAGTAGCGCGGACCGATGCCCTTGATCAAGTCGAGGCCGTAGAGCGGCGAGCGGTGCAAGTTCTCGCGCACCAGCGCATGCGTCCGCTCGTTGCTGTGAACGATCCAGCAGCGCAGCTGTGGACCCGGGAACACCGGCGCAGAGCGGTAGGAGAAGGTGAGCGGCACGGGACTGGGCACCTGCGGCTGCGCGCGCGAGAAATCGACACTGCCGATGTCCACGCGCGGCGGCGTCCCCGTCTTCAGCCGCCCCATCGTAAAGCCTAGACGCGCCAGCGCGGACGAGAGTCCAACCGACGGCGGCTCTCCATAACGTCCAGCCGCCTCGACGTGATCGCCGCGATAGATCTTCCCACCTAGGAAGGTGCCGCTGGCGATCACCACGTTGCGCGCGTGGTAACGGCGGCCGTCCTCGGTCTGTACGCCGCGCACCTCGCCCGCCGCCGTCAGCAGCTCCACCACCATCCCACGCTCGACACGCAAGCCGCGCTGCGCGTGCACGGCCGCGCTGACCCTGCGCGCATAGGCAAGCTTATCGGCTTGAGCGCGCAACGCCCGTACCGCAGGGCCGCGGCTTTCGTTGAGAAAGCGAATGTGCAGATACGTGTCGTCGATCGCACGTGCCATCTCGCCGCCCAACGCGTCAATCTCGCGCACGAGCTGGCCCTTGGCCGGACCGCCGATCGAGGGGTTGCACGGCATCGTGCAGATCGTCTCGGGGTTTCCCGTCACCAGCAGCGTCTCCACGCCCATCCGCGCCGCCGCCAATGCCGCCTCCGCGCCCGCATGACCGCCGCCGACGACGATCACGCCCGCATCATCACTTCGCATTCCGCGAATCATTGTATCATCGCCACCCATCCCCGCGTGCGACGATCGCGAACCCTACACAGTCCCTCCCCCAAACGATACGCCGTGCAGCGCACCAATGCCGCAAGACCAGACGTCAGGAATCGGGCGCTACGGGGGTGTCCGCTCCGGGGTTTCCGCAGCGCGCGCAGTCAGGATGACGGAGCGCGCGAGGCTTTGAGCAAGCCCACAGGATGTGGGCGCAGCGACCCCGGAGCGGACACCCCACGACGCCCGACCCCGCGCAGCAGCAGCCGCAACGTAAAGCCGTGGCGTATCGAACCCGCCTACTTTCCGATGCAGAAGCGCGAGAAGATCGACTCGAGCAGTTGCTCCGTGACGGCCTCGCCGCTGATCTGCCCGAGCGCTGCGCTTGCCTCCACCAGATCGCCGACGCAGATGTCCGCAGGATGTCCGGCGCGCAGCGTCTGGAGCGCACGATCGAGCGCGGTAATCGCCGTCTCCACCGCCTGCGCCTGCCAGGCGCTCGCGAGATGCGGACGCGCGGGATCGGGTGCGGCGTCGTCCCAACCCAGCGACGCCAGCGCGGACTTGATGCGCTCGACGTCGCCGGCGCGCAGGACGCTGCCGAAGATCGTGGTCTCGCTGTTCGCCGACTCCGGTAAGCCCAGCCACTGCTGCCAACCGGCGGCTCCCGCATCGGCCTTGTTGAAGAGCAGCAAGCGTCTGCGACCGCGCGTGCGCTCGAGCACGGCGCGCGCATCCGTTGCCAGGGGCGCCGAGCCGTCGATCACCACGATCAAGAGACTGGCCTGCGCCGCCGCGCGCTGCGCGCGCTCGATTCCGGCCGCCTCCACCGCTTCCTCCGTCTCGCGGATACCCGCCGTATCGATCAGCCGCACCAGCACGCCGTCGATGACCGTCTGACCGTCCAGCGTATCGCGCGTCGTCCCCGGCGTCTGCGCCACCAAGGCGCGCTCCTCACCCAACAACGCGTTGAGCAGAGAGGACTTGCCGGCATTGGGTGGGCCCACGATGGCTGCGGAGAGCCCCTCGCGCAGCAGCCGCCCCATCTCCCACGACGAGCGTAACTCGGCGGCCCCTTCGCGCAGCGCCTCCAGCAGCGCCGTCAGCGAGGCCGGGTTGGGAGCCGGTACCTCGTCCGGAAAGTCGACAGCGGCGGCGAGCTCTTCCAGCGCGGCGTCGAGCGGGTCCCGCAGCGCGCGCACGGCATCGCGCAGGGCCCCATCTAGGCGGGACTCGGCGGCACGGGCGGCGGCGCGGTGCTCCGCCTCGATCAGGTCGGCGACGGCCTCCGCCTGCGAGAGATCGATCTTGCCGTTCAGGAACGCGCGGCGCGTGAACTCACCCGCGAGTGCCATGCGCGCGCCGGCTGCCTGCGCCGCAGCGAGTGTCTCGCGCACGACGACGGGACTCCCGTGTACGTGCAGCTCGAGGACGTCCTCACCCGTGGGCGTCGCGGGGGCCGCCAAGTAGAGTGCCATCGCTTGATCGACGACGTGCCCCTCGGCGTCGACCACGTGACCGTAGCGTACGAAGCGGCTCTCGAGTGGCCCCGGCGTGGAGGGACGGAACACGCGCGCCGCGACCACGCGAGCATCGGCACCCGAACAGCGAACCACGGCGATTGCACCCCGGCCCGGAGGCGTGGCCAAGGCCACGATCGTCTCCGCAAACGCGCGTGCCGGGGCGGCATCCCGCACAACCAAACTCGATAGGACCATGCTCATGAGCGCCCCTTGCCGGGGCGCCACCCTTATACCCGGTTAAAGCGAGGCCACCGGCGTGATGACCACGCGGCGCTCGGGCTCCTCGCCGATCGATCCCGTCGTCACGAACGCGTTGTTTGTCAGCGCCTGGTGGATGATCTTGCGCTCCGACGGCATCATCGGTTCGAGCTCTTGCGGCTTATGCTCGCGCACCGCGCGCTCGAGCATGCGCAGAGCCAACCCCTTGAGCTGCTCGGCGCGCCGCGAGCGGTAACCTTCGGCGTCGACCGTATAGTAGTGACGCTCGCTCTTCACACCGCGGTTGAGAATGTTGTTGAAGACCAAGTTGAGCGCTTCGAGCGTGCTGCCGCGGCGGCCGATGAGGTTGGCCAACTCCGGCCCCCGCACCTCGAAATACTCGCCCTCGGGACGCGCGACGTAGAGGATGTCGCCGCGCACGCCCATCTTCTCCAGCAGTTGCGCCAACAGCTCGTGCGCCGGCTTCGCCTCTGCGGGCTCGACGCTCGGTGCCGCGGGGCGCATCTCTACCTCACGCGCGTGCCCGCCGCGC
This sequence comes from bacterium, assembly GCA_004298675.1. Taxonomy (GTDB): domain Bacteria; phylum Vulcanimicrobiota; class Vulcanimicrobiia; order Vulcanimicrobiales; family SCRA01; genus SCRA01. The sequence continues at coordinate 37,645 of SCRI01000026.1, read as the reverse complement.
CGCCCCTCGCCGCCGCCAAAGCTGCGACGGCGCCCGCCGCGCTCGCGCTGCGGACGTGCGATGTGGTGAACGTCCGCGGGCTGAACGTCGTCGTCCTGCGGCACTCCGCCTTCGGGCAACGCGCGCCCGCTCTGGCGGCCGGGGATCTGCCGGTCACGGATATCGGCCGGCTGGGGCTCGTCGTAAAACTCTTCGTCCATTGTCTCCCACTCACTACGCTTCGCTCCGTTCGTGGGGGCCCGTTGCCTCTAAGCCCCTCCGGGAGCGCGATCGCGCTAGACGCGATCGCTACGCTTCACTCCGTTCGCTACTTATTGGCGGCGCGTTTCTGCTGCCGTTTCGAAGGCTGCGTGTTCTGCTTCTCCTCCGCGGCCGGCTCCTCCGAGGGCGGCGGAATCGAGTGCTTCAAGGTGCGCATCAGGTAGATCTGCTGACCGGTCGAGAAGACGTTGTAGGCCAGCCAGTATAGGATCAACGCCGAAGGCCAGCCGCGGCCGACAAAGGCGATCATCAACGGTGAGATCAGCGCCATGATCTTCTGCTGCTGCGCCTGCTGCGGATCCGTCACCGGCGAGCTGAAGCGCACCGTGAAATACATCGAGATGACATACAACGCTAGCAGCACCACGTCGGGGGCCGCCAGGCTGGCCGCGAAGATCTTCGGATAGGCCGCGGAGAGCCCCGAGCCGATCCACAAGAAATGCGCCGTGCCGAAGGCGTCCTTATCGGCGAAGATGGCCCGGTAGAGGCTGAACAGGATCGGCATCTGAATGAGCAGCGGCAGGCAGCCCGCCATCGGATTGACGCCGTGTTCCTTGTAGAGCGCCATCTGCTCGGCCTGAAGCTTCTGGGGATCGCCCTTGTGCTTCTGTTGCAGGCGCTTGAGGTGCGGCGCTAGCGCCTGCATCTCCGCCATCGACTTGTACTGCTGCTGACGCAGCGGCCAGAGCACCAGCGTGATCAGCAGCGCGAAGATCAACAGCGAGGCCGCGTAGCTGTGCGTGACTCCGTTGATCTCTCGCAGGATCACCGTCATGACGTCGACGATGGGCTTGAGCAGATCCGGAAACGCGATGGCGAGATATGGGTGCACGCAGGTGCCTTTCGGAGAGGCTGGTGTGAGGCGCTGGGCGCAGCGCGAGAATCAGGGAACCGGGTCCGGCCCTCCGGGGTGCCAGGGGCCGCAACGCAGGAGCCGCAGCGCCGCCAGCCACACACCGCGCACGGGCCCGTGCTTCTCGATGGCCTGGCGCGCGTACTCCGAGCAAGAGGGATAGAAACGACAGCTAGACGGAAGCCCCGGCGAGATCACGCGCTGGTAGATCCGGATCGCCCCCACGAGCACGGCTCTCACGCTAGTCCCAAGCGGTGCAGCCCCGCTCCGAGCTCGGCGCGCAGCGACTCGAACGAGAGCTCGCCGGCACCCGCGCGCGCCACGATCACCACCCGGCGCCCAAGGCAGCTGCCGAGCGGCGCGGCGTCGAGGATCGTGCGGCAACGGCGCCGCAGGCGATTGCGCACGACGGCGGAACCGACGCCTTTACCGATGCTGAAGCCGACCTCGGGACGCGACTCGCCCCCGCGAGACGACGCGAGGGCGTAGACGGCCAGGTGTTTGGAGCCGGCCCGCTCCCCACGGCGATAGACGCGCTGAAAGTCGGCCGCGCGGCGCAGGCTGCCGTAGGCCCGCATCAAACGGCGAGGCGCTTACGCCCCTTACGGCGGCGCGCCGCGAGCACGCGGCGGCCATTCTTCGTCGCCATGCGCGACAAGAATCCATGGACCCGCTTGCGGCGGCGGTTGTGCGGCTGATACGTCCGCTTCATGATGCCTTCGAACTCCTCCGGCGCCCGCCCACAGGTGGGCCACGGCGGCAAGATGTGATGCCGGTCCGGATTCACCCGGGCCGGGCTGCAAACAGCACCCTAGTATAGCGGCCAGCCCGTCCGGGCGTCAAGAAACCGGCGCCGGAAAGGGTGGTTCTTGGGAACCGTTCGCATTCTCTCCACACCTGTGGAAAAGATTGTGGACAACTCCGCCCCCGAGGCCTCCCCCGCCCTTTCGCGCCGCCATTTTCCGGCTCCATCCCCGCACGAACCGCGTCCCGGCAACTCCAATCAGGACGGTCATTTCCCGAGCCGGGCAACCAGCGCAAAAGCTGTGGATAAGTGGATAACTTTGGGGCGCAATCCCAGCAGGAATAAGGGTTTGCGGCGATAACCCCTGTGCCTACGCCGTCGCCGGGCAAGAACGGCTTCCGCCCCCCCGGGAGACCTCGATTGCTCATCAACCGAGGCGGTCGTGATTCTCGTAACGCGAGCCTCGCGGCCGGTTTGAAACGCCGGCGAGGCCTTATCGAGCGAAGGTGGATAACCGTGATGGAGATCGCCCCAACCCCGGCAGGGGAATCGGTGTGGGATGCTTGCCTAGGTGTCTTGGAGCGCAAATTATCGACTCCCGTCTACGAGACGTGGCTCAAGCCGATGCGCGTGGGGGTACTGACCACCGAAGAGTTCTCGCTGCGAGTCCCCAACAAGTTCGCGAAGCAGTGGGTCGAGGGGCGACTCAAGGCGGCGATCCAAGGGGTCGTTTCGGAGATCCTGGGTCACCCCATCGGCGTCCGCTTCGTCATCGATCCCTCGCTACTGGCGATCGTGACCGATGAACAGGCACGGGCCCTCGCCGGCGAAGAGCCGGGCGGGGTTCTGGACGGCATGCCGCCGTCCACCCCCCTGGAGCCGCCGGTCGCCCGCAGCGGACCCGTGCGCTCGTTCGGCGACGACTTGCGTCTGGGGCCGCTCAACCAGCGCTACACGTTCGAGGAGTTCGTGGTCGGGGCCAACAACCGCTTCGCCCACGCCGCCGCTCTGGCGGTGGCAGAGGCGCCCGCTCGCGCCTACAACCCGCTCTTCCTGTACGGAGGCGTGGGGCTGGGCAAGACACACCTCATGCATGCCATCGGTCATCGCGTGCTGCAACGCAATCCGTCGGCCAACGTGGTGTACGTCAGCTCCGAGAAGTTTACCAACGAGTTCATCATCGCGATTAAAAATAATCAGACGCTGGAGTTCCGGAACCGCTATCGCTACGCCGACGTGCTCTTGATCGACGACATCCAGTTCTTGGAAGGCAAAGAGCAAACGCAAGAGGAGTTCTTCCATACGTTCAACTCCTTGCACGAAGCCGAAAAGCAGCTCGTCATCTCGTCCGACCGGCCACCTAAGGAGATCCAGACGCTGGAGAGCCGGCTGCGATCGCGCTTCGAGTGGGGTTTGCTCACCGACATCCAGTCGCCGGATCTCGAGACGCGCGAAGCCATCCTACGTAAGAAAGCGGAGAGCGAGCGCGTGCCCGTGCCGGACGCCGTCACCTCCTTCATCGCGAAGATCATTCCATCCAACATCCGTGAGCTGGAGGGCGCGCTCATTCGCGTCGTGGCTTTCGCCTCGCTCACCAAGTCACAGATCACCGTCGACTTGGCCAGCGAAGTGCTCAAGAACGTCGTGGCGGAGATGCCGATGCGGCGCGTCACCATCGCGCGAATCAAGGAGCGCGTAGCCAAGGCGCACGGGCTCACCGTCAAGGAACTGGAGAACCAGCGCCGCGACCAACGTCTGGCGCAGCCGCGCCAGATCGCGATGTTCATCGCCTGCGAGCTGACCGATGCGTCGCTGCCTCAAATTGCCCGCGAGTTCGGGAAGAAAGACCACACCACGGTCATGTACGCCCGTGACAAGATCAAGGACATGATGGAGCGTGACGAGGCCTATCGCTCCAAGATTCGTTCGCTGATCGCGACCATCCAGCAGGAGTGAGGTTCCCCCCTTTCCCCACTTTTAGCCCACAGGGGGTGTGTGCGGACGTGGATAACTAGCGAGCCAAGCCTCCGCCGTGGAAATGTGGATGACGGTACCCAGCGCCGTCCACAGCTTCGCCCGGCGGCGATCCACGCAGCGACCGGAGTTCTCGCCACTTATTCGCAGAACTCACGCCCTTACTGCTCATACTACGGTAACCTTGTAGAAAAAGAGACGAGAGAGAACGGAGACGGTACCGAACCGCCATGAAGTTTACGTGCAGCACCAAGGACATCGCGCAGGCCGTCGGGGCAGCGAGCAAGATCATCAACGCTCATTCGACCGTGCCGATCCTCTCCAACGTCTTGCTGGCCGCCGAGGCCGGCCGCGTGACCGTGCGGGCCACCGATCTCGAGTTGACGCTCGAGCACAGCTTTGCCGCGGAGGTTGCTGAAAGCGGCAGCGTCACGGTGCCGGCGCGGCTCTTCGCCGGTTACCTCGGGAACTTGCCGGTGGGCGTGCTGGAGTTGAGCGGGACGCCATCGCGCGCCTCGGTCAAGTGTGAGAAGTCGAACTACGATTTCCTGGCATTGCCGGCCGAAGAGTACCCGCCGCTGCCCGGTGGCGGCAAAGCTGCGGGCTGGAGTATTTCGGCCAAGAAGTTTCGCGAGGGTGTGAACTCCGTGATCTTCGCCGCCTCCGGCGAGGAGGCGCGCGGTGCGGTGCTGATGGGGACGCTGATCGAGATCCAGCAGCAGAGCCTCACGCTCGTGGCTACCGATGGCTACCGCTTGGCGAAGTGGACCACGACGCTCGAACGGGCTTACGATGGCGCCGCCAAGTACATCGTTCCGTCACGTGCGCTGGCGGAGGTCGCGCGTAACCTCGGCAATGCCGAAACGGTGGACGTGAGCGTGCTGGGAAGCAATGCCAACCAGCTCGCGTTCAACGCCGGCAGCACGACCATCGTCGTGCGGCTGGTGGACGGGCAGTATCCCAACTACCAGCAAGTGATTCCACCTTCGTTCGACCGCCAGATCTCGGTCAGCGCTGCGGCGCTGCTCGGGTCGCTGCGGCGCGCCGAGCTGGTCGCCGGCGATCGCGCCTCGATGGTCAAGCTGAACGTCACCGGACAGCAGCTGATCATTACCGCCAACTCCGACGTCGCCGGCAATGCGTACGAGGAGTTGGAGGTCGAGCAGAGCGGCGAAGACATCACCATCGCCTTCAATGCGCGCTATCTGGTGGAGATTCTCAACCACGTCGACTCACCGCAGGCCGTCATGGAGTTCCTGGGGCCGCTTTCGCCGGCCGCGATCCGTCCGCTCGAGCCTTCGCCTGAGGGTAACCAACTCTACGTCCTGATGCCGTTGCGTCAGTAAGCGGCGCGCGGCGCGTTGATCGTCCGGAGCGTCACGCTCGGGAGCTTTCGCAACTACGCCGCGCTCGACTTCCAGCCGAGCCCTGGTCTGAACCTGATCGTAGGACGCAACGCACAGGGCAAGTCGAACCTGCTCGAAGCGATCGCGATGCTTGGCACCGGGAAGTCCTTTCGCACCTCGCGTGAGTCCGAGCTCGTGCAGCACGGCCAAAGCTTGGCGTTCGTGAACGGCGTCGCCGAGTTGTCACACGGCAGCGTCACACTCTCGTGCCGGATCGTCTCCGCCGGCGGCGTCACGCGCAAGACGTACGCCGTGAACGGCGCTCCGGTCCGTTTTGCATCGTTTCTCGGGAGCATCAAAGTCGTCACCTTCGTTCCCGCCGATCTCTTGCTGGTCACCGGTCCCCCCAGCTTGCGCCGTGCCATGCTCAATGCCACGCTCGCGCAAGAGCGCGCGACCTACTACGCGGATCTCGCGCGCTATGCGAAGCACCTCGCACAGAAGAGCGCGTATTTGCGCACCGCCACCAGTCCCGATCCACGGCTACTCGCGACGTATAATGCGTTGCTCGCTGAGCTCGCCGCGCGCCTGCTGTTGGCGCGTGCCCGCTACGTGACGCAGTTGACGCGGGCGGCGGCGGCGATCCATCGGCGCTGGATACCCGGCGGCGCGCCGCTCAGCGCGGTCTACCACCCCAGCCCCGCGTTGCGCGACTACGCTGCCGGCGAAGCGGAGTTGCGCCTCCAAATTGGAGCGGCCTTGGAAGAGGCGTTGCCGCGCGAGCTGGCGCGGCGGCAGTGTTTGGTGGGGCCGCACCGCGACGACGTCGAGTTGTTGCTCGGCGAGCTACCGCTTGCGCAATTCGGTAGCCAAGGCCAGCAGCGCACGGCCGTATTGGCACTCAAATCCGCCGAGTACGCGGTGCTGCGCGAGCGCACGGGGGAGGCTCCGGTGCTACTGCTGGACGACGTGCTCTCAGAGCTGGACGCGCAGCGCCAGGAGGCCTTCCTGGGCAGCGTTGAAGGCTACGAACAGGCCTTTGTCACGGCCACCGCGCTGCCCGCTTTGGAGATCGGGTCGGCGCACTACGTGGTGGAAGGTGCGAGGCTCTCTCGCATACGATGACGATGCTCGCACAGCGCTCCGCGCCCCGTTCCGCGAGGCGGACGTAGTGGAGCCGCTCTCCGCGGCTCTGCGGCGTTGGCGGCCGCCGACGGTCGCCTCCCTGGAACACGCCGTGGCTGCGCATTGGCAGGTTATCGTCGGGGCCGCCATCGCGGCCAATGCGCGCCCGCGCGAGGTGAGTAACGGCGCCTTGACGGTGCTGGTCCCCTCGGCTGCCTGGCGCCAGGAGCTGGCATTTCATGCCCCTGCGATCGTCGCGGCGCTACGGGCGGTGCCGGAGATCGGCGCCAAGGTGGAGCGCCTACGCTTGCGTCTGGGGCGGCCTCGCCCGGCGCGCGCGGGTGCGCCACGTGCCGCGGCTGGGGCGGCGCGCGGTCCGAGCGTCGAGCCGCCCGTGCCCCGCGCCCCCGACAGCGCCGTTGCCCTGGAACGTCTGCGCCGCCGCTTCGCGCGCATCGTGCAGGAGGAGCGCCGCAACGGGCGCGAGCCCTGCCCCGATTGCGGGGCATTCCTCGCGCGTGGCGAACAGTGTAAAGCGTGCACCCGGCGGCGCAGCGAGGCGATCGTGCGGGCCACCCAACGCCGCCTCTTCGAGTCGCCGTGGATCGGCTACGAGGGCACGGCGGCACTGGTGCCGGGGCTCGACTTCGCGCTTTATGCCCGCGTTCGCGCGCGTACGCTCGAGCGCTGGTGGCGAATGTTGGAGCGAGCGCGCTATCGCGGCACGCTCAGCCGGGACGGGCGCGAGCAGAACGTGGCGCAATCGTACGTCGCGCTGAAGAGCGGGCTGACGCCGGAGCGTCTGACGCCCGTGATCGTGCGCGACATCCTGGGCGATAAGATCTACGACCTACTTTGGGGAGTTCATGACGCGAGATAACGGCCGCACCGCGGCCAACAACGGATACACGAGCGAATCGATCGAGGTGCTCAAAGGTCTCGAGGCGGTGCGTAAGCGCCCGGGTATGTATATCGGCAATACCTCCACGCGCGGTCTGCACCAGTTGGTGTGGGAGGCCGTCGACAACGCCGTGGACGAGGCGTTGGCCGGCTTCTGCGACCGCATCGTGGTGATACTGCACGTGGACGGCTCGGTTTCCGTGGAGGATAACGGGCGCGGTATCCCAGTCGACATGCACGCCGAGGAGAAGATGCCCGCCGTCGAGGTGGCGATGACCATCTTGCACGCCGGCGGCAAGTTCGGCAAGGGCGGCTACAAAGTCTCCGGCGGGCTCCACGGCGTCGGGGTCTCGGTCGTCAATGCGCTCTCGGAGTGGATGATCACGCGCGTCAAGCGCGACGGCAGAGAGTACGAGATCCGGTTCTCGCGCGGCCTCACCACGCAGAAGCTCAAGACCATCGCCACCAACGTCGAGGGAACCGGCACGCTGCAACATTTCAAGCCGGATTCCGAGATGTTCGAGGAGACCGATTACCATTGGGAGCTGGTGGCGGGGCGCCTGCGCGAGCTCGCGTTCCTCAACCGCGGTCTCACGATCGTGCTCACGGACGAGCGGGGTGAACAGCCCAAAACCGCGACATTCAAGTACGACGGCGGCATCGTCTCGTTCATCGAGCACCTCAACGCCAAGAAGGATCCGCTGCACGACGTCGTTTACGTCTTCGGCGAGCGCGAGGATACGGTGGTCGAGTGCGCGCTGCAGTGGAATGACGGGTACGCCGAGCAGATCTACTCGTTCGCGAACAACATCAACACCATCGAAGGCGGCATGCACCTCACGGGCTTCAAGTTCGCGCTCACCAACGCCGTCAACGAATACGGACGGCGCAAGAACTTCATCAAGGAGAACGAGCCGGCGCTGCGTGGCGAAGACGTCACCGAGGGATTGACCGCGGTCATCAGCGTCAAGCTCAAAGAGCCGCAGTTCGAAGGCCAGACCAAGACCAAGCTCGGCAACGCGTACGTGCGCGGCATCGTACAGCAGTTGGTGAGTGAGAAGATGGGATTCTGGTTCGAGGAGAACCCCCGCTTCGGCAAGATCGTCGTCGACAAATGCATGTCGGCTAGCCGTGCGCGTGAGGCCGCCAAGAAAGCGCGCGAACTGGCGCGCCGCAAGAACGCACTCGACGGTCTCGGGCTTCCCGGTAAGCTCGTCGATTGTTCGAACAAGGATCCCAAAGAGAGCGAGATCTTTCTGGTCGAGGGCGACTCCGCCGGCGGCAGCGCCAAAGGTGGGCGCGATCCGAAGAGTCAGGCCATCCTCCCCTTGCGCGGCAAGATCATCAACGTCGAGAAGGCGCGCATGGACAAAGTGCTGGCCAACGAGGAGATCCGCACCATCATCACCGCGCTCGGCACCGGCTTCGGTGAGGAGTTCGACCTCGAGAAGCTGCGCTACGAGCGCGTCATCATTATGACCGATGCCGACGTGGACGGCTCGCATATCCGCACGCTGCTGCTGACGTTCTTCTACCGCCAGATGCGCCAGCTCGTCGAGGAGGGGCACGTCTACATCGCTCAGCCGCCGCTGTATGGCGTGAAGCGCGGAAAGAAGACGCCCCAGTACGCCTACTCCGATCCGGAGCTCAAGGAGCTGCTGGGTGATGCTGAGGGTAAGGACGTGCAGATCCAGCAGTACAAGGGCCTAGGCGAGATGGATCCCGAGCAGCTCTGGGAGACGACGATGAATCCCGAGCACCGCGTCTTCCGTCAGGTCTCGCTCGACGATGCCGTCTCGGCCGACGAAATGTTCACCACGCTCATGGGCGACAAGGTGGAACCCCGCAAAGAGTTCATTCAGTTGTATGCTAAGAGTGTGAAGAATCTAGATCTATAAAGCGCAGACAACTGGATGAACTCGCCTCCCCGGAGGGGGCTTTCAACTCGTGGGGTCCCCACAAGCCGCAGGCGTGTGGGGAAATCATTCAGTTGTATGCTAAGAGTGTGAAGAACTTAGATCTATAAGGCGCAGACAACTGAATGAACTCGCCTCCCCGGAGGGGGCTTTCAACCCGTGGGGTCCCCACAAGCCGCAGGCGCGTGGGGAAATCATTCAGTTGTATGCTAAGAGTGTGAAGAATCTAGATCTATAAAGCGCAGACAACTGGATGAACTCGCCTCCCCGGAGGGGGCTTTCAACTCGTGGGGTCCCCACAAGCCGCAGGCGCGTGGGGAGTGCTTCCTGAGATTTCGCTGAGAGGGGCCGTGCCGTGAGGAGGTTGGGCGCGTCCCTCGGAAACTAGGCCCGATGAGCGGTGAGCGTTCGGCTGACGTCACGGGGTGGTTGCCCTGAGGCGCAGGCGGTGGGCGTGGATCGGCGGCAGCGTCGCGGCTTGCGCGGTGCTGCTGGCGCTCGCATTCTCGCATCCGCTGCTGCCCAAGACCGCGGGACTGCTCGTATCGCTTGCGACTGGAACGCACGCCCACTTCGACGACCTGCGAATCTCCAGCGACCGGCTGATCGCGACGGGAGTCGAGGTTCGAGACCGCTCCGGGCCGCTGATCTTGCGTGCCCCGCGTGTGGAGTTGCGCTACGACTTGCACCAGTGGCGCCGGCGGCGTTTCGGCCTGACGGCGCTGGCGCTGGAGGATCCGCTCTTCCGCCTGGAGCGCCTGCGCAACGGCAATTGGAACGTTGGCGCGTTGGGTGGCGGCGGTACGGGAGGCGGCGGCGCGCCGAGCGGCGTGCCATTCTGGTTTGCGGTGCGCGTCCATGACGGCACGTTGCAAATTCGTGATCCGGCACACGTAACGCAAGCGGCGCACGGCGTTGACGTGGTGAAGATCGAGGTCGATCTGCACGTGGATGACGCGCTGCGCACTGCGGCGTTCACCGCCCGTGCCGGCGTCGCCGATCGCGGTAGCGTTTACCCCATTGCCGCGCGCGGTTCGCTCTCCTACGCACGTGGAGACGCCGTGCAGCATTGGCGCGCAGCGCGTCTGCCCATCGCCGATCTCGCCGATCTCTTCATCTTGTCGCCGGCCGTGCGGATTGCCGGCGGGACGATCGACGGCCTCGACGCCACGCTCTTTGCCGTGGGGCTGGCGCCCGGCAGCACGCCGTCCTATCATCTCGCGGGAAGCGCGCAATTGGACGCGGGAGCCATTGGGGTGGGGGTGCTGCTGCGTCCGCTCACCGGCCTGCGCGGCCGCATCCTGCTGTACGACAGCGGCGTGCTGGTGCCGGCCCTGCGCGGCGTGCTGGGTGCGGCTCCCATCGCCGCTGAAGGCGGGCTCTACAATCTCACCGGCAACGCGCCGCAGCTCGATCTCTCGGTGCAGAGCCGCGAGGATCTCGCGCAGCTCAAGCAGCTCTTCCGTTTCTCCGGCGACGTGCCGCTAGGCGGTCCGGCCAGCATCGGCGTCCGGCTCATCGGCTCCACCGACGATCCGCTCATCCTCGCGCGCTTCGCCGCGCCGCACGCGCATTATGACGTGCTGCCGTTCAACGGCGTGCGCGGCAGCGTCGCCTACTACCACAACAGCGTAACCTTCGCGCCGTTGCTAGGCAAATATGGCCCGATTGCGCTCGCGCTGGGCGGTTCGCTGGACCTGGGCGACCACGTGATTACCGACGCCGCACTCGACGCCGTCGCGCCGTCGGCGCGCCTGCCCTACCTCGCGCGCCTCTCGGGCAATCCACGCATCGAGGGCGCGATCCGTATCGCCGGCAGCGATCTGGACTTCACGGGCGATGCCTTCCTGCGCGGTCTCGGGAACGGCGGCACCACGTTCGCCGCGCTCAGTTACGACCGGCAGCGGTTTCTACTCGCGCCGCTGTACGTGGCGCATCCCGACGGCTCGGCGCTATGGGCGGGTGCGCAAATCGAGCAGCGGAGCCATCGCCTGGCGATGTGGAGCACCGCTCGCGGTGCCGTCATCGCCGACACGTCCCAGCCGGTCACGCTGCCGGGTCTGGAGATGCCCCTGATTCCGCCGTTGCGCACGCGCTTGGACGCACGCCTGGCGCTGGAGGGGCGTCTCTCCGATCTGGCCATGAGCGGCAGCGTGGGCACGAGTAACCTGCGCGTCGGGCCGCTTACGATCGCGCGCGCCGACGCCGATCTCGCGGGCGCGGGAACGCGTGTCGCCATCTTCAACGCACGTGCGCGAGGACCGTGGGGTTCTGCGCTGCTTTCCGGCGGCTTCGACGCTCCGCATGACGTCTTGGCGCTGCGTGGGCCCTTCCGCGCCGATCTCGCGGGCGCGCGGCCGCTCTTGGCCGGCACGCCTGCGCACGGCGCCGCCCACGGCTCGCTCTCCGTGGTGTTGCGACCGGAGGGCACGCTGGTGCAGGTCCAAGGGCATGCCGTTGGCCGCGACGTGGTACGCGGCGTGCCGGTGCAGAGCGGCTTTGCGACGTTGGGAGTCGACGCGCTCGGCGCGGACGTCTACGCTGCCGGCGCTATGCTAGCCGGAGGCGCCGCGGCCGCCGCGGGGCGCTTTGCGCCGGGCAGCGCGCTCGACCTCACCGCGCGCGATCTCCAGCTCGCGCAGCTGCGGGGAGCGGGCGTGCCCCTGACGAGCGGGCGCCTGTTACTGGTGGGTCGCGCGCGGCCGGGTAACGCCGGTGCACCGGACTTCGACGGCGGCGTTGCGCTGGTGGGGAGTAGTCTCTTCGGTGAGGGCACCTCCGGAAGCGCACGCCTGACGACCTCCGGTGACCGCGTGACGATCGAAAGCGCAAGCGGCGCGTATGATGGCACATGGGGCGCGGCGTCGGGTACGGTGGCGGGTCTGGGACTGGGCGTGCCGCCCCGCCTCGATCTCGCGGTCGACGTACGTGCCATGGACGTCGCGCCGTGGCTGCGGCGTTTGGGGTACGGCTCGCTCTACGGCGCAGGTAACGTGGCCGCACGCGTGCGGCTCACCGGATCGGCCGCGGATCCGCATGTCGAGGGTGAGGCACGCATGAACGTCGGCGCCGTACATGGTATGAGTTTCTCGGACCTCACGGCGCACTTCGACGCCTCGCCACATGACGTCGCGGTCGACCGCGGAAATGTCACCGTCGGCGGCTCACACGTGCAATTCGCGGCCGCAACCGGTGCCGATCCGAGTTTTCACGTGCATGCCGGCAACGTCGATCTCGCGGACTTCAACGATTGGTTCGACGAGTTCGACATGCTTGGCGGTAAGGGCAACGTCGATCTCTCCGCAGCGGGCATCGGCGCCGATCTCTCGGGCGGTGCGCAACTGGCGCTCGACGGCGTGCGCGTGCGCTCGTTGCCTTTTGGCGGCGTACACGCGGCGCTCGCCGCCAAGCACTCCGTGGTCAACGGCACCATCGGCCTCGGTGACGCCGCGTTGGGCACGTTTTCGGTGCGCGGCTCGGCGGCGTTACCGCGCGGCACCTTCACGACGCCGCTGGCGTACGCCGAGCATGTCGACTCCCATCTGCAAGGTTCGCTGAGCGCATTCGACCTGCAGAAGTGGTTGCCGGTGCTAGGGATCGAGGCCCCGCTGGCGGGCGCCGTCGACGCCGACATGCGGCTCGACGGCCGCTACCCGCGAGCGCACTTGACAGGATCGGCGCAGTTGCGCAACGGCGTCGTCGCGAAGCTCGCCATCGATCGGCTGACGCTCGCGCTCGACTCGAACTTCGTCAACACGCGCATATCCAATGTGAATCTCGAGATGCAGGACGTCTCGGGTACCGCCTCCGGCAATATCGGGTCCAACGGGGCGCTGGCGTTGGGCGTACATATGCGCTCACCCAACGTACGCCGTTCCCTCTTCGACTTACTCAAGCGCTCGATCGACATCGACGCCTCCGGTGAGGCCGATCTGCGCATCGGCGGCACCGTCGCACGGCCGGCGCTCTCCGGCGGCTTCGATCTCGCGGGCGGTTCGTTTGGCCGCCTCCGGTTCCAGCGGGCCTTCGGCGAGTTCGCGCTGCAGGGCCGGAACCTCGAGCTGAGTGATGGGGAGTTGCGCCTGCCCGCCGGGACCGTCTCGCTGGCCGGGCGGCTGCCGTTGCATCTTTCACCGCTGGAGCTGGGGCCGCCGGACTCGTCCCTGGGCTTGAACCTCACGATCGACGGGGCCGATCTCTCCGACCTCTCAGGCTTTTTGCCCGCACAGAGTCAGCTGAGCGGGCGCGTCGACGGCCGTCTGGCGGTGGCGGGCACGCTGGGCGATCCGTTGGTGGTGGGGCAGGCTACCCTCAAAGACGGCCGCTTCAGCGCCCCCTTCGAGCGCTCGCCCATCACCGGCGCGAACGCCACGCTCACGCTGGCCGGGCGCCGTGTCAGTGTGGATCAACTGCAGGCGCGTGTCGGCGGCGGTAGCGTGGACGGCAGCGGTCACCTCGACATCACCCCGGGCTCGCGCGGAGCCACGTTGGCGTACGACGCCCACCTGCGCGCGCGCCGCGCGCGGCTTGACGTACCCGCGTTCGGGCAGGGGGCCCTGGACGGGCAGCTGGCTTTGACTGCCGGCGCCTCGCAGCCACCCCGCCTCTCGGGCGACGTCACGTTGAGCGACGCCACGCTTTCCCTCTCAGGGCTCTATAATCTCGCTACCGATGGCGTCGGAGTGGGTCTCGGCGTAGGCGGTACCCCCTTTGGTCTCGACCTCGATCTCGATGTCGCTGCCGGGAAGAACGTGCGCGTCCAGGGTAGCGTGCTGGACGTTGGGACCAGCGGGAGCATGAACGTGGCGGGAACCCTGGCCGACCCTAAGCTCACCGCCTCATTCCAATCCACCAGCGGGACGATCTCCTACTTCGACCGGCTCTTCCGCGTCGAACGGGCCTCGCTGGCGTTCAATCCCGCCAGCGGCGCCATTCCTTACATCAATGCCACGGCCAGCACCCGCATCACCAACGTGAGCCCCTCGGTGCCGATCAAGCTCCACGCCAACGGCCCCGTGACCAATCTCAACGTCGAATTCTCCTCCGACGCCCCTTACGACCGCCAGCAGCTCTTGGCGATGCTGCTCGATCTCAGCCCGTTCACCGGGCAGAGCCTCCCCGGGCAGGGTGCCGGTAATCCAGCGGCTCAGCCTGGAGGCTCCCTCCCCGAGCTCCAGGGGGCGCCGGGGATTCCTACCGCCCCGATCCCGCCGGGCGTGCTGGAACCTAGCGCCAACGGCGGCTTCGACGTGAGCGGCGAGGCTTTGAGCATCCTCAACGCGCAGTTTGGGCGGGCGCTCTTGACCCCGTTGGGCGGGGCGCTGGGCATCGAGAATCTCGGCCTCTCGATCGAGCACGGCGGGGGCCTGGCGATCGACGTCGGGAAGTCGCTCAGCGATCGCGTCTCCCTGAGCTATCGCGAGTCGTTCTCCATCCCCACGCGGCAGAGCGTGGGCTTCGACTACTTCCCATCGGCGAATACCTCGCTGAACTTGCAAGTATTCCAGCAAGGGGCCAGTTCGTTGCAGAGCCAGCTCGCCAGCAACGCCACCAATCCGCTGGTGCGTCCCGGTGAGCCGGTGGTAGGGACGCAGGGTTGGGCGCTCTCAATTCGTCGCCTCTTCCCGTGAGGTGACGCACACCTCGAAGGAGGCCGATCCCGCCGAAGAACGAACCAGCACGCGCTTGGACCCGCCGGTGAGACGCCCGGAACGTTACGCTCGTTCATGCGTGTGGGTCAAACACGTTCAGAGGAAGGTGCCTGCCGTATGCAATCTCGCGCGAAGCGCGCCGTCGTCGCGTTCGTGATCCTGGCTCTCGTGGCCGCCCTCTTCACGGGTGGACCGGCCACAGCCGCCGGGTCGACCGTCGTCGCTGTCTCCGTGACCGGAAATGCCCACGTACCCAGCGAGAAGATCCTGGCGGCGGTCCAGACCAAAGCCGGAGAGCCGCTGGATCAGAAGCAGCTCACCGCCGACAATCAGGCCATCTCGCAGCTGGGCTACTTCACCGACGTGCTGCCCCCGCTGGTGACGCAGCGCCCCACCGGCGTGGCCATCACCTTCCGCGTGGTCGAGAATCCCGTCATCACGAAGATCGTCTTCGACGGCAACGCGCACGTGCCGTCGGACACGCTGTTGGCGTTGATGGACACCGCCCCCGGGCAGGTGTTCAACGAGAACACTTTCCACGAAGACGTGCTGAAGATCAACTCCTACTACGACAAGATCGGGTACGGCGGCCAGCTTCCCACGCACGTGAAGAATCTCAACCTGGACTCCAAGACGGGACAGCTCGCGCTCACCGTCCAGGAGGGCCTGGTCGTGAAACAGGTCAGCGTGACCGGCGATACCGTGGTGCCCGCGCCGCTGATCGCGTCGAAGCTGGAGACCAAGCCCGGGGTGACGTGGTCGCAGGAGTTGGAGACCCAAGACTGCGACGCCGTCAGCAAGTACTTCGACTCGCTAGATCTAGAGCGCGGCTTCTGCCAGGGCGGCATCGACCCGGCGACGGTGGACCTCACCGCCGGGACCGCCGACGTGAAGTATGAAGTGGACGTCGCGCGCGTTGCCGCCGTCGAGATCACCGGCAACACCAAGACGCGCGACTACGTAATCCGTCGCGAGCTGCGCCTGCGTCCGGGCATGATCATCACGCAGAGCGGACTGCGCCGCGACTACGAGCGCCTCAACAACACCGGCTTCTTCTCGAAGGTCGACGTCACGGCCAAGCCCGGTCCCGACACGACCAAACCGCAAGACGTGACGCTGGTCTGGAAGGTGGCTGAGGAGCGCACCGGTCAAGCCGTCGCCGGGGTCGGGTACTCGGGTGGTGCGAACGGCGAGGGCCTCGTCGGGAACATCGGATATTCGCAGAACAACATCAACGGTACCGGTAACGGCGCTTCTGTGCAGTTTCAGCGCGGTGCGCGCCTCTCGCTGATCTCGGCTTCGCTCACGATGCCGTACCTAGGCGGCTCGCCCAAGCTCGAGAAGTACAGCTTCGGCGCCTCCGTCTTCAACAACGTGCAGACCAACCTGTATCCCGTCTACGCGGTGGCCAATCCAACGCCGGCGCCGGGCGGCACACCATTGCCCATTCCCACCTCGACGCCCGTCTCGATCTACCAGCAGTATGCGGGGCAGGGTGCGGTGGGTGGACCCGTGGCCAACTACGATTCGCGGACTGCGGGCTTCTCGTTCCAGCTCGGCCGCCGTTTCACCGACTACGTGCGCGGCAGCGTGGGCCTGAATCTCCAGCGCGTCTTCGCCTCGTTCACGGCACCGCTCGGGTACACGCTCATCAACAATCCGACGATCCTGAGTCTGCCGACCACACCCAACCAAAGCAACATTCTGCCGAGCACCGGTACCACGACCTCGATCTACGCCAATACGATCCCGTCGATTGCGGCGGTCTCAGGCACGCGGCCGGAGAACTTGCACTCCGTGACGCTGGGGCTGGTGCAGGACACGCGTGACGACGTCTTCAATCCGCGCGCGGGTTGGAACAACTCGGTCTCGCTCGAAGTCTCCAACAAATCGCTGGGCTCCGACTTCGATTACACGAAGACGATTCTCGACACCAAGCGCTTCTGGCCGGTCTTGCATGGGGCCACGTTCGGACTGCACGGGCAGTACGGCACCTCCAGCGGCGCGATACCGCCCAGTGCCGTCTACATGCTGGGAGAGCAGGAACTCTCGGCGTATACCGACGTGTTCTACGGCACCGATCTGCTGCTGGGGCAAGCCGAGCTGCGCTTCCCGCTCTCGCACGAGCGCAAAGTCATGGGCGCGCTCTTCGCCGAGTCGGGCGGCGTGCGGTTGCGGGGCGCGCAGCAGTATGTCGGCAACTCGCTCGTGCTCTCGCCGCTGGCCAACTATCAGTTCCACAGCGACGTCGGCTTCGGCGTGCGCTTCGATCTGCCGCAGCTCGGGCTCCATACGATTCGACTGGACTTCGCGGTCGGGCAGAGCGGCGGTCACATGAGCTTTGCGATTGGACAGAAATTCTAAGCGTTTGAGACCCACGCTCAAAACCATGGCCGGGGTGCTGAGCCTGCTGGCGTGCCTGATCGCCGCGCCGGCGGTGCTGGGCTCCGACGTCTCAGACATCGGTTACGTCGACGAGGCGGCGATCGGCCGGCTGCCCGCGTTCGAGGGCGCGCAGAGGCAGTTCAACGACTACCGGCAGTCGCTGGAGCAGTCGTTCGAAGCCCAGCTGAAGGCGGCGAAGTCGCAAGCCGACCAACAACGCGTCCAGCAGGATTTCCAGCAGCGCGTGGCCCAGCGCCAGCAGGAGCTGTTCGGGCCGCTGTTCGCGCGCGCGCAGACGGCGATCGCCGCGGTGGCCGCCAACCGCTCGCTTACGGTGGTGGTCGACAAGCGCATCGTGCTCTTCGGCGGGCTCGACATCACCAAGGACGTCGTTGATTTGGTCACCGGACCGGGTGCACCGGTGACGCCGGTCAACTCACCGCCGCCGTCGAGCGTGGGCTACATCGATCAAGAGGCGCTCGATCAGACGCCGCGCATCAAGGCGGCGCAGGATCGCTTCGTAGCCTATCGGCAAGACGAGGAGAAGCGCCTGCAGGCACAGCTTGCGCAAGCCAAGAGCGACGGACGGCGCCACGAGCTGCTGGCGCAGTCGTACACCGATCTCGATCAGCGCCAGCAGCAGATTCTCGGGCCGGTCATCCAGGAGACACAGAACGTCATCAGCGCGGTTGCGAAGAAACGCGGGCTACTGCTGGTGCTCGATCAAGCCAGCCGCGTCTACGGCGGAACCGACGTCACGAACGACGTCGTCTCCGCGTTGAAATAGCATGCACCGCGCTCTCCTCGCCGCTGCGCTGGCCGTCATACTCGCGGGTTGTGCCAAGGGCGGCGCGCCCACCCAGACGCCGGACTACACTGGGGTGGGCTACGTGCGCGTCGACGATGCGGTGCGCCACCACCCGCTCTACCCGCAGCTCAAGCAGTACGACGAGGAGATCGCCCTGCTCTCGGGCGTAGGCATTCCCACGCCGCCGGCCGATCCTGCGGAGTTGGCGCGCCGGGAGGCGCAGCTGCAGGGCGACCTGCGTGCCGCCGCCGACAACGCCAAGACGCAGTTGGCACGCCTTCAGGACCGTTACGAGCGCGAGGAGCGCGAGGCCGTGACGGCGGCAGTGAAGTCGGCCGCGCAGGCGCCGGGCGGCAGCGGCGGGGCCGGCGTCGTGGGCGGCGTCGCGAGCGGCTATCGGCAGCAGGCCCACGTCGTGGAGCAACGCGCGCAGCAGTCTTTCGATGCCTACCGCACTCAGGTGATGACGCAGGATCGCGCGCAGCTGGCCGCCGCCGCCAAACGCCTCGCGGACGAGGCGGACCGCAAGTACCGCGACCGGGAGCGTGCGCTCAATTCGTCCGAGGCGCAACTGGCGCAACAGTTGGCGCAGAAATCGGCGCCGGACCGTTTAGAGTTGCGCACCAAGCTGCAAAATCTCGCCCTCGACGATGCGTCACGCCAAGCGCTGCAGAATCAGCTGCACGCCCTCGATCAAGCCGACGCCGACCAGGTGGCCGAATTGCGTAATCGGGATCAAAGGACGCTGCAAGGCTACCAGAGTGACTTGCAGCGCGGCATGCAGAAGCAGATGAATGCCTACGCGGCAAACGTTCACCGCGACACCAACGTCAAGCTCGAGCAGCGCGCGGGGCTGGAGCGCACGGCCGTTGCGCAGCGCGTGCAGGCGCTGGCGCCGCAGGTCGGTGCGCAACTGGACGGCTTTCAGCTGGCGTCGCTGCCACCACGTCTGCGTGCGCGTATCGAGTCGATTCATCAGGATTTCCTGAACCGCTATCGCGCCGATGCGCAAGGCGAGTTGGAGCGCTTCAACAAAACTCGCGACGCGCTCTCGCAGCGCTACGCGCAGTTGCACGGCGCCGCCGGCGCCGCCGATGCGCGGACAGCCAAGGAGGTCGCGCGTCTGCAGCACGATCGCGACACGCTGTATGCGCGCATCGTCGATCAGGTGGAGTCGACGGCGCGGCTGCTCGGTACCAAGCGTGGGTTGAAGGTGGTGCTGGGCGGTGCGATCGCCGCGGGCACCGGCGTCGACCTGACCGGCGACGTCGAGCGCAGCCTGGAGCAGAGTCACGCATGAGCAAGCATGGGATGCTGCGGAGGGCGGTGAGCGTCTTGGCGTTGAGCGCGCTGCTCGGTGGTTGCGCCACGCACCGTGCCAACATCGCCTATATCGACACGCAGCGCATCAGCGCCAATTGGCCCAAGTTCATCAACGACCAGAACCAGCTCTATAGCGATCTGCAGAGCATCGAGAACAGCAAGGCCGAACCCGCGCGCAAAGCCTCGGAGGTCGCGCGCGTGCAGGCCCTCTACGGCCGCTACCAAAGCGATCTCACGCGCGAGGTGCGGGAGGCCGCCACGGCGGTGGCGCGCCGGCACGGCTACCGCCTGGTGGTGACGCGCGAAGGGCGCGCCTATGGCGGCGTCGACGCGACCGCGGAGGTCGAGTCCATGCTCAAGATTACGGAAAGGGTGAAAGCAGAGCCATGATCGGTACGCTCGCCACGCTCGCCGAGGCGCTCGGCGCGCGCCTCGCCGGCGATCCGCAGTTCGTCGTCGAGCGCGTCGACGCCGTCGAGGAGGCCCGTCCGGCCAGCCTCACGTTCGCCGTCGACGAGCGTTATCTCAAAGCGGCCATGGAGAGCAAGGCCGGTGCCGTCCTCACCAACGTCGAGGGGGCCGCGGAGCAGTACCCGGGGCGCAACGTGCTGATCGTCGCCGACGCACGCGGGGCGCTGGCGCGCATCCTCGGCATGCTCGAGCCACCGCGTCCCAGCGGCCCCTTCGTACATCCCAGCGCCGTGGTCGATCCCAGTGCGCTCATCGGTGAGCGCGTGTGGATCGGGCCGACGTGCGTCGTGGGCGCCGGTGCCTCGATCGGCGACGATTGCGTGCTGCAGGCGGGGGCGCAGCTCGGAGCGCGCGCACGCCTTGGGCGCCGCTGTCTGCTCCATCCACGCGCGTTGCTGCTCGACGACTGCGTCGCCGCTGACGAGGTGGTACTGCAGGCCGGCGCGGTCGTGGGTTCCGACGGTTTCGGTTACGCCTTCGTCGACGGCCGTTACGTGAAGATCCCCCAAATCGGCAACGTCGTCTTGGGCGCGCGCGTCGAGATCGGCGCCAACGCCTGCATCGATCGCGCGCAGACCGGCTCCACCACGATCGGCGAAGGGACGAAGATCGACAACCTCGTGCAGGTGGCGCACAACTGCGAGTTGGGGCGCCACGTGGGCATCGCGGCGCAGACCGGTTTGGCGGGCACGACGATCGTGGGCGATTACGTGCGCATGGGCGGACAAGTCGGCACCAAAGGCCACGTTCGCATCGGCGATCGGGTCGCGCTCGTGGGCAAGAGCGGTGTGTGGAAAGACCTCACGCAGCCGGGTGTCTATGGCGGCAGTCCCGCGGTCGAGCAGCGTGCGGAGCTGCAACGGCAGGTGCTCCTTCGGCAGCTGCCAAAGTTGCTGGATCGCGTTCGCGCGCTTGAACGCGCGTCGTTCTCCGCGCCGCACGACACCCAGCGAGACGAGTAGAGAAAGGCCCCGGTGTCCCAGCAGTATCAGACCACTCTCCAGCGCGAGGTGACTTTCGAGGGCGTCGGCCTCCATACGGGCTGCCGCGCTCGAGTCGCCATCATGCCGGCGCCGCAGAACACCGGTCTGACGATTCGCGTGGGTCAGGGCGCCGTCCGGGCGTTGACGTCCGACTTGGTGGTGGAGACGGTACGGGCCACGACCATCGCCGCCGGCGGAGAGACGGTCTCCACGGTGGAGCATCTGCTCTCGGCCGTCTTGGGGATGGGCCTCGACAACGCCGCTATCGCGGTCGACGGTGAGGAGATCCCCGTCATGGACGGCTCCGCGCGGCTCTTTGCCGAGGCGATTGCGCAGGCGGGGTTGACGGCGCTGGCCGCGCCGCGCCGGCGCTTCGTGGCGACTGCGCCTGCTTACTATCGCGACGGCGAAGGATTGTTGATCGTGCTGCCCGCTGCGGACTTCCGGGTGCGCTGCACCGTTGATTTCGAGCGCCCCGTGGGCACGCAGTACTACGCGGGTGAGATCGCACCCGCAGTGTATCTCCGGGAGATCGCGCCGGCGCGCACCTTCGGATGGCTGCACGAGGTGCAGGCGCTGCTTGCGCGCGGCCTCGCGCGTGGCGGCTCGCTCGACAACGCCGTGGTCTACGACGAGAACGGACCCGTCAACGAGTTGCGCTTCGCCGACGAGGCGGTGCGCCATAAAGTGCTCGATCTCGTGGGCGACTTCGCGCTGCTGGGGGCTTATCCGCAATGCGAGATCGTCTCGTTCAAGAGCGGGCACAGGCTTCACGCCATGGCGGTGGCCGATCTGCGCCGCGCCTTGCTCTCGGGGGGTTCCGCCGTTGCATACTAAGGAACCGGCTACGGTGTCGCTGGATGCCCGGCAGATCTTGGACGTCCTGCCGCACCGGTATCCGTTTCTGCTGATCGACCGCATCGTCGAGTTGGAGCCCTACAAGCGGGCGGTCGGGTACAAGAACGTTACCTTCAACGAACCATACTTTCAGGGCCACTTTCCCGGGAATCCCGTGATGCCCGGAGTTTTGATGATTGAGGCGATGGCGCAGTTGGGTGGAACGACGATGCTGATGCCCGGCGAGTTCATGCGCAAGGTGGCCTATCTTGCGGGCATCGACAAGGCCAAGTTTCGCCGCCCGGTGGTTCCGGGCGACCAGCTTTGGATGGAGGCGGAGGTTCTCTGGACACGCAAGCACATCGGCAAGGTGAGCGCGTCGGCGAAGGTGGAGGGGCAGTTGGTGGTCTCGGCGGAGCTGATGTTCTCGATCGCCAACGAGCAGCGTCTCAATCGGATGGACGCGTCGATTCTCCACATCTAGTGACTTTGGAAGCCAACGCCGCCACCATGATCCATCCCACCGCCATCGTACATCCGGGTGCCGTCCTCGGCCCGGGTGTTGAAATCGGTCCGTTCTGCTTGATCGGCGAGCACGTGACCATTGGCCGCAATTCCAAGCTGCTCGCGCACTGCGTGATCAACGGATACACCACGCTGGGTGCGGAGTGCATCGTCTATCCCTTTGCCGCCCTCGGTGGGCCCTCGCAGGACAAGAAGGCCGAGTCCGCCGAGGTCTCGTTCGTTACCGTCGGCGATCGCTGCGTCATTCGCGAGTACGTGACGATCAACCGCGCCACCGGAGAAGGTGAGACGACCGCGGTGGGCGACGACTGCTGGCTGCTGGCGTACACGCACGTCTCCCACAATAGCCGGCTCGGCAACGGCGTGACGATGTCGAACCTGGCGCAGCTCGCGGGGCATTGCGTGCTCGAGGACAACGTGACGATCGGCGGTCAGGCCGGGGTGCATCAGTTCGTGCGCATCGGACGTTTGGCCATGGTGGGCGGGGCCACCAAGTTGGCGCGAGACGTGCCGCCCTTCTTTCTCTGTGACGGCAGCCCAGCCGGCATCTTCGGCCTCAACAAGATCGGCCTGCAGCGCGCCGGCGTGAGCGCCGAGACGCAGGCGGAGCTCAAGGAAGCCTACAAGATCCTCTATCGCTCGGGACGCAATCTCTCGCAGGCGTTGGCGGTGCTCGTCGACAAGGTGGAGACGCCCGAGGGTCGCGAGCTCGTGGAGTTTCTCTCCGTCGAATCGAAGCGCGGCATCTTGAAGTGAGCGCGGGCGCGCCGAGGATCTACGTCTCGTGCGGCGAGGCCTCGGGCGAGCTGCAGGCGGTGCTGCTGCTCGAGCGCCTTACGCGCGTGCTACCCGATCTCAGCGTCAGCGGCATCGGCGGCGCGCGCCTGCGTGCGGCCGGCGCGCGCCTGCGGCGCGACAACCGCGGCTGGGCCAGCATGGGTCCGCTCTCGGCGCTGGCGAAGATTCCCAAACTGCTGGCGATCATGTGGCTCGAGACGCTGGCGTTGGTGCGCGATCCCGTGGAGCTGGTGCTGCTGGTCGACTTCGGCGCCTTCAATCTGCGCTTGGCGCAGAGCTTGCGCCGCTTGGGCTACTCCGCGCCCATCGCATACTACTTTCCGCCCTCGGCGTGGCTCGATCGCGAGGGCACGGCGCGCGAAGTGGCGCGCACGTCCCAGCCCATCGTTCCCTTTGCGCACCAGCGTGACTTCTACCGCTCGCTGGGGATCGATGCGGCCTACTTCGGCCATCCGCTGGCCTCCGTGATCGAGGAGCGCGCACCGCTGCCGCTGCCTCCGGCCGGCGGCGGAACGCTGGCGCTGCTCCCCGGAAGCCGCCCGCAGGAGCTGCGTTACCATCTGCCGCGCCTGTTCGCGGCCACCGCCCTCCTGCGTCGCGAGCGCCCGCACCTGCATGCCGTGCTCGCCGCGCACGACGACGAGGCGGCGGCGCGCCTGCGCGCCCAGGCCAAGGCTGCGGGCGTCGAGGTGGTGCGGGGGGCGCACGCGGCGCTGGCGTGTGCCGATGTTGCGCTGATCGCCAGCGGCACCGCGGTGCTCGAGGCCGCGTTGACGGGCGTGCCGTGCGCCGCGCTCTACGTGCTCTCCGAAGCGCAGGCGCGCATCGGCCGGCGCGTCTACCGCGGGCGCTATATCACCCTGCCCAACTTGATCAGCGGTGAAGAGATCCTGCCCGAGCTGCTGCAGGAGCGCGCGACGCCGCAAGCCTTGGCGGCCGCCGCTGCAGAGCTCTTCGAGGGCGCCGCTGCCGAGCGCATGCGCGAGCGCTTCCGGCACATGCGTCTGCTGCTAGGGACGCCGCGCACCCTCGACGACCTTGCGGCATACGTGCAGGGGCTCATCGCGTGATTCTGTGGCACACCGGCGACATTCACGATCACCGCGGCTTCGCGCCGCGGCTGCGCGCGCTGACGGCGGCCGAGCCGGGGCTGCTGCTCGACAGCGGCGACTCGTTGCGCGGCAGTCAGACGGTGTATCATCGCCGCGAGCCGGTCATCGCCGAAGTGGATCGTGCCGGCTACAGCGCGCAAGCGATGGGCAACCGCGAGTTTCACTATCTTTTCGGCTGCGTGCGCGGCCGCGCCGCCCAGATGCACCATCCGCTGATCTGCAGTAACTTGCTCGACGTGCGCGGTCGCGAGCTGCCGTTCGTGCGCGATCTCTGGCTGGAGGCGCCCGGCGGCGAGCTGATCCACCTCTTCGGCTTGCTGGTGCCGCAGTACCGTACGTACTCGTTCTACGAGCGCCTCTTCGGGTGGCGTTTTCTCGACCCCGTTGCCGTGGCACGGGAGTTTGCGGCCATACCGCCGCCGGCGCGCTACGGCGAGCGCCCGTACGCGGTGGTGGCGCTCTCACATCTGGGGCTGCGCGTCGATCGCGAGATTGCGCGGCAGGTTCCAAGCCTCGATCTCGTCCTCGGCGGCCACAGCCACACCACGCTGCGCGAGCCGGAGTGGGTGGGCGGCGTGCCGATCGTCCATGCGGGACCCTACGCGCGCTACGTCTCGCGCACCGAGCTCGACCTGACGCGCGGGCGGCCGCGGGTGTTGCGCAGCGCGCTGGTGCCGCTGTTGGGGGGCGACGCCGCGTGAAACGCGTGCTCGTGGTCAGCAACGGCCATGGTGAGGATGCGATCGCACTGCGTCTGTCACGCGAGCTGCGCGCGCGGGAGATGGCACCCGAACTCTTCCCGCTGGTGGGCTTGGGGCCGGACGCGGGCGCTGCCGCGCCGTTGGTAGGTCCGCGCGCGGCGCTGCCGTCCGGCGGCATCGTCGCGTTCGGCAACGTGGTGAATATCGTGCGCGATCTGCGCGCGGGACTGGCGCCGCTGTTTACCGCGCAGGTGCGTTTCCTGCGCCGTACCGGAGCGCGCTACGCGGCGGCGCTGGCCGTCGGAGATGCGTTCTGCTGCATGATGGCGCGTCTGAGCGGTGTGCCGGTGTTCTTCGTTGGAACGGCCAAGAGCGTGCGCGTGGCGCCCTATGGAGGCTTTGAGGCAAACCTGCTGCGCGGCGCTGCCGGCGTCTACGTGCGCGACGAGCCCACCGCGCGCAGCCTGGCCGGGCGCGGCGTGCCTGCCAGCGCCCCCGGCAACGTGATGATGGACATGCTCGAGGGTGCGCCTCCGCCCGGTCTCGCCGCGCCGTGGCTGACGATCCTGCCGGGCTCGCGCGAGGCCGCGTACGAGGATGCCCGCTTCCTGACGCGCGTGGCGCGGCGCCTGGGCGCGGAGCGCGCTCTGCCGGTTCTGATCTCGATCGCGGATTCGGTCGACCCCAACCGCGTGGCGGCGCTGCTGAAGAGCGAAGGCTGGTGCGTGGGGGCACGCGAGGGCTACGCCTTCGAGGCCTGCGCGGACGGCGTGTGCCTCTTGGGATGGTCTGGGCGCGTGGGCTCGCTCTTGCGCCCGGCGGCATTGGGAGGAGGCGGCGCGATCTTGGCGCTGGGGCAAGCAGGCACCGCTAACGAGCAGGCCGCCGGCGCGGGCGTCCCCGTGGTGGCCTTCGAACCAGGCGGGGCCCACCGTACGGGGTGGTACCGCATGCGCCAGCAGCGCCTGCTGGGCGAGGCGCTAGATGTCGTGGAGAAGGACGAGGAGCGCGCCCTGCAGGAGTTGCGGCGCCTATTGGACGACGAGCCGCGCCGTGCCCGCATGGGCGCCGTCGGCCGCGAGCGCATGGGGGCGCCGGGGGGCGCCGCCGCCATCGCGGAAGCGGTCGCGAGGGCGCTGGCGGGCGCCCAATGACGACTCCCTACCAGCGGCTGTGCCTCGCGATCTTCGCCCTGAGCCTCCCGCTGCTGCCGTCGCTGATCACGTTGGAGGCGCTGACGCCGGCCGGACTGGCCATCGTTCCTCGCCCCATCGTCCTGGGGCTGGCCGCGCTCTTGGGCGTCCTCCTGCTGAGTGCGGGCCCAGGGGTATTGCGCCGCCTGCGCACTCCGCTGGACCGCCCCTTCGCGTGGCTCTTCGCCTGCTGGACGCTCTCGGGGCTGCTGGGCTTCGATCCCGTGGGCAGCCTCTTCATGCTGGTGCTCCTGGGCTCGACGACGCTGGTTTGCGCCGGGGCCTATCACGCCTACCGTGAGGGGTACGGGGAACGCGCGTTCCTGGTACCCTATCTGGCGGCCGGCAGTGCCGCTGCCGCCTTCGCGCTGGTGCTGGCCGTCATCGGACGGCCGGCGGCGCTGGTAGCGCTGGCCCACGGGCGCGCCGTCGGGACCTTCCTCCATCCCGGGGAGCTGGCCGGTTTCTCGTTGCTGCTCGCCGCAGTGGGCTTGGGGGCGGCGCGCTTCGCGCGGCTTCCGGCGACGCGCGCCTGGGGTTGGGCGGCGGGGGTCTTGGGCCTCGCCGCGCTGGGCGCCAGCTACTCCCGCGCCGCCTGGGTGGGTGCGGTCGTGGCCGCGCTCTTCGCCGGCGCGACGTTGCTACGCGGGCGCAGCCGCTGGGTCGTCGTGGCCGTCGTCCTCGCCGCCGGGATGGCCTTTGGGTTGGCGGGCGAGCGCCACCACAACCCGGACGAGGACTATACACGCCTGGCGGCCTGGCGGGCAGGAGCGCGTGCCATTGAAGCCGCGCCGCTGCTGGGGTCCGGTCCGGTGACGTTTTGGCGGGTCTATCCGGAGTTGCGACCGCCCGACGGCTACCCGGAGATCGTGCATGCGCACGACGTCCTGCTCTCGGTGGCCACGGAAGCCGGTCTGCTGGGGCTGGCCCTCTACGTGGCGCTCTGGTGGCGCTTCGTGGCCAGGCTGCGCGGGGGTCTGCGAGCCTGTGGCGAACGCGCGCGGGGCATGGTGTTGGCGATCGCGGCGGGCTTGGTGGGGACGTGGGTGCAGGGAACCGTGGATCTGGTCACCGTCGTGTTCGTCGCGCTGTGGTTTCCGTTCATGGGGGCCGCGCTGGGGCTGCTCGAGGAGGCGCCTGGGTGAGAGGCCTGCCGCACGCTGCCTGGACCGCCGCCCTCGTGCTGCTGGCGTTGGCCGGCTGCCATCGTGCCGCCGTGCCGCCGCCGCAGGCGTTGGCGACGACGCCCCCGCCGCAGGCGGCGGTCACGTTCCCGCCTTTGCGCGTCACCGCGCACGGGAGCGCCAAAGTCCCCGTGGTGATCGAGAGCTATCGCACCAACGGCTCGAAACGCTACCGGCTGGAGGCGCACTCAGCGCTCTACGATAACGCGCACCGCCGCGCGAGCTTCCACAACGCGCACGTCGTGTTCTATCGCGGCGCGAGAACGCTCACGGTCGACGCGCCGTCGGCGCTGCTGGACCATGCGTCGCAGACGGTGACGATGGATGGCGGCGTGCGCGCCGTCAGCGACGACGGCATCGTCCTCACCTGCCGGCGCATGGTCTACCATTCGGAGAGCGATCGTGTGAGCGGCGACGGGGATGTGCGCATGCGCTCGGGAAACGACGTGCTGACCGGCGGGCACCTCGAAAGCGACCTCCGCCTGGAGCAGGTGACGGTAGCGCCGTGAGCATCGGAAGAAGACGTTGAGCACCATCCAATTGCGCGATCTGGTCAAGCGCTACGGCCAGCGTGCGGTCGTCGACGGCGTCTCGCTCGACGTCAACGAGGGCGAGGTGGTGGGCCTGCTCGGCCCCAACGGCGCCGGCAAAACCACCACGTTCTACATGGTCGTAGGGCTGGTGAAGCCCAACAGCGGTAACGTCACGCTGCGCACCGGCAGCGAGGTGATCGATCTCTCGCACTCGCCGATGTACCGGCGTGCGCGCAGCGGCATCGGCTACCTCGCGCAGGAGACTTCGATCTTCCGCCGGCTGTCGGTGGCCGACAATATCCGGTTGATCTGGGAGATGAATGGCGTTCCACACGCGGAGCAGGAGCGGCGTTTGCCCGAGCTGTTGGAAGAGTTCGGCCTGCAGCGCTTGGCTGGCACGCGCGCCGACGCGCTCTCCGGGGGCGAGAAGCGGCGCGTGGAGATCGCGCGCGCGCTCGCCATCGAGCCCTTGTTCCTGCTGCTCGACGAGCCCTTCAGCGGCATCGATCCCATCGCCGTGGCGGATATTCAGCAGATGATCCGCCAGTTACGCGACCGCGGGCTGGGCATCCTGATCACCGACCACCAGGTGCGCGAGACGCTGGCCATCGTCGATCGCGCCTACATTCTCAACAACGGGCGCATCGAGGTGGCCGGAACCGCGCACGACGTGGCCGAGAGCCCGGTGGCACGCAAGTTCTACTTGGGTGAAGGCTTCCGCTTGTGAGAACGCTCGATCGCTACTTGGTGACCGAGCTCGGTCCACCGATGCTGTTCGGCCTCTCGGCCTTCACGCTGATCTTCGTGATCACGCAGATCCTCAACATCGCCAAGCTCGTCTCCGAGGAGCATGCGCCGCTGCTCGCGGCGGTCGAGTACTTCGTCCTCCAGCTTCCCGGGATCATTGTCCTGGTGATCCCGATGGCGCTGCTGCTGGGAGTGCTGCTGGCCACGCAGCGTCTCTCCAGCGAGAGCGAGATCACCGCGATGAAGGCCGGTGGCATCTCGCTCTACCGCATCGCGGCGCCGTTGCTGGTGGCCGGCGCCGTCGCCTCCTTCGTCTCGCTCTTCCTGCAGGAGGCGGTGGCCCCGATCTCTCAGGATCGCGCGGTCTACGTGCGCGAGGAGGTCATCAAGCATGCCGCCGCGGTGCCGCAGAGCCTGGTCACCTCGCAAGAGCTCCCCGGTGGCGGCCGCCAAGTCACGGCGGCCTCGGCCTTCCAGCCCTCCTCGCAGACGCTCGACCACGTCACCGTGATCCAGTACGACCGTCTCCAGCATCCCACGCAGATCATCGTCGCCGACCACGCTCAGTTCCGCGTGGACGCCTGGAACTTCGACCATGCCTCCGTCTACCGCTTCGAAGCCGACGGGCCGACCATCAGCACCTTTCCCTCGATGCGTGTGGACATCGGCGAGCGGCCGGCGCAGTTCATCGAGCGCGTGCGGTCGAACAACCCCGAGGAGATGAGCCGCAGCGAGATCATGCGCGTGATTCGCGACGGGCACCTGACCAGCCCCGCAACGCGCTCCTATTTCGCCACCTATCAATCGAAGCTGGCGCGTCCGTTCGCCGCCTTCGTCTTTGCCTTGATCGCGGTACCCTTTGGTCTGCGCCCGGCGCGCGGCGGCGGCTCGGGCCTGGGCTTCGGCATCGCCGTGGCGATCGTCTTCGCGTACTACGTGGTTTCCACGGTCTTTCTTTCGATCGGCTCCATCTCGGCGGCGCTCGCGCTGCCGGCGGCTTGGGCGCCCAACGCCATCTTCACCCTCTTCGGCCTGGGCATGCTGCAGCGCGCGGGGAGCGTGTGATGGAGACGCTGCTGGGCTTCGTCCGCATCGCCTTCATCGTGGCGGTGGCGGGGGCGATCGCCTTCATCGGCGATCGCGTCGGCCACCAGGTGGGGCGGCGGCGCCTGAGCCTCTTCGGCCTGCGCCCCAAGCACACGTCGACGATCGTGGCGGTGGGCTTCGGCATGCTGATCGCGCTGGGCGTGACGTTGGCGATCCTGGCGGCCTCGCACTACGCGCGCACGGCGTTCTTCCGCTTGGGCGAGCTGAACGCGCAGGTGGCCTCGCTGCAGAAACAGGTGCAGGAACGCGAGCAGGAGCTGGCGCGCACGCAGAACGAGAACTTGATCCAGGGCAACCAGCAGCCGATCACGCCGACCTATGCCGTCGTCAACTCCGATCAGCCGCTGGCGCACATCCAGGAAGAAGTCAAGTCGATCTTCACCAATGCGGTGAAGGAGGCCGACCGCGTTTGGGTGCCGATGGGCTTGAAACCGTACGACAAGCCACTCGACGACGCCGAGCACGATCACAAGTTCAGCGAAGCGGCCTCGTTCATCAGCAAGTCGTGCACCCCCGCCGCCGGCATCGTCTTTCCGGTGGCGGCGCGCAACCTCTTTCGCGGCGACAAGATCGCGATCTCGCTGAACATCGCCTGCAACCGCAGGCTCTTCACGCAGGGCCAGGAGATCGCATCCATCAACGTGCCGGGAGGCTCCGTCCCGAACATCGGGTATCTGCTTGCACTCACCCAGCAGGCCGCCACCGATCGTGGCATGCCCGCGTACACCTCGGAGCCGTTCGGCAACCCCACCAATCTACAGGCCGTGCAGCATGCCCTCGCGCGCGCGCACGGCAAGTACCGTTTGGTGGTCCGTGCCGGCGCCAACGTGCGCGCCGTGGGCCCGCTGATCGTCGTCTTCGAGCTGGTGAGCGCCACGTGAGGACGAGGAGGCGCTGATGCGCGTCCTGGGAGTCGACCCTGGTACGCGTAAGGTCGGGCTTGCCGTCGTGGACGAGGCGGGGGAGCCGCTGGTGCTCGACGTCGTCGAGATCGATGCGAGCGCCGCACGCGCCGCGGAGCTGGTGCGCGGCCACGGGGTGGAGGCGGTGGCGCTGGGCGGGCTGACCGGGCACCGGCGCCTGGAGGAGCTGCTGCGCGCGGCGCTGCCGGCCGGGCCGCCGCTGGCCTTGGTCGACGAGCGCGGCTCCTCGTACGAAGCCCGCGCCCTCTATTGGCGCCTTCACCCGCCGCGTGGGCTACAGCGCTTGCTGCCGCGCGGGATGCTTTTTCCGCCGGTCCCGCTGGACGCCTATGCGGCCGCGATCATCGCCTGCCGATTCCTTAAG
Source organism: bacterium (assembly GCA_004298675.1). GTDB lineage: Bacteria > Vulcanimicrobiota > Vulcanimicrobiia > Vulcanimicrobiales > SCRA01 > SCRA01. The sequence continues at coordinate 6,880 of SCRI01000026.1, read as the reverse complement.
CAGAGGAGTCGAGGCGCGAGCTGCGTAAGTCGACTGTTCGTTCTCTAGGTCGAACGCGGCAGCCCGCCCGGGCCTGGTGCGTTGGAGGCTACGATGAGGCGTCTGGTAGGGTCACTACTGGGCGCGGCCCTGGTCCTGGGGGCCGCGTATGGCCTCCTGCGTCCTGCGGTAGCCTCGCCGCTCGCGGATGTACCGACGCAGTTTTGGGCCACGCAAGCCGTGGCCTCGCTCGCAGCCGATGGCATCGTAGAGGGATATCCCGACGGCACTTTTCGCGGAGAGCGTCCACTCACGCGCTACGAGATGGCGCAGGTGGTCTCGAAAGCGCTCGCTTACGTCCGCGCGCATGGCGCATCGCGTAAGGACCTGGAGACGTTGCAGCAACTGACCTTCGCGCTGAAGGACGAATTGGACGCCCTAGGCGTGCGCACCACGGATCTCGAGGACCGCGTCGCGACCCTCGACCGCCGCACCGCCTTCGCGCAGGGACTGTACCTGCATGGGGTCTTCGACCAGCAGGTCTCGGCGCGCCGGCGCGACGTCTTTCCGCTCACGATCGTCAACACCACCGGGGCGGCACAGACCACGCCGTTCGGCACGGCCGTGCAGCCCGGGCAGGCGGCAACGGCCGATCCGTTCGTGACCGCCTTCCTGCAGACCGGTGCCGGTAACGATCCCTTCGCCGAGGAGAATCAGCCCGGCGATCTGTTGCGCAGCGACAACGAGTTCACGCTGGGCTATCGCGCGACGTCGAATGTTTCGCTGGAGTTGCCGGTGCGTCTGCTCTCGTACGAGTTCGGCGGCGCCTTCGGTCAGGGCGTGCACACCGACGTCTCGCCGACCTTGAAGATTGGCGTCGATCAAGCCGGGCCGCTGACCAACCTGCAAGTGCGCGGCGGAGTGTTGGACAATCTGCGCGGCTCGCTCACGGGCCTCACCTTCACGCCGCCAAGCGGCGCGCACGCTCCAGGGACGCTGCCGCTGCAGCCGTTTGGGCGCGGCATCTCGATCGCGGGAACGCTCTTTGGAGAGACGGACTTCATCGGCTACGCGCAGCGCGTTGACCCGGTGCTGCTCAATACGCTAGGCGCGCTCGATCCCACCGGCTACGGCACCAACGGGTACCTCCAACCGGTTACGCCGCCGCAGTCGGGCTACGTTCAGATCGGCGCGCCGGGGGCCTTCGGCGGCGACGCCTTCCAGGCCGGGGCCGGCGGCCTTGCGAACGTCTACCTCTCGCACCCGGGCCAGTTGGGAAGTGTCTACGTTTCGCAGTTCAACGGCGTTGCGTGTAGCGCCGACGGCCGCTGCGCCAACGGTCAGAACGCTCCCGGATTCGTCTTCAGCGCCGCCAACAACAGTGTCAGCTTCACCGCGCCGCTGCCGCCGGGCAGCAGCGTCGTCATGGGCTACAACGCGCTGGGAACGACGCAGAACACCAATTGGCAACGCTACATGGCGGGTGGACGAATCGTTCATCACGTGCAGGGTTATCCCGGCTTCGAGCTGGGCCTGACTTTCAATCGCGTCTTCGACAACGAGGCGCTGGAGACCAACGGCGGCGTCACGGTCGCCTTCAACGGAGCGCCCTCGAGTCTGCCCCTGGTCAGCGATACCGTCTTCGGTATCGACACGGTGGTGCCGTTGACGTTCGTGCACGGCGCGAACAAACCCGAGCTCTTCGCGGAGATCGCCTCCAGCAGGTATGCGAGCAATGCGGCGAACGCCCCGGCCACGGTCGACGGCGCCGGCATCGCTGGCTTGCGGCTGCATGTCAGCAGGCTCTCACTGACGCTGGCTTACCGGGCGGTTGGAGAGAACTTCATCGACGGCGCGCCGCTGCAGTTCTACGGCCCGAGTCCCGCGGTCTACAACACGGGCGGCCTCACGTATCTTCCAGGCTTCATCGGCGTGGCCAGCAACGTGCAACTCAACCGTCAGTTCGACCGCAATGTCAATGCGGTGCTGGGCGCCGGAACGTCGAACGCGGCCGGCAATCCCGCCGTGAGCTACTCCTATCCGGCGTTCAACCCGTTCACCGGCAGCGGGCCGTATTTCTATCAGTCCTATGCGCCCAACGCGCGCGGGCTCACGGGCTCTCTCAAGGTTCCCGTCAAGATCAAGGGTATGCCGATCGAGTTGAGCGTGGGGCGTGAAGACCTCGTGCAGATCAAGCCCAGCGCTTTCGGCAATCCGGTCTACGGTTCGCTCTATCCCAGCAGCGTCCCCGAGCACATTCAGTCGAATACGGCCGGCGCGAAGGTGACGTTGCCGGTCTTCGGACGCCACGTCGACGTGAGCGTCTCGGGACTCTACGAGCATTTGACGCGCAATGACCGCTCGCTGCAGACCTATGTGCCGTTCGACCCGCAGACGCAGACGTTCGACGCCGCAGCGCTGGCGCTGGCGCAGCGCACGCAGGCCGCGGGCGGGGCAACGGTGCCGTTTGCCCCCAACTACATCGACGTTCAGCACACCGGCTTTGCCGCGGGTGCGGGGATCCCGGTCTCGCCGGACGTGAAATTGAACTTCTCATATTCGACGCAGCACTTCGGCGGCAGCTACGGCTCCGCGTCGGGCGACAACGTCGATGCGCGCAAGGATCTCTACTCCGGCGCCGTGACCTATCGCATCCCCAAGACGAATACGTCGGTGACGGTACAGGCGCTGCACTACCGCTACACCGATAACGTCATGCCGCAGCTCGACTTCGATCAGACGCGGCAGAACGTCTACTTCACCGTCAAGTTCTAGTGTCGCTTCCCGTTCGTCGTCTGGCGTTAGCGCTCGTCATCGTCTGCGGTTGCTACCTCGCGGCTGCGTTCGCGGTGACCGACGCCGCGGCGCTCGTGCTGCTGCGCGATGCCGCCGCGCCGGTTTCGTTGCCGCGCCTCCTGCCTGCCGCCTGGGCCCTGCCGCTTGCGCAGACAGCGAACCGCCTGCTCCCGACGCCGTGGAGCGCGGAGGCCGCTGCTCGCGCCGCGCTGGCACGTGGTGACGATACTGCGGCGGAACGTTGGATCGCGCGCATGCCGCCCGGCCGCTACGCTACCGCAATGCGCGCGGCGTTGGCGGAATCGCGCGGCAATGCGGAGGCCGCCGCCGACGGCGATCTGCGCGACGGCGATGCGCGTGCGTTGGCACGCATCGTCGACGAATTGAGCACGCGGGACCTGCCGCGCGCGCTACGGCTTCAGCGCCACCTGGTGGCGGCGCTGGACGCCGACCCCTCACGCCCACCTTCACGCGGTGAGGCCTATTGGCGCTTGGGAATGCTCGAGGCGCGCAGCGGCCACGGTGACGCGGCGGCGCGGGCCTACGCGCGCGCCGTGGAGTTGGCGCCCTATGCCGGCCTCTATGCGCTGAGCTACGCGCAGCATCTCTGGTATGAAGAGCATGACGCCGTGCTGGCCGAGCGTTACTTCCGGCGCACGCTCGAGGACGATCCCGCGGCCGCGCCGGCGTACGTGGGCCTCGCGCAGATAGCGGCCGCGCGCGGAGATCAGGCGACGGCGCGTGCCGACCTCGCGCGAGCGCGCGCCATCGACCCGCGCGTGTACGTCCCCATGGTCCCCGGCGCCACGTGAGGGTCGGAATCGACGCCCAGCTCGCGGTGGGAACGGCGACCGGTATCGGGGAGTACGTGCGCGAGCTGGTGGCCGCGCTGCGCGCGCGCGGCGAGAGCGTGAGTTCGCTCTCGGACGCGCGCCTCGACCCCTGGCGCTTCGACCGGCGCGTGCGTTGGGATCAACTCGCGCTGCCGCTGGCCGCGCGCCGCGCAGGTGTGGAGTTGCTGCACTGTGCCTCCGGAACCATGCCCGCATTGGCCGGGGTACCGATGGTGGTCACCGTGCACGACGTGGTGTGGCTGCGCGAGCAGCGTCACGCTCGCCCGTACGCCCGCTGGTACTTCGGCGCGTTCAGCGTGGCGCGCTACCGGCGCGCGCGGCTGATCCTGGTGGACTCCGAGTTCTCCGGACACGAGCTGGTGGAACTCGGGGGCATCGATCCTCAGCGCGTGCGCGTGGTCTATCCCGGCGTGAGCGCGGCCTTCGCCGCCGTGGAGCGGCGTCCCAGCGAGCCGTCCTTCGCGCTGGCGGTGGGAACGGTGGAGCCGCGCAAGAACCTCGAGGTTGCCATCCGCGCGTTGCGGGAGGTGCCGCAACTGCGGCTCGTGAGCGTCGGCCCGCCGACGCCGTACGTGGAGCGTTGCCTCCAGATTGCGCGTGACTGTGGCGTTGCCGAACGCGTCGAGCTACGCGGCTACGTCACGCGCGAGGCGCTGCTCGACCTCTACGCGCGCGCGGCGGTGGCGCTGATGCCCTCGCGCTACGAGGGCTTCGGCTTGGGCGCCGCGCAGGCGCTCGTGGCAGGGGTGCCGCTGTTGGCGGCACGGTCGAGCTCGCTCGTGGAAGTGGCCCCGGATCAGGCTCGTCTGCCGGTGGACGAGCCCTCGGCCTGGGCGCAGGCTCTGCGCGAGCTGCTAGCGGCGCGCGAGTCCAGAGAGCGCGAGAGCGCGGAGCTGCGCGCTCGCGCCTGCGAGCGTTTCTCGTGGGGTAGCGCTGCGGAACGCGTGGCGGCCTGTTACGGGGAGGCGCTCTCCCGCGCGGGACGTTAGTGGATCGGTGAGCCCGGGGCACCGGGCGCAGCGCTGCCGTCGTCCGGACCGACCACGAGGTGCAGCGGGTACGAAGAGCCGCCCTCGGGCATCGTCACGATCTGCGTGCGCACGAAGCCGTGCGCGGGGACGTCGTATTGGCGGACCTTGTGCGTGGTGAAGGCCTTGACCGGATGCGAGAGCACGACCGTGCCGTCGATGATGTAGGTGGCGGTGGCGGCGCCGCCGCGCGGGTTCTCGTAGAGAGCCAGGCGCACCGGCGCAGCGGTCCGGTTGACGAGCGTGAGCGCGACTGATTGCAGTACCCCGTAGTCGCCGCCCAGTGCCTCGCCGCGCCGCAAGTTGGGGAGCGGTATCTGGCCGATGGGCACGTTGATCGGCGGGCTGCCCACGAAGTACGTGTAGTCGAAGAAGAACTCCGGAATCGGATAGACGCCGCGCGCGTGCTTCACCGTCGACTGCAGCAGCGCGCTCGAGGCCGGGGCTGCGTCGGCGGGTTGATCGTAGTTCTGAACGAGCAGACTCAAGTGCAGGCGGCCGCCGCTGAGCTCGCGCAGCTGCAGCAAGTTGGAGACGACCGTTCCGGCTGGAAACTCTTGATCGATCAAGTTGATGGTGGCGTTGGCCGGTACCGCCACGACCGTGCCTTCGTTGCGCGCCTCGTGAATCAGGAAGCGCATCGTCGAGAGGTGGCCTACCTCCATCTCGTACGGTTCGGGCCCTGCGGCACCGCTGATGTACTGCAACTGCGCGGGCTGGGCGTCATCGTTCGTGATCTTGAGCAGGATGCGACGGTTCTCCGAACCCGGTTTGTTGTAGTGGTAGTACAGAAAGCGCGCGGGACGGTTGACGCTGAGGTCATCGGAGAAGAGCACGCCGTTTTCGGTGATCGTCTCCGGATAGTCGCTTACCAACAGCGAGACCGGTTTGATGCGCGGCTGCGCGAAGTTCTCAAGACGCACGGTAGTGGTACCGCTGACCTGAATGTACGGATCGCCGTTGATCGTGACAGGAACTTGCACCGTCTCGATGTTGTCCAGCGGAAGATCGCGTGCTCCGCGCACTTGCTCCGGATGAGCGAAGACCTTTGCCCCTGGACGGACGTTTACGGCGGCGGCCGCGGCGGCGGTGGCGGCGGCACGGCGGATATACGCGGCGTCGGCGGGGTTGCCGGTGATCCGCACCGCTGCGCTGGCGGCAGGAAAGCCCGCCTGATAGGCGACGCGTACCCAGACGCTCGCCGAGACGCCGCGGTCATCGGTGATCGTAACGGTGGCCAGGCCCAGATTGGTGCCGTAAATCGTCACGCGTTGCGTGCTCTGATCGAGCGCTTGGATCTGCACGTTGGGATTCGACGAGACGGCATGGATCTGGCCGAAGATGCCGCCGGCTTGGATCGTGGCGGATTGGTGGTAGACCAGGTCCACCGACGTGGGTTCGACGGTGATCGGCGGGAGCGTGGGCGTGGGTGTCGGCGCAGGCGTCGCGGAGGGTGCGGGCGCCGGCGTTGAGGTCAGCGTGGGGAGCGGCGAAAGCGTCGCCGTTGGTGACGGCGCAGCCGAGAGCGCCGGCGCCGGGGTGCTCTGGCCCATGCCTGGGGCGCCGAGCGCGACGAACGCGGCGAGGAGCAGCGCGGCGGGGAGCGGGAGCGAGCGTGGCATCGGCAACGTTAGGCGATCTGCGCTTCCTTCCGCACGGCCGAGGCGAGTAGCGTCTTATAGCCGATGCTTGGGAAGAGCACGGTTACGAGGTCGCGATCGACGCGCTCGACGGTACCGGAGCCGTACTTCGCGTGCAGGACGGCATCGCCGATGCGGAAACTTGCCGGCTCCACGCTCTCGGCGCTGCGCTCGCCGTTGGAGCGGGCGGCGGCGCTGCGCGCGCGCGCCAAGCAGTTGTCGCACGCTCCGCAGAATTCGGCTTCGTAGTCCTCGCCGAAATAGTTGAGGATGAAGCGGCGGCGGCACGACTGCGTCTCGCAGTATTGGAGCATCATGACCAGCTTCGACTGATCGTAGCTCTTCTTGGTTTCGTAATTGGCGAGGTTGAGCACGAGAGCGGGATTCTTTTTCGCGAACGGTGCCAGCGCGTACGTTGAGCGTGCGCGGTTGACGATGAAGCCCGACTTCTTCAAGAGCGCCAGGATCACTTTCAACTTCGTCAGCGGGATCTGTGAGATGCGGCGCAGATCCGTGAGTGAGACGCCGTGCTCCTGCGCCTCGAAGATGTCGAGCGTGCCGTAGATCTTCTGCACTTCCTCGA
>SCRI01000025.1 GCA_004298675.1 bacterium | reverse complement strand
GCGCATCATCCGTCCAGGCGTCGCCGTACCCGTGCGCCCCCAGCAGTCCTTGCCGCTCGATCTCCGGCACCAGCTCCAATGTTTGTCGCGCATCGAGGCGGCGGCGCGTGCGCCGTCCCGCCAAGAGGTCGTAGAGCGCCAAACCCGCGGCAACGCTCGCCGCTCCCGGCCGCTGTCCGCGGTAGTGCGGCAGCACGAAGGGCAGCCGCTCCACCAGGCCCGGGGCCGCGCGCAGCAGTGCCTCGCGTTCGCGTACCGACTCGCGCGTGAGCGCGAGCCGGCCCTCTTTGAGATAGCGCAGCCCGCCGTGCACGAGTTTGGAGGAGCGGCTCGACGCGCCGCAGGCGTAGTCGCCGCGCTCCACCAGCACGGCCCGCAGACCGCGTCGCGCCGCCTCCAACAGGATCCCCACGCCGGTGATCCCGCCGCCCACGATCAGCACGTCCCAGGGCTCCCGCAGCCGCTCCCACGTCTGCTCGCGCCGCGGCAAGCTCACGTCAGCAGAGCTTCCCTGGATTCATGATGCCGTCTGGATCGAAACTGCGGAAGAGCGCGCGCATGGCCTCGATGCCCAAGCGGCCCTTCTCCGCGGCCAGGTAGGGCGCGTGATCGGTGCCCACGCCGTGTTGGTGGCTGATGGTGCCGCCGCAGGCGACGATGGCCTCGCTGACGGCACGTTTCAGTGCGCGCCAGCGTTCGAGATTCGCCTCGAAATCCGGCTCGAGCGCGTAGATGAACGTACTGTAGACGCTGGCGCCTTGCGGGTAGACATGCGAGAGGTGTGCGTACGCATGAATCCGCCCGTCCGCGAAGGCGCCGCGTGCCGCGGCTTCGACGGCGGCCATGGTCGAACGCACGCGCGGCCAGTCCACGGCAGTCTCTACCGTCTCCACGGCATAGCCGTGCTCCCACAGCGTGTTGCGCAGGTAGACGCCGCGGAAGCGTTGTGCGCGCCAGCGCTCGCCGATGCCGCTGCCGGCGTAGACTGCGCCGTGACGGCGGCACAGGCGCCGCAGCTCCGCCAGCGTGGCGCGGCAAGTGCGATGTCCGCCGCTGACGCCCGCGATCAGCAGCACTTTGCGTTGGCGTGCGCCGCGCAGCGCCAGATAACGCTCCAGCGTCGCCACCAGCCGGCCGCCTCCCGCCAGCTGCAGCGTCGTGCGCGTCTCCTCGGCGTTGGAGAGGCGCAGCATCGAGAGCGGCAGCGCGTCCTGCACGGCTTGACGCGTCGCCATCTCGCCGCTCTCCCACTCGGGGAAGAACCAGGCGTGAAAGGACTCGTGCTCTGGCAGGGGGCGGATGCGCACCGCGGCCTCGGTGATGATGCCGATACGCCCCTCGGAGCCGAGCAGCAGCTCGCGCAGATCGATCCCTGCGGCCGACGCCGGAACGGTCTTGACGCGCAGCGTGCCGCGCGGTGTCTCGACGCTCCCGCCCGCGAAGAGCTGCTCGATGCGTCCGTAGCGCAGCGATTGCTGCCCCGATGAGCGCGTGGCGATCCAGCCGCCCAGCGTGGAGTAGTCGAACGACTGCGGATAGTGTCCCAGGGTGTAGCCGTGGACGCGCAACTGAGCCTCGAGGTCCGGTCCGTTGACGCCGGCGCCGAAGGTTGCGAGTCTGCTCTCCGGGCCCAGCTCGTGCAGCAAGCGCATGCGCGCGAGCGAGACGGTGAGCACGGGTGCGGCATCATCCGGCGGCGTCAGATGGCCGGCCACGCTGGTGCCGCCGCCGTACGGAATCACGCGCGCGCCGCAACGCGCCGCCAGCGCGAGCAGCTCGCGCACGTCCTCGGAGGACTCGGGCCAGGCCACGCCGTCGGGCAGGCGTCCTAGGCGCGCGTAGCGCAGCGCGAGCCAATCGGGCAGACTCTGCCCCCGCGCGTGACGCACGCGCGTCTCGGCGGATACGTCGATCAGCGGGTGCTCGGGGAGGCGCGCCGGCTGCGCGCCGGCGATCACATGCTCGAGCGGTGCGTCACACATCGGCAAAGGTGTGCCCACCCGCTGCCCTAGAAGGGCCAGCGCGGTTTCGGGTAACGCGAGACGAACGCTGTCGTCGCCCCAGCCGTTCCAGCGGCGCATGGCAGCGTCGGTTCGTGCCGCGCGAAGAGGCGGCCTTTCTCGAATTCGAGGGCAAGGGATGCAGAGCAGGTTCGTGCGATGCTGACGCGGCGCCGCCTCATTACCGGCGGCGTGGGTGCCGGCGCGGTGCTTGCCGCGGGCGCGGCCTACGGCCCGCATCTTGCACCCGAGGGCCGTGACGCCGTGATCGCCGCCGTTGCAGCCGTGTTGCTGGACGGTGCGTTGCCGGCGCAGGCTGCGGCGCGTGCCCGGGCGTTGCGTGGCGTGGCCGGCGGCGTCGAGCGTGCGATCGCCGGTCTCCCGTTGCGCGCGCAGCGCGAGCTGAGCCAGCTCTTGACGCTGTTGGGCTTTCCGTTGACGCGGCGTCTGCTCGCGGGCGTGAGCGAGCCGTGGCACGCTGCCGATCCACGTCAGGTGGATGCATTTTTGAGGGCGTGGCGCCACCACCGCCTCGTGCAGCTGCGCGCCGCCTACGACGCGTTGCATCAGTTGACGATGGCCGCCTGGTACGGCAATCCCGCTGTCTGGCCCGCTACCGGATACCCCGGGCCGCCGCGGGTGGGCTAACGATGTTGCCGGACCCAATTGCGCAAGGCCTTGCCTCCGGTTGGCAGGCCCATGATGCTTCGAAACTCACGGCGGATGCGCGCTTCGAAGGCGACGTGGCGATCGTCGGCACCGGCGCAGGTGGTGGAACGGCTGCGGAGATTCTGGCTCGAGCGGGGCTGCGCGTGGTCCTGATCGAGGAGGGGCCCCTCAAGAGCTCGCGCGATTTTCACATGCTCGAAGAGGAGGCGTATCCGCAGCTGTATCAAGAGTCGGCCGCGCGCAAGACCAAGGACAAAGGCATCAACATTCTCCAAGGGCGCTGTGTGGGCGGCTCCACGACCGTGAACTGGACCAGCAGCTTCCGCACGCCGCCGTCGACGCTGGAGTATTGGCAGCGGGTCCACGGTCTGCGCGAATTGAGCGTGGAGGCGCTGGCGCCGTGGTTCGAGCGCATGGAGCAGCGGCTGAACGTGCACCCGTGGATCAGCGAGCCCAACCGCAACAACTCCCTGCTGCGCATTGGAGCGCAGCGTCTGGGAATCCCCACGGCCGTCGTGCCGCGCAACGTCAAAGGCTGCTGGAACCTCGGCTACTGCGATCTAGGGTGCCCCACCAACGCCAAGCAGTCGATGCTGGTCACCACCATTCCGGCGGCGCTCGAGCGCGGCGCGGTGCTCCTCAGCCGCGCGCGTGCGGAGCGCTTGACGCTCGAGCACGGGCGGGTGCGCGAAGTGCTCTGCCGCGCGCTGGACGAGGACGGCGTGCGCCCCAGCGGACGCACGGTCACGATTCGCGCGCGCCACGTCGTACTGGCGTGCGGCGCCATCGGCAGCCCGGCGCTCCTGCTGCGCAGTTCCGCGCCCGATCCCTATCATCTGCTGGGGCGGCGAACGTTCCTGCACCCCACCCTGGTCAGCGCGGCGATCATGCCCGAGCGTGTAGACGGCTTCGCGGGCGCGCCGCAGTCGATCTACTCCGATCACTTTCTCGGTACGCAGGCCATCGACGGGCCCGTCGGCTTCAAGCTCGAGGTGCCGCCGCTGCATCCGGTGCTGATGGCTAGCACGCTCACGGGCTACGGTCGCGCGCACGCCGCCATGATGGAACGCTTGCCGTACGCGCAGGCGCTCATCGCGCTCTTGCGCGACGGCTTCAATGAGGGCAGCCCCGGTGGCACGGTCGAGCTGAACGGTGACGGGAGTCCCGTACTGGATTATCCGATCACGCCGTATCTCTGGGAGGGGGCGCGCCGCGCGCTGCTGCGGATGGCGGAGATCCAGTTCGCCGCCGGCGCGCGCAGCGTGCTGCCGCTGCACGAGGACGCCGTGGCGTACACGTCGTGGACGCAGGCGCGAGCCGCCATCCTTAGCCTGCCGATGGAGACGCTGCGCGCGCGCGTGGTGAGCGCGCACGTGATGGGCGGCTGCGCGATGGGCGGCGACTCCAAGCACGGCGTAGTCGACCAGGCTGGGCGCCACTTTCAGCTGGAGAATCTCGCGGTGATCGACGGGTCGGTCTTCCCCACCAGCATTGGGGCCAACCCTCAACTCTCGATCTACGCCCTCGCGGCTCGTCATGCGACGGCGCTGGCGCACTCGCTGGCCGGTACCGCGTGAATCCCACGCGAGCACTCGTCGTCGCCGTCGACCTCGACCTTCCCAAACGTCCGCTGGCGCCTGAGCTGGAGGAGTTTCTCGCGCTGGTCGAGGCCGCCGGCGCGGAGGTCGCGGGCGTGGTGGTTCAGCAGCGCGCCGCCGTCGACCCGGCTCTGTTGGTGGGGGTAGGCAAGGCGCGCGAGCTGGCAGAGATCGCGGAGCGCGACGGGGCTACCGCGCTTTTCGTGCTCAACGATATCCGGCCGCGCCAGCGCACCAACCTCGAGAAGATCGTCCCGCTGCCGATCGTCGATCGCACGATGCTGATCCTGGACATCTTCGCGCAACGCGCGCGCAGCCGCGAGGGGAAGCTGCAGGTGGAGTTGGCGCAGTTGCGCCACCGTGCCGCCAACCTGGCGGGATTGGGTACCGTGCTCTCGCGCTTGGGCGGCGGCGTGGGCACGCGCGGCCCCGGCGAGACCAAGCTGGAAGTCGACCGGCGGCGCATCCGCCTGCGCGTGGCCGCGCTCGAGCGCGATCTGGAGCGGGTACGGCGTCAGCGTGACGTGCAGCGCGCGGGCCGCAAGGGCGAGCCGCTCGCGGCGCTAGTCGGCTACACGAACGCCGGGAAGTCGTCGTTGCTCAACCGTCTCACGAACGCGGAGAGTTATGTAGCCGATCAGCCGTTTGCCACGCTCGACACGACGCTGCGCAGAGCCTACCTCGGGCCGGGCCGATCGGCGCTGATCGCGGACACCGTGGGCTTCATCACGGCTCTCCCCAAGGAGCTGGTGGCGGCCTTCAAGGCAACGCTCGAGGAGCTGCAGCACGCGGATGTGCTGGTGGAAGTCTTCGATGCTTCGAACCCCGATTGGCCGCGGCAGGAGGAGAGCGTGCGCGAGATCCTTGCCGATCTGGGGCTGGCGGCCGCGCCGGTGATTCGAGTCGCTAACAAGATCGACCGGCTGGATACCGTGGCGCGAGCGCTGCTGCCTCCGGACGCGTTGCCGGTCTCGACGCTCAGCGGCGAAGGCATCGAGGCCTTGCGCACGCGCATCTCGCAGCGTCTCTAGCCGGCGCGGCTCAGCCGCCGGCGCGCAGCGTGGGCGTCAGCTTGACCAGGCCGAGTTGGGTGGTGTTGCCGGCGGTGATGGTGACGTTGTCGATCTGGGCATATTGGTAGCCGACGGCGTTGATCGCGCAGGAGACCACTCCAATGGCGATGCCGCCGATCGTGAAGCCGCCGCTTTGATCGGGATGCGTGGCCTGGCCGCCGCACTGCACGTTGGCGCCCGCGCCTCCGATGGGCTGCTGCGTGGTCGTGTCGATCAGCGTGCCCGTGACGCTGCCGAATTGCTGGACGCCGACCGGGTAGTTGAAGTTCGAGCAGCCGGCCAGGCCCAGCAGCAGCGCCAGCCCGGCGGCGCCGGCAATGTTCTTCACGGAGTGCTCCTTATAATGAAAGACAGTTTCTTTTTTCGCGGCCAAGGATGGTCGAAAGGAAGCGCGGGAAGCTTGTTCAACTTTTCACAAGGTATGACGCCTTACGCAGAGGTTGCCACATTCATCATTGTGGCGCTGTTGCTCGCCTTAGTTCTCAACATCCTACCGGGACTCATGGCCCGGAACCGCTACCGCGCGGCCCCGGCCAAGTCCGAGTCGTACGAATGCGGCGTGCCGCCCACCAGCGCGATCACCACCCGCTTCCCGGTCCGGTTCTATTTGATCGCCATGCTCTTCGTGATCTTCGACGTCGAGGCCGCGTCGTTTTATCCCTGGGCGATCCAGATGCACTCCCAGACGTTCGGCAACCCGCACCTCGACGAGGCCGCGTCATACCTGTCGTGGACGGCGCAGATGCGCTCGCTCCACATGTTTTTCCTGGCCGAGATGGTGATCTTCATCGTCGTGTTGGCGATCGGCTATGCGTACGTTTGGAAGCGAGGCGGTTTCACATGGAGATGAGCGCGAACAACCTGTTCCTGGCCAAGATCGACGAGGCGGCGCGCTGGGCCCAGAGCTCCAGCGTCTGGCCGCTGACGATGGGCTTGGCCTGCTGCGCCATCGAAATGATGGTGGTCCCCGCCCCTCAGTACGACATCTCGCGCATCGGCTCCGAGGTCTTCCGTTCGTCGCCGCGCCAGGCCGACCTGATGATCGTCTCCGGGCGCGTCTCGAACAAGATGGCTCCGATCGTCCGCCGGCTCTACGATCAGATGGCCGAGCCCAAGTGGGTGATCTCGATGGGCGCCTGTGCCAGCTCCGGCGGCGTCTTCGACAACTATGCCATCCTGCAAGGCATCGATCAGATCATCCCCGTCGACGTCTACGTGCCGGGTTGTCCGCCGACGCCGGACGGATTGATCTACGCGATCAACCTCATCCAGCAGCAGATCCGCACGGGTGGCCGGGGCGGCATCTTCGCACGGGCCTAAGGTAGAGAGTAGAGCCGGCTTCATGCAACCACGTTCCACCAAGACCACCTCGACGGTGGTCGATCCCACGGCCGTGCGCCCCGCGATCGACGACGTCGACGAGATCATCCGTACCACGCCCGCCGAGCTGCGGGGTGTGCTCACGCAGTTGAAAGCCCGCGGCTTCAGCCACCTCACCGACGTCGGCGGCGCCGACTATCTGAAGCGCGAGCCGCGCTTCGACGTGGTCTACCTGCTCACGGTGCTGCCCACGCACGCAGCCACGATTGCGGAGATCGGGAAACCGAGGCGCGCGCGCGTGCTCTGCGGTGTGGACGAAGGCCAGAGCGTGCCCACGGTCTACGATCTGTGGCCCTGCGCCAACTGGGCCGAGCGCGAGGTGTTCGATCTCTTCGGCATCCCGTTCAGCGGCCACCCGGATCTGCGGCGCATCGAGATGCCCGACGACTGGGAGGGGCATCCGCTGCGCAAGGACTATCCCGTGCGCGGCCCCGGGCGTGACCGCACGCCGCGCCCGCCGTTTCCGGGCAAGGAGAACGTGGGGTCCCGCATACCGCCCACCCGCGAGGCCGCCGAGCGCCTGCGCCAGGAGATCAACGAGCGCCTGCATCACGGCAACGGCAAGAGCGGCGAGGAGAAGGCGTGAGCGATCATCTTCCGGATTGGATCGGCAGCGAGGGTAATCCGAACAACTTCGGCGATCCCACTGCAGTCCTCGAGCCCGAACCCTACGAAGTCGTCTCCCGCAACGATGACCAGATGGTGCTCTCGATGGGGCCGCAGCACCCCTCGACGCACGGCGTGCTGCAAGTGGTGCTCGGCATCGACGGCGAGACGGTCACGCGCGCGGAGCCGGAGATCGGCTACCTGCACACCGGCATCGAAAAGTCGGCTGAGAATCTCTTCTGGAATCAGTCCTTGACGGTCATCGACCGTATGGACTATCTCGCGCCGCTCACCAACAACTTCGCCTTCGTGCGGGGCGTGGAGCGGCTGCTGGGGATCACCGACCAGGTGCCGCGGCGCGCGCAGCAGATTCGCGTGATGATGGCGGAGATGACGCGCATCACCTCGCACTGCATCTGGCTAGGTACGCACGCCATCGACTTGGGCGCGATCTCGCCGTTCTTCTATACGGTGGATCTGCGCGAGAATATCCTCGATCTGATCGAGTCCGCCTCCGGCGCCCGCATGAACATGACCTATTTCCGCGTCGGCGGCATCAACGGCGATCTGCCGGAGGGCTTCCTCGAGCGCCTGGACGAGCTGATCGCGAAGTTTCCGCGGCGCATGCGCGATCTGCGCGATCTACTGCAGCAGAACCCGATCTGGACCGATCGCGAGATCGGCGTTGGGATCATCTCACCGGAGGATGCGGTGGCGTGGGGCTTGACCGGCCCGGCGCTGCGCGCCAGCGGCGTGGCCTACGATCTGCGCAAGATCGAGCCGTATTCCACCTACGAGGAGTACGAGTTCGACGTGCCGACCCGCACCGAGGGCGACTGCTACGCACGCTTCCTGGTGCGTCTGGACGAGATGGAAGAGTCGATGCGCATCATCGCGCAGGTGCGCAAGAAACTGGAGCCGGGCCCGATCATGATCAACGAACCGGCGGTGGCGCTGCCGCCCAAGCCCTCGATCGGCCTCTCCATGGAGTCGCTGATCTACCACTTCAAGCTGGTGAGCGAGGGCTTCCGCGTCCCGGCCGGCGACGTCTACGGCGCCGTCGAGGGGCCGCGTGGCGAGATCGGCTACTACATCGTCAGCAGCGGTGAGAACAAGCCGTGGCGCGTGCGCACGCGGCCGCCGTCGTTCTATAACTTGCAAGCGCTGCGGAAAATCGCCGCGGGCAACCTGATTGCGGACGTGGTGGTGATGATCGGGTCCCTTGACCCGGTCTTCGGCGAGGTAGATCGGTGATGACGAGTAGTGATTTCGAAACCTTGAAGACGGAGTTGGAGCCGCAGATCGACGCCATCCTCGCGCAGTATCCGCAGGAGCGCAGCGCGCTGCTGCCGCTGGTGCATCTCTTCCAGGAACGCCTCGGCTTCGTGACGCCTGAGGCCGTGGAGTACATCTCCGAGGTCTGCGACGTGACGCGCGCGCAGTGCCAGAGCACGATCTCGTTCTATACGCTGTTCTACCGGCGTCCCATCGGCAAGTACAACCTGCAAGTTTGCCGCAATCTCTCGTGCTCGCTGCGCGGCGCGCGGCAGATCATGGAGCGCTTCCGCGAGCGCCTGGGTATCGATCACCTGGAGACCACGGCCGACGGCCTCTTCACCTACGAAGAAGTGGAGTGTCTGGCCGCCTGCGACCGCGCCCCGTGTATGCAAGTCAACCTGAACTTCGTCTACGACATGACGCCGGAGATGGTGGACGAGATCCTCGACTCCATCATCGCGGGCACCTATCCCGTGGCGCCGCTCGCGCAGTCCGAGCAGCCCGAGCGCAAGGTGCGCGGGCCCGAGTGGTCGCGCGCCTCCCGCAAGAGCGCGGGCGCCGTGGGCGTGCCCAACGCCAACAACGGCGGCGGTATCGATCAGACCGGGCGCACGATCGCGGAGCGCTTCCGCAAGTTCGGCATCATGCCCATCTCCTCGCCCGGACGCATGGCCGATCCCGAGCTGGTGGAGGGGATGGTGCCGGCCCCGCACGACGACACGGTCATGGAGCACAACTACTAATGGCGAGCTACGAGCCGGTTCTGACGAAGGGCATCGGTGAGGCCGATCTCACCGACATCGGCGTCTACCGCAGCCGCGGAGGCTACGAACAGTTGCGCCGTGCGGTGCGCGAGATGGAGCCCGACGCCATCGTCGGCATGGTGATGAAGTCGAATCTGCGCGGCCGTGGCGGCGCGGGTTTTCCCACCGGACGCAAGTGGTCGTTCCTCCCCAAGGATGGCCGTCCGCGCTACCTCGTCTGTAACTGCGACGAGGCCGAGCCCGGCACGTTCAAGGATCGCATGCTGTTGGAACAGACGCCCCATCAGATCATCGAGGGGATCATGATCTCCGCCTACGCGATCAAGGCCGCACGGGCATTCATCTATATTCGCGGCGAGATGCGGCAGGGCTACGAGATCTTCATGCGTGCGCTGGAGCAGGCGCGCGCCGCCAACCTGGTGGGCGAGAAGATCTGCGGCTCCGACTGGTCCTGCGAACTGGTGGCCCATCGCGGTGCCGGCGCCTACATCTGCGGCGAGGAGACCGGGCTGCTCAATTCGCTAGAGGGCAAGCGCGGCGAGCCGCGCCTCAAGCCGCCGTTCCCCGCCAACTCCGGTCTCTACAACATGCCGACGGTGGTGAACAACGTCGAGACGCTGGTCTGCGTCGTGCACATCATGCAGCGCGGCGAGGAGTGGTTCGCGTCGATCGGACCGGTGAAGTCACCTGGACCCAAGATCGTCTCCATCTCGGGCCACGTGCGTAAGCCCGGTAACTACGAAGTGCCGTTGGGTACGCCCATCCGTGAGCTGGTCTACGAGCTTGCCGGCGGCCTCTTCGAAGGCCGCACGTTCAAAGCGCTGCAGCCGGGCGGCGGCTCCTCCGCGTGCCTGTTCGAGGAGCACCTCGATCTTCCGTACGACTTCGACTCGATCGCCGCGGCCGGCTCTATGCTGGGCTCCGGCGCGATGGTGGTCATGGACGACACCACCGACATGCTCGACGCAGCCTGGGTGCTACAGCGTTTCTACGCCCACGAGTCGTGCGGGCAGTGCACCCCGTGCCGCGAGGGAACGCATTGGTCGGAGGCGATGCTCGAGCGGCTGCTGCACGGTCACGGCCGCGAGGTGGACGTGAGCTTGCTGGGCACGGTTGGCGACAAGATCGCCGGCCATAGCCTGTGCGCGCTGGGCGATGCCAGCGTACCGTTCCTGCAGAGCGTGGTGAAGCGCTTCCCCGAAGAGTTCTTGCGGGGCGCTGAGCGCGTCGCGGCTATCCAGGTCTAAGCGGCGAGGACAGAGGCGAGATGGCAAAGACTGTGACCGTCACGATCGACGGCGTCAAGGTGGAGGCTCCGGAGGGCGAGTTGATGATCGAGGCCGCGAAGCGGATCGGTCACCACGTCCCGAACTTCTGCTACTATCCCAAACTCGAGCCGGCTGGGCTATGCCGCATGTGTCTGATCCGCATCGAGGGACAGCCGAAGCTGCAGTTGGGCTGCAACACGCGCGTCACCGACGGTATGGTGATCGACACGATCTCCGAAGCCGTCGAGACCGGACGCCGCGCGCAGGTGGAGTTCTTGCTGCTCAACCACCCGTTGGACTGCCCCGTCTGCGACAAGGGCGGCGAATGCGTCCTGCAAGATTATGCGATGGCCTACGGCGACGTAGCCTCGCGCAGCGGCATGCCGAAGATGAACAAGCCCAAGGCGGTGGACCTGGGGCCGACGATCGTGCTGGACGAGCAGCGTTGCGTGCTCTGCCAGCGCTGCGTGCGCTTCGACAACGAGATCACCTGGGAGCGCAATCTCGTCACCGCTTCGCGCGGCGTCTACACGATCATCGCCACCGAAGGCGACCAGCCGTACGACTCCTACTTTTCGGGCAATACCACCGAGCTCTGCCCGGTGGGCGCGCTTACGTCGAAGACCTATCGCTTCAAGGCACGGCCGTGGGACGTCACGCCGACGCTGACGGTCTGCACGCAGTGTCCGGTGGGCTGCTCCACGTTCGCCGACTCGCGTTTCGACGTCTTGCAGCGCACGCGCTACGACCACGAGACCATCGATCCCCACGGCGACCCGGCGGGTGACTGGATCTGCGATCGCGTCCGCTACAACATCTCCTACCTGACGGACGAGCGCCGCTTGAACACGCCCATGGTCCGCTCCGGCGAGGATCAATGGGTGGATCTCGCCTGGAGCGACGCCATCGACCTGGCCGCGTCGACGCTCAAGGATGCCGCCGAGCACTTCGGGCCGCAGGCCATCGGCGCCATCGGCGGCGGGCGGCTTACGAACCAGGAGGCCTACCTGCTGCAGCACGTCGTGCGCGGCCTCGGCTCCGCCAACGTGGACTACCGCCTGCACGACGAGTTGACCGCTACCCCTGGGCGCTTGGCGGCGCAGGTCCACGATCTCGACGACGCCAGCCTCATCATCGAGCTTGGTACCAATTCAGTGGAGCTGGCGCCCGTCTTTGATTTGCGCGTGCGCTACGCGGTGGAGCGCCGCGGTGCAACGCTGGTGCACCTGGGAGACGTCAAGCCGAATTGGCCCGTCCACTTCCGCCACTTCCCCACCGAGGGCGATGCGGCGAGCATGCTGAACGAGGCTGCGGAGAACGTACGGCGCGGTGAAGACTTGCCCAAGCGCGCCGGCGAGCCGCCGGCGCAGACATTGGCGCGCCTGCTGCGCGGCGCGGAGCGAGTCGTGGTCATCTGGGACGGCCGTGGTGCCTCCGAGGCCGCGGCCATCGAGCGGCTGATCGGCCTCCTGCGCGACGCCGACAAAGGCGCCGGCGTGATCGTCGTCGGTTACGCGGCCAACGCACGCGGTGCCGAGTCCATGGGGATGCACCCCGCGCTGCAGCCCGGCTATCGCCCCGCGCCACAGGCGGGCCTCGATACCGAGGGCATGCTGCGTGCGTCTGCGAGCGGTGAGCTGAAGGCGTTGCTGATTTTCGGCGCCAACCCGCTGCTGGCGTATCCCAACGGCGCGCTGGTGCGGGCGGCGCTGGAGCGGGTGCCCTTCATCGTGACCACCGAGCTCTTCATGACGCAGACCGCGGTCAAGAGCCATGTCGTGCTGCCGGTCAAGGCCGCGTTCGAGAAGACGGGTTCCACCACGACCATGGACGGCGAGGTGAAACAGCTGGCGATCTCTTGTGCTCCGCAGGCCGGTGAGCCGCTCACCGATCGCGAGGTCCTCGCCCTGCTCGGCGATGCCATGGGCTTGCAGATGCCCAGTGATTCCGAGCTCGAGCAGTTGGCTGCCGCGGCCGCGGCACCGGAACTGGCGCGGGCGTTCTCGTTCACGAGCCCGGTGCTTGCGCGCACGGTCAGGCCGGCCGCGACGCCCGCGCAGGGTGCCTTCACGGTTCACTCCGTTCCACGGCTCTACGCCGGCGGCGGCACCTCGGCGCACGACACGGCGTTCGAGCCGCTGCGCCCGCATCCAACGGCGTACCTCCATCCCGGCGACGTCGAGGAGTTGGGGTTGGAGGACGGTGATACGGTGACGGTACGCAATGGCTTGGGAGCCGTCGACGGGCTAACGGTGGTGACGTCGAAGAAGGTGGCGCGGGGCTCGATCGGCGTGATCGCCGAGCTGCCCGAGGCGCCGGTCAACGTGCTAGCCGATGATTGCGGCAGCGTGCATGCCGATGTCGTGTTGATACGCAAGGGGCGTCAGGCGCTCAACCTCGCGGGGGCGCAGGGAGAATGATCGAAGCCTTGCCGTTGTGGCTGCTCGTCGCGATCAAGAGCCTCGTGCTCTTGATCATCGTGGTCACGCTCTTCGCGTACACGATGCTGGCTGAGCGCAAGGTGCTCGCCTACATGCAGTTGCGCGTCGGGCCGAACAAGGTTGGCCCCTGGGGGCTGCTCCAGCCGGCCGCCGATGCGTTGAAGATGATCTTCAAAGAAGACCTCACGCCCAACAGCGCCGACCCGCTGATCTACCGCTTGGCTCCGTTCATCGCCGTCTTCACGGCCCTGTTGGCCTACGCCGTGATCCCGTTCTCGCAAGGCGAGCACGGTCCGTGGTCGATCGCCAACGTCAACGCCGGCATCCTGTACGTCTTTGCCATTACCTCGATCGGCGTCTACGGCATTTCGCTGGCGGGTTGGGCATCCGGTTCGAAGTATCCGTTGCTGGGCAGCGTGCGTGCCACCGCGCAGATGGTCAGCTACGAGCTGGCGATGACGATGTCGGTCATCGGCGTCATCCTGCAGGCGAGCACCACCTCGCTGACGGGGATCGTCGAGGCCCAGAGCCGCGTCTGGTTCATCGTCCCGCAGCTACTCGGCTTCATCATCTACATCATCACGGCGGTGGCCGAGACCAATCGCGTGCCGTTTGATTTAGTGGAAGCCGAGTCCGAACTCGTGGCGGGCTTCCACACCGAGTACTCGGGCTTGCGTTTCGGCTTGTTCTTCATCGCCGAGTACATCAACATGATCACGGTCTCGTGCCTGGCCACGCTGCTCTTCTTGGGCGGCTGGAACGGGCCGGGCGCGGTAGGGCACCCGCTGTTGGGCCTGCTCTACTTCGTGCTCAAGGTGTTCGCGTTTCTATTCTTCTATATCTGGCTGCGTGGCACGCTGCCGCGCCTGCGTTACGACCGGCTCATGGCCTTCGGGTGGAAGGTACTGCTGCCGCTCGCCACGCTCAATCTTCTGGTCACGGCCATCGTCGTGGCGTTCTGGTATTAGCACGTTGCGGACTCCCGGATCTCCCCGAGGACTGGCATCATGAACATCATCGCAATTTTCAAGGGGCTCGCCACCACGTTCGGATACATGTTCCGCCGCAAGGCGACCATCGACTATCCGTTCGTCAAGCGTGCTCATGCCTCGCGCTTCCACGGCCTGCATGAGCTGCGCCGCTACGAAGACGGCATGGAGCGCTGTATCGGCTGCGAGCTCTGCCAGATCGCCTGCCCCGCCAATGCCATCACCGTGGTCGGAGCGGAGAACACGCCGGAAGATCGCCATTCGCCCGGCGAACGCTACGCCTACCGCTACGAGATCGACGAGCTGCGCTGTATCTTCTGCGGGATGTGCGAGGAGGCGTGTCCGACCGATGCCATCACGCTGACGCCGCGCTTCGAGATGGCGAACTACACGCGTAGCTCCTTGATCTACGACAAGAGTAAGCTGCTCGTGCCGGCGGAGTTCGGTGTGGGAGAGTCACCGCTCGAGCGCCCCGGCGGCCTGCCGGCCGATCTGGGCGAAGTCGCGCGCGTGAAGTCCACCATGGAACCCGAGAAGGGCTATCTGGCGACCTGGCGCGGCATCGACATCCTCACTTCCAAGGGAAAGACCTATATGCCGACGCCCGCCGGTGGCGAGCTGGTCGGAGAACCGGAGCAGCTCAAGGGGGGCCAGTAATATGGCTGTCTTCGCGATCCTGGCCGTGGCGCTTATTGCCTCGGCCATCGGCGTGATCTCGGCGCGCAATCCGGTGCACAGCGTCGTCGCGCTGCTCGCCAACTTCGCGGCGCTAGCCGTGCTCTACCTGACGCTCTCAGGGGAGTTTCTGGCGATGATCCAGATCATCGTCTACTCCGGCGCCATTCTGATCCTGTTCATCTTCGTCATTGCTTTGCTCGGCGCGGGCACGAGCATCGAGGCTCCCGGCCCCAACCGCTTGACCAAGCTCACGCTGCCGGCGCTGATCGTCGGGGCGTTGGCCCTGGTGGCGTTGGGTTATGGGCTCTTGCGCGCGCAGATTCCCTCGGGCGGCGGCATGCTCGGGGCCGCGACGGTTCTGCCGGTGTCACGCGGTGAGATTCCCGCGGTGACCATCACACCGGGCGCGGAGGGCGCCTTCGGCAGCGTCGCCGATTTCGGCCGCGCGCTCTTCACGACGTATCTCTTGCCCTTCGAGTTGACCGCGTTCGTACTGCTGGTGGCCGTGATTGGCGTGGTGGTACTGGCGGGGGCGGCGGTCCCGGAGCGGCGGCGCAAAGCCGCCGAGCGCGAGGCGATCGCGAAGCCCGAACGTCCCATGGGGGCGACGCGCTGATGGTTCCGGTGCAGATGTCCGTCGACCCCAACGCGTATGCCGCGCTTTCGGCGCTGATGTTCTTCATCGGCGTGCTGGGGGTGGTGCTGCGGCGCAATCCTCTGATCACGCTGATGTCGATCGAGCTGATGTGGAATGCCGCGAACCTGTCGTTCATGGCGTACAGCCGTGCCTGGCTCAACAATGCGGGACACATTTTCACGTTTCTCGTCATCACCGTCGCCGCCGCGGAGGCGGCGATCGGGTTGGCCATCGTCGTCATACTCTTCCGTCCGCGCGCCCAGAGCAACGTGGACGACGCCATGTTGTTGAAGGGGTAGCCGCATCGTGGAGTCGAGCGTTATTTCTTGGCCGTTGATCGTGTGGCTGCTGCCGATTGCGGGGGCGGTTGCGATCTGGGCCTGCGGGCCGCTGCTGCGCCGCTTCGCGGGGCCCTTGGCCTGCGCCGTCATCGGTGCCGCCTTCGTAGGCACGCTGGCGTTGTGGCCGGCGGTCGCGGCGCAGCCCGCCGGCGTCCACGTCACCATGTTCACCTGGGCACCGGGCATTACGGTAGGCCTGCTCGTCGATCGCCTCTCGTTCATTTGGCTGACGATCATCACGGGCGTCGGCTTCTTGATCCACGTCTACGCGATTGGTTACATGGAGGGCGACCGGGCCGAGGCGCGCTTCTTCGCGTACTTGAATTTCTTCATCTTCGCCATGCTCACGCTGGTCATGGCGGATAACTTCGTCTTTCTGCTGGTGGGCTGGGGCCTGGTGGGCCTCGCCTCCTTCTGGCTGATCGGCTTCTGGATCGAGCGGCCGATCGCGGTCGAGGCGGCGCGCAAGGCGTTCGTGATGAACGTCGTGGGCGACGTCGGCATCATGCTCGCGATCTTCGCGCTCTTCGCCACGTTTGGGTCGCTCTCGTATGCCGACGTGTTCGCCAAGGCGGCGCAGGGGCCGGGTCCGGTGATGACGTTGATTGCGCTCGGGCTGTTAGCCGGCGCTTGCGCGAAGTCGGCGCAGCTGCCGCTGCACACGTGGTTGCCCGATGCGATGGAGGGACCGACTCCCGTCTCCGCTTTGATCCATGCCGCGACGATGGTCACCGCGGGCGTCTATTTGGTGGCGCGCTGCTGGCCGATCTACCAGCATGCGCCCGGCGCGATGGAGACGGTAGGCGTGATCGGCGCCCTCACCGCTCTCGCGGGAGCCGTGTTGGGCGTGGTGCAGTGGGACATCAAGCGCATCCTGGCCTACTCCACCATGTCGCAGATCGGCTACATGATCATGGGCGTGGGCGTGGGCGCGTACAGCGCCGGCGTATTGCACTTCTACACGCACGCGTTCTTCAAGGCGTGCCTCTTCTTGGCATCGGGCGTCATCATCCACAATTTGGCCGGCGAGCAGGACGTGCGCAAGATGGGGGGCCTCGCCAAGCGCATGCCGGTAGCCTTTTGGAGCATGCTGGCGGCCACGTGCGCGATCATCGGCGTGCCGCTCTTCAGCGGCTGGGTCTCAAAGGATGCCGTGGTCTATCAAACCTTGGCCCACGGCCATCCCGTGCTCTGGCTGCTAGGCGTGGCGGCCGCGGCTCTCACGGCCTATTACATGTCGCGCATGATGTGGGTGACCTTTGCCGGCAGTTTCCGCGGAGACGAGCACGGCGCGCATGCACATGGTCACGTTCCCGCCTGGGTGATGGGGCTGCCGGTAGCGTTGTTGGGCGCGGGCTCGGTGGTCATCGGCTGGCTCAACTGGCCCCACGAGGGATTCGCGGAGTTCCTCGCGCCGATCTTTGGCGGTACCGACGTCGCGCCGGCCGCGGCTTGGGGCGGTGAGTTCCTCTCCACGCAGATTCCGCTCTTCATCGCGCTGATCGTGGGTGCCGGAATCGCGTACCTGCAGTATGGGACCGCCGGCGCGCTGGCGCAAGCGCCTGCGCGCTTGGAGCGCGAGGCGGCGGCACAGCCGGCCTTTTTGGTCAAGCTCTACTACTGGAACGAGCTGCTCGACGCGCTCTTCGTGACGCCCGCGCGCGCCTTGGCGGCGCTGTGCGCCCGCATCATCGATCCCAAACTGATCGACGCCGTGCTGGTGCGAGACGTGGCTACCGACGCCGGAGTGCTCGGGCTGCTCTTCCGGCGCTGGCAGAGTGGTTTGGTTCGCACCTATGCCTTGACGCTGCTGTGCGGCGCCGCGGCGATCATCGTCTATATCGCGGTGGTGAGGTAGAAGTGGCCGATTCGTTGCTCTGGGTGGTGCTGCTGCCCATCGTTCTCGGCTTCGCCATGTTTGCGCTGCCCAAGGCCGGCGACGGCATCGCGCGCGGCACCGGCATCGTGGTGAGCGCGGCCGAGTTGCTGCTGGTGGCGCTGCAGTACGGCAGGGTGGGGCATCAGGTGAGTTATCCGTGGTTCACGGACTCGCCCTGGACGGCAGCCTTCCACTTCGGCAGTTCGCAGATCGCGCTGCTGTTCTGCGCCATGCTGGCGCTGATCACGCTGGCGGCTGCGATCGTGACGAACGTGCAGCGCGAGCGCGACTTCATGGCGCAGATGCTGCTGCTGGAAGGCACGATGATGGGCCTGTTCCTGGCGCGCGATCTGCTGGTCTTCGCGCTCTTCTGGGACGCGATGCTCGTGCCGGTCTTCATCATGCTCGTCAACTGGGGCGAGGGGACGGCCGCAGCCTGGCGTTTCCTGATCTACAATGGCACCGCGGGTCTGGGCTTGCTGCTGGCTACCGCGGCCTACGGCATCCTCGCCGGAACCACCGACGTGATCGGTGCCGCCCATGCGCAGTCGCTGGCGGCGGGGGCAGCATGGTGGATCTTCGTCGGCTTCGCCTTCTCGTATGCCGTGAAGACGCCGCTCTTCCCGTTCCACACCTGGATGCCCGACACGTACACCGCCAGCCCCGCACCGCTGGCCGCGGTGATCTCTTCGGTGCAATCGAAGAGCGGCATCTTCGGATTCCTGGTCATCGGCTTCGGACTCTTTCCGCAGGAGATGCACCGCTGGGCGCCGCTGCTCTCGCTGCTGGGTCTGATCGCGATGATCTACGGTGCGCTCGTGGCGATGTGGCACGACGACGCCAAACGTGTACTGGCGTACTCGTCGCTCTCCCACTTGGGCCTGCTCTTCCTGGGGATCTTAAGCTTCAACCAGCTGGCGATCGTCGGCGTGCTGGTCTACGCGGTTGCCCATGGCTTGTTCAACGCCGTCATGTTCTTGGTGGTGGGATACGTAGAGCAGCGCGAGGAGACGCGCGCCATCAGCAGGCTGGGCGGCCTGGGCATCAACAATCCCAAGCTCGGCGGCGCGATGATGGTCGGATCGATGGCGCTGCTGGGCCTGCCAGGCCTGGCCGGATTCGCGGGCGAGCTGCTGATCCTGATCGGTGTCTGGGGCTCGGGGCAGCACTGGTACGCGGCGATCGCGCTGATTCCAATCGTGTTGGCAGCGGTCTACATGCTGCGCGTGCTGCTCAAGGTGGTCTGGGGCCCTGAAGTCCAAGACCTGCCGGTCCGCCCCGATTTGGCGTGGTGGGAGATCGTTGCGGTGGCTCCGCTTGCCGCAGCGCTGCTGCTGTTCGGTCTCTGGCCGAATCTCGCGGCCCCGGCCGCCCATGACGTGGTGAACGTCGCCGCGAGCGTTGCAGCCGCCGCTCCGGCTACCGTCTCGGAGGCTTCGCATTGATGGGCGGTTACCTTCAATACGTCCAGACCCTCGACTATCAGGCGCTGCTGCCGGCGATGATCGTCGGCGGCACCGCGGTGATCGCGCTACTCGCCGATCTGCTGTTGCCCCGCCGCATCGCCAACGGTACCGCCATACTCCTGGGTGTGATGGCCACGATCATGGCTGGACTCTACGCCTCGCTGTCGTACGGTGTCCACTATCTCGCGTTTGGCGGGGGCTTCGTGCTCGATGGGCTGAGCGTGGTCTTCCAGGAGATCGTGCTGCTCTCCACGCTGGTAACGCTGATGCTGTTCAATCGCCGCGGCGTCAGCGAGGATCGCCCCGCTTATGTGGCGCTGGTGCTCTGGTCCTCCACCGGCGCGATGATCATGGCTGGCGCCGGGAGCCTAATGACGCTCTTCTTGGGCCTCGAGATCCTCTCGTTGTCGCTCTACTGTCTGTGCGCCATTGCGCGCGATCGCGAAGTTGCGAAAGAGGCCGGCTTCAAGTACCTCGTCCTCTCCTCGACCGCTTCGGGCTTCCTGCTGTACGGTATGGCGCTGCTGTTCGGGGCGACGGGGACGGTGACCATCTCCGCATTGATCCACCCGGCTACCGGGATTCACGGCCTCTATGCGCTAGGGATGGGCATCTTCCTGATCGGTCTGGCCTTCAAGTTGGCGCTGGTGCCGTTCCACATCTGGGCACCCGACGTCTACGAAGGGGCACCGTTGCCCGTCACCGCGTTCATGTCGGTGGCCACCAAGGCGGGGGCCCTGGCGGCGCTGGCACGCGTCATCTACACCGCCATTCCCCAGCCGGACGCCCACTGGCTGTTGCTTCCAACCTTCATCTTTGCGGCCGCGTCGATGCTGGTGGGAAATTTGGGGGCGCTCGCGCAGACCGATATCAAGCGGCTGTTGGCCTACTCGGCCGTGGCGCAAGCCGGCTATATCGTCGCCGCGCTTGCCGGCGCGACGGAGTTGGGGATACGCAGCGCCGTGTACTACTTGGCGGCGTATGCGTTCATGAACCTCGGCGCGTTCGCGGTGGCCGCCCTGCTCTCGAGCGACCGCGAAGAGGGGACGCAACTGGTGGCGTACGAGGGCTTGGCTGCGCGCCAGCCGCTGTTAGCCGCGGCCATGACCTTCTTCATGCTCTCGCTGGCTGGGATGCCGATCACCGCGGGTTTCCTCGGCAAGATCTTCATCCTCTCGACGACCATCCATACCGGCTACTGGCCGCTGGGCGCACTGCTCGTGATCGGTTCGGCCGTCTCGTTCTACGTCTACTTCAAGGTGATCCGCGCGATGTACGCCAGAGTGGAGCGCTTTAGCCATCCCGAGGTACGCCCGCCGTCGCAGTTGCCGTGGATCGCCGTTGCCATCTGCGCCGTGGCCGTGATCGTCTTGACGTTTGTCCCCGTGATGCCCGGTGACGCCACCTTCTTCGTGAAGTAGCGGGTTCTCAGTTCCTTCTCGGCAGTTTCCCCACGCCCGCAGGGGCGATCGGCCATGATCGTCGTGTAACCGCCGCCCGCGAGGGTCTGCGCATGGAAGATTCGGGGGCGCCGCTTGGCGCCGGTACCGCGAGCGTTCTCATCGACGGCCGCTGGCGCATCGTCGGCTGGAGTGCGGCCGCCGGTAGGCTCTTCGGCCGGAGTTCTCGCGAGGCGCTACGGCACCGCTGCTACGAGATCGTCGTCTGCCGGGATGCCGACGGGCGGCCGCTCTGCAGCGGGGCGCGCTGCCCGATCAAACGCAGCCTGAACGATGCTGCGGCTGGCGCCGCGCGGCCAAGCGGGCTGGTCGCCAGCGACAGTCAAGGACGGCCGCTGCACCTCTCCGCAGGGGTTGCGATGCGCCCCGATGAGGCCTCGGGCAACGTCTTGATCCTCTTGGAGCAGCGCCGCACCGTCGCCACGACCCTCGATCTGCGTTGTCTGGGCACCTTCACGGCGACGCGCGGCGGCGCCGTCCTGCCTGCCGGCGGCTTCGTGCGCCGGCGTCCGTTGACGGTGCTGAAGATCCTGCTCACCAACTATGGCCGGATCGTCGCCCGTGACGAGCTCGTGGAGATGCTCTGGCCGGAACTGCCACCTAAGGACGCCGTCACGATGCTGAAAGTGGCGGTCCACTACTTGCGCCGCGGCCTCGGGGCTGCCGGCGGCTCGCGTGCCGCGTTTGTCATGACCGAGGGCGAGGGCTACGCCTTTGACGTTGCGTCGCCCCACCGTCTGGATGCCAAGGAGTTCCTCGCCGCCTCCAATGAGGGCGTGCGCCAGGAGCGTCTGGGCTGCCGGGAACCAGCCCTTGCCGCCTTCGAAGCCGCGGCACAGCTCTACGTTGGCGACTATCTCGAGGACGAGCCGTATAGCGACTGGTGCCGAGAGCGCCGGAGCGAGCTTCGTCAGACGTACATGACTGTGCTGCGCCGGGCCGCACGCCTCCATGACGACGGCGGGGAGGTCGAGGCTGCCGTTGCCGCCTACCGCCGCACTCTCGAAGTCGACCCGTGTCTCGAGGACGTCCACCGCGATCTCATGGCGCTCCTCTGGCGCCACGGCCGCCGCGCCGATGCGTTGCGCCAGTACCAGATGTGCGCCCGCGCTCTGCACGAAGAACTGGGCGTCCTCCCGCTCGAGGAAACCCAAGCCCTCTACCACGCCATGCGCGCCTAGGCTCCTGTGCGCGCTTGCCCGCGTCTGGGCGAGCGACATCGCCCCTGAGGGGCCGCGCGTCGCGGTGCGATCCTGCACCGCTCCTACTGCCTTCGCGCGCGCTCTCGCCATCCATGGCTCCGCGCGCGCCTCAGAGCCCCCTCAGGGGCGACGTCGCTCGCCCCGCCGCTGACGTTGCGACTGCGCACGCGATGCTCGCGTGATCGCCACGGGGGCGGGTGGAACCGGGGTGGAACCGCGGCGGGCTAGGGTGTGGCCATGGCAGCACGCGTGGGATGGATGTTGGTCCTGCTGTTCCTGGCGATCGCCGTGCCGGGGCTCGTGTCGGCGCAGGCGCCTGCGGGCGGAGATGCGGCGTTGGGGGCGCGGTTGTTCAGCGGCGCGGTTCGCATGCAGAACGGAGGCACGCCGTGCATCGCATGCCATAGCGCGGGGGCGGCCGGCGGAACGTATGGCCCCGATCTGACGACGGTATTCACGCGTTACGGCGGCGCGAAGAATCTGGAGCCGGTTTTGGCGACGATCGCTTTTCCGTCGATGCAGCCGGTCTTCGCGCGGCATCCGCTCACGGCGGCGGAGCGAGCCGACGTCATCGCGTATCTGGGCGCCGTCGCGAGCGCGGCGCCGCAGCGGGACGCGGCGCGCTTTCCGCTGCTGGGCCTGCTCTTTGCGATCGTCGCGCTCGTCGCAATGGCGGTCATCTGGCGCAAGCGTCTGACCGGCGTGCGGCGTGCCCTCGTGAGTAGGAGCACTCGATGAGTTGGATCAAGGACATCGTCGATCCCCAGGGGCGGCGCTGGGAGGAGTTCTATCGCAATCGCTGGTCCTACGACAAGACGGTTCGCAGCACACATGGCGTGAACTGCACCGGCGGCTGCTCGTGGGAGATCTTCGTCAAAGACGGCATCATCACGTGGGAGCTGCAGCAGACGGATTATCCGACGCTGGAGGCGGGCCTCCCGCCGTACGAGCCACGCGGCTGCCAGCGCGGCATCTCCTACTCGTGGTACATCTACAGTCCGATTCGCGTGAAGTATCCCTACGTGCGCGGCGCTCTGCTGGATCTGTGGGAGGCGGCGCGGCGCGAACACGCGGACCCAGTAGGCGCTTGGAAGTCGATCGTCGCGGATCCGGTGAAGCGCGAGCGCTTCCAACGCGCGCGCGGCAAGGGCGGCTTCCGGCGTGTGGCCTGGGAGACCGCGCTGGAGATCGTCGCGGCTTCCACGCTGGCCACCATCGTTGACCACGGGCCCGACCGCGTGATCGGGTTTTCGCCGATTCCGGCGATGTCGATGCTCAGCTACGCTGCCGGCTCGCGTTTTCTGCAGCTCATGGGCGGCGTCAACCTCAGCTTCTACGACTGGTACTCAGACCTGCCCAACGCCTTTCCCGAGACCTGGGGCGAGCAGACCGACGTTTGCGAGAGCGCCGACTGGTTCAATGGCAAGTACATCGTGGCGATGGGCGCCAACCTCAATATGACGCGCACGCCCGACGTACACTTCATCGCCGAGGCGCGCCATGCCGGCACCAAGTTCGTCGTGCTCTCGCCGGACTTCAGCCAGGTCGCGAAGTACGCCGACTGGTGGATCCCCGTGCACGCGGGGCAAGACGGCGCGCTTTGGATGGCCATCAATCACGTCATCCTCAAAGAGTTTCATGCCGATCGCCTGGTCCCGTTCTTCGCCGACTACCTGAAGCGCTACTCGGATGCGCCGTTTCTGGTCGAGCTAGAGGCGCACGGCGATGGTTACCGACCCGGCCGCCTCGTGCGTGCCGATCGCGTGGCGCGCTACCGCGACGTCGAGAACGGCGAGTGGAAGATGCTCGTGCTCGACGCCGCAACGGGCGAGCCGCGCATGCCCAAAGGCACGATCGGCTATCGTTGGGAGTCCAAGCAGGGCAACTGGAATCTGCAGATGCAGGACGGGCTCGACAACGGCGAGATCGATCCGCTGCTCACGCTCTTGCAGCACAACGATGGCGTAGAACAGGTCCAGTTTTCCGATTTCGGCGGCGACGCGGTGCTCTCGCGCGGCGTGCCCGTCAAGCACCTGGAGACCGCCGACGGCGTGGTGCTCTGCACCACCATCTACGATCTGCTCATGGCACAGTTCGGCGTGGGGCGCGGTCTTGCGGGGGCTTATCCCGCGAGCTATGACGACGACGCACCGTACACCCCGGCATGGCAGGAACGCTACACGGGGATCGATCGCCAAACGGTGATCCGTCTGGCACGCGAATTCGCCGCGAACGCCGAGCATACGCAGGGCCGTTCGATGGTCATCATCGGCGCGGGCGTCAACCACTGGTACCATAACAACCTCAACTACCGCTCCGCGATCGTCGCGCTCGTGCTCTGTGGATGCCCCGGGCGCAACGGCGGTGGCATGAACCACTACGTGGGGCAGGAGAAGCTGGCGCCCGTTGCGCCGTGGCAGACCATCGCGATGGCTTTGGATTGGAACAAGCCGCCGCGGCTGCAGAACGCGCCGTCGTTTCACTACGTCCACACCGACCAGTGGCGATACGAGGGGGATTTCACCGCGTATCATCCCGTGCCGGACGGCGACGGTAAGAGCCACGCCAAGGGACATGTCGTCGATCTGCAGGCGAAGGCGGTGCGGCTAGGCTGGCTTCCGTTTTATCCGCAGTTCGATCGCAGCTCGCTGCAGGTGGCACGCGATGCCGCGGCGGCTGGAGCAAAGACCCCGGCTGAGATCTCCGCGTGGACCGCGCAACAGGTACGCGAAGGTAAGCTGCGATTTGCGGTGGACGATCCCGACGCCCCCGCGTGTTGGCCGCGCGTCTGGTTCATCTGGCGCGGCAACGCGCTGCTGGCCAGCGCCAAAGGCCACGAGTACTTTCTCAAGCACTACCTCGGCACGCACACCAATGCGATCGCGACCGATGCCGCGGAGCAGAGCGTGCACGACGTCGAGTGGCACGAGGACGCCCCCAAGGGCAAGCTGGATCTAGTTGTCGACGTCAACTTCCGCATGGATACCTCCGCGCTCTACTCCGACGTCGTGCTGCCGACGGCCACGTGGTACGAGAAAAACGATCTCAATACGACCGATCTCCACTCGTTCGTGCACCCGCTCTCTCAGGCCGTGCCACCGTGCTGGGAGGCGAAGAGCGATTGGGAGATCTTCAAGGCGCTCGCCAAGAAGATCAGTGAGCTGGCGGGCCCCTATTACCCCGAGCCCGTGCAAGACGTCGTCTGCGTTCCGCTGCAGCACGACACGCCGGACGAGTTAGCGCAGCCCACCATCGCCGATTGGCGCGCCGGTGAATGTGAAGCCGTTCCAGGCAAGAGCATGCCCAAGTTCGCGGTCGTGGAGCGCGACTATCGCCGGCTCTACGAGCGCTACATCTCCTTGGGACCGGTGGCGCGGCGCGACGGCATGGGGGCGCACGGGGTCCATTACCCCATCGACGATCTCTACGACGAGATGCTGCGCACCGGTCCGGCCGTGGAGTGGGAGGGCCAGCGCTATCCCTCGCTCGACGACGCCAAGGATGCCGCCAATGCCGTCCTCTCGCTGTCGCCGGAGTGCAACGGCGAGGTCGCCTATCGTGCCTTCGCGGAGGAGGAGCACCGCGTCGGGCTGCCGCTGAAGGATCTGGCCGAGGGCAGCCGCGACGTGCGCTTCGGTTTCAAGGATATCCAACGGCAGCCGCGCCGCGTTCTCAACAGCCCCTGCTGGTCCGGTCTGGTAACCAACGGCCGGGCCTACTCGGCGTATTGTCTGAACGTCGAGCGCCTGGTGCCTTGGCGCACGCTCACGGGGCGGCAGCATCTGTACCTCGACCACGGCTGGTACATCGATTTCGGGGAGCAGCTGCCCACGTACAAGCCGCGTCCCGACGTGGTGGCGTTGCGCGAGATGGCGGGGACCCGCCCCGAGAGCAACTCACTGGTCGTGAACGTGGTCACGCCGCACGGCAAGTGGCACATTCATTCGACCTACTACGACAACCACCGCATGCTCACGCTCTCGCGCGGCATCGAACCGTTCTGGCTCAACGATCGCGATGCCGAGAAGATCGGCGTGGTCGACAACGACTGGGTCGAAGTCTACAACGACAACGGGGTGGTCGTGACGCGTGCCGCGGTGAGCGCGCGCATTCCCAGTGGCGTGGCGCTCTACTACCACGCGCCCGAGCGGACCATCTCGATTCCCAAATCCCCGCTGCGCGGAAAGCGGCGCGCCGGGGGGCACAACAGTTTGACGCGCACGCGGCTCAATCCGGTCTTGATGGCGGGCGGCTATGCGCAGTTCACCTTCTCGTTCAACTACTGGGGACCGACGGGCGTCAACCGCGATACGTGGGCGTACGTTCGCAAGTGCCCCGAGCTGATCTGGTAGGGGGAGTCACGATGGACATTCGCCGCCAGATCTCCATGGTGTTCCATCTGGACAAGTGCATCGGATGCCACACCTGCACCGTCGCCTGCAAGAATGTATGGACGGATCGTAAGGGCGCCGAGTACATGTGGTGGAACAACGTGGAGACGAAGCCCGGAACGGGCTACCCCACGCATTGGGAGGATCAGGAGAAGTACCGCGGCGGCTGGATGGTCGACGGCAACGAGCTGCGCCTGAAGCTGCAGCGCAAAGGCGGCGCGCTCGGCAACATCTTCTACAATCCGCGTCTGCCTCAGCTCGACGACTACTACGAGCCCTGGACCTACAAGTATCAGGATCTCTTCGATGCGCCCGAGGGCGACGATCAGCCCACGGCGCGCCCCGTCTCGATGGTCAGCGGCGAGTACATGGACATCGAGGCCGGCCCGAACTGGGACGACGATCTCGGTGGCTCGCCGGTCTACGCCGCCAACGATCCCAACCTGAAGGGCCTGGATGAAGAAGAGCGCCGCCAGCTCACAGACCTGGAGCGCATGGTATTCTTCTATCTCCCGCGCATCTGCAACCACTGTGCCAATCCCGGCTGTTCCGCCGCCTGCCCCATGGGGGCGATCTACAAGCGCGGCGAGGACGGCATCGTGCTGGTCAGCCAAGAGAAATGCCGCGGCTGGCGCATGTGCATCTCCGGCTGCCCCTATAAAAAGGTCTACTACAACTGGTCGACCGGCAAATCGGAGAAGTGTGTGCTCTGCTTCCCGCGCCTGGAGACGGGTCAGGCGCCGGCGTGCTTCCACTCGTGTGTGGGGCGCATCCGCTACCTAGGCGTAGTCCTGTACGACGCGGACCGCATCGAGGAGACCGCCAAGGTGGATGAGCAACGCCTGGTCGAGGCGCAGCGCGAGATGATTCTCGATCCCTTCGATCCCGCCGTCATCGCTGCGGCGAAGAAGAACGGCATCAGCGACGAGTGGATCGACGCGGCTCAGCGTTCCCCCGTCTACAAGTTCGTCAAGCGCTGGCATCTCGCTCTCCCGCTGCATCCGGAGTTCCGGACGCTGCCGATGCTGTTCTATATTCCGCCGCTCTCGCCGGTCATGGCTTCGATGAAGAAGGGCTCGTATGACATCGAGGAGACCGAGTTCTTCGGCACGATCGACAAAGCGCGCGTACCGCTCCAGTTCATGGCCAACCTCTTCTCGGCGGGCGACATCGCGCCGGTCAGTTACGTGCTGCGGCGGTTGATCGCCGTTCGCGCGCACCGCCGCTCCGTCAGTGTGGGCGATATCAGCAAGGAGAAGGCGGGGTCGATGCTGGCCGAGGTCGGCCTGACTCCGGATGAGGCCGACGGAATCTTCAAACTCACGTCGCTGCCCACGTACGACGAGCGATTCGTCATCCCGCCTTATCAACGGGATGCCGCGATCGAGGAACTCTGGAACGATCCGCTCTCGCAGAAAGGCGAGACCGGCTTTGGCTTCCGTGCCAGGCCGAAACGGGGAGCATGAGTGTAGAGCAGCGTGCGCGTCTCGCCTGTTTCGCCGATCTCTTGGAGTATCCGGGCGCGGATCTGCAGGAGCGCGTGCGGCGGCTGTCCTCCACGTTCGGCCCGGAGCCGGACGTGGAAGGGGCGGTGAATGCGCTTGGCGGCGAACCGCTCGCGCGCGTCCAGGAGCGGTACACGACGACGTTCGATCTCAGCCCCGTCTGCTGTCCGTACGTCGGCTACCATCTCTTCGGTGAAAGCTTCAAGCGCGGCGCGCTCATGTCGATGCTGCGCCAGACCTATGCGGCGCAAGCCTTTACGTTGCCGGAATGGGATCTGCCGGATCATCTCTCCGCGATCGTGCGCTTCGCCGCCGTCTGTGAGGATGACGAATTGGCCCGGGAGATCGCCATCGACCTGATCGCGCCGGCGCTGCGCACGATGATCGCCGCGCTCGATGGTGGCAACCCCTATGGCGCGCTGCTGCGCGCGCTTGGTGCCACGCTGGAGGCGCTGTTCGCCGCCGTTCCCGTGGGAGGGACACGCGATGTCTGAGCTCTTCTGGTTTGCGGTCTTCCCTTATCTTGCCGTGGCTCTCGCGGTCGTCGTCGGAATCTACCGTTTCGTCGGCGCCCGCTTCTCGTACTCGAGCCTCTCCTCGCAGTTTCTCGAGAGCTCGAGGCTCTTCTGGGGCTCCGTGCCGTGGCACTACGCGATCCTCTTCATCCTCGCCGCGCATACGCTGGCGTGGCTGGCACCGCAACCGTGGATCGATCTGCTCGGAGGCGGGCGCGCCTACCCGCTCGAGGTGCTGGGTGTCGGTTTGAGTCTGCTCTCGATCGCGGGACTGGTCGCGTTGTTTACGCGCCGGCTGCTGAACCCGCGCGTGCGCGCGGTGACGACGCCGATGGACGTGGTCCTGCTGCTGGTTCTGTTGGGGCAGGTGGTGCTGGGTGCCGCGATCGCGGTGACGTTGCGTTTTGGCGGCCTCTGGTATCCGGCAACCGCGGGTGCCTGGCTCTGGTCGCTGGCGACGCTTTCGCCGTCGCTGCAGTCCGTGACCCCGCTGCCAATGCTCGTGAAGCTCCACGCGGCCGGTGGGTTCCTGCTCGTAGTGCTCTTCCCGTTCACGCGCCTGGTTCATCTGGTGTCGTTGCCGTTGGGTTACCTCTGGCGTCCTTACCAGGTCGTCATGTGGTACCGCCGGGGCGCCCGCCCTTAGCCGCTGGCAGCGCGCAGATTCGCGGGTTCGCTTTCGCCGTGACCCGCGTGCGGCCAGCCGCTGGGGAGGTCGGCGCAGAGCATCGCATCGAGCAGGCGCCGGCGCTCCGCCGGAGGTGCGTCGACGTCGGCGACGATCTCGTGCAGGCCGCGATAGTATCCGGAGGTCGGTGCCGGAAGGCGGGGCCGTCCACCCCACGTGCGCCAAAGCTCGCGCAACGTGGCGCGTTCGGTGCCGGTGAGCGTGACGATCTCGCGATAGGGGCTGGGAACGAGCGCGAGGCCGCCGGGTTGTGAATCGACGACTGCGCGCGGTGCCGTTGCCAAGGCCAGCGCGTGAAGGATCTGGGGCCAGCGGCCGCCGCGCGATGCCATGATGCAGACGATCGCCGGCAGGCGGCCGGCGAACCATAGTGCGGCGAGACCACTGGCGCAGGCGATGCCCGCATCGAAGAGGACCTCGCCCAACGCCCAGGCCTGATCGGCCGGCGGCACG
This sequence comes from bacterium, assembly GCA_004298675.1. Classification (GTDB taxonomy): domain Bacteria; phylum Vulcanimicrobiota; class Vulcanimicrobiia; order Vulcanimicrobiales; family SCRA01; genus SCRA01. The sequence continues at coordinate 42,929 of SCRI01000025.1, read as the reverse complement.
ATGCCGCTGTCTTGCCATGAGAGCACGTCAGCCAGCGTCGGTGGGGTCGCGGCCATGCCGGCAACCGCGGCGTGGAGCTTGCGCCAAGCGTAGGGGTCGCAGCACTCCGTGACCCACGCCTGCCAGGCTGGGTCGATCGGCGGCGGAAGTGCCTCTGTGCGATGCATCACAGGTGCATTTCGCGGACTTGCGCGCGGCCCACCCTGCGGCGAAGCGCTCTTGCGCATGGGACTTTGGTCCCATTGCGGGGCGGGACTCTGTAACGGATTGCAGCCGCTCCGTGTTTCTGTTGGCGTGCAAGGCTCGGTCGAAGCGGGCAAGCGGGAACGAACGTTATTGGCGGCGTTGGCCGCCGATCTAGACGGTGCGTTCGAGACGCTGGTAGCCCGCTACCAACATCGCCTCTTCGGCTGCGCGTATCATCTGTTGGGCGACGCCGGAGACGCCGAGGAGGCCGCCCAGGACGCCTTCGTGCGAGCCTATCGCGCGTTGGCGCGTTACGGGCCGGAACGGATAGGCGCGCTGGCGCTACGGCCGTGGCTCTATCGCATTTTGCTCAACGTCGTGCGCAACCGCGTGCGCCGGAAGAGCGTGCCGCGCGTTCCGCTAGAGCGTCATGACGGCACGCCCTTGGAGTTGGCCGATCGCCCCTGGGAGCGCCCTGAGGCAGTCGTCGAGCGCGCCGAAGCGGCACGCGGGTTGGCCGCAGCGATCGCGGCGCTGCCCGAGCGCCTGCGCTCGCCGCTGACGCTGCGCCACATTGACGGGTTGACCTACGCGGAGATCGCGGAGATTCTGCGGCAGCCGCTCGGCACGGTGAAAGTCTACGTGCATCGCGGCGTGGGCAAGCTGCGCGAAGCGTTGAACGCGGCGGAGGTATCGTGAGATGGAGGAACGGATCGTGGCGGAGTTGAGGAGCCTGCGCGCACGCCCTGCGCCTGCAACGCTGCTGCCCGCAGTGCTCGAGCGGGTAGGCTTGGCGGACCGGTACTGGCGCGAGGAGAGCGCGGTCGGTCCGCTCTTCGTCGCCTTCAGCGAGCGCGGCATCAGCGCCGTAGTCCCCGCTTTGCGGGGCGAGGCGGCCTTTGAGCGCGAGCATTTCGAGCGCTTCCACCGTCGCGTGTATGCGGGGTTGCCGCCCCGCGGGACGGCGCAGGCGGTGGCGCGCAGGCTAGCCGGAGATCGGCGCGCGCGCGTGCGTTTTGATCTGCGCGGCTGTGGCGAGTTCCAGCGCGCGGTCTTGGAGAAGGCGCTGGAGATCCCGCTCGGTGAGGTGCGTCCGTACGGTTGGGTGGCGCGGGAGATCGGCCGACCCCAAGCCGTGCGCGCGGTGGGATCCGCGCTCGGTGGCAATCCGGTGCCGCTGCTGGTGCCCTGTCACCGCGTCGTTCGTACCGACGGATCGCTCGGTGAGTATGCGTTGGGCTCCTCCGCCAAGCGCCTGCTGCTGGAGGGCGAGGGCGTCGACGTATTGGAGCTGGAACGGTTGGCACGCTGTGGCGAGCGCTTCGTCGGCAGCGACACGACCCACGTCTACTGTCTGCCGAGTTGCGTTCACGCGCGGCGAATCAGCGGCAGCCATCGCGTGGCCTTCTCGAACGCCCGTGCCGCCGCGCTGGCGGAATACCGGCCCTGCCGGCATTGCCGCCCCGCGCCTGCAGCCTGAACGGCTGGCGCGGCGGTGCGTGCGGACCACGCGCCGCGGCGTGCCCATTCGGAGCTCTCCACACGGTCTCTGCTGTCGTAACCCCAGCGCTGGCTTGCGTAGGCCAGCGCGATGAGCGCCGTCAGGATGCTTGCTGCTTCGATCATCGTTGCTACCTCTACCGCATGTCCTCAGCGCCATTGTACCTTCATGCTAGGATAGTTGTGCACGATTGATTCGATGGTTTGCATCGAACACGTCGATGGAGAAAAGCATGGAACTGCGCAACCTTTCGACTTTTCTCACGGTGGCAAAGACCTTGAGTTTCACGCGCGCCGCAGAGGAGTTGAACTACGCACAGTCGAGTCTCTCCGCGCAGGTCCAGGCGCTCGAGCGCGAGCTTGGATCCCCGCTGTTCGAGCGCTTGGGCAAACGCATCGCGCTGACGGAGAGCGGGCGACGCCTGGTCCGTTACGCCGAGCGTCTGGTGAACCTCGAGCGTGAGGCGCTCAACTCGGTGCCCGAGGGCGGAGAGCCCGCCGGTCTGTTGACGGTGGGGGCCTGCGAATGGCTCTGCGCCGATCTGCTCCCGCGCACGCTGCAGAGCATGCGCGAGCGTTATCCCGAGGTGCGTCTGACCATTCGTCCCGACGCCTGCTCGCGTCTGCTGGCGGCTGTGAGCGGCGGCACGCTCGACGTCGCCTTTCTCGCCGACGAACGCGTGCGTCAAGCCGATATCTCGACCGAGGTGCTGCAGAGCGAGTCGCTGATCGTGATCGCCCCCCACGACCATCGCCTAGCACCGCGCAAACGGGTGCGGCCGGAGGAATTGGCGGGCGAGACCTTCGTCGTGCCGCGGCTGGCGTGCACGTATCTCGAGCCGCTCTTTACCGCTATGGCGGCCTGCGGCGCCTCGCCGGGGCCCCTGGTCGAGTTCGGCAGCGTGGAGGCCATCAAGCGTTGCGTCGAGGCCGGAGTAGGGCTGGCCGTGACGGCGCGGACGTCGGTGCGCGTCGAGCTGGAGGAGGGCAGAGTCGCGGCCCTCGCTTGCGCGGTGCCGGCCTTCCGTCAGCACATCCAACTCATCCGCCATCGCGACAAGTGGCTTTCGCCGGCTCTCTCGGCCTTCATGGAGATCGCCAAGCGGGAGATGGAGGAGGCCCCGCGCCGTGCGGCGAGCCGCCGGAGCGCTTAGGGCCGTTCGTCTCTCGAAATCCACCCATTGGGGGGATGGTTAGCGCGATTCTCTCCGTGTTAGAATCTTGCCAGAGGAAGAAATTTTCTTGCGAGATGATATGAAGGAGAAGGCAATGGAGTACCAGGCGCTCGAGGCGCAAGCAAACCGCGAGTACGAGAGAGACGTGCGCGAGGAGTTGCGCGAGAAGGGGACGCTGGTACGTGAGGAGGGCCTCTCCCGCGGCGTCTAGCCGGAAGGGCTGTCGACGCCCGATCCACGACTGGGCCCAGGGCGTCCCCCGCTGGACGGGGCCGCCCCCAGGACATCCTCCGCTGGAAGGGGATGCGTGATGGCCCCCGGAGCGCCTCGAACGAGCGCACCGGGGGCCTCGTCTTTCCCTGTCACGGCGGTATACTAAGGGCGAGACGCGTCCCCAGCCGAGGTGTGTGCCATGCGCACAACCATCACGATCGCGGTCTGCGCCATCCTGGCGCTCGTTTCCATGGCACCGCGCGCGTCGGCTGGAACCGTCGTGAAGATGCCCAGCGGCGAGACGATCTACGGCATGCCCAGCGACCCGTCGATCATCGCGCGCGAGGAGCAGCGCGCCGATAGCGGAGATCTTGCCGGCGCCATTTCGGAGTTGTCCATCTACGTCGCGGCCCACCCTGCGGAACGCGGACCGATGGTGCTGTTGGGTGACTTCTATTATCGCGCGCGCGATCTCAGGCGCGCGGAGCAGCTCTATCGCGACGCACTGGCGCGGGGCGATGCGCACGAGATCCACAATCGCCTCGGCGGCGTCTACGCGCTGGAGCAGCGCTACGGTGATGCGATTCGCGAGTTCCGCGCGAGTCTGCCATTGCCGGAGGGGTTTGCGCACTTGGTCGCCATGCATCGCATGCACGGGGATTTGGATGCGTTCGTCGCTCGCGCGCGGCAGGACGCGGAAGACCATCCCCGGGATGCCGGGTATGCCGTTGACCTCGGGGTGGCCTGCGATGCCGCGGGGCTAACCGATGAGGCGCTGACGGCCTATCATCACGCGGTCGATCTTGCCCCCAACGACGCGGCCGGCTATAACGGTATCGGCAGCGCCCTCATCTCCAAAGAACGCTACTCCGAGGCTCTCCAGCCGCTGCGTGAAGCGCTCTCGCTGCAACCCGCTTTGATCGCGGCGCTCAACAATCTCGGTGACGCCTACCTGGGCTTGAAGGACACGCGTTCGGCGCGTCCGTTCTTGGAGCGGGCGGAGGCACTCGATCCGCGCGACGCCTCGGTGCTCGTGAATCTCGGTGTGCTGGCGGACCTGACCAACGACCGGGCGGCCGCGCTGCAATTCTATCATCGTGCCATCGCCGATGATCCCTTCCAACTCGAGGCCTACTACGATACCGCGGCGGATTACGATGCCCAGGGGCAGCACGAATTGGCCGAGGCCGTCACCCTCAAGGGCCTCGCGATCGATGAGGGCGACGGCATCCTCCACTTCAACCTCGCGGTCATCGAGGATGAGCTGGGCCGCCACGAGGCGGCGCTCAAGGAATACCGGACCGCGGCGTCGCTGCACAACGTGCAGGCGGCGCGGCTGGCGAAACTAGCGCTCTCGCGGCAGGAGGCGGCGCCTAGATCCGTGCGATGACGTCGATCTCGACGCTGGCCCCGGCCGGCAGCGCCGCCACCGCCACGGTGGTGCGCGCGGGGTATCCGCCGCTAAAGTAACTGCCGTAGACCGTGTTGACGTCGGCGTAATCGGCCATATCCGCCAGGAAGATGGTCGTCTTCACGACGTGCTCCAGGCCGATACCCGCGGCGGAGAGTAGGCCGCGCACGTTCTCCATGACGCGCTCGGTTTCGGCCTTTGGGCCCCCGCTCACGAGCTTACCGGAGGCCGGATCGAGCCCAACCTGTCCAGAGCAGAAGAGCAGGTCGCCCACGCGAATAGCCTGGCTATAGGGCCCGATAGGGCGTGGTGCGTGGGTGGTTTCGATGGTGTCGACGAGCACGTGGAGCTCCTTCCGTGCGGGATCGTGGTCGCGGGCAGTCTGCTTTTCACGCCGGCGTGCGGGTGCCCTGGTGGCCGGCGAGCGTGGAACGCATCCGCGTGCCGGCCGATACTGCAGGTATCGTGGTTGAACTGGCTCCGCTAGCGTTCGCGCTTGCTGCGACGGCAGCTGCAGGCGCACTCTGGGCCCTGGAGCGGCGCCGCAGGGTGCGCGAGCGGCGCCGCTTCCGCGAGCGGCTGGCCGCGCTCGAATCGACGATCCACGCCGGCGCGGCCCGCGTCGTGCGCCGCCGCGAGCTGACGCGCGCGATCTTGGAGATCAGCACCACGCTGCTGCGGGAACACTCGATCTCCGTGGTTCTCGATCGGCTGCTTGCGGCGACCTTAGAGAGCTTCGGCTTCTGTTCCGGAGCATTCTACCTGCGCGACTCTCCGGATCAACCCTTCATGCGCGCGGCGATCGTGGGCTTCCCACCCGCGCGCATCGGGCCGCTGCTTGGCACGGTGGTCGATCCGCGGCTCATCGAACAGATCCTCGCGCCGGAGTTTCGCGTGCGCGACACGTTCTACTACGTGCCTGGCGAGCGCGCGCGGGAGTTAGCCATGCCGGTAGCGCTGCGCCGTTACCCCGAGTTGGCCGACGTGTCCCGCAGCCAACCCGGCGCCTGGCAAGAACGGGACCTGATCGCCTTTCCCTTCTTCGATCGTCACGGCCGCATCATCGGTCTGCTCACGCCCGACGACCCCGCCGAACGCCGCTTCCCCAACGACGAAGTTATTCGCGCTATCGAGATGTTCGCGGCGCTGGCGAGCGTGGCGGTCGAGAACGCGCGCCTGGCCACGCAGCGCGAGACGGCGGCGCGCCGGATGGCCGAGGTACTGCGCGTCTCCGCTGACTTGCTGGCCGAGGAGCGCCTGGACGATTTGCTGCTCGCGATCTTGCGGGCGGCGCTGCGCACGTTCGACTTGTCGGGCGGCGAGATCGCGTTGCTGGACCAGGAACGGGGCCTCTTCGTGCGCCGCGCCGTGCTCGGTCGCGTCGTCAGCGAGCCGGTCGGCGCGATCATCGCCGCGGACGAGGTGGCGCGCCGGCTCGCTGCGGAGCGGCGGACTGCGGAAGGCTACTATGCCGCGCCGGAGGCGCTGACGTTTCCATTCGTCGACGCCTCCGGCCGCATCATCGGGTTCCTTGCTCCCGAGCTGCCACATGGCAGCGGGCACATCGCGAACGAGAGCGCGCGCGCACTGCAAATCTTTGCGAATTTCGCGGGACTGGCCGTGGCCCGCGCGGAGGTTCGCGGTCTCGAGATCCGCCAACTGCGCGAACTCGAAGAGATCGCGCAGATGAAGTCAGATTTCGTCTCGACCGTCAGCCACGAATTGCGTACGCCACTGACCAGCATCAAAGGCTTCATCAGCGTGCTGATCCATCGCGGCGATGCCGTGAGCGCGCAGCAGCGCGAGGAGGCACTACAGATCGTCGACGGCGAGGCCGACCGCCTCATTCGGCTCGTGGACGATGTCTTGACCACCGCCAACTTCGAACGGGGGATGCCGCACGCGCAGTTACGAACCGCGAGCGTGGAGGGGATCGTGCGCCGCGCCATCGCCGCGGTGGCGATGGAGTACCCCGAGTGTCGCTTCGTTGTGCGCTCGCACGGAGAGGGCCTGGCTGCGCATACGGACCCGGACCACGTTCTGCGCATCCTCACGAATCTGCTGACGAATGCCGCGAAGTACGCCGGCGGAAGCGGAGAGATCGCCGTCGAGATAGGCGTGGAAGACGAGGACGTCACCGTCGACGTCGTCGACGCGGGCCCCGGCATTCCAGCCGCCGATCGCGAGCGCATCTTCGAGCGCTTCGTGCGGCTGGACGGAGAGGTCCGCGCGCACCCGGGGACGGGCCTCGGGCTCTATATCTCCCGCCAGCTCGCGCAGGCCGTCGGCGGAACGCTCGTCTTGCGTGAGAGCGGTGGCGCAGGTTCGTGTTTCCGTCTCACGCTGCGCCCGTGCGCCGATGCGCCGCCGCGCCACAGTTCTAGTGCAGGGTAAGGTATTCGTCCAGCTCCCAGGGATGCACGGCACGGCGGTAGCGCTCGTACTCGGCGGCCTTGGCTTCGCGGAAGGCGTGGTAGATGTGGTCTCCCAACGCTCCGCGGATGACCGGGTCGCGGTCCAGCTCGGCCAACGCCTCGCGTAGCGAGTGCGGCAGCTCGCGGATGCCGCGTTCGGCGCGCATGCGCTCGCTGAGCTCGTAGGTGCTGCCGGCGAGCGGCTGCCCCGGCAGCAGCTCATTGCGAATCCCGTCCATGCCGGCAGCCAGGATCACGGCCAGCGTCAGGTACGGATTGCATGATGCGTCGGGGCTGCGCAGCTCGATGCGCGTGTCGTCGCCGCGCTCGGAGGGGATGCGCACCATGCTGTTGGCGCTACGCTCGCTCCAAACCGTGAGGATGGGTGCATCCCAGAACGGCACCAAGCGCTTGTAGGAGTTGACGGTGGGGTTGGCGATCGCGGTAATGGCGGGGGCGTGAGCGAGCAGTCCACCGATGAAGTAGAGCGCCGTCGGCGAGAGGCCGCGCTCGCCGCTGTCGTCGGCAAAGGCGTTGCGTTCGCCCTCGCGCAGGACGATTTCGATATGCAGCGCGCTGCCGGCGCCGTCACCTAGCGGCTTGGCCATGAACGTGGCATGCAGATCGCGTTCGAGCGCGAGATGGCGCACGACGTTGCGCAGCGTGACGACGTTGTCGGCGGTGGTGAGGGCATCGGCGCTCTTGAAGTCGATCTCGTGCTGGCCGGGGCCGTGCTCGTGGTGGGCAGAGGCGATGTGAAAGCCCATCGTCTCGAGCGTCGCCACCATGTGCCGGCGCGCGTGTTCGCCGACGTCGGAGGGCGAGAAGTCGAAGTAGGAGCCGCGCTCGGAAGGGTTCATGACCGGATTGCCCTGCTCGTCGCGCTGGAACACGTAGAACTCCGCCTCCACGCAGCTGCCCAGCGTGAACCCCATCTCGTGTACCTGCGCTACGGCGCGCTTGAGCGTCGTGCGCGGACAGCCTTCGAAAGGTTCGCCGTCCGACTGCACGATGTCGCAGATGAGTCGTGCCTCGGTCTCCTGTTCGGTTGTCCAGGGATAGATCGCGAACGTGTTGAGGTCGGGCTTGAGCATCATGTCGACCTCCTCCGAGCGCGCGAAGCCGGCGATACTGCCGCCGTCGAAGGTGACGCGGCCGTCGAGCGCGCGCTCCAGTTCGCCGGCCGGGATGACCACGTTCTTGGTGATGCCGAAGATGTCGACGAACTGCATCCGGAGGAAACGGACGCCGCTCTCCTTGATCAAGCGCGTGAGATCTCTTTTGTTCATGTCGTCCTACTTGGCGGCTCTTTAGGTCAGGAGCGTGTCGATGGCCAGCGCTGCGCGCAGGGCCAATTGGTCGTGGGCGCTGTCGAGATCACGGTTGCAGATCTCGGCAATCTGCCGCAACCGGTAGAAAACGGTATGGCGATGGACGTTGAGCTTCTCCGAGGCCGTCTTCACGTTTTGGCGTACGGTGAAGTACAGTGCAAGCGTCCGTAGTAACTCGGTGTGGTTCTTCTCGTCGTAGGCCCGCAGCGGCTCGAGCGTACGCTCCGCGAAGCGCTGCAGCTCGTCACGGCTGGCGCCGCGATGGAGCAGCGGATAGAGTCCAAGATCCTCCCACGCGCCCACGCGCCCTACGCCGAAGAGGCGGCGCACGATGACCAGGGCCTCGCGCGCCTCGTTGACGCTGCGCGCCGTCTCGAGGATGTCGTCGGCACGCGTACCCACGCCGCCCACCAGGGCTGCGTCGAGTTTGGCCTTACCCGCGTGCTTGGGGAGCATGGAGGCAGCCAGCGCAATGTTCTGGGCGTCGATCGGCAGCGGCGAGGGCACCAGGAAGATGAAGCCGGCGGCGCGGTCGATCGTGACCGTCTCCGCGCTCTGATGGTGCAGGTGTGCCAAGCAGAGCTTGCGGACGTCGGAGAGTTGACGCGCGGCCATGCTCTCGTCGAGGCCCTCGGCCTCCACGGCCACGGCGACGTACGAGGGTGCGATCGTGATCCCGCGCGCCGCCGCGTCGTCGCGGACGGCCGCGGCATCGTCGTAGGTGCCGCTCAAGAGCCGGTCCCAGAACGAGCGCCGGCGCCCCTTGACGCCCCCGGCCTCGCGCACGAGGTCGACCGCGATCGACGACGCGGTGAGACGGACTAAGGGTGCCAGATCGGCGGGCATGGTGCTGTCTTGCGCCAGCACGACCAGCCAGCCCACCTCAGAGTCGCCGGCACTCATCGGATATGCCAGGCCCCGGCTGCCGTCGGCGAGGTTCAAGTGGATCAGATCGCCGTCACGGTGCTTGGCCTGGCGCACGAGCTCGCGCGCCGAGGCGGGTACGCTGCGGTCTCCGGAACCCGCTAGGGCAAGATGATGCCACTCCGCGTCTTCCACCAACACCGCGCCGCCGCAACGCGCGGCCAAGTGGGAGGCGTAGGCTCTGGGACCGCCGCCGGCGGCCGAGATCCGCGCTAGGCTCTCGGCAAACGCGAGCAACTCGTCGGTGGTCATTGCTTTTACTTCAGGCAGGACGGCAAGGCGTTCCTTCGGCCAAACGTCGAAGGCTCCGCCATGCAGACGCCGCTCGCGCTCCACTACGTCTGGGCCTTCGTGGTCATCGTCGCCGTGCTGTGGGCTATCTGGCAGCCGCTGGGGCGGCGTGTGGCGCTGTGGGCGCTGGCCGTTCAACTGCTGTTGGGGGTGTGGCTAATGGCCGCTGGTGGGCGCGTGCACTGGCTGCACCCCGCGCTCTGGCTGGCGGCGGCCCTGCTGATTCAAGCCGGCGCGATTGCCGCGAAGCGCACCGGTGGCCCCGTTCCGACGCTGCTCGTCGCGTTGGGCGCGGCCTGCGCCGCCCTTACGTTCCACCTCGGTCAAGCTAGCATGACCGGAGGCGTCTAGGATCGGCTAACTCCCCAACTGCGGAAAGATCAGTTGGATGGTCGAGACCACGGTCAGCACGCCCACGATCACCACGGTGGCCCAGGCGATGGTGTTGAGCAGGCGGCCGTTGACGTACGTCCCCATGAGGCGCCGGTTGTTGATGAGCAGCAGCATGAGGATCAGGATCACCGGGAGCAGCGCCCCGTTGAGGACCTGCGAGTAGAAGATGATCTGCAGCAGCGGCGCGCCGGGGATCAGCACGAGGCCGGCGCCGATGACGATCAAGCCCAGGTAGAGCGAGTAGAAGACGGGGGCTTCGCGAAAGCGGCGCTCCACGCCCGACTCGAAGCCGAAGGCTTCGCACACGTAGTAGGCCGTCGAAAGCGGAAGGATCGACGCCGTGAAGAGTGCCGCGTTGAGCAGGCCGACCGCGAAGAGCAGGGAGGCGTACTTGCCCGCCAGCGGCGCCAGTGCCGCGGCGGCGTCGCCGGCGTCGTTGATGATGATCTGATGGCCGTGCGGAGCGTGCGCATTGAAGACGAAGATGGTGGCGGCGCAGGCGACGATGATGAAGAAGGCCACGATGTCCGTGAAGAAGGCACCGCTGACGACATCGATGCGGGAGTATGGGTACTCCTTGATCTTTACGCCCTTCTCGACGATCGCCGACTGAATGTAGAACTGCATCCACGGCGAGATCGTCGTGCCGATGACGCCGATCGCCATCAGCATGTAAGCGCTCGAGGCCGTGAAATGGGGGGCAATCATGGCGCGGGCCACTTCGTGCCACTGCGGGTGAACCAGGATGCCGCTGACGATGTATGCTAGGTAGACCGTGCAGAAGACCAGGAAGATCTTCTCGACGACGCGATACGAGCCGCGCGTCACCACGAAGAAGACGAAGGCCGCGCCCGCGATGGTCAACCAGTACTTGTTGAAGATTGGCATGTAGGAGTGCAGGATCGGCGCGGCGGAGGCGATGCCGGCGAACTCCGCCGCGGTGTTGCCGAGGTCGCACAGCACGAACGTGACCAGCACCCAGAACGTCACCTTGACGCCGAAGTTCTCACGGATGAGATCGGCCAAGCCCTTGCCGGTGACCGCGCCCATGCGCGCGCACATCTCCTGCGTCACCACCAGCGCTACCGTGACCGGGATCAGCAGCCAGAGCAGCTCGTAGCCGAACTGCGCTCCGGCTAGCGAATACGTCGTGATACCGCCTACGTCGTTGTCTGCGTTGGCGGTAATCAGTCCCGGCCCCACCACCGACAGAAACATCAGCAGCGAGCGCCAGCGCGCGGGACGGCGCGCGGCGGCAGAGGCCGTGGCGGTCGGACGGGCTTCGATCGCGTCGGGCGGGTTCATGTGGTCTCCGGTCTACGAAAGAACGTGAATGTCGGCGGCCGCGTGGTGATGGCGCGCGGTGAACCGGGGGATCTGTTTGCGGATCTTCTCCGGCAGGATGGCATCGATGGCGTCGTCGACGGTAATGATGCCCACCATGATGCCGTCGTCGTCCACCACCGGAACCGTTAGCAAATCGTAGCGTGCGATCGTGCGGGCGACGTCCTCGGCGGTCTGCTGCGGGTGTACGGTGACGACGTCGGTCTCCATGATCGACTCGATGGTTGACTGCGGCTGGGCCAGGATCAACTGACGCAGCGAGAGCACTCCGAGCAGCCGCCGGCTCTGATCCGTGACGAACAGATAGTAGATGAAGTCCGTCTCGGGCGACATCTCGCGCAGCTTGTCCATCGTTGCTGCCGCGGTGCGATGCGGATAGATCCAGAGGTAGTTCTTGGTCATCAACCCGGCCGCGGTGTCGGGGTCGTACGTGGCCAGTTCCCGCAGCTCGCCGGCCGTTTCCGGCTCCATCTCCGCCAGCAGTTCCTGACGGCGCTCCTCGTCCAACTCGTGCAGCAGGTCGGCGGCGTCGTCGGCATCCATCTCCTCCACGATGTCCGCGGCGCGCTCGGTTCCCAAGTCCTCCAGGATCGTCTGTTGCGTCTCGATGTCCAGGTGCTCGAACGCGTCGGCGGCGGTCTCGTCGTCTAGAGATTTGATGACGCGCGTTTGGTCGGCGGCGGAGAGATCGGAGATAATCTCCGCCAGATCGGAGGGATGGAGTTTCGCCAGACGGCTCTTCTCGACTTTGAGGCGGACGCGGTCTGGACTGACGTCTTGAATCGGCGCCACGGCATCCCAGGCGATCAAAGCACGTGGGATGTTCTCGTGCACCTTCGGCAGGAAGCGGCGCGCGAACGAGCGCAGCCCCAGCCGGCGCAGCAGCCCAGCCAGCCCGACGTCGGCGGCGACGACGCGCAGCACGCCGTTGACGTTGGCTACTTCGAGATCGTTGATGCGCACCACTTTGCGCCCATTGGTATCGACGATTTGGCGATCGAAGAGATCGGCGACGAGATAGAGCGCGTCTTCGTGAGCGAAGGGAGCGAGCTCCGGCTTGGTGCCTAACCGTACCGGGCCGCGCGTGCCGATCTCGATAACGGTGCTGAAGGGGGCGTAGAGATCGTTCTTTCCGCCCGTCTTGATGACGACGCCGTCAATCGGCGGGAAGGCCTGCTGCGGCGCGTTCACCAGAAAATCGGCCACCCGGCCCACCGCTACTTCGCGCGTTCCCTCCGCGTACGTCACCTCGCGTCCGATGAGTTCGGAGAGAAAGCCCGCGGTGAAGCTCATGGCCGCTCCGCCTTGTCCCGTGCGGGGCGGACAAGCTCGCGGTATCCGGGGCGGAGATACAGGCTATGGAAGCGCGAACAGACGCAGCGCAACGCCGCTGCATCGACCGGTTGCGAAAAGGACAGGTCGGCGCGCCTCGCAACCCAGCGGCGCAGGAGCCCGAACATCGCTGTCATGGGAGTACACCTCCGGAATCGTCGGTAGAGGGTCATCCGCAATCGCGGGTTCGTAGAAGCAGGAGCATCTACTTGAGCCGTCGCTGGTCATCGAGAGCACGTCACCTCCCTTCGCTGGGCGCGTTTGCGCGCCGAAAATGAGCCACACCATTCTAGCCGGTGACTTGCGGAGAAGTCAACGGCGGTCGGCCGGCCGGCGTGCCGCCGCGAGTGCGGCGGCCGCGAAGCCAAACACGAGCACCGCACCGTAAATCCCCGTGCTGCGGCGGTGCAGAGCGTCGAAGGTGGTGCGGCGGACGTCGTCCTGCGGGAGCGAGGCGAGCGGGCCATGCACGGCTTCAACGATGGCGTCCATGCGCGGCGCGATGCTCCACTGGGCGTAGTCGGTGGCCGCGACCAGCAGCGCGCCCAGGAGCGCCATGCGTCCCTCGCGCCGGATGCGCGCCAGCCAGATGACGAGCGTGAGCCCACCGCAGATCCACGCCACCACCGTCAACGCGCGTAGCGAGGCGCCCACGATCGCCCCGGCAACTTCGGCTGGTGCGTGGGCAAACGCCGCCGGCGCGGCGATGAGGGCGACGCCGGCCAGAGAGCCCAGCCAGACGATGTAGAGAAACGTCTCCAACACCAAGACGGCGATCCGTCGTCCGGGAGACATCTCCAGCGGCGCGCCACGCTTTCGAATGGGAATCCCGGCCATCGTTGAGGAGGAACCTCCGGAAGGCGGCTGGTAAGGCGGCCCGCTGTGAACGACGTTCTGGAGTTGGCTATCGAAGCGGCGCGCGCCGCGGGGGACGTTCTCTTGGGCTACCTGGGTGGCCCTCTCGACTTAGGTCACAAGAGCTCGCGCGCGGACCTCGTGACGCAGGCCGACCGCGCGAGCGAGGCGCTGCTGCGGGCGCGGCTGCTGGGCGCGCGGCCGGGGGCGGCGTTTTATGGAGAGGAGACCGGCGCCACGCCGGGGACGGGTACGGAGCGCTGGATCGTCGACCCTCTGGACGGCACCACCAATTTCGTGCATGGCTTTCCGTTCTTCTGCGTGTCGATCGGCTACGAGCGTGATGGGGTCATGGAGGCCGGGGTGGTCTATAATCCCACGCTCGATGAGATCTACGCCGCCAGGCGCGGTGGCGGTGCAACACGCAATGGCGCGCCGCTGTACGTCAGCGAAACGGCGCAACTCTCGGAGTCGCTGTTGTGTACCGGCTTCAAGCCCGGGCCTGCCGGCATGAGCCGCAATCTCGGGAACTTCGTGGCGTTCAGCGACCGCTCGCACGCCGTGCGCCGCGTCGGTGCGGCGGCACTCGATCTCTGCTATGTGGCACGCGGCGCATTTGACGGATTTTGGGAGTACGGGCTGCATCCATGGGATGTTGCAGCTGGAAGCCTGATCGTGCGCGAGGCCGGCGGGCACGTGAGCGACGGTGCCGGCTCGCCGTACGCGTTGGGCGCCGCCGCGATCGTGGCAAGCAACGGCTTGGTTCACGATCAGATGCTGGCACTTCTCGCCTAACCTAGGTATTTCGGGCAGGAAGATTCGGTGCTTTCCCTGATGCGCCGCGTATTGGGATTCGCTATCATCTCTCCTAGACAAGTCTACGTGCGGTACCGGGGCGCACGAACGTCGCGGGGGAGCCATGATCGAACACATCACCGAGATCCCGTACACGTCTCTTGAGAGTTTCGCGCATCTGCGCGGGGCGCGCATGCGCGAGGCGCGCGTCCAGACCTTCGACGCCGCCGTGCGTGCCTGCGTAGCCGGCGGGATGCGAGCCGGCGAGCAGGTGCTCGAAAGCGCGTGGGAGCGCGACCCGGAGCGTTCCACGGACGAGGACGCCGCCGCCCGCACGCGTCTTCTGAATATGCTGCGCTGGATGGCGCATGACGAGGGCGTCCACGAATCCGACACGCTGGCTTGTCAGCCCTTCGCGCTGGAACGCGTGCTGTCGACGGGAGGGCGCTACGTGCTGCACGGACGTCTCGACGCGCTCTCGCGCGAACGCCGCACGCTCTATGTTTGGACATCCAACGACCCGCAAGGCGCGCTACTGCCCGCGGCGTATGCCCTGCAGCTCTTGTGCGGTACTCAGGTACGGGTGAATCGCGTTTTCTTTGATGCAGCGGCGGCATACCCGGTCGTTGCCGGCGACGTCACGGCCGGCGAAGTGGAGTCGCAGATGCGCGAGATCGACCGTTTGGCGGAGCAATGGATCGCGCAATTCGATCAGTCGCGCCCCACGCTCTCACTGTCGCGGACGGCGGAGCGCTGCCGGTCCATCTTCCAAGGCTGGGGCCCACATCTGGACTGATTCCTGGCGGAGGGGGTGAGATTCGAACTCACGGAACCCTTGCGGGCTCGGCGGTTTTCAAGACCGCTGCATTCAACCGCTCTGCCACCCCTCCACGACGGCGCGGATCGGGCGATACTTCACGGTTGAGAGCGTGAGGCCTGCGGACGTTACGGCGTGAGTTCCTTGACCGTATTGTCGTTGTCGTCGTTGAAATAGAGCGCGGTGTCGGCGTTGTCGTGACCGGTCGCGGCCATGCCGAAGAGCGCCCCAGCCGCGCCGGTGTCCACGTTCTTGACGTCGAGGAGGCGGCCGTTGGGCGCGATCTCCACCATCAAATTGAAGCCGCTGGAATCGAGCGTGTTGCCCAACACCAGGTGGCCATCGGGCAGCAGGGCCGAACTAATCGGGCCGTTGAGCGGTGTGCCCGAGAAGATCAGCCGCGCGCGCTTGGCGAACGGTCCGCTGAACGACGTACCGTGGACGACGACGCCGCCGGCAGGGATCGTCGAGACGCCGCGCAGTGCGACGAGCGTATTGTCGGCGCCGTCGACGATGTAGAGGCGATCGTGGCGCCGGTCGTATTGCAATCCCGAAGGGCCGAGGATGCTGCCGGGGGCGCCGTGGTTGACGGCGAAGCCGCTGGCGATCACTTCGAACGTGAAGTGTGAGTTGGCGCCGATGCCGATGCGTACGATCGTGCCGTCACCCGCATTGCTCTCGTAGAACGCGGCGCTGCCGAAGCTCCCGGGATGCGGTGCGAACGTTTGCCCGAACGGGCCGTGCCATGGTCCGCCCGGCAGCGTGGTCCGGAGCGTACCGTCGGGTGCGACGATGGGGTTGTCGTTGGCGGCGAAGGCTGAGGCCCAGATGTTGCCGTTGGGCGCGAGCGCGACCTCGGTGCAGCCCAAGAGCGCACTCTTTTGCGCTACCCGCCGCGGCGTTGAGCCGGGTTTGGGATGGAGCGCCACGATCGTGGTGCCCGTGCCCTGCACGTTGGCGGCATTGTTGAAGTTGCAGACCACGAGATCGCCGGGCTCGATGGCGCCGGCATCGACGGAGGCTACGGCTAGCCCGTACGGATTTTGATCTCCGTTACTCGGATCGACCGTCGAGCCGATCGTCGTGATATGGTTGAGGCGCTTGAGAATCGAGGTGCCGTCGACCGGATCGTCTGCGTTGTCTTCGGGAGTCGACGGATCCGCCGCCGTGCGCAGCGCTGCCGTGGCCATCGGAGCCGGCACCATGGCGTTGGGGGCAACCACCGGAGTGGCGCCGGTGCTCATGCCGCCCGAGCCGGAGCACGACGCGAGGGCCAACAGGATTGCGGTGCCTATCGGCACGTTCACCAGTGACGTCGAAGCGGACATCGAGCACCTCCCGATGGTGCGATTCGTACCCGCTTCACGCTAGAGCGCTGGGATGAACAAACGCTGAATCGACGGCTGCTAGCGCACCAAGGAGGCGGCTCGCCGTAACTGTGCCTCCGCACCTGCAGCGATACGCTCGACGATCTCGCGGGCGGTCGTACGCGTCGATACCATGCCGACCGATTGCCCGGCATAGACGTTGGCGATGCCGTAATCGCGCTCGGCTTTGGCGCGGCGGAACTCGTCCAGCGCGCCTGCTGCTTGAAGCAGCTCCTCTTCGCGGCCGTGCCACTGCTCGGTAAAGCGATTGCGCAGCGCGCGCCCGCGGAACTGCGAGGGCCACGGCTTCCCCTGCGCGCGATCGAAGACGCTCGTGAGCACGGTCTGGGTCTCGTCGCTGGCCACGATGCGGTCGCGCGCCTGCTCGGGGGTGCGGCTCTCCGCCGCCGCCAAGAACGGCGTTCCGATCCAAGCCCCGACGGCGCCTGCCGCCAGCACCGCGGCGAGACCGCGGCCGCTGGCGATACCCCCCGCCGCGACCACCGGGACGTCGACGGCATCCAGCACGATCTGCAAGAGCGGCAGCGTCCCGACGGCGCCGGTGTGGCCGCCTGCCTCCGTGCCCTGCGCCACGACGACATCAACTCCGGCCCGCGCAGCCTGCTGGGCGGAGTCGCGCGACTGCACCTGCGAGGCGACGAGGATGCCCGCGCGATGGAGCCGCTCGACGTAGGGCGCGGGGTCCCCGAAGGAGATGCTGACCAGCGTGGGCTTGGCCGCGATCGCCAGGTCCAGCAGATCGGGGCGGCGCTCGAGTACCCAAATGACGAGGCCGATACCAAACGGTTTTTTGAAACCGTCAGCCGTGATCAGTGCGACCTGTTCGGCGATCTGCTCCGCCCGCTCGTCCTCGTTCAGGCCGACGATGCCGAACGCGCCCGCTTCAGAGACCGCGCGTGCCAGCACACCGCCCGCTTGCGGTGTCATGGGGGCATTGAGGATGGGATGGGTGATGCCGAGCATCTCGGTCAAGCGCGTCTGCATGCAAGACCATTGCGCGCTCGTAGCGCATCCCCTGCGGCGCTACGCCGCCGGCGCACGCCCCTGCAACTCGACCAGGATCTCGCAGAAGCTCGCGCCCTTGAGCAGACAACGCTCTTCCGTCCACACGAGCGTCTCGCCGCGCCGCTGTGCCGCCCCGAAGATCAAGCCGCGAATCAGCGGACACAGACGCCGGCGCGACGCGTACACGATCCGCATGGCCCGCTCGCCAGTGCGGATGCAGCGCATGGCCGGTAGATGCGCGGTCTCGTTGCGCGCGAACCAAAGCGCAAGCGCGCGGCTGGCGAACGCCACGAGATCGATAGTCGTCCAGGCTGGGTCGATGCGCTCGCGGTACCGCGACAGCAGCTGACCTGCGAGAAAAGCTCCGAGCTCTTCAAGCACGGCCGCGGATTGTTCGCTCGTAACGCGCGCCGTGGCCATCAGCAAGAGAGCCAGTGCGTCGCCGCGATTGCCCGCGGAAGCCAGGTCCATGCTCGCGTTGAGAGCGGAGTCGTGAAGTAGTTTAGACCAGGCCTCGGCGCCGAAGCGAACGGAGACGAATTTGCCAAAAGCGACCTGCAAAGAAGTAGACAAGATAGAGCTCCCCCGGTGAGATAGCTGAAGGCGGCGGCCGGGGGAGCCGTCGCCTCCTCTCTTCGGCACGGAGCGGCGTGAGCGCTGTCACACACTCGTAAGTGGGCGTAAAGAAGTCTTGACGTTTACGCGGCGGCGATGCGCTCCAGCACGCGGCCCAACCTCGCGTTGACCTCCCGCGCGATCGGCTCCAACTCCGGCCTTCCAACCACGCTGAGCATGGCGGAAGCGTCAACGGCGGAGACGACGGTGCCCTCCGCTCCCTGCTGGACGACGACGTTACAGGGGAGCAGCAAGCCGACATGCGACTCCTGGGAGAGCACCTGGTGCGCGTACTGCGGGTTGCAGGCACCCAGGATCACGTACGGACGAAACTCCGCGCCGATCTTTTCCTTGAGCGTCTTGGTGACGTCGATCTCGCAGAGAACGCCGAAGCCCTCGTCTTTGAGCAGGGCCTTGGCGCGCTCGACGGCGTCGGCGTAGGAGAGTTTGGTGGTGACGGCATTGCCGTACCGGAGGCTCGTGATGGACATGTTCGACTCCTTATTCGAGTGATGGCTAGGATGCGCTGGTCGCCGTGACCGGCTCCACGCTGCGCGCGTGCACGGGCTGCGCGCCGGGAACGAGGGGATCGGTCTTGGCGACCAGTGCGTACAACAGCGGGACGACGATGATGGAGAGCAGTGCGCTGGCCGTCATCCCGAAGACCAGCGCCCAGGCCAACCCGCTCCAGACGGGGTCGGCGGCGATGACAGCGGAGGAGAAGACGCCGGCTGCGGCCGTGAGTAGAATCGGGCGCGCTCGGACGGTGCCGGCACGGATCACGGCTTCGTGTAGGCCGATGCCGCCGCGCAGTTCGTCTTCGATGAACTCTACTAAGACGATCGAGTTGCGCACCACGATTCCGGAGAGTGCGATCACGCCGATCATCGCGGTAGCACTGAAGTAGACGCCGTGTGGTGCCAGCAGCGCGAAACCCGGCATCACGCCGATGATACCCAGGGGAATCGCGGCCATGACGACGACTGGAATGTAAAACGAGCGGAAGCGCGCGACCAGCAGCAGGTAGATCAGCACGACGGCCACACCCATGGCGCGCCCAAGGTCACGAAAGACGTCCAGCGTCAGCTTCCATTCGCCGTCCCATGAGATGGAGTATCCGGCCGGCAGCGGGTGGTGCAGCCGCGCCAGCAGCATGTCGATGACGGCATAGGTCGAGCTGCGCCCGGCCATCTCGGCGGTGACGTAGTCCACGCCCCGGCCGTCTTCGCGGTACGAGGGCTGTTGAGCGCTGACCATCGACAGCGTGGTCAGTGCGGAGAGTGGCACGTTGCCGTGCGCCGTGGGAATGGCGATTGCGCCCAGCGTGCCGAGATCGGCCCGTGCGAACGGCGCGAAACGCAGGTAGATGGAGACCGGCTCGGGCGTGCGTGTGTCGTGCAGCGTGCTGACGACCGCACCGCCATAGGCGATCGCAAGATCCTCCGCCACCTGAGCCGCGCTGACGCCGGCGAGCGCGGCCTTGCGCGCATCCACGGAGACTTGCACGCGCACGGGCTGTGCCCGAAGCGTTGAATCAACGTCTACCACGCCACCTTCGCGGCGGAAGAGCGGGAGCAAGCCGCGCGCGATCTGAGCGCGGATCTCGGGATCGGGTCCGAAAACGCGCGCCATGACGGTGGCGCGCACCGGTGGCCCAGGGGGCTCCTGGACCATCTTCACCAGGCCGCCGAAGCCCGCACCGATCGATTGCAACGGCCCGCGCAGTTGGCGCACCAGATCTGCCGAGGCGATCTTGCGCCGATCCTTGGGCACCAGGTTCACACGCAGGTCGGCGTACCACGGCGCGTCGCGGAAGATCACGCCCTGCAGCAGTCCGTTGAAGTCTGGGATGGAGTGGTGGCCGACGAACGTCTCCACGTTCGCGACGTTGGGATCGGCCATCAGACGCGCGGTCAGGGCCTGTGCGGCGCGGGTGGTCGTGGGTAGGTCGGTGCCGGCGGGCTCGTCGAGCGTGACCAGGAACGTGCTCTCGTTTTGGTCGGGCAGCATGCGGAACTGCACGGCCTTACCCAGCGGCAGCAGCAGCGCCACGCCCAGTGCCGCCGCCAGCGCGACGAAGAAGATGCCGCGGGCGCGCGGACGCGTCAAGAGCGCGGTCAGGGCACGCCGGTAGAGCGGCTCCCAGCGCTGCGGACGGCGCCCGTGGTGCGCGCCGTGCGCGCCCGTGCCCAGCATGCGCTGCGCGGCCCACGGCGTGACCACGATGGCCACGACCAGCGACACCACCATCGCGACCGGGACGTTGAAGGGGATGGGGCGCATGTACGGGCCCATCATGCCGGTGACGAATGCCATCGGAACGAACGCGAAGATCACGGCGATCGTCGCCAGGATCGTGGGGCTGGCGATCTCCTCGACGGCGGCGGCAATCGTCGCTTTGACGTCGGTAGAGCCTCCACGCAGATGGCGATGGATGTTCTCCACGACCACGATCGCATCGTCGACTAACAGACCCAACGCCAGGATCAGGGCGAACAGCGTGATACGGTTGATCGTCTGGTGGGCCAGCAGCGCGATGCCCAGCGTGATGAAGAGCGTCAACGGGATCGCGATCGCTACGATCACCGCTTCACGCCGGCCTAGCGCCACCAGCAGCAGGAGCGTCACGATGACGATGGCCTCCAACAGCCGGCGAATCAGCTCGTTGACCGCGGCGTTGGCCTTGGCGCCATCGTCACGCGTGACGCTGAGCGCGATACCCGGCGGCAGCTCCACGCCCCGTGCGGCCGCCAGCACGCCGCGCGCTACCGTCACGGCATTGCTGCCCCGTTTCTTGGCGACGGCAACGCTGATGGCCGTCGCCGGCTGCGGGTTGGCGCGGTCGGCAAACGTGGTAATGTGCTCCAGGGGCGGCGCAGCGAGCTTGATGCCCGCCACGTCCCCCAACGCGATCGGCACGCCTGCGCGAACGGCGACGATCTGCGAGGCTACTTGCGCGGGAGTGCTCAGCGGCGTACCCGCGTGCAGCAGCAGGCGGTGGCCGCCGCCTGCCACGTAACCCGTCGCCTGCTCCACGTTGGTCACGCCCAGTGCCCGCTCGATGTCTTGCGGGGAGATTTCATAGCCGGCGAGCTTAGCCGGATCGAGCGCGACGTCCACAGCCTGTTCGCGCCCGCCGCTCATGGAGATCACGCTCGCGCCGGGGACCGGCTGGACCGCATCCGCGAGGCGGTGCGCCAGCGCACGCAACGTGACGTCGTCGTAGCGGCTGCCGGAGAGGGTGAGTACGACGATGGGGACGTCGTCGACATCGAGCGGCGTGACGGCCGGATCCTGGGCACCCGGCGGAAGCACCGCGCGGTTGGCCATCAACTGGTTGTACAGATCGACGTAGGAGCGGGTTTTGTCCTCGCCGACGTAATAGCGCACGATGACCGTGGCCAGCCCTTCGCTGGAGGTCGAATAGAGATGCTCGACGCCGGGAATCTCTTGCAGGACGCGCTCGATGGGCTTGGTGACGTTCTGTTCGATTTGAGCGCGGCCGATACCGGGGTCGGAGACCGTCACGACCGCCGCGGGCGCGGTGATCTGCGGATTCTCCTCGCGCGGGGTAGCCAATACGGCGAAGATTCCGAAGAGCGTTGCCGCTAGCACCAGCAGCGCCGTCAGCTTGGAGTCGACGAAGTAGCGGACGATACGCCCAACACCGCGGAAGTGTCCGCTCACTGAACCGCCACCTCTTCCCCGTCGCTGAGCTCATCCGGCGTCCGCACGACGGCGGTGCCGCCGGCTAAACCACTCACTATCGCCGTTGTTCCCTCCGTGCTCAACAGCGTCACCGGTTGGAAGCGCGCGCGGTGGCCTTCGACCAAGAACGCGCCGCTCTGGCCGGCGCGGGTGATCAGCGCCGAGACGGGGATGGCGATGCCCTCGAGCGGGCGTCCGGCGATCTCGGCGCGCGCGAACATGCCCGGCAGCAGACCGGGGCGATAGGCGATCTCGAGAATCGCCGTGTACGCGTGCGTTCCGGAACCGTCGTCAGGAACCAGTGCGCGCATCCGCCCGGTCAATGAACCGCCCCTCCACGCATCGATGCGCACCGGAACCGTTGCACCGGGCGCCAGCGTGGCGGCGGCGTCTTCGGGGATGGAGAGGTCGAGCTCGAGTTGGCGTGACGATTCGACGGTGGCGATCGGCGAGCCGGCGTTGGCGTATGCGCCGCTGTCGAGCCAGCGCTTGGTGATGATGCCGTCGAAGGGTGCCGTCACGGTCGTCTGCCTCAGCGTCACCTGTGCCAAGGTGCTGCGGTCGCCGGCGGCTGCCGCCTCGCCTGCGGCGACGGCGCTGTGGGCACGTGCGGAGGCCTCAGCCGCGTGGGCGGAGGCGAGTTCCGCCACGGCGGCAGCGGCCGCCGCCGCCGCGTCGTCGCGCTCCTGGCGGGAGACGGCGCCTTGCGCGTACAGGGACTCGAAGCGCTGCGCGCGCAGGCGGGCGTTCTCGGCCTTAGCGCTGCTGCCCGCGCTCGCGGCGCGGGCGGCTTGAACCTCGAAGTTTGCGGCGTCGACGGCGGCCTTCGCGGCGCTTCCGGCGGCGGAGGCGCTGCCGGCTTGCGCGGCATAGGTCGCGCGATCGATGATCGCTAGCGCCTGCCCGGCGCCGACGTAGTCGCCCTCGCGTACCAGCATCGAGGTGACCCGGCCGGGCTGCTGCGCGGCAACGACAGCGAGCTCGCGCGCTCGCAGCGTGCCCGTTACTTCCAAGCGCGCCGCGCTGCGAACCGGGCGCGCGCTGGCCACGCCGACCGCGACGGCGGGTTGAGACGTGGGTTGGGCGTGGCGCGGAGCGCACGCCGAGAGCAGCAGCGCCGCCGCGAGTCCGATCAGCGAGAGATTACGCATCGGTACCTGTACGCCGCGAGCGCAGCGCCAGCAGATTGGAGAGCAGACACCAGCCGCTGAGTCCGGACTGCAGCAAGTTGGCGCCCACGAATACGGTCAGCCACAGCCAGCGCCGATCCAGCAGCGCTAAAGCCAAGCTGGCCAGGATCATGGCGCCGGCGATGGAGCGGACGCGCGCTTCGATCCGCCAGCCGTTGTCACAGGCGGCGCGCGTGAGGTGTTGGCTTAGTGGAGTCTCGTTCATGATGCATCCCGTTCGGCGCGAAGTAGTCGCGCTATTACACTACCCCGTAGGGTATATCTTGTCAAGCGGTACGGGGTAGGGTATACTGTGGACATGGTTGCAGCAGGTCGGGAGAACGACGGCGCCCCGCTGAGCGTGCCGGAGGAGGTCGTCAAGGACGTGACGGCGCGCCTGCGGCGCGTTGAAGGTCAGGTCCGTGCCATTCAGCGCATGATTGCGGAGCGGCGGGACTGCCACGCCATCGCGCAGCAGATGGCGGCGGCGCGGGCCGCGCTCGAGCGTGCGACCGTGCAGTTGATGGCCAACAGCATGGCCGAGTGCATTCGGCCGAAGGCCGAGGGCGGCGTGAACCAGCGCGAGCTCAAGCGCCTCACGGAGACGTTCGTCAAGCTGCTCGCGTGAGGCGTGGGCTCTGCGCTAGCCCCCGATGGTGCGCTGACCGCCTAGGTAAGGAACCAGTGCAGCGGGCACGCGGATGCTTCCGTCGGCTTGCTGGTAGTTTTCTAGGACGGCGATGAGCGTTCGCCCCACCGCCAGACCCGAGCCATTGAGGGTGTGCACGAACTCGGGCTTGCTTTTGGGCTCGCGCCGGAAGCGGATGCTCGCGCGCCGCGCTTGAAAGTCCGTGCAGTTGCTGCAAGAGCTGATCTCTCGATAGACTCCTTGGCTGGGCAGCCAGACCTCCAGATCGTAGGTCATCGCCGCGTTGAAGCCCGTGTCGCCGCCGCACAGCGCGACGGTACGGAACGGCAGCTCCAACTCTTGGAGCAGCCGCTCGGCGTCCGCGGTAAGTTGCTCGAGCGCGTCGAAGCTCGCTTCGGGCAGCGTCAGCCAGACCAGTTCCACCTTGTCGAACTGGTGTTGCCTGATCAGTCCGCGCGTGTCGCGCCCAGCGGCGCCCGCCTCTTTGCGGAAGCAGGGCGTATAGGCCGTGTAGCGCGCCGGCAGTATCGCGCCGTCGAGGATCTCGTCGCGATGCAGCGCGGTCAGCGGCACCTCCGCCGTTGGAATCAGGAAGAAATCCCAATCGTCGAGATGGAACATGTCATCGCTGAACTTGGTGAGCTGACCGGTCGACCACATGGTTTCGCGGTTGACGATGATGGGTGGCGCCATCTCACGGTAGCCGGCCCGGGCGGCGCGGTCCAAGAAGAACGCGGTGATGGCGCGCTCCAGCCGCGCGCCGTCGCCGCTGAACACAGCGAAGCGCGCGCCGGCCAGTTTACGGGCCCGCTCGAAGTCGAGGATACCCAGCGCCTCGCCGAGATCCCAGTGTGGTTTCGGTTCGAAATCGAAGGCGCGTGGCGTCCCCCACGTGCGTACGGTAACGTTGGCGCTCTCGTCCAAGCCGTCGGGAACGGCGGTGGCTAGGAGATTGGGGAGCTGTTGGATGCGCTCGTCGATCTCTGCGCCCGCCGCGGCGCAGGCCGCGTCGGAGGCTTCGATCTGCGCGTCGATCGCCGCAAGCCGCGGCCGCAACGCGGCGGCGGCCGCCTTCTTGTCGGCGGCCTTTCCAATCGTAGCGGAGAGCGCGTTCTTCTCCGCTTTCAGTGCGTCCGACCGTGTCTGTGCTTCGCGCGCCGCGCGATCCAGCTCGACGAGGCGGTCGACGCTGCTCTCGTCCTGGCCGCGACGGCGCAGCGAGCGGCGGACCGCCTCGGGGTCGTGGCGGAGTAACGTGCGATCGAGCATGAACGGATCGAGCCCTTCCGGAAGAAACTGCTAGAAGTAGAAAGGGCGTTCTTACCGTCAATGAGCGATGCACTCCTACCCGAACGCGGTTTCGACGCGGCGCGCCTGCCGGCGCCGGAGGCCGCGGTAGCGCGATTTCTCTCGCTGTGGCGCCCGCCGCTGCGCTCCGTCGAGGAGATTCCCTTGGCCGACGGCGTGGGACGCGTCCTGGCGCGCGATGCGCGCGCGGAGGCTGCCGTCCCGCGGGATCCGCGCTCGATGATGGATGGATACGCCGTGCGCGCCGCCGATCTCGCGAGCACGCCCGTGACCCTGCGCGTGACCGGTGAGATCCGCATGGGCCTGCCGCCGCCGCAACCGCTGGGACGCGGCGAGGCGATGCGCATTCCCACCGGCGGCGTGCTGCCCGAGGGTAGCGATGCCGTCATTCCGCAGGAAGAGACGCGCGCGGCGGGGGACGCTGCCGTCGAAGCGCGCGCGTCCGTACGGGCGGGCGAGTACGTGACGCAGCCCGGTGAGGACCTCACGCGCGGAGAGGTCGTGCTGGGCCGCGGCAGGCGTCTGCGCGGTGTCGACATGGGTCTGCTGGCGACGCTGGGTTGGGAGCGTGTGGCGGTGCTGACGCGTCCAACGGTCGGCGTGCTCTCGACCGGCGACGAGTTGGTCCCGCCGGCGAGCGAGCCGGGCGTTGGACAGGTGCGCGACTCCAACCGCTACGCGATCGGGGCCGTGTTGGAGCGCATGGGGGCGCGAGCGCTGCAGTTGCCGCACGTGCGCGACGACGAGCGCGAGCTCGAGCACGCGTTGCGTGAGGCGCTAACGCGTTGCGACGCCGTGGTGCTGACCGGCGGATCGAGCGTGGGCGTGCGCGATCTCACACCGCGAGCGCTCGAGGCGCTGGGCGAGCCCGGCGTCGTCGTCCACGGCATCAAAGTGAAGCCCGGAAAGCCGACCGTGTTCGCGCTCGCCGGGGGCAAGCCGATCGTGGGTCTGCCCGGGAACCCTACCTCCGCCGTCACTATTTTGCTAGCCGTCGCGCGCCCGCTGATCGATGCGCTCTGCGGCGCCGCTGCGCCGGTGCCGGCGCCGCTGACCGCGCGTCTCGCCACGGCGATTCACGGACGGCGCGATTGGACGTGGTTCGTGCCCGTTGCGCTCGTGCGCGACGGTGCCGCAACGGTGGCGCGCCCGCTGCGTCTGCGGTCGAGTCACGTTGCGCTGCTGGCACGCGCCGACGGCTACGTGCGCGTGGCCCCAGAGCGCGGAGAGCTGGCTGCGGGGGAGCACGTCGAGGTATACCCCTTGCCCTGAGCGAAGGCCACCGCGGTGCGATACGCCATCCTCTCGGACATTCACGGGAACCTCGAGGCGCTCGAGGCGTGTTGCGCCGAGTTACGCGCGGACGACGACGTCCTCTGTCTAGGAGACGTCGTCGGTTATGGTCCCAATCCGAACGAGTGCGCGCGGCTGCTGCGCGAACGTGACACGCGCTGCGTGCTCGGCAACCACGACGTGGCGGCCATCGACAACTTCGGCGTCGAGTATTTCAACCCCATCGCGCGTCGCGCGATCGTTTGGACGCAAGGCGTCATCGACGACGAGACGCGCCGTTGGCTGGGATCGCTCGATTACGAGATGCGCGTCGGCGACTTTCTCATGGTGCACGGCTCGCCGGAGCGCTATTTCGAATACATTCTCGACGACGCGGCGGCGGCGCGAGCCTTCGGCGCCAGCGACGCGCCGCTGATCTTCATCGGTCACTCGCACATCGCGGAGTGCTACGTGCTGAATGCACAGGGCCGGATCACGCATCAATCGCTCACGCAGGGCGGCGAGATCGTGCTCGACCCGGAGTGCCGCTACATCGTCAACGTGGGCAGCGTCGGCCAGCCCAGAGACTTCAATCCGGCCGCCTCGTTCGGCTTCTACGAGCCGGAGCTGAGGCTGGTGCGCGTGCTGCGCGTGCCGTACGAGATCGAGCGCGTTCAGCGCAAGATCCATGCCTGCAGCTTGCCGGAGCAGTTGGCTCAGCGCCTTACGCTCGGCCGGTGATGCGCGCCGCGTGGCGCGCCGCCGCGCTGAGCTTGATGCTGGCCGCGTGCAGCGCAGCCGGCGCGGCCGCCGCGGGTGCCGATCGCGCTGCCGACTATACGAGCGCGATGGACGCGGGGCTGCACGACTTCTACGCCCGCGCGTTTGGACGGGCGCGGGACGAATTTGACGCCGCCCACGCCGCGCGTCCCGGTGACGCCCTGGCCGACGCATTCTACGCGGCCGCCGCGGTGCGCGCCGGCCACGCCGTTCCGGCGCTGGTTGACGAGCTGGAGCAGCGAGCCGCGCAGGTACCGGCCGATGCCTCCGCCAGCGCCCTGGCGGGATTCGCGGAGCTGCTTCCCACGCGCGCCGGCCTCGATCTGCGGGCGCGTGCCCGCGCCGCGTTCCTGCGCGCCGCGGCTCTGGACCCGCATGCGGCCGCTGCCCACGTGGGGTTGGCGATACTCGCCTTCGACCTCCACCGCGCGGCGGAGGCCAAGGGCGAGTTGACGCAGGCCCTGCGTATCGAACCGCGCGATCCGTTGGCCGGCGAATACCTGGCGCAGCTCGAGTTGCGGGTCTTGCGTCAGCCCGTGCGCGCGCTGGCGGCTTTGATCGACGTGACCAATAGCTTGCCGGGCTATGCCGACGCCTATTACCTTTTGGGTGAAGCCGCGCTGGCGGGCGGTCATGGCGCCGCAGCCGTGCGTTTCTTAGAGCGCTGCCTCGAGCTCGACCCCCACGGCGTTGGTGAGGGTGGCCGCTACGGGCGCGCGCTGCTGGCGCGCGCGCTGGAGGATCAAGGCCGCGTCGAGGATGCGCGCCGGGTGCGGCGCGAAGGGGGCGCTAATGAGTGATCTAGCGCCGGTCGACGACGGCACCTGTTTTGCATGCGGCTCCGACAACCCCATCGGTCTGCACCTGCGCTTCGAACCTGACGGTGACGACGGCGTGCACGCGCGCGTGAGCATCCCCATGCAGTTCCAAGGCTGGCGCGGGATCCTGCACGGCGGCATCGTCATGACCCTGCTGGACGAGGCTATGGCCCATGCCGCGCTGCGCGCGGGGGCAAGCGGCATGACCGCCAGCGTCAACGTGCGCTTCCGCAAGCCAGCCCCCGTCGACGCGCCGCTGGAGTTGCGTGGCCGCATCACCGAGCGCAGGCGTCACGTACTGACCGTCGAGTCGACGCTGTGCGATGCCGAAGGCACGCTGCTCTGCGAGGCCAGCGGCAAGTTCGTCGACAAGGGTCTTTCGTAGACTAACGTGACGAAGAACAAGCAGCAACGGCTCGCCGCCAAGGCCGAGGCGGAGGCCAAAGGCACCGGCTCGCCCGCCATCGACAATCGTCGCGCTCGCCATGAATTCGAGATCTTGGAGACCGTGGATGCCGGTTTAGTGCTGCAGGGCACGGAGGTCAAGAGCCTGCGCCGCGGCGGCGGCTCGCTGGCTGAAGCCTACGCGCGGGTGCGCAGCGGCGAGGTGTGGCTGGTAGGGATGCATATCGCGCCGTACGATCCGGGCCGCATCGAGCCGCACGAGCCGCTGCGGCCGCGTAAGCTGCTGCTGCATGCCGCCGAGATCAAACGTTTGATCGCCAAGACGCAGGAAAAGGGGCTCACGATCGTCCCGTTGCGTCTCTTCTGGTCGCGCGGGCGGGCGAAGATCGCGCTGGGTGTGGCGCGGGGCAAGAAGCTGCACGACAAGCGCGAGAGCGTGCGGGAGCGCGAGGCGCGCCGGGAGCTGGAGCGGGCCCGGCGATGAGGGGAGCCAAGCCGTTCGAGGAGTTGGAGCATGGCCTGGCCGAGGCGCTGGCGGCTACGCCCCCAGGCGGCGTCGCCTTGGCCTGCAGCGGTGGACCGGATTCCGTGGCGCTGACGGCTGCGGCTGCCGCGACGGCCCGTGTATCTGGCCTCCCGCTGGTGGTATTGCACGTGAACCACGCGCTGCGGGCGGCGGCGGAGCGGGACGAAGGGGTGGCCCTGGGCGTGGCCTCGCGCTTGGGCCTGCCGTTCCAGAGCACGGTGCTGCAAGGGCCGGCTGGTGACGAGGCGACGCTGCGTGCCGGCCGCTACGACGCGCTGGCGACGATGGCGCTGGCGCGGGGCTGTACGGCGATCGCCACTGCGCATACCCTGGAAGATCAGGTGGAAACGGTGCTGCTGGCGCTGGTGCGCGGTACCGGATTGCGCGGCCTGGCCGGGATGCCGCAGCAGCGGCCCATGGGTAGCGGCTTGGTGCTGTTGCGGCCCCTGCTGGGGCGTGGGCACGGCGAGCTGCGGGCCTATTGCCATGCCCATGGGCTGCCGTACGCACTGGACGAGACCAACGCCGACGCCCGCTACCGGCGCAACCGCCTCCGTGTGCTGCTGCAGCATCTACGTGAGGTGGAACCCTCGGCTGACCAGGCCATCGCTCGCTTGGCGCACCTGGCCCGTGAGGAGGACGCCTATCTCGACGAGCGCGCCGCGGAGGCGTTGAGCCTGTCGGCGGCGGAAGAGGGGGGGCTGGACGAGCGGATCGGCGAGCTTCCACGCCCGTTGCTACGGCGCGTTTTGCGCTTGTGGCTGGGTGGCCGTGACCTGGCCTTCGAGCATCTCGACCGGCTGGCTGAGGCCGCCGCCCAAGGGCGGCGCGGACGATTCTTCGTTCGCAAAGGTGAAGAAGTGGTGATCGGCGCCGGCATGCTCGAACGGCGCGTCACGACCGATGGTGAGGATAGTGAACCGGACCGAAACTGAAACGACGCTTCCCGAAGGCATCGCGGCGGTCGTCTTCGACGATCAGGCGATTCGTATGGCCACAGACCGTCTGGCCGCGCGCATCGCAACCGACTATCGCGACCGCAAGGTTCTGGTGGTCGGCGTGCTCAAGGGCGCGCTGTTCTTCACCGCCGACTTGGCGCGAGCGCTCCAGCGGGCCGGCATGGCACCCGACCAGATCACGCTCGACTTCATCGCCGTCTCGTCGTACGGCAACGCCCGGCGCTCTTCGGGAGAGGTCCGGCTCTTGAAAGACACCTCGGAGAGCTTGGAGGGGCGCCACGTCTTGATCGTGGAGGACATCGTCGACAACGGCCATACCCTGCACTATCTGCGCGCGGTCTTCGGCGGCAGGGGACCGGCATCGCTTGCCGCCTGCGCCCTCCTGGACAAGCCATACCACCGTTGCGTGGAAGTGCCGGTGGAGTACGTGGGAATGGAGGCCCCGGATGAATTCGTTGTAGGGTACGGTCTGGATTACCAGGAATCGTACCGCCACCTCCCGTACCTCGCTCGACTCCACCCATGGGTATACCGGGATTAGGAAGCTAGCGTCCCCCGCAGGCACGCCCGTGTCCTGCCGGAACGGCTCAGAAAGGAACGGGCTCCGGCCGCGCATCGGCCGACCCGCCAATGGTTAAACGCGTTGGCCAAGTACATCAAGAACGTCGTCGTCCTGCTGTCCATCGCATTATTCGTCCTCTTTCTCGTCAACCGGCTGTTGATCCAGCCGGCCAACAGCGAGTCGATCTCCTACTCACAATTCTTGACTCTGGTCAACTCCGGCCAAGTGCAGTCGGTGATGTTGCACCAGCACGAAGCGCAGGGCAAGAAGAAAGACGGCGGCACGTTCAGCGTAGCCATCGGCGACGATGCGATGGTCGTGCCGCAGCTCGTCAAACACAACGTGGCGATCTCGTACGCCGAGCCCTCGGCCAATGCCAGCTTGCTGGCGGCAGCGGGCAACTTCATCCTGCCCATGATCTTGCTGGTCGCCCTCCTCTTCTTCGTGGTGAAGCAGATGCAGGTAGGTGGGAGTCAAGCGCTCTCGTTCGGCCGCTCGCGCGCGAAGCTGCTCTCGGAGAATCGGCCCAAGGTGACGTTTGCCGACGTCGCGGGTGTTGAAGAGGCGAAGCAGGAGCTGGCTGAGATCGTCGAGTTCCTCAAATACCCCAAGAAGTTCCAAGCGCTGGGAGCGCGCATACCCAAGGGCGTGCTGCTGCTCGGACCTCCAGGTTCCGGCAAGACGCTGTTGGCGCGGGCCATCGCCGGCGAGGCGGGCGTGCCGTTCTTCTCGATCTCCGGTTCCGACTTCGTCGAGATGTTCGTGGGCGTCGGCGCGTCGCGCGTGCGCGACCTCTTCGAGCAGGCCAAGAAGTCCTCGCCCTGCATCGTCTTCATCGACGAGATCGACGCCGTGGGCCGTCAGCGCGGCGCCGGCTTGGGCGGCGGCCATGACGAGCGCGAGCAGACCCTCAACCAGCTGCTGGTGGAGATGGATGGCTTCGATGCCAACCAAGGTGTGATTCTCATCGCCGCCACCAACCGTCCCGACGTACTCGATCCCGCCCTGTTGCGCCCCGGGCGTTTCGATCGCCAGGTGGTGGTCGACCGCGCCGACGTGAAGGGACGCGCGGCGATCCTCAACGTCCACGCCAAGAACAAGCCGCTGGGCAAGGACGTCTCGCTCGATACCTTGGCGCGGCGCACGCCGGGATTCTCAGGCGCGGATCTGGAGAATCTACTCAACGAGGCGGCCATCCTCGCCGCCCGCGAGAACAAGAGCGTGGTGGAGATGGCCGACTGCGAAGAGGCCATCGACCGCGTCATCGCGGGCCCCGAGCGCCGCTCGCGGCTGATCTCGCAGAAAGAGAAGGAGATCGTCGCCTACCACGAGTCCGGCCACGCCATCGTCGGCGCGCTTCTGCCCAATGCCAATCCGGTCCACAAGGTCACGATCATCTCGCGCGGCATGGCGCTCGGTCTCACGATGCAATTGCCCGTCGAGGACCGCTATCTGATGTCGAAGGCCGAGATCCTCGACCAGATCACGGGGTTACTGGGCGGCCGTGTCTCCGAGGAGCTGCAGTTCAAAGAAGTTACCACCGGCGCTTCGAACGACTTCGAGAAGGCCACGCAGCTGGCACGTTCGATGGTGACGCAATACGGGATGAGCCGCGAGCTGGGGCCGATTCAGTACGGGCACAACCACCAGCAGGTCTTCCTCGGACGCGACATCGCCGACGAGCGCAACTATTCTGAGGAGATCGCATCGAAGATCGACTCGGAGGTCCGCTCGATCATCGACGAGTGCTACGCTACCGCGAAGCAGATGCTCCAGGACAACTGGGATAAGGTGGAGCGCCTCGTGGCCTCACTGCTCGAGAAGGAGACGGTCGAGGCCGACGAGGTGCTGGCGATCGTCAACGGTGAGACCTTGCCCGACAAGGCCGGTGATGCGTTGCCTGCCGCCGCGGCCCAGGGTCAAGAGCCCGCCGCCGAGCCGGCGCGGCAGAGTAAACCGCGCACCATTCCTCCGAGCATCTCACCGGAACCGGCCTAACGCCGGCAGGATGATCTGCCGCCTGTGTTCCGCCGTACTCGCGTTGGCCGTTGCGGCCGCTCCGCTTGCCGGAGCAGCCGCCGGCGAGCATCCCGCTCGCACCATCGTGCGGAGCGCGAGTTCCGCGCGCTTGAGCGCTGTCGAGCTCTGGTTCCGTGCACCGTCGGCGGGCTTCGCGGAGCCGCTAGCGGGGCTCGCGCAGCTTACGGCCGAGTCGGTAGCCGCCTCCGCCGGCCGGCGCGAGCCTCTGGCGGTGCTGGTTCAAGACGTCGGCGGACGCCTGCAGATCACGACCTTCCCTGACGCGGTGCAGATAACGGCCGTCGTGCCGGCAGCGGCGGCGGCGGAGATCGCGCGTGCGGCGTTCTACGATTACGTCCGCCCTACGCTGACGCCGGACGGTTTCAAGCGCGCGCGGGAATCGGTGGCCGTGGAGGCCGCCGCTGCTGGCGCGGATCCCGACGCGCAACTGCGTGCGCGACTCTTCGGTGCGCTCTTCGAGCGCGGCCCGGATCGCTACGCGGCGCTTCCAGCGGTGCAGCAACTGGACGCGATCACCTATCCCGAAGTGGTTGCGTTTGCCAAGCGCGCCTTCCGCGCTGAGAACACGATTGCGGTCGTGACCGGGGCTCCCGCGGGAGACGCCGTGATGCGTGCCTTCGGAGGCCAGGCCGCGGGAGTACCGGCGGAGGCAGCGCTGATCTCGGTCCCTGCCTCCGCGCCGCCCAACAGCGAGGGGGAGTCGGCGGCGGGTCCGGCCTTCGGCATGGCCTTTGCAGGGCCGCCCATCGAGGATCAGCGCGCCGCGACCGCGATGGATTTTCTCGCGGACTATCTGCTGGGTGGGCGCTACGGCTCCATCTCGCGAGCGTTGCGTGCGCAGGTGCCGGATGCCGATGCCGTCGGTCAGTTCATCACACTCCATGACCCGGGGATTCTCCTGTTGGAAGTCACGGGCGACGCCTCACCAGCGGTTCGGGACGTGGTGGAGCACGCGCTCGCGGCCGTGCAGCGGCCGCTGGAGACGCAGGCCTTCGAAGCGGCGCGCCGGGAGTATATCTACCATGTGCTGCGCGATCTGCAGAGCGTACAGGCACAGGCCGACAATCTCGGCTGGTACGCTGTCGAGGGATCGCCCGAATATGCGCCGCTCAACGGTGGCGAACAAGGAGAGTACCTGACGTTGGCCCGTTCGCTCACGCCCGAGTACGTGGCAGAGATCGCGCGCAAATATCTGCGCGCGGTGCCGGCGGTGGCGACGCTGTCGGCGCAGACTCCGGCGCAGGCGAGCGGAGCCGGCGCGCGATGAAGGCGTGGCTGCTCGCCGTCGCGTTGGCAGCGGCGGGCCTGTTGCCGGCGCCGCCCGCGGATGCCGCGGCAGCGCTTGCGGTTGCGGCGCCGCGCATCATCGACCTCACGTCGGAGAGCGCTCCGGTGACGGCAATGCAGGTCTTCGTCCCGGCGGGATTGGATCGCCAACCGCGTAATCGCTCTGGTTTGGCGGCGGTGGTGGCTCAAGCGCTGCTCGAGACACCCGTTCACGGAACTCCGCTGGAGTTGGCTGCGGCGCTCAGCGGCGGCTCCATCACGTATACGGTGGAAGGGCAGGAGACGCACTTCTATCTCGAGGCCGCGCCCAGTAACTTCGCGGCGGTCGCCGTGCTTTTCGCCTCCGCGCTCACCCATCCCGACTTCGGCGCTCCCGCACTCGAGCGCGCCGCGGCTTACGTTACGCAGCGCGCGCTGGCGGCCAGCAGGGACGGGCTGGGTGTCGGCGCTCAAATGGTCAGAAGCGTGTATTTGGCCAAGACCAGCGCCGCTCTCCCCGCCTGGGGCAGCGCCCCCGCCATCGCCCAGATTACGCCTGTCGACGCGGCGGATTTTTTTCGCGAGAACTACGTGGCGGGCGGCGCGATCATCGTGGGCGCCGGCGCAGCGGCTCCGGGGCTGCAGGAGGCGGAGCGTACCGTTGCGGCGGCGCTTCCCGATCGCCATGCCGGCTGGGTGGTGGTGTCCAGTCAGCTTCCGGTCAAGGCGAGCTCGCGTGAGATCGTCACCCATCGCGACATTGCGGCGACGTGGATCGTCTTAGGTTACGATGCCCCCGCGCCGGGAGCGCCGGACTTTGCGCCGGTTTTCGTTCTGGAGTCGCTCATCGGCCACGCCGTCGGGCGCGGTTTGGCGCCGCCGCTCGTGCCGACGCCGACGGCCGCGGAGATGCCGGTGGGGAGCCTCTATTTTTACGATACCGTGCCCTCCGCGGTGATCGTGTACGCCAACGGCGCCGGCGGCGATCCGGCGCTGGCGGTGCGAACCGTGGCGTCGGTTGTCGATACGCTGGCGGCAGGGCCCCTGACGCAGGTGGAGCTGGGCCTGGCGAAGGCGCAGGCTCGCGGTAATCTGCTCTTCGAGAGTGCGACGCTAGCCGATCGCTCGTGGCTGGCGGGGAACTTCGCGCGTGAGGGCGCGGGCGCCGACTACGAAGAGCGGCTGCTCGCCGCGATCTCCCGCGTCACACCCGCGCAGCTGCAAGCAGCGGCGAAACGCTACTTCACCCGCTACACGACGGCAGTGGTGCTTCCGCGGGGGGCGCGTCCGTAGCCGCGATCGCGCTCGTCCACGACTACCTGAATCAGCGCGGCGGCGCGGAGCGTGTCTTCGCGCATATCGCGGCGGCTTGGCCCGAAGCACCTATCTATACCTCGATCTTCGAGCGCGAGCGCTTGGGCGATCTCTTCGACGCTGCGCGCGTGCGCACGTCGTACCTGCAGCACCTGCCGGGCCACCGGCGCCTCTTTCGTGCGCTCGCACCGCTCTATCCCGGCGCGTTTGCCGCCTTCGATCTCTCAGCGTACGACACGGTCGTCAGCTCTACCACGGCCTGGGCCAAGGGCGTACGGGCGCGCGCCGATGCGGTGCACGTTTGCTACTGTCATTCGGTCTCGCGCTTTCTCTTCGATTACGACGCCTACGTCGGCAGACTCGCAGGGCCGTTCGAGCCGCTGGTGCGTCCGCTGGTGCGCCGCCTCGCGGCTTGGGACCTCGCCGCCGCGCGTCTGCCGACGGCGTACATCGCCAACTCGCGCAACTCGGCACAGCGCATCCTGCAGTGGTATGGGCGCGAAGCGTACGTGCTCCATCCGCCCGTCGATCTCGACCGTATCGGCGTCGGCCCGGGTTTGGGCGACTATGCGCTGATCGCCTCGCGGCTCTTACCGTACAAGCGTATCGACCTTGCCATCGAGGCCTGCCGGCAGGTAGGGTTGCCGTTGCTCGTTGCGGGCAGCGGCCCCGCGCACGAGCGTTTACGGAGGCTTGCGAAGGGATCCACGACGACGTTACTCGGCTACGTGCCGGAGGGCGCGCTGCGCGAGCTGCTCGGCAACGCGAGAGTCGTGCTGTTGCCGGGATCGGAAGATTACGGTCTCGTGCCGCTGGAGGCGGCCGCTGCGGGGCGCCCGGTCGTTGCCTACGGCGCCGGCGGTGCGCTCGAGACGGTCGTTCCTGGAGTCACCGGTGAGTTCTTTCACGAGCCGGTCCCGGAGTCGCTGGCGTCGGTGCTGCGTGCCTTCGAACCCGCGCGGTACGATGCAGCTGCGCTGCGGGCGCAGGCCGAGCGCTTCTCTCCGCAGCGCTTCGTGGAGCGTCTGCGGGAGATCGTCGCAGAGGTGCGCCGCAAACAGCGCGGCTAATGGCCCGCCGCGTCGAGCCACGCGGGTTGCGGGTGGCGCAGCGGGTCTCCGAACCCGAGCAGGCGCGCATTGGTGTCGCCGGAGGCGACTACCCATGCGCCTTCGTCGTCGATGGAGAAAGTGAAGGCGCGGTTACTCTGCGCAAGCGCGTGCAGCTCGCCGTAGCGCGGGTCTGGGGCGTAAAGGTGGCGCCCGAGGTGCAGGACCGTCGTGTTGAAGAATGCGGCCATGATCGCGGAGCACGCCAAGGCCCAGCCGGCCCAACGCGGGCGGCGCGCGATGGCGATGACGGCGCCGATGGCCAAGAGCGCGACGATTGGCTCGGTATAGTGGACGCCGGCGCGCGCCAGCGGGTAGTGCCAGTGCTGTGTGAGAAACAGCTCGCCCAGCAGCGGTGCCGCGAGCAGCACACGCCATCCCAGCGCCAGCGGCGCGAACGCAAACGGCGCCAGGACCTCGGCGAGAAATGCCAACTGCTGCCGCCAGAAGGGATCGGCTAGGCCGTACTGCGGCCGGTTGGGCAGATGCCCGTGCAGGGCGTCGATGCCGTAGTAGGCCAGGCCGTTAGCGACACAGAGCGCCACCACGGCCAGACCGCTACGCCGATCGTACCAGAGCGCGCCTGCCAGCGCGAACCAGCCGACGAACCATACTTCGTCCTCTTTCACTCCTAGCAGGAGCTGCGCGAACAGCAGCGTGCCCCAGAGCGAGCGTCTTTTGACGGCCAGTGCCAGCGCGAAAGCCAGGATCGGCACGAGATGGCTCTCGCTGAAGTCGGAGTACGCCCAGCCTTGAACGGAAGGCGAGATCAGGTAGGCCACGGCGATCAGCACGGCGGGTGTTTGGCTCAGTCCGAAGGCACGTGCTAGCAGGTACAGCGGGATCGCCGCCCCCGCCAGGAGCGCTAGCTGCAGTACGATCAGCAGCTCCGGGCGCGGCCAAAGCGCCGCCAGCGGCGCGAAGGCCAAGAGCGTCCAGGAGTCGTGAATTTGCAGATGAGGCGCCTGCTCCGCCCAGTTGAAGGTCGAGCCGTGGTGCGCGAAG
Organism: bacterium; assembly: GCA_004298675.1. Lineage (GTDB taxonomy): Bacteria > Vulcanimicrobiota > Vulcanimicrobiia > Vulcanimicrobiales > SCRA01 > SCRA01. The sequence continues at coordinate 6,050 of SCRI01000025.1, read as the reverse complement.
TTCACCAGCGTCTGCAAGAAGATGCCGGAGTCGGCCCCGAAGCGCAGCGCGTGCAGTTTATTGAAGTCGAGCACCACGTAGAGCGCGGCAAAACAGCCTGCGGCCAGCGTCACGATGCCTGCGCCGCGGTGCTCAGAGCATGCCATAGCGCAGCCCCTCCAGCACGCGCAAGCGCCAACGCTGCGCGTAGTTGGCGCGGTGTGCGAGATTGCACAGGCGTACCGGCAGCGTTTGGCGGCGCGCGATGATCTCCGCGATGGCGCGGAAGTGTTCGGCACGCTCGTCCTTGATGCGCGCGATGGTGTCGCGCGCCGCGGCTGGGTGGCGGCCGCGAAAACGCAGCATACGCGTCCAGACGTCGCGATAGGTCTCCTCGATCGCCTGGTAGTCGCCCGCGCGGTCGGCACGGCGCGCCGCGGCGTCGTCGACGCTGCGCCCCGGGAAGCCTAGCGTGGCATAGAGACGCTCCTTCTGCGCCTCCCACTCGAACGGCACCACGTGACCGTAATGTCCGTAGACGTACGGGAGGGCCAAGCGTTTGCCGGGTACTCCGATCAGGCGCTCGTGCACGCTGCCCTCCCAGCGCGCCTGGGGCGTCCAGCGGAAGAACGCCATGCGCCGCTCGATCGACGCGTACCAATCGAAGCTCTGAAAGAAATGCCACGTGTAGCCGTCGACGTAACCGATCTCGCGCGGCAGGCGGTCGAGGCGTGCGGCGATCTTGACGAAGCCTTCGCCATGAACTTCATCGGCGTCGACGAAGGCCACCCACGTCCGCTCGTCCGCATCGTCGTCCAGCTCGAAACAAGCGTTGCGCGCGCTGGAGAAGTCCTGGAAACGGGTGCGCGCCACGCTTAGCCGCCCTTGGCGCGCGAACGCGCTGCGTGCGAGCGTCTGGGCGTGCGGGCTCGCGTCGCCTAGACCCGAGTTGTCGTTGACGCAGAGGTGCTCGACTGCGGGCGCTAGGCTCCGCAGGAGTGCGTCGAGGAACGGTTCGGGGCGTGCGCCGACGATCAAGTGCGCGACGATGCGGGCCACGCTGTGCTAGCCGGCGGCGGCGGCTTGCAGCGCCTCGAGCGTCACCTCCGCCGTCCGGTCCCAAGAGAACGAGGCCGCCCGCGCGCGTCCGCGCACGCGCAACGTGGCGGTCAGCTCCGGATCGTTTTCGATCCGCCCAAGCGCATCGCACCAAGCTTCTACGTCGCCGGGCTGATCGACGTAGTAGGCGGCATCGCCCGCAACCTCCGGCAACGCGCTGCGTCGCGAGGCTACCACCGCGGTGCCGCAAGCCATCGCCTCCAATACCGGCAGGCCGAAGCCTTCGTACAGCGACGGCACGACGAGTGCGGTGGCGCCGCGATAGAGCGAGAGCAGCAACGGCTCGTCGACGTAGCCCATGCTGTGAACGCCGGGGCTCTCCGGCACGGCACCGCCGGCGCAGACCAGCGGTACGCCCGAGCGCTCGAAGAGGCGTGCCTGCGCGCGCAGGAGCGTCGAGAGATTCTTGCGCGGCTCGACGGCTCCGACGTAGAGCAGGTAGGGGCGCTCGAGCAGATACTCGGGGAGCCGCTCCGGCTCGCCCGGTTGGAAGAGAGCGGCGGGGGCGCCGGACGCGACGCGTATCCGCGCGGCTTCCACGCCCAGGCGTTCCACGATCTCGCTACGCGTGAACTCGGAGGCGGTGATCACCGTGCGCGCGCGCGCGGCCGCGCGGCGCAGGCGCCGCTCCTCACGCCAGCGCACCCACGGCGAGCGGTGGGGGAAGCGCAACGGGGCCAGATCGTAGATGGTGACGGCGTAGGGTAGCTGCGGTGGAAAGTGGGTGAGGTTCCAAGGGTACCAGAGCACGTTGGCCCCGCTGGCGCGCGCGGAGACGAGCGGTGCATCGTAATAGCCTAGGGCGTGCGCGTAACCGCGGCGCGACTCCGCGTCGCGGTGCTGAGTCACCAAGCGCAGTTCCACCTGCGAGCGCAGACGGCGCAGCACTTCGCGGACGTACCGCCCCATGCCGCGGTCGTCACGCAGGAGGTTGGTAGCGTCGACGGCGACGATCATGGGTGCAGATGATCCTTCCAGACGAATGCGACGAGCGAGATGGTATTGAAGAGGCCGTGCGCGATCATCGACGACCACAGGCTCTGCGAGCGTGAGTAGATGTACGCCAGAGAGAGTCCCACGACCCACAGCGGCAGCAGCGCCCAGACGTCGGCGTGGGCGAAGGCAAAGGCCAGCCCCGAGAGCGCCGCGGCCGGCCAGAACGAGAGCCGTTCGGAGAGCGCGTTAAAGATCAGGCCGCGGAAGAAGAGCTCTTCGAAGAACGGTGCCGCGACGGCGGCGATGAAGGCAAAGGTAAGGAAGAGGCCGGTGGTGTTGAACGCCGGGAGCATGCGCAGTGCCGCCTGCTCGTGCTCCCCATAGCGGAGCGTCACGAGGACGCCGGCAATCGAGCTCAGCACCAGCATCGCCGGAGCGCCCCAGAGCCCCCACAGGATCTGCCGGAATTGCGGTGGCGCCAGCCCCAATTGCCGCAGCGAACGTCCCGCTACGCGCGGCAGAGCCGGAATCAACACGGTGCCGATGCCGGCGTAGAAGGACAGCTGGATCAGATTGACCTGCCAGGGCGCGATGTGATGGACGCGCGTTCCGCTGGCCAGGGCGGTGAGGATAGCGACGAGGAAGCCGGCGCACACCGCCGCAGCCACCAGCGCCAGGGACGCCGTGGGGGCGAAAGCCTCAGTAGAGCTGGTCGGCGAGTCGTGAGAAGTCATCGAGGGAGAGCGTTTCGCCGCGCACGCCGATAGGCTTGCCGATAGCTTCCAGCGCCGCCGCCGTGCGCTCGCGCGGCACCGGGGAAGCTCCCAGTTCGAGGGCGTTTACCAGCGTCTTGCGCCGGTATGCGAAGGCGGCACGAATAAGGCCGAGCATGGCACCTGGATCGCGCGGCTGTACCGGTGGGTGCTCATGGCGTTCCAACACCACGACGGTCGAGTCTACCTGCGGACGCGGGTAGAACGCCGCCGGGCGTAGGGTCAGGAGGCGCGTGGCGCGTGCGCGATAGGCCACGAGCAGCGAGAGTGCGCCGTAAGCGGCACTGCCCGGACCCGCGCTGAGGCGCTCCGCAACCTCGCGCTGAACCATGACGACGATGCGCACGGGCTGGGGCTCACACTCCAAGAGCGCGAAGAGCACCGGCGTCGTAATATAGTAGGGAAGGTTGCCGCACGCGGCCCAGCGTCCCGCGGCGGCGAAGTTGTGCAGGTCATAGGTGAGGATGTCGCTCTCGACGATCGTAGCGGCGGCGAGGTCCTCGCGCTCGCGCAAGATGGCCGCCAGCCCGCGATCGATCTCGACGGCCGTTAGGCGCGCGCCGGCGCGTAGCAGAGCCGCCGTCAGCACCCCGGTGCCCGGCCCGATCTCGAGGACTCGCAATTCGGACTCCCCGGCAACTGCCGCCTGCGCAATGCGATCGGCGGCGGTGTTGTCGAGCAGGAAATTCTGGCCGAAACGTTTGCGGGCGGCCAGCCCCCGAGCCTGCAGCAGTTGGCGTGGGTGCAATGGACTGCGGCCGCTCTACCGCAGCACGTAGACGGTGATCTGCCGGCGCCCGAAGGCTATCGCCTCGCCATTGGATTCGAAGCCCAAGTCGATGCGGTCGCCGCGGATGGCGCTGCCGGTATCGCCGGCGATCGCCGGACCGTAACCGGGGATGAAGAGTTTGGTGCCCAGCGGGATTACGCGCGGGTCGACAGCGACGATGCCGTAGCCGGCGTGCTCTCCCAGAGCCGTGTAGCCGTTGCAACCTGCACAGAAGGGCGTGTAGGCCGTAGCCACCATCTGAAGCGCGGTGTAGGCGATGGTGCCGGCGAAGGAGCCGCCGCGCGAAGCCAAGTCGCGGAAGCGCGACCAGTCGCCGACGCCCTCAGCCACGACCTTCGGCGACGCCTTGACGAGAACGACACGCTTGACGACGCGCTTCTGCATGGGGGCATCTTGGCGTTGGATATAGCGCATCGTGATCCGCTCTTGACCGGGTTTCCCGGCGGCAAGCACTTTGCTTACGCCGGGCCGCATCGTATAGCTGATGCGGTGCGTGACCGGCGGCACGAGCCGCCGCGTCGAGGTCTCGGTCCACTCGGTTATGCGCTCGATCGTAATCTGCTCGCCGTCGTGGATCGCCGCGGTGGGGTTGGGCGATACGCGATCGTAGGCACCGAGCGCAACGCCTTCTCGGCGTAGCACGTCGCCCACGGTCGGTCCGGGCGTATGGACCAGCAGGTGGATGCTGCCGCTGACCAGCGTCACGTCGACGGCGGGCCGGTACTCAATGGTCAGGTCCGGGCTCACCGCGCTCGAAGGCGCTGGCGCGACCAGGTCTTCCCTAGCCGGATGGATGCCCTGTTGCGCGAGGACGTCGCCGACCGTCGCGGCGGCCGTGTCGACGGATTCGCTCCCCGAGGGTGTAGCCAGCCGCACGGGGACGGCGTGCCGCACGACGATCCGGTCGAGCGAGCCGAGCCGCGAGTCCAGCGGGGCGGAGATGCTATCTGCCTTGGTGACGCTCACGCCTTCCGTGCGGAGGAGCTCGTCCACCGTCGCGGCTTCGCCGCGGATGGCGTACGTGCGGGAGGCACCGTCGACGACGAGCGTGCCCGCGTGGGCGTGGGCGGCCCCCAAGGCGAGGGGTGCAAGTAAACCGAGAGAGAGAACGCTGGTGGCGGCTAGTGCCGGTGTATCGCGTCCTACCAAACCGGCTCCTTTCGTCGGTATGCGGGGCGGCGCATCATGGCGACCCGGCGGGCCTCACATTTGCGAACGCGCGCTCCTGGCGCAGGTGGCGGCCTGACGATCCCCGGGGGGATGCGTCGGACCTGCGGACTATAGCACCCCGGTATGACAGGCGTCAAATCTCCTGAAATCTTGCGCGATACGAAAATATGAGCCCCCGGGGAAGAGCCCAGCGGCTGAAGAAGCGAGGCTAGCGTGAACGCGGCTGCCCTGCGCATCGCTTTTTTTACGGAGTGTTACCACCCGATCGTCAACGGAATCGTGGCGGCCGTGGACGGATTGGCGGGTGCGTTACGCACGCGCGGGCACAGCGTGGCGATGTTCACCCCACGTTTCCCGGCCACCAGCGCGGGCGAGGAGATGCAGATCTATCGCATGCCCTCGTTGCCGTTGCCGATGCCCACGGAGTACCGCCTGACCCTTCCGGTGGTGGCGCGGCGGAACCGGCTGACCGTGCTGGCGCGCTGCTCGCTGATCCACACGCATTCACCGTTCATCACCGGCTGGATGGGGGCACACTATGCGCGCCGCTTCGGGGTGCCGCTCGTCTTCACGTATCACACCCGCCTCGATCGCTACGCTCACTACGCGCCGATCGATCCGGAGGTTGCGCGCAGGCTGGCAACGATCCTCACGCGGACCTATGCCAACGCCGCCGCTGCGGTGACGGTACCGACGCGGGACATCGAGAGCCAGTTGCGGGCTGTGGGGGTGACGACGCGTATCGAGGTGATCCCCTCGGGCATACCGCTGGAGCGTTTTACGGCCGCCCGATCGACGCCGCAGGGGCGCGCGCGGCTTGGCGGCAACGGCCCGGGGCTGCGGCTGCTCACCGTGTCGCGGCTGGCGCGCGAGAAGAACCTCGAGGTGCTGTTGGCCATGCTCGCGCGGTTGCCGGACGGCACCACCTTGGCGCTGGCCGGCGACGGTCCGGAGCGCGAGCGGTTGGAGGCCGAGGCACGGGCCGCGGGTCTGGGCGAGCGAGCGCGTTTTCTGGGCGAAGTATCGCGCGAGGAGCTGCCCGCGCTCTACGCCTCCGCCGATGCCTTCGTCTTCGGCTCGACCTCGGAGACGCAGGGGCTGGTGCTCGTCGAGGCCATGGCTGCGGGTCTGCCGATTGTGGCCGTCGATTCGCCCCAGACCAGTGAAGTCACGAGTGGGGCTGCGCGACTCTGCCCTAGCGATCCCGGTGCGTTGGCAGAGGCCGTGCGCGGCGTGACCGGCGCCGCTGGGGAGGGAGCCCGCAGGCGCGAGGCGGGGCTCCG
>SCRI01000024.1 GCA_004298675.1 bacterium | reverse complement strand
GGCGAGCGCGAGCGGCCACGGGGTGTGCGCGCCTGCCGCGTAGAGGAAGGCGAAGGCGATCAGCGCCGCTAGGCTTAGCGAGGGTGACAGCCGAACGTAGAACGCCAGTACGAGGATCGCCGCGATCACCGCCAGATCGACAGGGCCAAGACGCACCCGTTCCAGCAGTGCGAAGAGACTCCAGACGATCAGTGGTATGCCGACCTCGTGGCAGAGGCGATTGCGCGGGTCCCGGTGATAGGCTCCGTAGTCGTCGAAGTATGCCTGTGCCATGCTCACCCCCATGGTGCTCGTTCTCGTTCCAGCGGGGTGGTTCCTAATGGAGAAGCCGTGAGCATCTACAAGGACGAGACCCTCGTGGTCGAGCCGCATGGCATTGAACAGATACCCGACGGTGAGCGCCACGGGCGCCCCGGCGGGCTCTTCGGGCTCTGGTTCGGTGCCAACGCCGAGATCGCCACCTGGGCGCTGGGCACGCTCAGCGTCGCGCTCTACGGCACGAGTCTCAAAGGGGCGCTGCTGGGATTGCTGATCGGCAACCTCGCCGGCTGCGTCTTGCTCGGGGTGCTGGCGACCTTTGGCCCCCGCAAAGGTGTTCCGCAGATGGTGCAGTCGCGCTACGCCTTTGGCTTCTACGGCAACATGATCCCAGCGGCGTTGACGTATCTCTCCGGCATCGGCTGGTTCGCCATCAACACCGTCTTCGGCACGTACGCGCTGGTGACACTCACGCACCTGCCCTACGTGGCGGCGCTGGCGGCGATGCTGATCGTCCAAGTGGTCGTCGCCGTCTACGGCTACAATGCCATCCATGCCTTCGAGCGCGTGATGGCATACGCGTTGGGCGCCGCCTTCTTGATCCTGCTGGTCATGACGGTTCCGCGCGTGAACTTCGGGGTGCCGTTCAATCCGCACGCGCCGCTGGCGTTCGGAGGAGAGATCGCGGGCATCATTCTCTCGACCGCCCTCTCGTTCTCATACGCGGCGGGCTGGATGCCCTTCGCCTCCGACTACTCGCGCTATCTCCCCGCGTCCACCAAGCCCAAACGCATTTGGCTCAACGTCTTTCTCGGGGCCGCGCTGCCGTGCATCGTGCTCGAGTCGATGGGTGCCGCCGCGATGACGGCCGTGCATGGAGCCTCCGCCGACGCCAGCCCCGCCGACATCGTTCTGGCGCTGCTGGGCTCCGGGATCCTGGGTTATATCGGCTTGATCGCGGTGACGTTCGGCACGTTTACGGCAAACATCCTCAACATCTACTCGGGCTCGATCGGTGGCTTGGTACTCAAGGACGCTCGCCGCGCGTGGACCTCTCCACTCGTGCTCGCGGTGCTCTTCGGCGCCGCCACGGCACTGCTGCTGTCGCTGGCCAAGAACGGTGGCAGCGCGTTCTCGACGGCGGTGGTCGCCGCGGTTTCGCTAGCCGTGGCCGCGGCGGTGCTGGTCGTCGCGCGTTTTTCGCTGCGGCGTTGGCAGGCGGCGATCCTCGTCGGCGCGCTGGGCGGCATCCTCTCGCTGGGCGGTGCGGATCCCGCGCAGACCGCGAAACTGTACACGAACTTCCTGCTCGTGCTCTCGTATTGGGTGACGCCCTGGGTGGCCGTGGTCTTCGTGGCCTGGCTCACCGGTGGTCGCGAGAGCCCCGCGGAGCAACTCTATCGCCGGCGCCCCGCCTTCTCGCCTGGGCTCTATGCGTGGATTGCGGGCTTTGTCGCCTCGATCCCGTTCTGGAGCCAAGCCTGGTACGTTGGCCCGATTGCCAAGAGCCTGCCGAAGATCGGAGACATCTCCTATTACATCGGCTTCATCGTCGCGGCCACGGTCTACGCGTTGCTAGCGCGTGGACGCACCGAGGTGGTGGAGCCGGCGCCTAGCGCGTCCTGAGCACCAGCGTGCGCGGCTCGCTCATCTCCGCCATCGCGTAGCGTACGCCTTCGCGTCCCAGGCCGCTGTCCTTGACTCCACCGTAGGGGAAGTTGTCGACGCGTAGCGTTGGATAGTCGTTGATGATGACGCCGCC
>SCRI01000023.1 GCA_004298675.1 bacterium | reverse complement strand
GGCCGCCCGTCGCGGTGCTATCCTGCACCGCTCCTACTGCCTTCGCGCGCGCTCTCGCCATCCATGGCTCCGCGCGCGCCTCAGAGCCCCCTCAGGGGCGACGTCGCACGCCCCGCCGCTCACGTCGCACACGCAGCCGCCGGCATTGCGCCTGCGCACACGTTACGCTGCCGGTGCGTCAGCGAGCGGGGGCGGGGTTCTCTCCGCAGGGGGCGTCAAGGCGCCGCGAGAGGCCTGGAGGGCCGGAGCGGCGCCGCAGCCGAGGTGACCGAGCGCGCAGGAGCGCGCGCGAGGGAACGTCCCCCGGAGGAGAGTGCCCCGCTCACGCGAGCGTGACTGCGAGGGGTGCGCCACGCGATGCGAGCGGGCAGACGCGCGGGAGTTAGGCTTAGAGTTTGGCGTTGACGATCGCGTCGACGCCGGTGCCGTAGACGCGGTGGAAGCCCTTGAGCACGTTCAGGTTGTCGATGGGAATCAGGGCGTTGACGTTCCAGACGCCGTTGTTCCAGTCACCCTTGAAGGCGCCGACGGCTTCGACGCGGTTGACGTTGTAGGTCGGTCCGGAGACCTGCGCGGCTCCGACGTACGTGTTCGAGCCCACCGTCACGATGGGGACGACCTTGGTGTGATCGCGATTGGCCACGTGGTTGGCGGCCATCAAGTTGTTGATGAAGTTGTTCAGCGGAGCCGCGACGGCCTTGACGGCCAACACGCCTCCGGCGCCCAGGAGCACTTTGTCGAGCAGGCCGGCCGCAGACGCCCCGCCGATAGCTCCTACAGTGAGTGCGCCGGCAAGGGCGGCGGCAAGGATCGGTCGCTTCACTACACTATCTCTCTTTCACAGCGCGGGCGCGGTCTTCAGCCTTGGCGAAAGTAGGGCCGCTCCCGACAGTTGTGGTAACGCAATTCTCAATACTCGGGTTCCGCACGAAGAGGTCATCTTGTACGACTCCCTCGGTTCCTTCGTCCGCGCCCTCCGGGCCGCCGGCGAGCTCGTGGAGATCACCGCAGCCGTGGACCCCCGTCTCGAAGTCGCCGAGATCGCCGACCGCGCGATGAAGGCCGGGGGACCCGCGCTCCTGTTCACCAACGTTCGCGGCTCGTCGTTCCCGCTCCTCATCAACCAATTCGGGACACAGCGGCGCATGGCCATGGGTTTCGGCGCCGATTCGCTGGACGCCGTGAGTTTGCGCGTGCGCAACGCTCTCGATCTCCAACTCCCAAAATCACTTGGCGGCGCCTTTGCTAAGCTGCTGTCGCTGGCGCCCTTGGCCAACGCCATCCCGCGCAAGGCGGCGGGGGGCTCGTGCCAAGACGTGCGCATGGACGAGCCCGACCTCACGAAACTCCCCATTCTCACGACTTGGCCGCTCGACGGCGGCCCGTTCATCACGCTGCCGCTGGTCTTCACGCGCGACGCCCGCACCGGACAGCAGAACTGCGGCATGTACCGCATGCAGGTGTACGATGCGCGCACCACCGGCATGCACTGGCAGCGCCACAAGCAGGGGCGCGAGCACGCGCGCGGATGGGGGCAGCGCGTCCCCGTCTCGGTGGCCGTCGGCGCCGCGCCTGCGGTGACCTACTCCGCCACCGCGCCGCTGCCGCCGATCGTCGACGAGATGGCGCTGGCGGGCTTCCTCCAAGGCTCACCCGTACGCATGGTCCGTTCGCTGACCAACGACATCCTCGTGCCTGCGGAGGCCGAGTTCGTGCTGGAAGGCTACGTCGACAATACCGACCTGCGCAGCGAGGGACCCTTCGGCGACCACACCGGTGTCTACAGCCTCGCCGATAGTTACCCCACCTTCCACATCAAGGCGATCACGCACCGCGCCCAACCCATCTTCGCCGCCACGCTGGTGGGCAAGCCTCCGATGGAGGACGCGTGGTTAGGCAAGGCCACCGAACGTATCTTCCTGCCCGTCCTGCAGACGGTGCTGCCCGAGGTCGTCGACATGAATCTGCCCGTTGAGGGCGGCTTCCATAACCTCGCCATCGTCTCGATCCGCAAGCAATACCCCGGACACGCCTTCAAGGTGATGAACGCGTTGTGGGGCTTGGGACACATGCTGATGCTCACCCGCACGCTGCTGATCGTGGACGCGGACGTCGACGTGCAGAACGTGCGCCAGGCGGCCTGGTTCGCGCTGAACAACGTCGACCCGTCGCGGGATCTCACCATCGTGCCGGGGCCGGTGGACGATCTCGATCACAGTTCCTCTCGCACGCCCGCGCTCGGTCACAAGATCGGTATCGACGCCACGCGTAAGGGCGCCGACGAAGGCTACCAGCGCGAGTGGCCGCCGGACATCGTGATGGACGCACCCACCAAAGAGCTGGTCGACCGCCGCTGGCGCGAGTACGGTCTGGAGGGCGTGCTCGAGCGCGGCACCCCCGACGACTGGAGCGGTCAGCGCCCGCCGCGCTAAGCGCTACCGTTCCGGGACGACCGTACGCGCACCCAGCGCGTCGTGCACGGCGGCTGCGAGGTCTAGCAGATGCGCGCGCGTGAGCGTGTCCGGCGAACGCGAGCGCAGGACCCGGTGAAGATCGGCGGCCAGCGAGCTCAGCTCCATCCGCGCCAGCGCCGACGCGTCGCCGGGCGTCCCCTCGGGCGGTTCCAGCGCCAGCTCGATCAGGCGATGCGTATACCGTTGTTGAAGTCCGCGCCGCACCACGCCGATCGGCGCGAGCCGGCGCGCATGCAGCTCGGCATAGACGCTGCGCTGCATCCACGTGAAGAGGTCGCCCAGATCCATCGTCGTGCCGGAGGCGGCGTTGAGCGTGATCTGATCGAGGCGCGTCAACATCAGCGGGTCGAAGAGCATCGCAAGCACGCGCTCTTGATAGCTCGCGGCGATCTGCGCCACCGGAACGTCATGACGCGCGGGGGGATCGTAGGCCCAAGCGCCTTCGGTCCAATTATTCCACTCGGAGTACGTGAGCGTGTTGAGCAGCCGCGGCGAGAACGTCCATGCGCGCTCGGAGAAGAGGTAACGCTCCAGCATCCCGAAGGCGCGTAGCTCCAGCGCACGCGGAACGGGTTGGAACGGCGCTGCGGCTCCGGGATCGCCTTTGTGCGAGCGCGAGAGATAGGCACCGCCGATGTAGTGCTCCGGCAGCTCCAAGCAGTAGCGCTCATGCCCCAGCAGCGTGCCGAAGGCCTGACGCGCCACTTCGTAGGGCTGGCCATAGCGCGGCTCGCGCGCGTCGAGGTTGCGCAGCAGACCGTGCGTGAGCGCAAGTTGCGCCGCGCACCACGAGAGCGGATCGTTCGTCAGGTCCTCGATGTTGACGCGCGGATCGACGGCGTGGCCGCCGGCAAAGTCGCTATCCTCATCACCCGCGAAGCGAAAGCGTGGATCGCTCCACTGCCGCGCGACGAGATTCAATTCCGGCACCTCGTCCGCGGGCGTCTTCGCTGCGGGCAACGGCTCGTAGCCGTAGCGGATGGCGTGGTAATCGTAGGGCCCCAGCACCTCCTGGAAGTACGTGCCGGTCGACGTACCCTTGGGCCAGAGATTGACGGGGGCGTACTCCATCACGCTGGACGTGATGCCGTTGGCCTGCGTGAAGGCCCGGCTGCGCAGCTCCTGCGCGGTGTAGGCCTCCGAGCCGATGAAGTTGTGATTGAGACCGAAGTCGTGCCCGGACTCGTGCAGCACGATGGCGCGCAGCGCCTGCTCGCGGAACTTGCGCGCGAAGACGCCGCCGACGTCCTCACCCTGCGCTTGGAGCGCTTGCAAAGCGAAGGCGCCCTGCCTGCGCAGCTGCGCGCCGAAGCTCGCCTCCCGCTCGCGCTCGCGGGGCGCCGCCCGCAACGGCTCGACTTCGAAGGAGCTCACGTTGTTGACGAAGCGCAGATCGTTGCCGTCGAGCAGCACGCCGACGTTGATCTCCTCGCCGGTACGCGGATCGAAGACCACCTCCGCCTCCGCGCCGAACTGCACGTTCGATCCGGTGACCCAGCGCACCACGTTGTAGCGGATGTCGTCGGGACTCCAGCTCGGGTCGCTGGGCTGAGCGCGAACTTCCACCGCGTTGCTGATGCCGATCCTCTCGAAGGCCGCGTTCCAGCTCAGCAATGCGTCGCGCACCGTCCGGCGATACTCCGGCGGGATCGTGTTGCTCAGATAGTACACCAGCGGGTGCTGCGCCGGCGAGAGCGGTTGGCCGGGGTCGCTGGGCTGCAGGTTCCAGCGCAGGATGTAACGCTCGCGGTTGTCGCGCACGGAGTAGTCGCCGTACGCCAGCCGCGTGATACTCCAGAAGCCCACCCGCGGATCGGCTAGACGCGGGCGGTAAGCGCCCGCACTGGGGGCGCGCGCGATGTTGTAGTCGATCTTCAGCTGCAAGCTGCGGGGGTCAGGAACGTTGTCGATGATCTTGGGCTGGACGCTGACGAAGGTCTGCGCCGCCTCGATCACCACGTTCTCCGGAAACGCCTCCGTCGTGCCGAAGTAGCCACGCTCGGCATCCAGATGGTAGGCATTGAGCGGGTTCTTCGCCCCCAAACTCTGCTCGAGCGTGGCGGAGACGCCCGAGACGTCGGCGAGGAACGGCTTGGCGCTGAAGACGACATGACCGTTCGAGGCGTCGACGGCCACGACGTCCGCCAGCGCCACGACCGATTGCGCGAACGTCGCCGCGGCGGCCGCCTGCGCGGAGGGGTTCTTGGCATCGTAAATCGTGTTGGGCCAGGTGATGACGATCTTGTCGCCGGCTCTGGTAAAGCGCATGATGCGCGCCGGCGCCAAGTAGACGTAGCCCGGAAAGATGGTGAATCCGCCCAAGCCATTCACCGGCACGGCGGTCTCGATGAAGTCCTGGCCCAATTGGCCGGGCGCGATCTCCAGATAGACGCCGTCGCGCTTACGCCACACGGTGAGGAGCCCCGGCTGCGCCTGCGCCCCCTTGGTGAACGCCGCGTAGCTCTGCGGCTCGGCGGCGCACGCCGCCCCTTGGCCTAGCCACAGCAAGGCGGCGGCAAGCGTGGCCGCGATCAACAAGACGGTGCGCTTCACGATGCCCGGATTATGCTCGCGTCTGCGGGCGGGGACCTCTTGTGCGCCAGGGTCCCGCACCGCGGAGCGACAACATACCGCCCTTGATGGCCACCCGCACCGCGACCAGCCTGAACCAGCAAGCCAAGCTCTTCCTCCAAGACATCCGCATCTCGCATACGCTCTTCGCGCTGCCCTTCGCCTACGTCGGCGCGGTCGTCGCCGCACGCGGCCTCCCCACGCCGCTCCAGCTGCTTTGGATCACGCTTGCGATGCTGGGCGCGCGCACGGTGGCGATGGCGGCCAACCGTCTTCTGGATCGCGACATCGACCGCGCCACGCCGCGCACGAAGAACCGCCCACTGGCCAGCGGGCGGCTGCGTCCGGCGGTGATGTGGTGGGCGGTGGGCATGGGCCTGGCGCTGCTGGTCGTTGCGGCTTGGCAGCTCAACCCGCTCTGCGTCAAACTGCTGCCGCTGGCCGCGGCGGGCGTCCTCACCTATCCGCTCTTCAAGCGCTTTACTTGGGGGGCGCATCTGATGCTGGGAGCCGTCGATGCATTGGCGCCGCTGGGTGCCTACATCGGCGTGGCGGCGGCCGTGGCCCCGCCGGCGGGGCTGCTTTTCCTGGCGGTGCTGCTGTGGGTGGCGGGCTTCGACCTCCCCTACGCGATGATGGACCTGGAGGCCGACCGGCGCAACCGCGTGCACTCGTTCCCCGCGGCCTTCGGCGAAGGCGCGACGCGCACGGCGACGCTGCTGCTCCACGCGCTCACAACGCTGCTGCTCGCACTCGTGGGCTGGACCGCTGGTTGCGGGCCTTGGTGGTATCTCGCGGTGGCCGCGGGCGCGCTGCTGATCGCCTACGAGGGACGCGCGCTGCGCGCGAGCAACGTCCTCTTGATGAACGACCGCATCTTCAAGGCCAACATGCTCTTCTCACTCGTCGTTCTCGCCGCCGCACTGGCAGGTTTCGCCGCATGACCGATCGTCGCCGCTTCCTGACCGGATCGCTCGCGGTCGCCGGTCTCGGCGCCGTCGCGCGCCCAGCCCTGGCTCAAGTGTTCCAAGGCGGCACCGCACCGATCACCAATCCCGTGCAGATCGGCCTCATGGGGCCGTTCACGGGTTCGGATCGCGGGCTGGGCGAGCAGATGGCCAACGGCGTGCGCCAGGCTCTGGACAACGCCAACCAAGGCGCGAGCATCTTCCAGCGCGCGGTGCAATTTCGCACCTACGACGATCTCGACGACATCGGCGTCGCGCAGCAGGTCGCGCAGTTCGCGGCCGGCGACGGCATCAGCGCCGCCATCGGCCACTTACGCTCCGACACCACGGAGTTCGCGCTCCAGACGTACTACCAAAATCGCCTGCCGCTGATCGTGCCGACGACGACGGCCGACGAAGCGACCGGGAAGAACTACGACATCGTCTTCCGACTGCCGACCAATGACACGCTCGAGGGACGGATGGACGCGCTCGACGCCGCCAACACGCTCAAGGTAACGGCGGCGGTCGTCGTCTCGCAGGCGGCTTCGTACGGTCCGGCCGTAGCCTCCGGTTTCCTGCAGGAGTTCAATTCCGTCAAAGGCGCGACGGCCACGCAGGTTTTAGTCGATCTCGAGAAGCCGGACTGGAGCGCCGCGGCTGCGGCCATCGCCGCGCACTCGCCGCAACTCGTCTACTTCGCGGGCATGAGCCAGCGCCTGGGACCGCTGCTCGAAGTCCTGCGCGCCGCGGGCTACAAGGGGCTCTTCAGCGCCTCGCAAGGCTTCTGGAACCAGACCACCATGGAGCACTACGCCAAGCCTGCTCAAGGCCTGGTCGCCTCCACCTCGATGCCGCCGCTGGCGCTGGCGCCACAGGTACGCTTCGACCTTGACGCCTACCAAGCGCGTTACGGAGCGCTGACGCCGGTGGCGGCCTTTTCGTATGCCGCAGCGCAGATCGTGGCGCAGGCCGTGCGGAACACTGGGGGCGGGAGCCGCTCCGCGTTGCGCGCCGCCATCGCGCAGGGAGCCTTCAACACCATCGTTGGAACGTTCCGTTTCACGCCCCAAGGCGATCCGCTGGAACCCAACCTGTTCTTCTACGAACTGCGCGAGGGCCGCTGGATCTACCGGCGCGCCGCCCGCAACACCGGTTTCCTGATCAAATAATCCCCTCGCGCAAGCAAATCCGAAAAGGATTCTCCGCTCGGCTGCTGTACGGCCAAGCCATAGCACGATCTCGTCCAGTCCTCCGGGCCGGGCGCTATCGGTTTTCCGCCTTGGAGAGTGTGCAGCATGCTACGAAGGTTCCTCGGCCGGACTGCGTCATTGACGCTGCTTGGCATCCTCTGCGCCGCGCTTCCAGCGGCCGCCGATTCCGGCATTGGGTCAGTCCTCGGCGATCAGCTCGTTCCGTCGGCCAATAGCGCCATCAAGGCCGCCATCCGCGAACAGAGCCTGCACGCCGCCGACGTCGCGCAAGTGCCGCCCATCCAGCAGCCCGCGAAGGCGCCGGCCCAGACGGGGCTGCCCACCGGCTGGACGTATATGGCAGACTTCTCGGCGGCGTGGTCCCTCGGCAATACCGGCGCGAGCAATAAGCTCCCCGGCGGCGTCGACGGCATGCTCGCCTACGGGTTCTCACCAACGCTACGCGCCGAGGCGGCGTACTACGAAGTCCAGCACTATCCGGTAGGCTTCAATACCGGCGTCGTTCCCGTCTACGTGCAGGGCGTCGCCAACCCCATCGGCACGCAGGATCTCTCGACGGCCGGCATCGACGTCGCAACCAAAGACAAGTTCACCCTCTTGATGCTGGAGCATCTCATCACCATCGGCCACAAGCTGCCGATCGTGATCACGCCCACGTACGTCAGCCGCACCTCGATGATCGGCGGACCGGACGACAAGCAAGTGGTCGAGGCTAACGGCTTCCCGCTGCAGATTCAGGCACGCACCGTCCAAGTTCAGGCGCTCGCGCTGACGCTGCCGTTCCTTTCGACGCCGAAGATGTTCGGTACGTTTACCATCGCGCCGTCGTGGCTGGTGCACCGCGCCGGGCTCAACGTAGAGAACAAGGCGCAGGTCTATTCGATCCTCTACCTGGAGTACCGCCCGACCGATCGCACGACGATCTTCTTAGAGCCGCAGTCGTCGCGCGACTATCTCCCAGCCGACGTCTACGCTCAACATCTCAACTCGTATTTCTTGGGCATCTCGCATCGCTTGACGCGCAATACGTTCGTGCAGGCCGTGCTGAACTCGGGCGGTCCGTCGAACTACAAGCCGTACGGGCTTACCGGCATCTACTGCCAACAGCTCGTGCCCTGCTCGAAACAGGCGATCACCGCGGGTGGTCTCCACGCGACTCAACTACAGCTCCAGTTCGGCATCGGCACGCCCAGCGTGCTGCCGTTCTAACCGGGGAGGCTTCCAAACGATGAAGTTGCGTCCTACACTCTCCCTGGCCGCGGCCGCGACGCTCGCGCTTGCACTCAGCGCCTGCGGTGGCGGCGGCGGATCGAGCGCCGCCTACACGCCGTCGGCGCCTCCCTCGGGCTCACCCGCAACCACCAATATCGTGGGCTTAGGCGACAGTCTCACCGCCGGCGAGCAATCCGGCGCATTGCTCGGCGCCCCCGTTCCGGTCAGCGGCTCGCTCTTCCCCGCCCTTCCACCCACGCAAGAGGCGGGCTGGTGGGCCCAGATGTGGTCATCCGCCAACGGCGGCGCCGCATCCACGGCCGTGCTGCCGGTGATCGCCGGCGCGCCGCTGGGGTCAATGATCATTCCGGGTGCAACGCCCACACAGCTCACCAGCTTTCCGCTGCAGTCGTGCAGCGGCGCCGGTAGTCAGAACAACCTCAGCGCGTTCGCGCTCGGCTCGGCGCTGCAGACGCGCGCCAACCCGTCGGCGGCGCCGTTCGACCTCGGCGTCCCCGGCATGCTGGCCCACGAAGCGCTCTACATGACGGGCCCATACCAGAGCGCCTGCACGATTGCGCCGCCAACCAATGTGCAGCAGGGGCAGCTCAACTTGCTGGCCACGCTGCTGGGCGCGGAGAGCTTGAACTTCTATCCGGTGCTCGGAAACTTCCCGGGCAAGACGGCGGTGCAGGCCGCGGTCTCACTGCATCCGACCCTGGCCACCGTGTGGTTCGGTGAGAACGAGCTGCTGAAGTTCGTCGGCTCGCTGGGGCAAGTCAATCCCACCTCGCCGCAGCAGTTCCAGGCGGACATTCTCTCGATCATCCAACAGCTGCAGCAAGCTGGAGCTAAGGTCGCGGTGGGCAATCTGCTCGATCCGCTCAAGGCGCCGGCCTTCATCCCGCAGCCCGGCCTGCAAACGGCGCTGATCAGCGCGGGCGTGCCCGCGGTGGTCGCGGGGGCGGTGACGCCCGCCATCCAAGCGTCGCTGCAGTCGACGTACGGCGTTGGACCCAACGGCTACGTCACGCTGAGCGGGCTGCGGAAGATCGCACTGGGCCTGCCCAGCACCACGCCGGCGCTGGGACCGGGTGACTTCGTACCCGACGCCCTCGCCGCAGCCACCGAGCAGCAGCTCACCGCGCTGAACGCGGCGATCTCCGCCGATGCGCAGAGCACCGGCGCGGCGCTGGTCGACATCTACGGTACGTTCAACCAGCTCTTCCAGGCGGGCGCCGTACCGATCAATCCGCCCAAGTGCTGCAGCACGCAGTTCGGCGGCGGGCTCTTCAGCTACGACGGCCTCCATCCGTCGAATACCGGCTACGCGTTGGTGGCCAACACGTGGATCCAGACGATCGACGGGAAGTTCAGCCTCACGATTCCCCCGGTGAGCGTGAGCGCGGCCTACGCTACCGATCCCTGGGCGCCGCACTAGCGGCACCACGGACAGCGCAACGCGAGAGGGGCGGCCGTAGTGGCCGCCCCTCTTCGCATCACCCCTCCAGCAGTGCGGCGATCCCCGCCTCACCGACCGCGACGTCTTGATCCGGCTTCCCCGACGAGACGCCGACGGCGCCGAGTACCTGACCGTCCACGACGATTGGTACCCCGCCCGCCATTCCCGTGAGCTTAAGCTGTGAAGCCAGCGCGACGCCGATCTTGCCGAAGTCGTTCGTGCCGCCCACTTCCTCAGAACGTTGGAGGCGCGTGGCCGCCGTGCGCGCCTTGGTCAGCGCGATCTCGATCGACCCGATGCGCGCGCCGTCCATGCGCGAAAACGCCAGCAGATGGCCACCGGCATCGGTCACGGCGATGCACTGCGGCACGCCGATCTGCACGGCGTGCTTCTCCGCGGCGTGCACCACGATATGCGCCCCTTTGCAGGTCAGCCGCAACTGGTTGCGCGAGATAAGAGCCTCGTTCATGTGACATCCTTTCCGTTCGTTTGTTCTTCGTCGAGGGCCGCACCGAGATAGATGCGCCGTACGCTTTCGTCGGCGGCGAGGGTGCGTGCTTCTCCTTCGAGGGCCACGCTGCCATGCGCCATGACATAGGCGCGGTCGGCATGCCGCAGCGCTAGAAACGCATTTTGCTCCACGAGCAGAATGCCGGTGCCTGCGGAGCGCAGCCGCGTTAGGATCGTGAAGATCTGCTCGACCACGCGCGGCGCTAGACCCGTCGACGGCTCGTCGAGCATCAGCACGCGCGGGCGCGCCATCAGCGCGCGCCCGATCGCCAGCATCTGCTGCTCGCCGCCGGAGAGTGAAGCCGCACTATGGTTGCGCCGCGCCCGTAGCGAGGGGAAGAGCTCGTAGGCGCGGTTCAGGCTCTCCGCCCGCGCACCGCGCTCGCGCCGATAGGCGCCTAGCATGAGGTTATCTTCCACCGAGAGCTCGCCGAAGAGTTGGCGCCCCTCCGGGATCTGCGACAACCCCAGTGCCACGATGCGCTGCGGTGCGAGACCAGCGAGATCGACGCCGTCGAAGACGACGCTGCCGGACCGCGGCGTCGCCTCCACTTTGGAGATTGCGCGCAACAGCGTAGTTTTGCCCGCTCCGTTGGCTCCCAGCACCGCCACCAGCTCGCCCGCACCCACGCGCACGTCAACGCCTTGCAGCACTTCGAGCTCGCCGTATCCGGCGTACAGCGCCCGCACCTCGAGCAGCGCCGCACTCATCGCAGGCTCTCCGCCTCGCCGCTCTCCGGCGCGGCCCCTAGGTATGCGGCGATCACCGCGGGATCGTCGCGCACCGCCGCCGGCGTTCCGTCCGCGATCAACTCGCCGAAGTTCAGTACCAGCACGCGATCGCTGATCGACATCACCAAACGCATGTCGTGCTCGATCAGAAGCATCGTCACCCCGCGCTCGCGCAGCGTCAGTACGTCGCGGCGCAGCCGCCCGCGCTCCTGCGCGTTGAGCCCCGCCGCGGGCTCGTCCAGCAGCAGCAGCCACGGCTCCGAAACGACGGCGCGCGCCAACTCGACGCGCCGGCGTTCGCCGAAGGCAAGATCGCGTGCATACACGCCGGCACGGCTCTCCAGCCCCAACTCACGCAGCGTTGCCCAGGCTCGCTCGAGCACCTCGCGCTCGCTGCGGCGCGCCGTGCGCAACGCCAGCAGATCGGCGGCAAACCCTGCGCGCTCGCAGCGGAACGCACCCAGTACCACGTTCTCGAGCACGGTGAGATCGGCGAAGAGCCGCGCGTTCTGAAAGCTGCGTCCAACGCCCAAGGCCGCGATGCGGTGGGCGGGCCAGCCCGCGACGGCGTGCCCACCGATCCGGATCTCGCCTGCGCTGGGCGCGCTGACGCCGGAGATGGCGTTGAAGAGCGTGGTCTTGCCGGCGCCGTTAGGGCCGATCAGCGAAGTCAGCCGCCCAGCCTCGAGCGCGAAGCTCACGTCGCGCACGGCCACGAGACCTCCGAAGCGCTTGCCGACGTGCTCGACGCATAGCGGGCTCTGCGCGGACGGCGGCGTCACCCTGCCAGCGCTGTGCGCGCCCGCGCGGGGGACTTCCGCGCCGGACTCCGTTGGCCGCGCGCGCCGGCGCCGCCGGACGTAGAGCCCGGCGATTCCGCCCGGGAAAAAGATGACCACGCAAACGACCAGAACGCCGTAGGCCACGGGGCGCCAGTTTTCCCACGCGTGCCCCGCGACGTCTAGCCCGGCCACCAGCGCTGCGCCGATCACCGCCCCCGAGATGTTGCCCGAGCCGCCCAGCACCGCCATCAACAAGAAGTCGATCGAGAGCTGCACGCCCATCGCCGTTGGAATCACCAATCCCAGATAGCCCGCGTAGAGCGCACCCGAGAGGCCGGCTAGGGCTCCGGCGTAGGCAAAGGCCAGCAGCTTGTAGCGCTTGACCGGCACGCCGGCAACTTGGGCGGCCAGCGGATCACCGGAGAGCGCCGCGAACGCGCGCCCCGTCCGCGAGCGCAGGAGATTCCACGTCGTCCACGCGGCCAGCGCCGCCACCAGCCAGGCAAACCAATACGCCGCAACGTTGGACAGCGGGTATCTGAAGACGTCGAGCGGCGGAATGTCGGTGATGCCGTTGACTCCTCCGAATGCATCGAGCTGGCTGAAGACACCGTAGACGATCAGGCCGAAGGCTAGCGTCGCCATCGCCAGATAGTGGCCCGCGAAGCGCAGCGCGATCAGTCCCACCCCCACACCCACGCAGGTGGCTGCGAAGACACCCACAACGGCGGCGGGGATGAAACCCCAACCGGCATTGGTGGTGAGCCAAGCCACGGCGTACGCGCCCAGCGCGAAGAAGCCGGCCTGCCCGAGCGAGATCTGCGCGGAGTTCCCGAGCAGCAGCGAGAGGCCGAGCGCGCCTACGGCGAAGATCGCGGCATAGGTGCCCACCTGCAGCGCAAACGCCGAACCGTGTGCGGCCATGCCATAGACGACAACCGCAAGCGCAAGCACCGGCAGCGCGCGAACGTCACGACCAAGCCGCTCGATCAATCGCGCACCGCACCCCTGCGCCCGAGCAGACCCTGCGGGCGCACGATCAGCGCGAACAGCAGCAGAGTGTAGACCACGGGATCGACGGCTTGATAGGGCAGCCAACCCGCCAGCAGCTTCTCGATGACGCCCACGGCCAGTCCGCCCAGCGCACAGCCCAGCGGCGAGTCGAGCCCACCCACGACGGCACCCACGAAGCCCTTGATGGCGATGGCCGTCCCCGCCGTTCCGCCCACCAGCGTGATCGGTCCGAGCAGCGTTCCCCCGAATGCCGCCAGCGCGATCGCAATCCCCACGCTGGCGGCCCGCGCCGCGTTGACGTCGATGCCCACCAATTGCGCCCCGATCGGGTTGACGGCGGCGGCCCGGATCGCCTTGCCGAACGTCGTACGCTCGAAGAGCAGCCACAGCACGAACAGCGCGAACGCCAGCAGCGCGAAGACCCACAGGCTCTGCTCTTGGATCGCGACGCCGCCGGGATGGAGCGCTTGCCCCTGCGCCCCCGTAAACGGTGGCAGCGGCTGCGGCAGGCTGCCCCAGATCAGCGCGTGACCGTAGAGCAAAATGAAGACGCAGCCGATGGTGGCGATGATGACCGCGATGTCGCCGTTGCGCGCGGCGGGGCGCAGCACGATGCGCTCGTAGATCCACCCCAACGCGAAGCCCGCGGCTGTGGCGCCGAGCAGGCCCAACCAGGGCGACGCATGCAGCACGTGCACGAACGTGTACGCGATGAGTCCGCCCAGCACTACGAATTCACCTTGCGAGAAATTGATGGCGCGTGTGGCTCGCAGGATGACGTGGTATCCCAGCGCGACCAACGCGTAAGCGCTGCCCACGGTCAGGCCGGCGATCACGAGCTGCAAGACGAAGTCGATCACACGGAGCGCTCCACGGGGCGGGTGCTTCGAGTAGGAGAGGCGTCGTTCCGTCCTCCCTGGAAGCACCTCGCACTTGACGATCGGCGTTTTCTCTAAACGCACGAGTGAAAGGAGTCATCCTTTTCATGCGGATCCGCCCACTTGCCGCACTCGCGGCCGCCGCCATCGCCCTCTCCACGGCCCCCAGCGGGGCCGTCACGCCGACCGGAACGCCCGTAACGATCGGCGCCATCCTCTCCATCTCGGGGCCGTTCGCGCCGCTGGGCGAGCCGGAGCGCAACGCGCTGCAGGCCGCCGAACGCGATATCAACGCCGGCGGCGGCATCGCGGGACACCCCGTGAAAATCGTCATCCTGGACGACGAAGGCAAACCCGACGTCTCCTCACAGCTCGCCACGCAGCTGATCTCGCAGCACGTCATCGGCATCATCGGCGGCACCCTCACCGCCAACACACAGGCCGCGTACCGCTTGGCGGAGAGCGCGCAGATTCCGGAGATCTTCATGACGCCGACCGCGCAACTCTGGGAGACCAAGCGCGGCATCACGCCGTATCTCTTCCAGTCGGTGCCGCGCAACGAGTTGGAGACCGCCAAACTCTCGCTCTTCGCCAAGAACCGGCTAGGCGCGAAGAAAATCGCCATCCTCTATGACGAGAATCCCTACGGACAGATCGGTCATAAGCTGCTGGCCGAGCGTGCCAAGCAAGACGGCCTCGACGTCGTGGACGAAGAGCAGTACCCTACCACGGCTAGCGACCTCACTCCGCAGCTGCTGAAGGTGCAGCAGAGCGGTGCCGATACGGTCTTTCTCTGGGGCGCATCCGAGGCGCCGGCGATCGCCGTTCGCCAGATCCGCCAGCTCAAACTCAAAGTACACGTCGTCGGATCGACGGGCATCCTCTCGCAAAACTTCATCCGCGTGGCCGGTCCCGATGCCGAAGGCGTCTACTCGGATACCGACTTGAACACCACCTCACCCGACGCGGTCCAGGAACACTTCATCAGCGCCTACCGCAGTCAGTTCAAGCTTCCGCCCAACAACTTCGCGTCATTCGCATGGGACGCCGCGCATCTGTTCCAGTTCGCGGCGCAAACCAACGGCGGCAAGCTCGACGGTCCCTCGATCGTCAAAGCCTGGGAGACGATGAAGCCGTTTCACGGGGCGACGGCGATGTACACGTTCACCGCCAAGGATCACAACGGCATCGCCATCCAGTCGCTGCACATGACCGAAGTCAAAGACGGCAAGTGGGCGGTGATCAAGGAGTAGCCTTCGCGAGCACCCCGCAGAGCGCGTTCAGAACACGAGGCGGTGGCGCTGCATGTAGACGTTCAGCAGCACGCCGATAGCCATGAAGTTCGTGATCAGCGCCGAACCGCCGAAGCTCATGAACGGGAGCGGAATACCGGCGATGGGCATGATGCCGATCGTCATCCCGACATTGACCAGGACGTGAAAGGCGAACATCGCCACCAAGCCCGCGGCCAGCAGCACGCCGAACTTGTCGCGTGCGCTGGCCACGGCGGCGATGCCGCCCCAGAGCACCACGGCATACGCGCATAGCAGCAGCGCCGCGCCGACGAAACCCGTCTCTTCAGCTAGCACGGTGAAAATGAAATCGCGCGAGTGCTCGGGCACGAAGTTGAGCTGCGTCTGGGAGCCGTGGAAGAGACCGCGGCCAAAGAGTTGTCCGTCGCCCACCGCGATCTTCGACTGGTTGAGGTTCCAGCCCGCGCCCTGCGGGTCGGCCTTGGGATTGAGAAAGACCAAGAGGCGCGCGCGCTGGAACGGTTTGAGCACGAAGGGCGTGCCGACGGTGACGAGCGCGCTTGCGACGACGCCCGCAACGTAGAGCGCGAAGACGCGCAGATTGTCGATCCCGAAGAAGAGCTGCGTGGTGAAGATGGCGCCCAACACGAGCGTGGTTCCGAGATCGGGCTGCTTGACCACCAGCAGCGCGGGAAAGATCAGCGCGAAGAGCGGATTGACGAGGTCGCGCAACTTCTCGTACTTGCGGTCTTCGGAGAGCATCGCCGCCAGCGTCACCGCCATGAAGAACTTCGCGAACTCCGAAGGCTGAAACGTACCCAGCGGACCCAGCGAGATCCAGCGCTGCGCCCCCAGGGCCGACTGCCCTTTGGCCAGTACGATGCCGAGTAAGAGCAGGTTGAGCGCGTAGAGATACGGCGCCGCCTTCTTCCACCAATGGTAGTCGATGGCAGAGAACGCAATCATCACGCCGAGACCGGCGAGCGCGTAGAGCCCCTGCTTCCTAGCCTCGCTGGCGGCGCTTGGATCGTGCAGCGTGGCCGAGTGAATGAATAGCAAGCCCGCCAGCGTGATCAGGACGCAGACGCCGGCGAGGATGAAGTTATAGGAGCGATACCAGGGGCGATCCACAGCGGGGCAACTTATCGCCCCGGCGGCGGAAGCCTCCCTAGATGCTCAGCGTGCTGGGCGGGGGATCGCTGGCTGGAAACGACTCGGCGAGGGTCTCGTCATAGGGGTCCTCGAGCGGCTCCGGCTCGGGAGCATCCGGCTGGGCATCCGGCTTCTGGGCTTCACGCGGCTTTTCCATCGTGGCTCCTTGTACCCACGGCGGGTACAACCACGGGCAGGAGACCCGGCCGGGGCCTCTTCTTGAAACACCCACCTCAGAAAGGATCACAACGTGCCGATCGACGGAACGCAAACCGCAGCCCTCCACGTGACCAAGATCGACGTCCCCGAGAGCGACCGTAGCCAACTCGTAGCCCTGCTCAACGAAACGCTAGCCGACGCGCTCGATCTCCAAAGCCAGGTGAAGTATGCACACTGGAACGTGAAAGGCATGAACTTCATCGCGCTCCACGAGCTGTTCGACTCGATCGCGGCGATCCTCGTCGCGCAGGTCGATCTGGTCGCCGAGCGGATCACCGCCTTGGGCGGCACGGCATTGGGGACGCTACGCCGGGCCGCGCACGATTCGCGCATCGACGAATACCCCGACGACATCCACGACGGCAAGAGCCACGTCGCGGCGCTGGTCGATCGTTTAGCCGCCTACGCGCATAACTTGCGCCTAGCCATCGAGACCAGCGACACCATCGGCGATCCCGATACCAACGACCTCTACATCGAGATCTCACGCGCCATCGAGAAGCAGCTCTGGTTTCTCGAAGCGCATCTGCAGGCCTAACCCGCCTCCGGGTTCCCCTTCGCCTTCACCCGCTTGCGGCGCGCCGGAACGGTCACGGCCTCCGCAGCTGCAACGCCGTCCGCCGCCGCGACCTCCGCCAACGCCACGGCCTCTTCCGGTTGCGCCACGGCCTCCTCCGGCTGTGGCACAACCGGCGCCGGCGGCGGCAAGGGACGTGCCCGCACCGCCTTGATCGGGATATTCGCCAGTAACGCCACGTCGTTCTCGCGCGTCTCAAAGGTCACGTCGAGACCGACCTCGTCGATCTCCATGTAGCGGGAGATCGTTGCGATCAGATCGCCGCGCAACTGATCGATCACATCGGGGGCCAGATGGATACGGTCGGAGAGCAGTACCAGACGCAGACGCTCTTTGGCGACCACGCCCGAAGGCGTGGGACGGAAGAACCGTAGAATCGCGTCCAACCAGCTCATCGCCGTCCTCCGATCCAAGCAGCGAGCCGTTCGAAGAAGCCGCCATCGCCGCTGTAGTCGTCGATCTCCACCTGCTCCCCCTCCAAGCGCGAGACCGCGCGACGGTAGGCTTCGCCGGTCCGCGAAGCAGCGTTGAGCGAGACCGGCTCGCCACGATTGGTGGCCACCACCACCTCAGCTTCGTCGGGAATCACGCCCAAGAGCGGCAGCCGCAGGATCTCGTCGATCTGCGCGACCGAGAGCATCTTGCCTCTACGCACCAACTGCGGGCGCAGGCGATTGACGATCAAGTGCGCCTCCACGCCTTTGGGCAACAGGCCCACCACGCGATCGGCGTCACGCACCGCGCTGACTTCCGGCGTGGTCACCACGATCGCGCGCTGCGCCCCTACCACGGCGTTCTTGAAACCCATCTCGATGCCGGCGGGGCAGTCGATCAAAACGTAGTCGTAGCGCTTGCGCAGATCCTCGATCAGCGCGGCCATCTCCGCCGTGGCCACGTCGTCCTTCTCACGCGTCTGCGCGGCGGGGAGCAGCACCAGCGACGGCACACGCTTGTCTTGCACCAGCGCCTCCTCGAGTGAGCACGCCTTCTCGATCACGTCGAGGAAGTGATGGACGACGCGGTTCTCCAGCCCCAGCACCACGTCGAGATTGCGCAACCCTACGTCGGCGTCGACCAGGCACACGCTGCGTCCGCGTGCCGCCAGCGCCGCGCCTAGATTTGCCGTCGAGGTCGTCTTTCCCACACCGCCCTTCCCGGAGGTGATGACGATTGCCGTCCCCTCGCGCTGCGCGGCGCTAACAGCGTCTTCACGCACCTCGACGCTCTCCGCCTCCAAGGCGGCGGCGCTCCGTCCGTCGGCCATCGTTGCTCCCTCCTAACCCGCCAGAGCGTCCCAGAGCCGGCCTAGGAAGCTCTGTGGCTCGAGACTCGTGAACGGCACCATCTCGCCCTCCAAGCGGCGGGCGATCTTGCCGTAGATCGACGCCAGGCGCGTGCCTTCGGCCAGCGCGGCCGGCTCGCCGCGATTGGTGGTGTCGATGACGTCCTCGTCGTCGGGAACGATGCCCAACAACTCCAGACCCAACACCTCGCACACGTCGTCCACCGAGAGCATGTCGCCCGCCTTCACCAACTCGGGGCGGATGCGGTTGACGATCAGCCGCGTCGGCAACGCGCGCTCCCCGAGCTTGCCGACGATACGGTCGGCGTCACGGATGGCGCTGACCTCCGGCGTCGTGACGACGATGGCCTCGTCGGCACCGGCCACGGCGTTCCGGAAGCCGTGCTCGATACCGGCGGGGCAGTCGATCAGCACGTAATCTACCGTCCCGGCGAGCTCCCGCGTGATGGCCTCCATCTGCTCCTCGCTCAGTGCCTGCTTGTCGCGCGTCTGCGCCGCAGGCAGCAGCCACAGATGATCCTCCAGACGCTTGTCCTTGATCAGCGCGGAGCGCAGAGCGCAACGCCCCTCGGCCACCTCGACCAGATCGAAGACGATACGCTTTTCCAAGCCCAGCACGAGATCGAGATTGCGCAAGCCGATGTCGGCGTCCACGAGCACCACTTTGCGGCCGGCGCGCGCCAGCGCACAGCCGAGGTTGGCGGTCGTCGTCGTCTTGCCGACGCCGCCTTTGCCCGAGGTCACGACGATACGCCGCCCTACTTCACTCACGATGCCGTTCTCCCGGTTACCCTCACGTACTCTCTCCTTGACCTGCCCTCACCGCGGCGGCGCGTAGGGCACGATCACGATCCGCCCGTCCTCGATCCGCGCAAGTTCGGGAACGGGGCTGCGCCGCCGCTCGCCTTCCGGCGCCACGGCGATGTGGGGGCCGATGCGCAACTGCGTCGGCGACAAGTCGAGCGCGAAAACACACGCGCCCACGTCGCCCTGCGCCCCCGCGTGGGCGATGCCGCGCAGAGCCCCGATCACCACGATGTCGCCGGTGGCGATCAACTCGGCACCCGGGTTGACGTCCCCCAAGACGACGATCGAGCCGTGCCGGCGCAAGGCCTGCCCGCCTCGCAGCGTTCCGCGATGAAGTTCCGTGCCCTCGCCGATCGCGCCGGCGGGCTGCGGCGACTCCGGCTCATGCACCGCGCGCAATCTGCGGCGTGCGAGGTCCGCGCGCGCGCCGGCGAAGTCGGCCTGCGTGGAGCGTGCCGCGGCCGAGAGACGGCGCGCTTTCGGCGCCGCCGGCGCCAGCGCTCCGAGATAGGCTAGGCCGCGCCGCTCGGCGAACTCGGCGACCGCCGCCCCGCCGCGCACGCCGGCTACCGCGATCCCGTGCTCGGCCAACGCCGCCACCAGCTCGTCGAACGCGCTCTCGTCCGGAGCGGCGTCACCGAAGGAGAGCGCGCCAGCGGCTCCCCGGTAAAACTCCGGAGAGGCGTCGAGCTTGCTTCGTACCTGCGGCAAGAGCTCCACGAGGGGGCTTGCAAAGAGATCGAACTCCAGCCCGCTGCGCGTCCCGCGAACGATCGGCATGGGCCCCCATACGCCCAGCCCGAGTCGGCGCCCTGCGCCCTCCACAAGCGGTCCACAACTTTCACCCGGTATCCACAAGCCATCCCCAATCTTTTCTCAGACTCGCGGGAGACAATCCAAACAGGCCCGCGTGGCCGCGGAACCTAACTCCCACCTTCCGACCCGGCTCTCCGTAGGGCGAGGAACGTCCATGTTGCGCAAATTCACGCCGCTCGTCTTGATCTCAGCGCTGCTCTGGGCCAGCCTGCCCGTGCCGTCCAGCGCGATGTCGACGGCGCAGGAAGTGCAGATCGCCAAAGACTACGAGCAGCAGATCGAGGAGACGCAAGGGTACGTCAGCGATCCGTTGCTCAATGCCTGGGTGAAAGACGTCACCGACCGTCTGTGGACACAGCGCGCGCGGCGCGACTTGACGTATCACATCTTCATCATCGATACCAACGAGATCAACGCCTATGCCACGTTGGGCGGCTACGTTCACGTCAATCTCGGCATGCTCGATTTCGCGCAGTCCGACGACGAGCTCGCGTTCGTGCTCGGCCACGAGACCGGACACATCGAACGCCGTCACGCCGTCACCGAACAAACGCGCAACACGATCCTGCAGATCCTGCTGGGCGTCGCCTCCATCTTCTCGCCCTTCGCCTATCACTTCGGCAACCTGATCGGCGGCCTGACGGTAGCCAAGTTCAGCCGCGTACAGGAACTGCAGGCGGACCAGTACGGCTTGCAGTTGATGACGCGCGCCGGCTACGATCCCGCAGCGGCCGTCTCCTCGATGCTGCACCTCGAATCGCTGGGCGAGAGCAACGATCTGGTCTCCAAGTACTTCGAGGACCACCCCGGCAGCAAGGATCGTATCTCTCACCTGGACGGCTACCCGCAGCTCGACCCCACCAAGGTCACGCTCGACGAGCGCATGGCGCGCGCGCTGCACGACCAAGAGACCGCGCGCTACAACGTGGCGGCGATGGAGTTCCGCGACATCCTCAAGCGCGATCCGCACGACGAGCTCGCGCAGATGCGCATGGGACAGCTCGAAGTCGCGTTGGGGCAGCCGGAGAAGGGCGAGCAGACGCTGGAGCAATTGAGCAAGACCGGCGACGTGCAGACGCGCGCGGACGCCACGGTGCGCTTGGAGCGCCTGCGCGACTCGGTACACGGAACCAGGCTGCTCCACGAAGATCCCGCGCCGCTCAAACAGCAACTTGCCGATGCCTCCGCACGCTTGGAGCAAGTCTCGGCCGAGTTGCAGCAGCGGCGGCAGGACGGCAAGACACAGCTCAAGTCGATCACGGATCGCGTCAACTCCATCGGCTACGAGATGCCCGACTTCAGCCAAGTGGACGTGCGCAAGGGGACGCGCCTGGAGGCGGTGCGCCGCAATCTCTACGCCATCATCCGCAACGCCGATAATGCGCTGGACAAGGCGCCCAATGCCCTCGACCAAATCGGCACGCTCGAGACCGGCAAAAAGGGCGGGCTGCTGCTGGACGAACAGGGTGTCCTCACGCAGATGACCGCACCGCTCGATCTCAAGCCCATCCCGGCGCCGTCGCTCTCGATGCTGCCGTACTATCCCGGTATTCTCGCCTCGCTCGAGCGCTCCCAAGGCGATCTCGTGCGCACGGCCGACGCCTCGCGGGCCGCGCTCGCGCTGCTGGACGTCTCGCTTGGCGACATCGATGCATTCCTCAAAACGCTCGATCACGTGCGCCTCGACTTCGGCGGCGACATCTCGCTGGAGGACTACAACACGCTCGTGCCGCTGATGGAAAAGGCGAACGCCTCCGTCTCTAAGGCCTCGATCGCCGCTTCGCAATCATGGCAGCTCTTCAACATGGCCAAGTCCCGCTCGCTGGAGGCACAGATCACGCTGCTGGGGCTAGGCTATCCCTCGGCGCGCTACGATACGCTGACGTACGCGCTGAAGACCCGCTTCCACCTCGACCCGCCCAACTATCAACAGATGGAGCAACTGGACGTGAGCCCCGGACAAGTCGCGGCGGCGACGATCGTCGCGGCCGACACGCAGAGCACGCCCGCGGCCATCCTGACGTCGATGCGCTCGAGCCACGAGCCGCTGGTCGATCTCGCCAACTCACGCCGCATGAACGCGCAGTCGCTGGAGATCTTCCTAGGCTTGATCTACCTCGACTATACCGACGATCCGGCCAAGGAGGGCCCGCGTCCGGATCGCCCCAAGGAGAGCCCGGTACGCTGAGCTCGCTATCGTCGGCCGGTACGTGGAGCGAGGGCCTCACGCTCAACCTCGTGGAGGCCCAGGCCAAACGACCATTCCGCATCTTCCTCGCCGGCGACGCCTCGCTCACGGCGCAGTTGCGCGCGACCCTGCTCTCCGGCCACGGCGACCGCATCCCGCTGGACGCCAACGCCTGCCTGGAAAGCCTCGATTCGAACGCCGAACGCCTTGCCGACAGGACCGCCGCCCGCTGCGTGATCTTCGTGGGGCGGCCAGGCGACGCCGCACCCTCCACGCTCTCGCGCTTGGAGGCGATGGAGCTCCCCGTCTTCGCGGTAACCGTCGATCCCGAGGCGCCGGCGCGCGCCGCCGGCGAGGCCCCCTCCGCCGCCGGCACGGCCCACTACGCCGTCCCCGCGCTGAGCGCGAGTGACCTCGAAGCTACGCTCTTTGCGCACCTGTTGACGGCGCTCAAGGGCGTCGAGGTCGCGGCGGGGCGGAGGCTGCCGGTGCTGCGCCGTACGGTCGCGGACTACCTGACGACGGAGGCCGCGATGTCGAGCCTGCGCGTGGCGGTAGCCTCGGCGCTGGTGGATCACGTGCCGGTGCTGGGCATCGTGCTGGGGACGGTAGCCTCCGCCGGCGACACGCTCGCGATCACCGGCATCCAGGCCTTTCTCCTGCTGCAGATCGCCGCTACCTATGGGCACGAGCCCGGCCTGGCGCGTTTGGGCGAGCTGATTCCGGTGGTGGGCGGTGGTTTCGGCTGGCGGGCGCTGGCCCGGGAGCTCTCCGGCTTCATCCCGGTAGCGGGCATCCTGGTCAAGGGTGGGATCGCGTATGCGGGCACCTTGGTGGTGGGCCAAGGGGCCGCCTTCTACTATCAGCAGGGGCGCCCGATGTCATCCATGCAAGTCCGCCGCCTCTACGACGAGGCGCGGCAGCGGGCCGTGGGGATGGGGCGCGAGTTGATCGACCGGCTGAACGCTAGGAAGCGCGACGGGAGCGGCGACGGGAAGGCTTGAGCAACCGCTGGGCGCGCACGACCTCGCGCTGGCCCACCGCTCGCTGGCAGGTCTCGCAGTACCACTCGGGCTCGACTGGCGAGCCGCACTCCTCGTGGGCGAAGGCGTACGAGGGTGAGACGCCGCCGTAGTTCATGCCGTAGGCGTACATGGCGCCGATCAACCGATGGAGCCGTTGCCCCTTCTCGGTCAGCTCGTATTCGAAGCGCGCCGGGCGCTCCTGGTACTGGTGGCGGTCGACGATGCCCTCGAGCTCCAGATCGCGCAGGCGCGACGAGAGCGTGTTGGTTGAGGCCCCGGTGGAGGCGGCCAACTCCGAGAAGGTGGTCTTACCCAACAGCAGGTCCCGCACGATCAGGCTCGTCCAGCGCTCGCCGATTAGGCCGGCGGTCCAGGCAATGGGGCAATTCTGGTCATAGTTCTTCGGCATCGCCCCACCAGCATACCATGCTGGCCTTCAGTTTTACAAGTCTATTTGATTTTTGAAGTTAAAAGAACCTTTATTTTTCAAGGATTCTTCGCCCCTCGATAGCCTTAGCAAGCGTCACCTCGTCGGCGTAATCCAACTCGCCTCCGATCGGCAGCCCGTATGCCAAGCGGCTCACCGTGACCCCCAGCGGCTGCAGCAGCCGGGAGAGGTAGAGGGCGGTCGCTTCTCCCTCGGCGTTGGGATTGGTTGCGATCACTACCTCGGAAGGGCTCTCCTGCCCCACGCGGGCGATCAGCTCGCGCACCCGTAACTGATCGGGGCCGATACCCTCCATGGGCGAGATCAGCCCCCCCAGAACATGGTAGCGTCCCCGGTAGACTCCCGTGCGCTCGAGGGCAAAGATGTCCTTGGGCTCGGCTACCACGCAGAGCAGCCGCGGATCGCGGCGCGGATCGCGGCAGATCTCGCACGGATCGTCCTCGGTGATCGAGAAGCACTGCGAGCAGGAGCGAACTTTGTCCTTGAGCGCAAGGATGGCCTCGGCCAGACTCGCTGCCTCGCCCCGCGGTTGAGCAAGCAGGTAGAACACCAGGCGAGCGGCTGTCTTGGGACCGATCGTCGGGAGCTTCGCGAACTCGTTGATCAGCGATTGTACGGGGCCCGCTATCGACGGCATGCCCTTTAGAACATGCCGGGGATGCGCATCCCGCCGGTCACGGCCCCCATCTTGCGGCTGGAGAGGTCCTGCGCGTTCTTGATCGCCGCGTTGACGGCGGTGGCCACCACGTCCTCCAGCGACTCCACGTCTTCGGGGTCGAGTGCGGCCTTGTCAATCGTCACTTTGGTAACATGCAAGTCCGCGGTCATCTCGACCGAGACGGCCCCGCCGGCACTGCCCGTGACGGTCGTCGCCGCGAGCTCCTCTTGCACGCGCGCCATCTCGGCTTGGGTCTTCTGCAGCATCCGCATCAGTTGCGCCTGGTTCATCGCACTCCGTCCGCTCAGGTGGAAAACTTCTTGAAGGCATAGTCGAGGAGGTCGCTGCCATCCTCCCGGATCGAGGGCGCCCTGCCCGCGCCGCCGCTCGCGCCATGGGCCGCTGGGGCCCGCTTCTGCACGTGGATCGACACTTTCAGAGGCACGCTCAAGAGATCGAGCAGCGCCTCCTCGACCAGCGGCGCGTTGTCGCGGACGGCGTCGGCGGCGATGGTATTCGTAAACTCCAACGTCAGCACCCCGCCGCTGACGCTGCGCGGCTCGGCTGCGGCGAGCATCCCGTTGACCGGGGCGCTGCGCTCCGCCACGCGCGCGCGAACCTGCTCCCAGATCCCGAGCACCTTCTGCACGGACGGCTCACCTGCAGCGGGCGCGGGCGCGGGCGCCGGCGGGGGCGGGGACGCCTGGGCCGGTGCGGGCAGGCGTGGCTCGGGCTTGGGCGGGGCAGGTGCGGCGTGTGGCTCGGGCTTGGCCGCGGGGGCCTCGTCCGCCGCCAGCAGCAGGCGCAGCATCGCCACCTCCAGCTCCAGGCGCGGCAGGCCGCTGCGCCGGGCGTCGGCCATGGCGTCGGCCAGGAGCTTGAGGCCGCGCACGAGCCTCCCCTGCGGCACGCCCTCGGCGTGCTCGGCCGCCCAGCGGGCATCTTCGGGCGCCAGCTCGCTCGCCAGCACCTCGGGGTTGAGCCGCGCCACCAAGAGCTGGCGCAGCGAGGAGATGACCTCGCGCATGAGGTTGACCATCTCGGCCCCAGCGTCGGAGGCGCCGGAGACGGCGTCCAGCGCCGCCGCCGCATCGGCGTCGCAGACGGCTTGCACGAGCGACCGCGCCCACTCGCGCGTCGACTGCCCGAAGGCCGCCGCCACCGTCTCGGCATCCACCTGACCGTCGCCGAAGGCCGCCGCTTGCTCGAGCATCGTGAGGGCGTCTCGTAGGCCGCCGTCGGCCCGGTAGGCGATCTGCCCGAGCGCCTCTTCGGTGAAGGTGAATCCCTCCGCGGCGGCGATGTGACGCAGCCGCTCCAGCATCACGGGAATCGCGATGCGCCGGAACGAGTAGCGCTGGCAGCGCGAGAGCACCGTCACCGGCAGCTTCTCGGGCTCGGTGGTGGCCATGATGAACACGACGTGCTCCGGCGGCTCCTCCAGCGTCTTGAGGAAGGCATTGGCCCCCTCGCGGGTGAGCATGTGAGCCTCGTCGATGATGTAGACCTTCCGGCGCATCGTGCTAGGGGCGAACTTCACCTTTTCCCGCAGCTCGCGAATCTCGTCGATGCCGCGGTTGGACGCGGCGTCGATCTCCAGCACGTCGAGCGCACGGCCTTCGAGGATGGCCAGACAGTTCTCGCAGGTGTTGTCGGGCTCGGCGGTGGGACCGTGGACGCAGTTGATGCAGCGGGCTAGGATCTTCGCGGCGGAGGTCTTCCCCGATCCGCGCGGGCCGGAGAAGAGGTAGGCGTGGGCAAGCCGCCCCTTGGTGATCGCGGAGGTCAGCGTCTTGACGACGGCATCTTGACCCACGAGCTCGGCGAACGTCTTGGGACGCCACGAACGATAGAGAGACACGCTGGCTGGTTGGCGCGCTCTCCCAAACGAACCTGCTGTGATCTTCCCCACTCACTCCGCTCTGCTTCGTTCGTGGGGACCCCTTTGCTTGAAAGCTTCCGGGCCACCCGGCCCGGCTTGCAGTTCGGTTCTACTTCGCTCATCGGGGACCCCAAACGCGTGCACGCGTTTGGGGCAGGCGTGGCTCGGGCACAAGCGAAGCGAAACCCCCGAGACCTGCGCTGGGTAATGTATAGCACGGTGCCGGTATTGTCGTCGCCCCAGTGTTGTATCTCCGTCGAACAAGGAGAAGGTGTGAATCTGCGTGCGGCCCTGACGGAGAAGTTCGGTTACCCGAACTTCTATCCGGGCCAAGAAGAGGTTATCTCGCGCATCATGGCCGGCAAGGATTCGCTTGCCATTCTGGCCACAGGCGCCGGGAAGAGCCTCTGCTACCAGCTCCCCGCGCTCTTGCTCGAAGGGACGACCATCGTCGTCAGCCCGCTCATTGCGCTGATGAAAGATCAAGTGGACATGCTGGCCGACCGCGGCGTCTACGACGTGGTTGCGCTCAACTCCACGCTCACCGAGGAACAGGAGGCCGCGGCACTCGCGCGCATCCGCGGCGGTGCGCTCAAGATCGTCTTCGTCACGCCCGAGAAGCTCGAGGACGAAACCTTCGTCGCGCTGCTGCGCGAGCTGACGGTTCCGCTCTTCGTCGTCGACGAAGCGCACTGCATCTCCGCCTGGGGCCACGACTTCCGTCCGGCCTACCTCGGCCTGGGCCATGTCATCCAAGCACTCGGCCACCCCACGGTGCTGGCGCTGACGGCCACCGCCACCCCCGCCGTGCGCGAAGACATCCTGCATCAACTGGGCATCCCCGGCGTGAAGCCGGTCGTCAAGGGCTTTGACCGCCCCAACTTGATCTACGAAGTGCTGCGCGCGGAGAGTGAGAACGAGAAGCTCAAGCTCCTCAGACAGTTCTTTCAGTCCGAGCCCGAGGGCACCGGCATCATCTACACCGCGACGATCAAGAATACGTTGGCGGTGCAAACATATCTGCACGAGAGCCTAGGCATCCCCGCCGCCGTCTACCACTCCAAACTGCACAAGCGTGAGCGCGACAGCGTGCACGAGCTGTTCATGGAGGAGAAGATTCGCGCGGTGGTGGCCACCAATGCCTTCGGTCTGGGCATCGACAAACCCAACATCCGCTTCGTCATCCACTACGACCTCCCGGGCAGCGTAGAGGCGTACACGCAGGAGGCCGGCCGCGCCGGACGCGACGGCCAGCCCTCGCGCTGCATCCTGCTCTATCGCATGAGCGATACGCGGGTACAGCACTACTTCTTGACGGGCAAGTATCCCGACGTCGAGGAAGTGCAGAAGATCTACGGCACGCTCGACATCTTCGAGGCGCAGGAGCACGGCGTCTCACTCACGGATCTGCGCCGCATCTCACAGATCCCGCTGACGAAGTTGAAAGTGATCC
>SCRI01000022.1 GCA_004298675.1 bacterium | reverse complement strand
TTCGACTGCGTCTATCCTACACGCTGCGGGCGCAACGCGCGTGCCATCACGCGCGCGGGTGAGCTCAACCTGCGCGCGGCGCGTTTCAAGCTGGACACCGCGCCCGTCGATGCGGCCTGCGACTGCTACGTCTGCCGCCACTACACGCGTGCCTATCTCGCGCACCTCTTCCGCGCCGGAGAGATGCTGGGTGCCACGCTGCTGAGCTACCACAACATCTCCGTGTTGCTCGACCTCACCGCGCAGGCGCGCGGCGCCATCGAACGCGGAGAGTGGGCGGCGTGGCGCGATCGGACGCTGCGCGAGTTCGGCGACGAACGGGCCGCGGCCGTCGCCGCTACGCCAGGCTTCGCGGCGGATTGCGCCGAAAACGTTGGCCCATGATGCTCGAGCGTGGCTCGATCGCCGATCGCTACGCGTCGTTGCGCGAGGAGATCGACGCGGCCATGCGCTCGCTCGGGCGCTCCCTGGGCGCGGCGCGTGTGGTTGCGGTGACGAAGTTTCAACCGCGTGACGCGATCGTTGAGGCGATCGCCGCCGGCGTCGCGAGCGTCGGAGAGAACTACGTCAAAGAGGCCGAGGGCAAGCTCGCCGGACTCCCCGTCCGCAAGCACTTCATCGGGCACGTGCAGACCAACAAGGCACGCCGTATCGCACAACTCTTCGACGTGGTGGAATCCGTCGATCGCGTCGAAGCAGCCCGCGCGCTCGAGCGCGCTGCGGCGGCACTTGGGCGCGCGCTGCCCGTGCTGCTCCAAGTGAACATCTCTCCCAGCGAGCGTTTTGGTGTGACGCCGGACAGGTTTGACGCGCTGCTCGACGAGGTACGTACGCTCGAGCACTTGCGCGTCGAGGGCGTGATGGCGATTGCGCCCATCGCTGCTACGCGCGAGGAGACGTCGCGCGCCTTCGAATGGGCGCGCGCGTGTTTCGAGCGCAGTGGCGGGGACGTGCTCTCGCTGGGCATGAGCGGCGATTGGCGCGAGGCTCTCGCCGCGGGATCTACCGAGCTGCGATTGGGTACGGCGATCTTCGGTCCCCGTCCCGCGAAGGAGGCGATCGGCAGATGAGTTTCTTACAGAAGATCGGCGCGTTTTTCTCGTTGCGCGACGAGGAGGACGACATGTTCGACGAGGATGGGCGCACGGGAACCGGAGAGCGGCGTAAAGTCGTTCCCTTTCAACAGGGGCGGGCGGGAGATCGCTCGCGGGTAGCCGTCGCGCTCTTCGTGCCCAGGGCTTTCAACGAGGTCACGGAGATCGCCGACGCGCTGCGTGCGCGGCGCCTGGTCGTGATGAACCTCCAGAGCGCCGACCGCCAACTGCTCCAGCGCGTCGTGGACTTCGTGGCCGGCGTCGCCTATACGCTGGACGGCAAGATGCAGCGCTTAGCCGACGGCATCTATCTTGTGGTCCCGGCGGGCGTCGACGTCGACGCGGTCAACCAGCGCCTGGAGAACGACGGCTTCGCCGGCGAGTTCGACGGGGCAGCTTCTTTTGGAGGGAAGCGTTGAAGCGCATCACCATCGTCGATATCCAGCATAAGACCTTCAAGAAGGCGATCCAGGGCTACGCTCGCGAGGACGTGGACCAGTACCTCGACGAGATCATCGAAAGCTTGGAGGACGACACGCAGGAGCGGGCGGCCATGGAGGCCGAGCTGCTCGATCTCAAAGAACGCATCAGCCACTTCAAGGCGATGGAGGAGTCGCTGCAAAACACGCTGCTCTTGGCACAGCGTACGGCCGATGAAGTCAAGGCAGCGGCGCACAAGGAGGCCGACCTCATCGTTCGCCAGGCCCGCATCGAAGCAGAGAAGGAGGTCGCCACGCTGCGGGATCAGATCGAATCTGCGCAGCGCGAGCGCCAGCATGCGTTTGCGGAGCGTGAGAAGGCCCGCAACGAGTTGCGCGGTCTGTTGCTGACGCACCTTGCGCTCATCGACGAGCGCAACGCCGGTGTGGAGAGTGCCGGCAACGGCGTGGCAGCGGGCGCCACCGCGCCGGCGCCGCAGCCACCGGCGCGGGAGCGCGAACACTTGCACGTCGGCCTGCTCGAGGATCCCGCCGTCGGCGCCTGATCCACAGGGCGAGCGCCTACTTCGCGTGCGCGTACAGCCTGGCGCGCGCAGCGAGCGTGTCTGCCTCAGTGGTGACGGCGGACTACTCGTCGCCACGCGGGCGCGTGCCGTTGAGGGACAGGCCAACGAGGCCGTGCGTCGACTGGTCGCGCAAGCCGTCGGCGTCCCGTTGCATGCGGTGACGCTGGCGCGCGGAGAGCGCTCGCGGACGAAACTGTTGCAGATCGTGAACGTCTCGCCGCAGGAGGCGCTCGCGAACGTCGAGCGGAACACCCGTTAGATGAAGACGCAGTACGCCGAGCAGCGTGCCCTGCGCGATGTGCGTCGCGGGGTGGCGTTGCTCGGTGTCGCCGAGGAGTCGCTAGCCGGGCGGCGCTTCTCCGTCGAAGGCGTGCGTGTCGAAGCGCTGGCGTTTCGCGATCTCGCGCTGCTGATCCGTCCGTTGCGCGCCGCCGACGTGGCACATGCCGGTGAGGCCGCGTGGATGGCGCACGCGGGACACGTGCAGCGCCGTCTGTGCGACCGGCTCGCCGTAAAGGCCGCGTTGCTGCCGGCGAAGACGGGAACGATCTTCGCCTCGTCCAGCGAGTTGGACGCCGCCGCGAGGCAGAGTCACGGGCGTT
>SCRI01000021.1 GCA_004298675.1 bacterium | reverse complement strand
CGGGACGGCGCACGCGCCGCCGCCTCGATGCGCGACAAACATTGGAGCTGGTGCCGGAGATCGAGCGGCAAGGACTGCTGGGGGCGCACGGGTACGGCGACGCCTGGACGGATGATGCGCGGCTGGTGCTGCGCCTGCTCCACGCCGCCGTCGACGCCGGCGGCGCGGCACTCAACTACGTCTGCGTCGACGAGATCCTCCGGCTGGGCGGACGCGCGGCCGGAGCCGCGTTGCGCGACGTGCTCAGCGGCGCGTGCAGCGAGGTGCAGGCGCGCGCGATCGTCAACGCAGCCGGCCCCGCCGCGGATCAACTGCGCGCCGGCAGCGGAGTCACCCCCAAGCTGCGGCCGCTGCGCGGCAGCCATCTGCTGCTGCCCAACTGGCGGCTGCCGCTGGCGCAGGCCGTGGCCTTCTTCCATCCGCACGACCGGCGCCCAATCTTCGCCTATCCCTGGCTAGGGGCGGTCTTAGCCGGCACGACGGACCTCGACCACTGCGAGGACCCCGCCGTGGAGGCCGCCATCTCGGCGCAAGAGGCCGCCTATCTCATCGCTGGATTACGCTTCCAATTTCCACGCTCAGACCTCACGCTGCACGACGCCAGCGCCGCCTTTGCCGGCGTACGCCCCGTGCTGCTGGGGGGACATGCCGAGCCCTCGCGCGAGAGCCGCGACCACTTGATCCTGCGCGAGCAGGGGCTGGTCACCGCGATCGGCGGCAAGCTCACGACGTTTCGCCCCCTGGCGCTGGCGGCATTGCGCGCCGCCTGCGCGGAGACCGGCATGCGCGCGAACTTCGAGCCCCGCCCGGTCTTTTCGCCGGCGGCACAACCAACGGCCCCGGCCCTCGCCCCGGCCATGCGCCGGCGCCTGGCCGGACGTTACGGACGCTGGGCGCAAGACGTCGTCGATGCGGCACGCGGCGATGAATTCGATCCGGTCGGCGCCAGCGAGTTTCTCTGGTGCGAGTTGCGCTGGGCGGCGCGTGCGGAAAGCGTGGAGCATCTGGACGATCTGCTGCTGCGCAGAACGCGCGTCGGTCTGCTCACGCCGGAAGGCGGCGCGCGCTACTTACCGCGCGTGCGTGAGATCTGCGCGAGCGAGCTGGGGTGGGACGACGCACGCTGGCAGCGCGAAGCGACGGAGTACCGCGTGCGCTGGCGGCGCGCGTACGCGGCGGAGCACGGCGATGCCGTCTGACGAGCTGATTCTGGCGCTGGACAACGGCACGCAGAGCGTGCGCGCGCTGCTCTTCGACGTGCGTGGGCGGCTGGTGGCCAAGCGGCGCGAGCCACTCGACGACTATACGATCGAAGAGCCCGGCTGGCACGAGCACGATCCCGAGGGCTTTTGGGAGGCGGCTTGCCGCGCGTGCCGGGGCCTCTGGGAGGACGCGCCGGAGCTGCGCGCGGCCGTGCGCGCCGTCGCCGTCACCACGCAGCGCGGCACCGTCATCAACCTCGACGACGCGGGGCGGCCGCTGCGCCCAGCCATCACCTGGCTGGACAGCCGCAAAAGCCCACGCGTCGCACCGCTGCCGCTGCGCTGGCGCTTGGCGTTTCGTGCCGCCGGCATGGCGCCGACGGTGCGCTCCTTTCAACGCGAGGCGGAAGCGAGTTGGATCGCCGCTTGTCAGCCGGAGATCTGGAGACGCACGCGCCGCTTTCTCTTGCTCTCCGGCTATCTCAACTACCGCTTGTGCGGGAGCTTCGTCGACTCCGCCGGCTCGCAGGTGGGCTACCTCCCCTTCGACTTCAAGGGTTTGAGCTGGGCGCGCGCCGGCGACTGGAGGTGGGCCGCGCTCCCGATTGAGCCGGAGATGCTGCCGGAGCTTGCCGCGCCCGCGACGATCATCGGCGCGGTGACGCCTCAGGCAGCCGCCGCCAGCGGCATTCCCTCCGGGACACCGCTGGTAGCCGCCGCATCCGACAAGGCCTGCGAAGTGCTCGGCTCGGGCTGCACCCGGCCCGGCACCGCCTGCTTGAGCTTCGGCACCACCGCGACGATCAACGTCTGCGATCCCCGCTACGTGGAGCCGGCGCCGTTCCTGCCGCCTTATCCCGCCGCTATCCCCAATGCGTATAACACCGAAGTGCAAGTGTTCCGCGGTTACTGGATGGTCAATTGGTTCAAGGAGCAGTTCGGCGAGCGCGAGCGCTTGGCCGCGCAAGCGGCGGGCATTCCCGTGGAGCCGCTCTTCGAGGAGTTGCTGAAGCAGGTGCCGCCCGGCGCGCTGGGATTGATGTTGCAGCCGTATTGGACGCCCGGCGTGCGCGTCCCCGGCCCGGAGGCCAAGGGCGCGATCGTGGGCTTCGGCGACGCGCATACGCGCGCCCATCTCTATCGTGCCATTATCGAAGGCTTAGCCTACGCACTGCGCGAGGGCGGCGAGCGCATTGCCCGGCGCAGCCATTCGCCCATCACGAGCCTGCGCGTCTGCGGCGGCGGCGCGCAGAGCGATGCCGCCGTGCAAATTACCGCCGACGTCTTCGGTCTGCCGGCCGCACGGCCACACGTCTACGAGACCTCCGGATTGGGCGCGGCCATCGACGCGGCGGTGGCGCTGCGCCTGCACGCGGATTTCGACGCCGCCGGCGCCGCGATGACGCGCATCGAGCGCACCTTCGAACCGCATCCGCAAACACAACGCATGTACGATGCGCTCTACCGGCGCGTCTATCGCAAGCTCTACGGCCGTCTGCGTCCGCTCTACGCCGCGATCCGCGAGATCACCGGCTACCCGGCCGGCTAAATCTCACCGCACTCGCGCGCTAGAGCAGCCCCTTGGGCGACTCCTTGAGGTTGAGCGGAATGCCCGCGATCATCAGAAACACTTCATCGGCCACGTCGGCCAAGCGGCGATTGGTCTGCCCGTTGAGCTCGGCGTAGGCGCCGACACTGGGCAGCGCCGTCGTCGCCCCCATCGAGAGCTCGTCGCTCACCACGATCAGCGTCTTCTCGTTGCGCCCATACCAATTGAGCAGACCCGCGACTTCGGCGTCGACCTTCTGTTCCACGTCGGGATCGGCACGCTCGGACAACTTCTCGCGCGAGCGGGATCGCAGCACGACGTTGGCGATGGCTCCGGAGAGCGAATCGAGCAGCACGATCGGCTCGGCGGGCGCGTCTTTGGCCAGCGCGCGCCCGATACTCGTCCCCACCTCCAGCGTACGCCACGCCTGCGGGCGGCGCGCGCGATTGCGCTGGATGCGCAGCCGTAGTGCCTCGTCCACCGGCGAGCCCGTAGCCACGAAGACGACGCCACCGCCGATGGAGGCCGCCAATTTCTCGGCGAACTCGCTCTTTCCACTGCGTGCCCCGCCCAGGACCAGCACGAACTTCTTCAACGCTTTACCTCCACCGGAATTCCCGCGACCATGAGCACGACGCGCTCAGCCGCCTCCGCAAGCCGCTGGTTCACCCTGCCTTGCAGATCGACGAAACGCCGCGCCAGCGCATCCACGGGCACGATCCCGCCGCCGACTTCGTTGGTCACCACGATCACTTCGCGGACGCGTCCCGCTCGCGCGAAGCACGCGACTGCGACGTCGGCCACGCGCTCGAGCTCTTCGTCACTGGCCGTCGGACGCGCCAACATCAGATTGGTCAGCCAGAGCGTGGCGCAGTCGACGATCACATACGCCGTCACCGCCTGCAACACCGCGGGCGCGGGATCGTGCGGCGCTTCGACGGTGATCCACGACGCTGGGCGCTCCTCACGGTGACGCGCGATGCGTGCCATGAAGTCCACATCGTCCGAGCGCATCGCGGTGGCGACGTAGGTTGCCTGCGCCGCTCCCACGAGCGAGGCGGCATAACGGCTCTTCCCGCTGCGCGCGCCGCCGACGATCAAGTGCAGCATGCTGCAAACACTTGCACGCGAGAGGAGCTTCCGCCTGCGGCAGGAACACGGCGCGGCATGTTGGGCGTCTTGCTCGCGGCGGTTCTGGAGGCGCAGCGCATCATCTCACTCGCGCCGTCGCTCACCGAGGACCTCTTCGCAATCGGCGCCGGCGCGCGCGTGATCGCCGTCGACCGCTACTCGGCACGCTTGCCGCAAGCGCGGCGCTTGCCGCAGGTTGGCAGCATGCTCGACGCGACCCCTGAGCGCATCCTCTCACTGCGCCCCGACCTCGTCGTCGGAGTACCGCTCGAGGCGACCACGCTTACCGCGCTCGAGCGCGCCGGGGTGCGCAGTGAGATACTTTCGTCGGACACCCTCGCGCAAGACTTCGCCACGCTGCGGCGCCTCGGGCGGCTCACCGGCACGGAACCACGCGCCGCGGCTCTGGTCCGCCGGCTCGGCATGGAGCTCCAGCGCCTCGAGCGAGCGGCCGCGCAGCGCAGACGCCTGCGTGTCTTCGTCGTCGTCGCGACCGCGCCCATCTACACGGCCGGGCGCGGATCCTTCGTCGACGAGTTGCTGCGGCTTGCCAACCTCGAGAACACGGCCGCATCCCCGTTACCTTGGACGCCCTATTCCGCCGAGCGACTCGCCGGCGCGCACCCCGACATCCTCATCGTATCGAAGGATGCCCAGATCGATCCGCGCAGCGCGCCGTGGAATCTGCTCCAAGCCGTGCGAGCAGGCCGCGTCGTCCATCTGCAAGACGATCTCGTCCCCGGCCCGCACGTCGCCGCACTTCTCGAACACCTCCTGCGCGCGCTCGACGAATGGCGTTAGGAATCCGCCTTCGAGAGCCCTTCGAGATGGCAACGATCGTTCAGGAGCCGCATCCACGCTGTCTCGCCTTCCGTCTCGATCTCCGTGACGCCGGCGGGATCGACGTGGATCGGCGCGGGACGGTCGCCGAGGTTCATCAAGCGCCGCACGAGCGCATGGATCACGCCTCCGTGAACCACCAGCAGCAGTGCGGCACCGGAATCCACCCGCGCACGGTGGCGCTCGAAACCGCGCGTGACGCGCGCATCGAACTGCGCCCACGTTTCGCCCCCAGGGGGCGCCAGCAGCGAGTGGTGATGAAAGTTGCTGGCCTCGTCGGGCCAACGCGCGGCAACCTCGTCGAACGTCAGACCCTCCCAGACACCGAAGTTCATCTCGCGCAGCTCGGGTTCCAGATGCAGCGTGGGCGGATGAGCGATCTCCGCGAGAATCCGCTCGGCGGTCTCGCGCGTGCGCTGGAGGTCGCTGGCGACGCAGAGTTGGAAGCGCTCCGCGTGCAGTCGTTTGCCGACAGAGCGGGCCTGCAACCGCCCCACCTCGGAGAGTGCGATGTCCGTCTGTCCCTGAAAACGCCGCGCGGCATTCCATTCGGTGATACCGTGGCGTACGACGACGATCCTCACGACTGCAAGCGCTCCACCACCCGAACCAGCCACGCTAGCCCCATGGCCACGCGCGGCCCCGGCACCTCGAGCCCCAAGTCCGGCGGCACCTGGTAGACGCGCCCCCGGCGCACGGCGCTTAGATCGCTCCACGGCGGACGTGCGAGCAATGGCTTCAGCTTCACTTCCCCGGCCACGATCAGGGCATCGGGCTGATCGGACAACAGACGTTCCGCGGAGTAGTTGGGATAAGGCAGTCCGCTCTGCACGACGTTGCGCGCGCCGGCCATGGTCAACAACGAGTCGATGTACGAGCCGCGGCCAACGGTATAGATCGGCGAAACGTCGAGCACCACGAAGATCCGCGGGTGCACGCGAAACGCCGCGCTTTGCTTGCGCAACGTCGCGACGCGCGAGCGCAGGCGCTGCACCACTTGCCCCGCGGCGTCGATACGCCCGGTGAGCACGCCCAACTCGTCGAGCGTGGCATAGATATCATCGTAGCGGTCGTCCTTCATCAGGAACGCCGGAACCTTGGCACGCTCCAAGCCGCGCGTGCGGGACGCATCGGAAGGGAGCCCCACCACGAAATCCGGTCGCAACGCGAGGATCTTCTCCAGGTTGATCCACGACGCGGCGTCAATCACGGGCAGCGCGCGCGCCTGCGCGGGGTAGTTCGAGTAGGCCGACGTGCCGGCCACCTGGCCGCCCGCGCCGATGGCGAAGAGCTCCTCGGTGAGCGAAGGCGCGAGCGAGACGATGCGTTTGTGCTGCTCGCCCGCGTAGACGCCCGGCGCGGGCGCCGGGCGGGCACAGC
The DNA here is from genome assembly GCA_004298675.1 of bacterium. Classification (GTDB taxonomy): domain Bacteria; phylum Vulcanimicrobiota; class Vulcanimicrobiia; order Vulcanimicrobiales; family SCRA01; genus SCRA01. Next base: position 23,163 of record SCRI01000021.1, on the reverse strand, counting down.
CGGCGATCGCACAGGCGAGCGCCGCGGCCAGGACCACCATCCGTTTCATCGCCGCTGAAGTTGCACGCGAGAGGAGGGGCCGCCTGCGACACGAATTGCTGGGTCCGGCTCGAAGCGTGGGAACTCGGTGCAATGCCGAGACGGTCGCGCCACTGTAAGCGGGGAGTCGCCGCATCGCCACTGCGCATGATATGCGCGGGAAGGCCGCGGCACAAGACATCGATCCGCGAGTCAGGATACCACGCGGGAGCTTTGATAACGCTCGTTCCTCGCGCAAAGGAAGGACTATGTATCCCTTCATGCTAGCCGCGGTCCTCGCGGCCACTCCCTCGCCATCCCCCGCAGCGACTCCGCTCAAGGTCATCGAGACGATCGTCACGAGCGACCGCCGCGCCGAGCCCATCGACCAGACCAGCCGCCCGACGTTCGTCGTAACGCGCGCCCAGATGGAGGCACGCGGCGATCGCTCCGTCGCCGAAGCGCTGCGCGGACTCCCGGGCATCGACATCACCAGCTACGGGCCCTTCGGTGCGCAATCGACGGTCGGCGTCCGCGGCGCGAGCGCGGCTCAGACGCTCGTGCTGCTGGACGGCACGCCCATCGCCACGGCCTCCAACGGCGTGCTCGATCTCGGCACACTCTCCACCTCCGGCGTCTCGCGTATCGAGGTGGTCGAAGGCGGCGTCTCCACGCTCTACGGCACGGCAGCAGTCGGCGGCGTGATCAACATCATCACCGACGTCCCGCGTGGAACCTACGCCGCTGCCTCTACCGGCTCGTTTGGGGCAAGGGATCTGCGTGCGGCCATCGGCGACGGGCACTTGGGTCTCGTCCTCGAGCGGCGTCTCGCCGTCAACGACTATCCGTATCCCGCGCTGGACGGCTTTCCGGCCGGTACGCGCAGCAACGACGACGCGCAGTCTACCGCCATGCGACTCTCGTACGAGACACCGCGTGCGGGACTGTGGCGGCTGCGCGGCTCGCTGGGCAGCAGCGCCGTCTCGATCGGCGTCCCCGGCTCGCTGAGTTTCCCTTCGTCGCAAGCTCGTCAGCTGACTTCGTTCGACGAAGGGCACGTGGAGGCGCAGCGCGCCGGCGCGCACTCGCTGCTCTCCGTCACGCTCTCCGGATCGCGCCAAGCGCTGCCCTACCGCGACCCCGCGTTCGGAGGTGAGAGCGCGACGTACGACGGACGCGCGCAGGTCGCCATCAGAGACGTGATCGATGGAGCGCGTACCACGCTCGTGACCGGTCTGGACATCGCGCGCGAGAGCATGCTCGAAGATCTCGGCGCCGGCGCGATCCCTCCCACGCCCCCTCAGTTCACCGCGCGCGCCTCGCAGGTAGGAGCGTACGCGCAACAGAGCTGGACGCTGGGCGGAGGCACGCGCCTGTTCGCGGGCCTACGCGGTGAGCACGACACCCCCAACGGCGGCATCGTGGCGCCGGAGGCCGGCGCGTTGATGCCGGTCGGTTCGCTGCGCCTGGCCGCAAACCTCGGCGAATCGTTCCGCGTACCGACGCTGATCGACCTGTACTATCCAGGCTTCTCCAATCCCGCGCTGCGCCCGGAACACTCGCGCAACGCCGACGTCACGCTCGAGGCGCCGCAACTGCTTGGCGGAGCTTCGCTGGGGTGGTTCGGCCGCCACGCCAACGATCTCATCCAGCTCGACCAGAACTTCGTCCCGCAGAACGTCCAGCACGCCGAGATCGACGGACTGACCGCTAGCGTACGGACGAAGCCGTTCAACGCCTTCGTCGTGCGACTCGATGCGACCGATCTCTATCGCGCGCTCGACACCTCACCGGGCGCCGCTGCGGCGCGCCTGCGCTTCGAGCCGGTCCTGCAGGTGTCGCTGGGGATCGAGCGCCCCTTCGTGGGCAACGCCCCCGCCTTCGGCATTCGCGCGCAGATCGTGGGGCCGCACATCGACTACTTCACCACTTCGACCGGCATGGCGCCGCCGATCGACTCGTACACCACCGTCGACGCCTACCTGCGTATGCACCTGACGCGCGACGCTCTGCTGACGCTGCGCGCGCGCAACCTGGGCAACGACGGCTACGCAACCGTCTACGGCTACCCCGCGGCGCGACGCACCTACGAGCTCGAAATCTCGACGAGGTAGTGCCATGACCGTCGAGACATTGATCGCCGGCGTGAAGCCGGCCGCTGCGGCGGCGATCGCCGCGGCACGCGAGCGCCAGGCCCAGCTTACCAAGCCCGCGGGCAGCTTGGGCGCACTCGAGGAACTCTCCGTGCGCCTCGCGGGGATGCACGGCGGCACGCCCCCCGCCGGGTATGCGCGCCGCGCGCTGATCGTGATGGCCGGCGACCACGGCGTGGCCGCTGACGGCGTCAGCGCCTACCCTTCGGAGGTCACGGCGCAGATGCTGCGCGGTTTTCTGGGCGGCACCGCGGCGATCTGCGCCATTGCCCGCAGCTGCGGCGTACGCATCTACGTCGCCGACCTCGGCGTCAAGGGGCACGGGATCGACGATCCGCGGCTGATGATGCTCAACGTCGGACGCGGAACGCAAAGCATCGCTCGCGGGCCGGCGATGCTGCGCGAGCAGGCACGCCGCGCGCTGGAGCGAGGCGCCGAAGCGTTCGAGCGGGTTGCCTCCGAAGGCGTCGATCTCTTCGCCGTCGGCGAGATGGGCATCGGCAACACGACGCCGGCGTCGGCACTCACCGCGGCAGTCACCGGACGCGGTGAGCAGGACATCTGCGGACGCGGCACGGGGATCGACGATGAACGCTTGGCGCGTAAGCGCGAGATCGTCGCACGAGCGGTTGCCCGCGTGGCCCCGGATGCCGACGGAGTGACCCTGCTCGCGGAGCTCGGTGGCTTCGAGATCGGCGGCATGGCCGGCGCGATGCTCGCGGCGGCCCGCGCGGGCATTCCCGTCGTGCTCGACGGCTTCATCGCTACCGCCGCGGCGTTGGTGGCACAACGCCTGGTCCCCGCATCCACGGATTGGATGATCGCGGCGCACCGCGGTGCGGAGCCGGGGCACACGCATGCCCTTGCGCAGCTCGGATTGCATCCGCTGCTGGAGCTCGATCTGCGGTTAGGCGAGGGCACGGGCGCGGCGTTGGCGATGCCGCTCGTCGACGCCGCGGCGCGCACGCTGCGCGAGATGGCGACGTTCGCGGAGGCCGGCGTCAGCGGAGCGGTATGAGGGCGCTGCGCCGGGCGGGAGCGGCCCTCTGGGCCGCGTGGTCGTTCCTCACGATCCTGCCACCGGCGTGCCCGCGCTCACCGGGCGCTGAAGGGTCAACGGCGACCCTCGCCTTCTTTCCACTGGTTGGCGCCGCCGTGGGGGCATTGGCCGGCGGCGCCGTGCTCCTGGCCTCCCGCGTCGTACCGCCCCCATTGGTCGCCGTGGTCGCCGTCGCCGCGCCGCTCGCGCTGACCGGCGCGCTGCACTTTGACGGGCTGTTAGACACCGCCGACGGCGCGTTCGCGCCGCGCGCACCGGAGCGCAGGCTCGAGATCATGCGGGACAGCCGCGTGGGATCCTTCGCCCTCGTCACCGGCGTGTTGGTGCTCTTGGCGTTCTACGGCTGCGCACTCGCGCTGACACCGTTGCGGCTGGCCGCGGCCCTGGTCGTTGCCGGCGCAGCGGGACGGGCCGCGGCCGTCATCGCCGTCGTACGCTATCCGTACGGACGAGAGCACGGCACGGGGAGTGGCCTGCGCGAGCGGACACCGTGGCCGGCGGTAGCAGCCGGTCTCCTCTTCGCGCTGGCGGCCGCCACCCTGGGATCCTGGCGCGGCATTGCGGCACTCTTGGCGGCGCTCGCCGCCGGCTCCGCGCTCGCGGAGCTCGTGGCACGCCGCTTGGGTGGCACGCTCACCGGCGACGCCTACGGTTTCTGCGAACAATTCGCCGAGCTGGCGGCGCTGCTGACGTTCGTCGTGCGCTGACAGACCGCGGCGGCGGCCGACAAGGTCATCGAGCGCACCGATTCCGAAGCCAGCGCGGAGAGCGAGGATCGAGCCATGTCTCAGCCCGCCGCGGAGAGCGACGCCCCTGGATGCCCGGGAATTCCACCGACCTGGAGCAGCAGCGCGAAGGATGCCGTCGGCACCGCGCTGAGCGGTTCGCGGGTCTGGTTCACGCTGGGTTTCGGCATCGTCAACGAGGTCTTCTATCCGCACGTCGATCGGCCGCAGATCCGCGACCTGGGCTTCATCGTCGCCGACGGCAAGGGTTTTTGGCTGGAGGTGAAACGCCTCGAATCGTACACGATCCAAACGCCCGCGCCGGGGATTCCCGCCTACACGATCGTCCACCGGCACGCGCGCTTCACGCTCGAATTGCGCATCTGCCCCGATGCCAAACGCGATGTCCTGTTGATCGAGGCCAATCTCAGCGGGGACGACGATCTGCGCCTCTACGTCCTGTTGGCGCCGCACGTGGACGGGCACGGCGACGACAACCGTTGCCGCATCGTCACGTACTCGCGCTGGCGCGCGCTCTCCGCCACCCGCAACGCAACCACGCTCGCGCTCTTGGCGATGGACGAAGAGGGGCGCGACATGTGGGGCAACGTCAGCTGCGGCTATGCCGGCGTGAGCGACGGCTGGCAAGATTTCGCACGCAACGGTGCGATGACGTGGAACTACGCGGCGGCGGGGCCGGGCAACGTGGCCCTCATGGGTCAAGTTCTCACCCGCCACGCGCATCTGGCCCTGAGCTTTGGTGAGTGCATCGAGGAGGCCGTCGTGCTCGGAGCCGGCAGCCTCTGCGGCGGCTTCGAGGAGAATTGGCAGCAGGCCATCGAGCAGTGGCAGCGCTGGCACGAGTGGGCGGAGCAGCGCTCGTCCTTCGCGCTCGGCGAGCACTCCGAGCTTGCGCGCGGTGTCGCGATCTCGGCGATGGTGCTCAAGACGCACCAGGACAAGGTCTACGCAGGAGCCACCGTGGCCAGCCTCTCCGTGCCCTGGGGCCAAAGCCGTTCGGAGGGTGGCGGCTATCACCTCGTGTGGGCGCGCGACCAAGTCGAGTCGGCCGGTGCGCTCTTGGCCATCGGCGCCTACCGCGACGCGCGCGACGTGCTGCGCTACCTCATCGCCACACAACAGCCCGACGGCCATTGGTACCAGAATCAATGGCTCGATGGAACGCCGTATTGGCAGGGCCTGCAGCTCGACGAAGTCGGCTTTCCGATTCTGCTGGCTGCGGCACTCAAAGAGCACGATGCGCTGCGCGGGATGTTCGTCGCGGAGATGGTCCGGCGCGCCGCCACCTTCATCGCACGCGAGGGCCCGGTAACCGGGCAGGACCGCTGGGAGGAGGATACCGGACTCAACCCGTTCACGCTGGCCGTCTGCGTGGCGGCTTTGGTGTGCGCGGCGGAGTTTCTCGACGAGCCCGCGCGCACGTATGCGCTGGAGTTAGCCGATCACTGGAACGCACGCATCGAGGATTGGACCTACGTCGAACAGACGCCGCTGGCGGTGCGTCTGGGCGTGCCGGGCTACTACGTGCGCACGGCGCCGCCGCTGGCGCGCGACGCCCGCGCCGCGCTCTGCGCCACGGTACCGATCAAGAATCGCCCGGCCGACGAGAACAGCGCCGCCGCCGACGAGATCGTGGGCTTGGAGTTCCTCGAGCTGGTGCGTTTGGGGCTGCGCACGGCCGGCGACGCCAAGATCGCCGACAGCGTGAAAGTTGCCGACGCGCTGCTGCGCGTCGATTTGCCTACCGGTCCAGCTTGGCACCGTTACCCCGGCGACGGCTACGGCGAGCATGAGGACGGCTCGCCCTACGACGGCACCGGCATCGGACGAGCCTGGCCGCTGCTCACCGGCGAACGCGGCCACTACGCGCTGGCCGCGGGCGAGGATCCTATCCCGTATCTGCGCGAGATGGCGGCCACGACGAGCCGTGGCGGAATGCTACCGGAGCAAGTCTGGGACCGTGCCGCGATCCCCGGGCATTTCCTCTATCCCGGACTGCCCACCGGCGGCGCGATGCCGCTGGTCTGGGCCCACGGCGAGTTCATCAAGCTCGCCGCAAGCTGCGTGCTGGGGCGCCCCTTCGATCGCCCCGAAGTGGTGTGGCAGCGCTACCACGGCCGGGTTCCCGTGATTCCATGGCGCTCGTGGCGCTTCAACCACCGTCGCGCCGCCATCGAGCGCGGCAAGACGCTGCGCATCACCGTGCTCGACCCTGCCACCGTGCGCTATACCACGGACGATTGGCAGACGCAACGCGACGTCGAGACCCGCGACACGGGCTTGGGCGTCCACATCGTCGACATCGCCACGGCGGCACTGGCGCCGGGATGCACGATCGTCTTCACCTTCCACTGGCGCGCGGGCGGCACGTGGGAAGGTGAGAACTTCAGCGTCCGCGTGGAGTGAACCGCATCAATCGAAGAGCAAGTGGTCGAGTCCGCGCACGAGGCCCGTCACGTCCATGACCTTCTTCACCGCGAGCAGCGTGCCGGAGACGTAAGGACGGGCACCGGCGCCGGCGTCGTGCCGGATCGAGAGCCGCTCGTCGGGGAGCCCAAAGATCGTCTCGAACGAGATGACGTACCCCGGCAAGCGCAGCGAATGGACTTGCGTCGCGCCCACCGTAGCACCGCGTGCCTCTCTCATACCGTGCGTCTGCTCGATTGGAACCGCCGTCTGCGGCGGCGCGACCGCGGCGAGCGCCTCCGCCAACTCGCGCGTCGTGCCGCTGGGCGCGTCGATCTTGCCAGCGTCGGCGTAGTCGATGATCTCCCACGACGGCACGTACTGCGCCGCAAAGAGCGCGAAGCGCTTAGCCAACGCCGCCGTCACCGAGAAGTTGCCCGCCGCCACCACGCCCAGGTGCCGTGCCTTCGCCACGCGTTCGAGCTCCTCGTAGTCGGACTCCGTGAGGCCGGAGGTGCCGACGACAACCCGCACGCCGCGCTCCAGCGCTTCGAGGATGCGTTCCTTCACGGATTGCGGGCCGGTGTAGTCGATCAAGACGTCCGCGGGCGCCGCGAGCGCCTCGGCCAGCGTGGCGGCGATCGTGACGCCGGCGACTTCCCCGCCCAGTATCGTCCCTACGTCCCGTCCCGCGGTCTTGCGCGCGATCGCGCCGGTCAGTTGAAACTCCGGCGAACCGAGCACGGCCTTGACGATCTCGCTTCCCGTCCAGCCGGTGGCGCCGGCTACGCATACGCGAATCATCGCGTCACCTCCACGCCTGGCGGCAGGCTGTACGTAGCGGTATGGTGCGCAAGCAGCGTACCCTCGTCGTCGGCGCAGGCTGCGACGGCATCCGCTAAACCATCGTGCACGGCGATGATCCGCGCCGTGCAGATCACGTCGCGGCGCACGGCACCGTGCAGGAAGTTGGTCGTGATCTCGCTGGTAACCGCCATACGCGCGGGACCGGCGAGCGTCATCAGCGCCAGCCACACCGCCGCATCGGCCAGCGCCATGTAGATGGGGCCGCTGACCAGCTCTCCCGGCCGCAGGAACAGCTCGTCGAAGGGCGCCGCCAGCACGCAGACGCCGGGCTCGAGCGCGCGAACGCGGAAGCCGAAGACGCGCGCCAGCGCCAACTCTTCCAACAGTTCCTGCGCGAGATCCAGAGTAATCGCCGTCGCGGCCTGTTCTCGGTTCATCATGCGTTGGGATTCGCGAAGGCCACCACGCGTCCATCCGGCTGGCGCTGTACGTCGATACGCACGCCGTAGGCCACGCGCAGCAGCTCCTCGTCGAGCGCCTCCTGCGGTGCACCGCAGCAGAGCAGACGCCCCGCGCCCAGTAACGCGATGCGATCGGCGAAAGCCGCGGCAAGATTGAGATCGTGCAGCACCACCGCCGCCGCATGCCCGCGCGCGGCGAAGGCCCGCACCAACCGTAACGCTTCAAATGCATGGCGCACGTCCAGGTGACTCGTAGGCTCGTCCAGCAAGAGCGTGCGCGCCCGTTGCGCCAACGCCAGCGCGATCCACACGCGCTGGCGTTCGCCGCTGGAGAGCGCGTGGAACGGACGCTCCGCGTGATGCGTCAACTGCGTGTGCGCCAGCGCCTCGCTCACCGCGCCGGCATCCTCCGGAGCAGGCGACCAGCGCCACCAGGGGCGATAGGGCAGACGCCCCGCACTGACCAGCTCGCGCACCGTCACCCCTTCGACGAGCGGTCCATCGGCGCTGACGAGCGCGATCTCCCGCGCGCGTGCGCGCGCCGTCAGCCCCTGCAGCACCCGCCCATCCAGTGCGATCTCTCCTGCGGCCGGCACATGCAAACCCGCCATGGCGCGCAGCAGCGTCGTCTTCCCCACGCCGTTGGGGCCGACCAGCGCTAACACCTCGCCCGGCCGCAACGCCAGCGAGACGCCGCGCAAGAAGACGCACTCGCCGTACGCCAGCGCGACGCCGCGCACGTCGATCATGCGGTTCTCCGGTGAAAGGTCAAGTAGAGAAATGCCGGCACGCCCAACAGCGAGAGCAGCACACCCAGCGGCAGCTCGATGGGCGGGACCAGCGCCCGCGAGAGCGCATCGGCCGCGACGACCAGAATCGCACCCACGAGCACGCAGGCCGGCAGCATCCAGCGCGCGTCGCTGCCCACCATGCGGCGCGCCACGTGCGGCACGATCAAGCCCACGAATCCCACCATACCCGAAACGCTCACCGCCGCGGCGGTCAAGAGCGCGGCGGAGCCCACGATGCCCCAATGCGCGCGGTCCACATTCACGCCCAAGGCGCGCGCGCGCTCTTCGCCCAAGCGCAGCGCGTTGAGCGCGGGAGCCAGCGCCAGCGCCGCCACCCCACCCACCAGCGCATAGAGCGCGGCCCAGGAGAGCTCGGCCCAGCCGCGTCCGGAGAGGCTGCCGCCCAGCCACGCCAGGATGCCCAGCGACGTGCTCGACGGCGGCGCCAGTACTAGCACCAGCGTCACCACACCCGCGAAGAGCGCCGAGAGCGAGACGCCGGCAAGGATGAGGCGCTCGGCGGAGATACCGCTCCCCGTCCGCGCCAGGGCCGCGACGAAGGCCGCCGTCGCCAATGCCGCCACGAACGCCACCAGCGGCAGGGCAGGCAGCGCCAGCCCCAGCACCAGCGCAACCGCCACGGCGCACGCGGCGCCTGCGCTGGCGCCCGTGAGGTAGGGATCCACGAGCGGATTGCGCAGCATGCCTTGCAGGAGCGCTCCGGCCAGCGAGAGTGCCGCCCCCACCAGCGCCGCGATCAGCACGCGCGGAAAGCGCAGCATCCACAGCACTTGATCGGCGCCGCTCGTCCCGAAGGGGTGTACGACCGCACGCACGATATCCCCGGGCGGGTAGCGCACCGCTCCGACTCCCGACCCCAGCGCGAGCGCGGCGGCAAAAACGAGAGCGAGCGCACAGAGCGTGGCCGCGCGCCGCGAAGAAGAGTGGACGGCGGATACCATTCTCGCCTGGTTCGACAGGGGGCGCCTTGGGCGCTCTTCGAAAGAGAAGTGCCGTTGTCACGCACGCCGTACCGCATCCGAATGGAGGACTCTTCGTGGTGTCGTCGTCCATCCGCCATCTGTTGCTCGCGCTTCTCACCGCCGGAACGCTAGGCCTGGCCGCATGCGGCGGCGGTGGCGGGAGCACGACGCCCAATCCGGGAGCGCCGCCCTCGAGCCCGCCTGCAGTCTCCGGCACCTGCCAAGCGCCGCCGGCGCCGGGCACGGGAACGGCGTACGCCGCCGGCGCCACGCGCACGTGGTGCCTCTCCGTCGCCACCATCGGTACCTCCAACGTCACCTACGAGAACGTGGCCACGACGCTGCTAGCGCAGAGCACGCATCTCAACGTCTGGGTCGACAATGCCGACCTCGGTGCGCTCACCACCCCGCAGTGGCAGCAGATCGCGGGCGACTTCGACGCCATCTACCCCAAGGACACCGCCTACTTCGGCGGCACGACCTTCCCCTGGCTCGGCCAGCAGTCGCAGTACACCTTCAGCGAGTGCGACGCCAACGGTAACGCACTGACAACGGGCCAGTACGTGAGCCAGCCCAACTTCTCCAGCGGCAACGGCAACAACGGCTACGGCGCGCAGATCGACATGGTGATCACCGACAAGTTGGGCACCGGCGAAGGTGGCTACTTCAACTCGATCGACCTGGTCTCCAACGCTTCGGCGCACTGCACGCTGGGGGCACCCTCCTACTCCAACGAGGCACAGGTCTTCTTCGCGGAGGCGCCGGGACAGGTGCCGCAGTCGTTCTATCTCAACGGCGACGTGCTGCGCACCGAGGCGCACGAGTTCCAGCACATGCTCCACGCCATCAACAAGACCTACACGCTCTTCGCGAAGAACGGCCCTCCGGAGATCGCCGATCCCTCCTGGATCGACGAGGGCTTCTCCATGCTGGCCGAAGACCTGGCCACTAACAGCGGCGATCCCATCCGCTTTGCCTACCAGTATGCCATCGCGCCCAGCAACTACTCGCTGACGTCGTTCGAGGGCTTCGCGTGCGCGCCTGCGGCCACCAGCACCAACTGTCCAACGTCGATCTACAACTACACGGCGGGGAACTACGGCGCCGCGTACCTCTTCTGGCGCTGGGCCGTCGACCGCTACGACAGCGGCATCCTCGCGCAGATCATCAAGAACTCGGACACGGGACCCAACGGCACCGGCACCAATGAGGTCCAGGCCGCGCTGGGCGGCACGTTCCCGCAACTCTTCCAGCAATTCTCGCTGGCCTTCGCGGGCTCGCTCGCATACGGTGTCACGGCACCGCAGCCGTACACAGCGCTGCCGTCGCCGTCCTTCGACGACAGCTACGGCAGCTACACGATTCCCTCGCCCTGCCAAGGTCCACCCTCGGACCCGCACATCACGTGCGATCTCGCGGCGCACACCGCGACGTTCAAATTCTACGGCCCGCAACCGCCGTCGAATGGGTACAGCCTGCCGGCAACCGGTATGCCGCAGACGCTCTCACTCTACGTGGGCACAGCGAACTACATCCCCGTCTCCGGCGCCGCCGCTCCCAATAGCATGACGGCCGATGACGGATCGGGGGCCGCCGACGGTCTGCTCGTGGGCGCTGCGTACATGACGTCCATGCGCGCCGGCACGGTCAATGCCTGCAGTGGAGGATCGTCCACGAGCGCAAGCTGCGTCGTGAACACCACGCCGTTTGCCGGCGCCCAGCCGCCGGCGGAGACGTTCCTCGTCGATCTCGCTAACGCGGCGGCGCCGTCCAGCGGGACGCCCACGCTGGCGCAGCCCACGCTGACGCTGACCGCCACGCTTGGCACCGCACCGCCGTCGGAGGCGAAGCTACCGGTCGCGGCAGGCGCACCGCGCCTCCCAGGCGCGGCGCAGTCCTTGGGCGACGGTTTCCTGCGCACGGACCGCCCCGCGGCCGTGGGGCAGCAGGCGCTGACGCGCCTCTTCGCGCGCGGAGCGGTCCGCTCGACGCTCCTGCAGGGGCAGCGCCGCCGCTAGCGGTTTGATGCGGTAGGGGGTGCCAAACGTCTAAACGCCCCCTACCGGCCGTTGGCGCAATGGCCAAATGTCCGCCGCACCTCCACGTCATATCTTCTTCTGTTTTCAGAATCGCAGGAGGAATCATGATCGTTGGAGAGCGCAGTGCGGCGAAACCCGGTAACGGTAAGCCGATCTCTGCCGCAAAAGACGTCGTGGAGTACATCAAACGCCATGACATCAAGATGGTCGACTTCAAGTTCGTCGACGTTCCGGGGATGTGGCAGCACACCACGCTGCCCGCCAGCGGCGTCGACGAGGGGACGCTGAGCGAGGGCATCGGCTTCGACGGCTCGAGCATCCGCGGCTTCCAGTCGATCCACGAGTCCGACATGATTCTCAAGCCCGACGTGACGACCGCGCGCCTGGACACCTTTCGCCAGGTCCCCACGCTCTCGCTGATCTGCGACGTCTGGGATCCCATGAAGCGCGCCTGGTACGAACGCGATCCGCGCTTCATCGCGCGGCGGGCGGAGGAGCATCTGAAGAAGAGCGGCGTCGCCGACACCGCCTACTTCGGACCCGAGGCCGAGTTCTACGTCTTCGACCGCGTCTCGTACGAGAACGCCCAACACACCGTCGGCTATTCCGTGGACTCCGAAGAGGGCCACTGGAACAGTGGTTTGGACGGCGACAAGAACAAGGGCTACACCATCCGTCCCAAGGAGGGCTACTATCCCGTCTCGCCCAGCGACAAGGGCAGCGACCTGCGCGCTGAGATGGCACTGGTGCTCAAGGAATGGGGCATCGACGTGGAGATGCACCACCACGAGGTTGCCACCGCCGGCCAAGCGGAGATCGACTTCCGCTTCGACACGCTGCTGCGCACGGCCGACAACTTGATGACGTTCAAGTACGTGGTGAAGAACGTGGCGGCGCGCAACGGCAAGACGGCGACGTTCATGCCCAAGCCGCTGTTTGGCGACAACGGCTCGGGCATGCACGTGCACCAGTCGCTGTGGAAGAACGAGAAGCCGCTCTTCTACGACGCCAAGGGTTACGCCGAATGCTCGCAGACGATGCTCTACTACATCGGCGGGCTGCTCACGCATATCGACGCCCTGCTCGCCTTCTGCGCCCCTACCACCAACTCGTACAAACGCCTGGTGCCGCACTACGAGGCCCCCGTCAACGTGGCGTTCTCCGCGCGCAACCGCTCGGCCGCGATCCGCATCCCCATGTTCTTCCAGGGCAACCCCAAGGCCAAGCGCCTGGAGTTCCGCCCGCCCGACCCCACCGCCAACCCCTACCTCGCCTTTGCCGCCTGCCTGATGGCGGGCCTCGACGGCATCAAGCGCAAGATCGATCCGGCCAAGGCCGGCTTTGGGCCGCTGGATACCAATATCTACGATCTGCCGGCGCAAGAGGCCGCCAAGATCCGCAGCGTGCCCGGCTCGCTGCGTGAGGCGCTCACCGCACTCGAGCGCGATCACGCCTTCCTCACCGAAGGCGGGGTCTTCAGTGAGGACTTCATCCGTTTGTGGATCGACTACAAGGTGGAGCGGGAGCTCCGCCCGGTGGAGATCCGCCCGCATCCGTACGAGTTCTTCCTCTATTACGACATCTAAGGTTCGCCTTAACGTAACTGCGCTATCATCGATGGCATGACGTCCATCACGAGCCTCATACTCGCGCTGCTCCTCACGCTAGCGACCGTAGCGCCGGCGGGCGCCACGGTCCGGCACGATCCGCGACCGGCGGATCTGGCCATCCCGCACTATGACCACATCATCGTCATCGTCGAGGAGAACGAGGGCTACGGCGCGATCATCGGCAACGCCGCTGCCCCAACACTCAGCGCGCTCGCGCGGAGCTTCGGGAACGCGACGCGATTCTACGCCGAGACCCACCCGAGCGAGCCCAACTATCTGGCCATGGTGGGCGGCGATACGTTCGGAGTCCAGGACGACGACGCGTTCTACTGCACGGCCCGGCGCCTCGACGAGAACTGCCGCCACGCGTTCGCGCCGGACTTCCCCAACCACACGCTGGAGACGCAGAGCCTGCCCGGTCAACTCGAGGCGGCGGGACTCACGTGGCGCGGTTACTTCGGCGCCTTCGATCCCGCCGCGCCCGACATCGTCTATAGCGCGGAAGGCAACGGCCGCCCGGGCGGCCTCTACGCGTCGAAACACAATCCGTTCCTGAACTTCCGTGCGCTGCGCTCCCAACCGTCGTTCTGGGGACACATCTCAAGTCTCGAGCGCTTCAAGCGCGACCTCGTCACCGCGGCGCTGCCGAACTTCGCGTTCGTGGTGCCCGACCAATGCGACGACATGCACGGTCTGCACCCTGGGCCCAACGTTCCCGCGGACTGCGCCAGCGGCAATCGCAGCGGGCGCATCGCGCGCGGTGACGCCGTGGTGAAGGATTTGATGGAGAGCATCGAAGCCTCGCCGGCGTGGAAGTCGCGCGCCAACGTGGCCGTAATCCTGACCTTCGACGAGAACGACGACGACTCGCGCGCCGCCGGCGTGCAAGGCTGCTGCGGCTCCTCGCCCGCAAGCCATGCCAATCAAGGCGGCGGTCTCATTCCTACGATCGTCGCCACCAACCACGGCCCGCGCGCGCTGGCGGACCCCACCCCCTACAACCACTACTCGCTCCTGCGCACGCTCGAGGACGCCTTCGGCATCCACGCCTACCTCGAACACGCAGGTGACTGGGAGGCGGGAGTACGCCCGATGCTGCGCCTCTTCGCGCGCTAGCGTCTTAGCCCGCGCGCAGCGCGTCGCGCAGGAGCGCGAGCAGCGCGACCGCTGCGCCGGAGAGGTGGCGCCCCTTGCGCCAGGCCAGACCAACGGTGCGCAGCAGCCCCTTGGGCTCGACGGCAATGCGCGTGACGCGTGGGGCCGCGCGCTCCGCGAGATTGAACGGCAGGATCGTTACCCCGAGACCCTCCGCCACGAGCGCGCCGATCGTCGACCAATCACCGCTCTCAAAAGCCACGCGCGGGCTGAAGCCGACCTCGTTACAGGCCCGCTCGACCACGGTGCGCAGCCCCGAGCCGGCTTTGTAGAGGACGAAGGCCTCGTCGCGCAACGCCTCCAACTTGACGCGCGCGCGCTTGGCGAGCGGATGTCCCGATGCCACCACGACCATCAACTCGTCCTGGTAGACGTTCTCCACGATCAGGCCCGCCGGCATCGCTCTGCGGGTGGTGTCGAGCAACGCCATGTCGAGCGTTCCGTCCAGCAGCATCGCGGGCATGCGGTCGCTGGTCTCTTCACGCAATGCGATCTCCACGTGCGGATGCTGGCTGTGGAAGCGCGCCAAGATCGCGGGCAGCTTCAATTCGCTGAGCGACTGCAGCGTCCCGATCATCACGCGGCCACGCAGGGTACCGGAGAACCCCTCCATCTCCGCCACGGCCTGATCGGCGGCTTCGACGACCCGCTCGGCGTGGTCCAGGAACGCCTGCCCCGCCGCCGTCAGCGCGACGCGCCGATTGTCGCGATCGAAGAGACGAACGCCCAACTCCGCTTCGAGCCGCCGGATCTGCTGAGAGAGCGCGGGCTGCGCGATCCCAACGTGCTCGGCGGCATGCGTGAAGTGCCGCTGCTGGGCGACGGCCAGAAAGTAGCGCAGTTGCCGTAACTCCATGAGACACACATCTTATCATGGAGGTCGTAATTATATATTGGACATATAACCATGCCCGTGCGAGAATAGCCCTATGTCCGATGGCATCCACGCCCGCTCGATCTCCATACTCTCGCTCGGGCACCTCTGCAACGACGTCTACCAGGGCATCGTCCCGGCGCTGCTACCCTTCCTCGTCGTGCACCGGGGACTATCGTACGAGGCGGTCTCCGCCTTGGTCTTCGCCTTCAATTTGAGCTCCGCGATCGTGCAGCCGCTCTTCGGCCATCTCTCGGATCGCAAGCCGATGGCCTGGCTCCTACCCGCGGGAGTCCTCACGGCGGGGGCCGGCGTCGCGCTGGTAGGCGTGGCCCCCAACTATCCAACGGTCTTCGCGCTGCTGCTGCTGAGCGGTATCGGCGTGGCGGCCTTCCATCCCGAGGGCTCGCGCTACGCCAACTACGTTTCAGGAGGCATGCGCGCGCGCGGGATGAGCCTCTTCACGGTAGGCGGCAACCTCGGATTCGCACTGGGGCCGGTGCTAGCGACCGTCCTGCTCTCGCGCTTCGGCATGATCGGCACGCTGCCCACGATCGCCACCGGAGCCTTCGCCGCGGTGCTGTTAGCCATCGAGATGCCGAAGATGGCACGCTTCCGCGCCGTCTACACGAAGCGCGTGGCGGCCTCGGGCTCGCTGGGACATGACGCCTGGTGGCCGTTTGCGCGCCTCTCGGTGTTCCTGGTCGTGCGCGCTTTCGCGACCTTCGGATTGATGACGTTCATACCGCTCTACGAGATGAAGGTACACGGCTTGGCGCCGGGGGCGGCGGGCATGATGTTGAGCGTGCTGCTCGCAGGGTCCGCCGCCGGCACGCTAGCCAGCGGGTGGCTAGCGGACCGCTTTGGCCGGCGCGCGGTCCTTACCACCGCCATGGCTATCGTCGTCGTGCTGTTGCCGTTCTTCATCAACGCCGCCGGCATGCTGGAGGCGGGGGCGCTCGCCGTGCTGATCGGAGCCGTGCTCTTCGGCTCCATGACCCCCGCAGTCGTGCTGGGTCAAGAGTATCTCCCCAACCGCATCGGTGCGGCATCCGGGATGACGCTGGGGCTCTCGATCAGCCTGGGGGGCCTGGGCGTGCCCGTGCTCGGAGCCATCGCTGACGCTCACGGCCTCCACACGGTGATGTACGCGATCGTCGGCCTCGCCGTGGCGGCGACATTGGTGACGGTCACGCTGCCATCGCCGCGTGCGGCGCAGCAGCGGCTGGCTACGCCCGCGCCCGCACCGGCTCGTTGACCGCCGTCGGCGGGCGCTCTCCCCGCACGAACGCGATGCAGTTGTCGGCAGCGATCGTCGCCATGCGGTCGCGCGTCTCGATCGACGCCGATCCGATGTGCGGCAGCAGCACCGCATTCTCGCACGCCAACAGTTCGGGCTGGACCTCCGGCTCCCGTTCGAAGACGTCGAGCCCAGCGCCGGCGATCCAGCCCGAGCGCAGCGCCGCCGCCAGCGCTGCCTCGTCGATCACGGGGCCGCGCGACGTGTTGATCACGTAAGCGGTCGGCTTCATCGCGCGCAGCTCGGACTCGCCCAACCAGTGCCGGGTCTGGGGGAGCAGCGGCACGTGCAGCGAGAGAAAATCGCTCTCGGCCAACAGCGTCGCCTTGTCGACGAACGTGGCGTTGGTCTCGCGCTCCAGCGCCTCCGGCGCGCGCTGCTGATCGGTGTAGAGCACGCGCATCTCGAATCCACGCGCGCGTTTGGCCACCGCCTGACCGATCCGCCCGAAGCCCGCGAGCCCCAACGTCTTACCGTGCACGTCGCCGCCCAACAGCATCAGGATGCCCCAACCGTGATACTTGCCGGCGCGCACGCAGCGCTCGGCCTCGCCCAACCGTCGCGCCGTGGCCATGAGCAGCGCCCACGCCAGATCGGCGGTCGTCTCCGTCAGCACGCCCGGCGTGTTAGCGATCCAGACGCCGCGCGCGGTGGCCGCGGCGACGTCGACGTTGTCGTAGCCGACCGCGACGTTGGCCACGATGCGCACGTCCGGACAGAGGTCGAGCAGATTGCCGTCGACACGATCGGTGAGCAGCGTGACGAGCGCCTGACAGCCCTGGGCACGTTGCGCGATCTCCGCGGCGCCGAGCTGGCGATCGTCGCGGTTGACGTCGACGTCGAAGACGCCGGCTAAGCGCTCGATACCGGCCTCAGGGATGACGCGCGTGACGAACGCCTTGGGTCGCGGCATGACAGAAGCCTCCTGATTGGATGCGAGGTTGCTCGTACGCGCTTCGGTTTGTTCGCCGGCACTCTCCTGCGCAGCCATGCGCCCCGCGCCGGAGGGCCGCCCGGATGAACGGGCGAAGCCGGGGCAGTATGGTCCCGCTCAAAATCTGGCAGCTCCTCGGGCTGCTGGCGCTGGTGATCGCCGCAATCGTCCTGCTGTTACGCTACAGTCACGCGCTCGAGCAGCACGCTAGCGCAGCACCGCCGGTGATCGCCGGGCCCATGTGGGTAGAGGAGTAGCCGTGCAGACGCAGTTCGATCCGGGAATCTTCAAAAGTTACGACGTGCGTGGGATCTATCCCACGCAGCTCAGCGCGGACTTCGCGTTCAGCCTAGGGCGCGGCTTCGCCACCTACTTGTTCGGCAAATATCCGGGCAAGGATCATCTGACGCTCGCGCTCGGACGCGACATGCGGCTGAGCGGCTCCGAGTTGGCCGAAGCGTTCGCACGGGGTCTGGTGGAGCAGGGCGTGGACGTCTTGGACGTCGGGCAGGTCTCCACCGACGCGATCTACTTCGCCGTCGGAAAGTACGAGCTGGAGGGCGGGGCGATGATCACCGCCTCGCACAATCCCAAGGAATACAACGGCTTCAAGCTCTGCCGCAGCGAGGCGATGGCGCTCTCGTCCAAGGAGGGTCTCGAGGAGATCCGCGCAATCATCGAGAGCGGTTCCTTTTCCACACCGGCGCGCCGCGGCTCCGTCACGCAACGCGACATCCTCGACGACTTCGCCCGCCACTGCCTCTCGTTCGTCGACGTCGCGAAGATCAAGCCGTTCAAGATCGCGATCGATGCCGGTAACGGTATGGGCGGGAAGACGGTGCCCTACGTTTTCAAGCATCTCCCCTGCACCGTGATTCCGCTCTATTTCGAGCTGGACGGCTCCTTCCCGCACCACCAGCCCAGCCCCATCGAGCCGGAGAATATGGTGGACGTGCAGCGCGCCGTGCGTGAGAACGGCTGCGATCTCGGCGTCGCGTTCGACGGCGACGCCGACCGCATGTTCCTGGTTGACGAGCGTGGCGAGCTCATCGGCGGCGGCACGGTCACGGCGCTGGTGGCGGAGAACGAGTTGCGCAAGCATCCCGGCGCCAAAATCCTCTGCAATCTGATTTGCAGCCGCAGCGTACCCGAGTGGATCGAACGTCACGGCGGGCACCCGCTGCGCTCGCAGGTCGGCCATTCGTTGATCAAGGCGATCATGCGCAAGGAAGACGTGGTCTTCGGAGGCGAGCATTCAGGGCACTTCTACTTCCGCGACAACTGGTATGCCGACAGCGGCATGATCGCGTTGCTGGAGTGCCTCGAAGTCTTCTCCAAAGCCGGCACGCTCGTCAGCCACGTGGTAGCACCACTGCAGAATCGCTCGCGCTCCGGCGAGATCAACAGCACGGTCGCCGACATCCCGGGCAAGCTCGCTCAAATCGAGCGCGCCTATGCCGATGGTAAAATCGACCATCTGGACGGCGTGACCGTACAGTACGACACCTGGTGGTTCAATGTACGCCCATCTAACACCGAGCCGCTGCTACGCCTGAACCTCGAAGCCGACGACCGTGCGACGATGGAGCGCAGACGCGACGAAGTTCTAGCGCTGATCCGCTCCTAGGAGATGCTAGGGCGGCGGTGACGAAGTAGGAATCTATGCCCGCAACGTTGATCATCGGCCCCGCGAGGCTGGCGCTCGGCGATGGTACGAGCAGGAGCGGCCGCATCGCGGTGCGCGCGGGGAGGATTGCCGAGGTCCTCGACGGCCCGGGTCCCAGCGATGTACCACTGCCGGCCGGCGCGACGATCTCTCCGGGATTGATCGACGTCCACACCAACGGTGCGGACGACCATCTCTTCAATCGGGATCAAGCCGCCGCCGTACGCGTGGCGTCGGCGTTCTACGCGCGCTGCGGTGCCACAGGCTTCGTAGCGTCGATCATGACGGCGCCCTGGGAGTCCATGCTGCACGCGGCGAGCGCCGTGGCCGAGGCGGCCCACGAGTTGGAGGAGACGGGGCCCGCGGGCGCGCGCTGCCTGGGTGTACAGTTCGAGGGACCGTTTCTCAACCCGAAGTTTCGTCGCGTCCACCGCGGTGAATGGCTGCTCACGGCAACGACGGCCCGCGTTCGCGCCGCCGTCGAGGCCTGCCGCGGCGCGCTGGTGATGATGGCGATGGCCCCCGAGGTGGAAGGCGTTGCCGATGCGGCGCGCTGGCTCCACGCCCAGGGCATCGTCTGCGCGGCGGCGCACACCGCTGCGAAATATGCCGAAGGAGTGCTGGCGATCGGTGTGGGCTTCCGGACGCTCACGCACGCGTTCAACGGCATGGGGCCCTTAGACCATCGCGATCCCTCGCTGCTGCCGGCTTTTATAGAAGACGAGCGAACGACCATCCAGGTCATTTGCGACGGCGTCCACGTCGCTCCGGCCACGCTCAACGTGCTCTATCGCGCGTGTGGCGAGCGTCTCGTGGTCGCCACCGACAACATGCCGCCGGCGGGTCCGGACTACCACGTCGAGGGCGGCGTCATGCGTGCCGGCGACGGCACGATCGCGGGTTCGGCGCTGCGCATCGATCAGGGCGTCCGCAACCTGATGGCCTTCTCACGCGTGCCCTTCGAGCGCGCTGTCATCGCCGCGACGTCGGCACCGGCAAGACTGCTGGGACTAGAGCGCGAGATGGGGACGATCGCTCCCGGCCGGCGCGCGGACCTGGCCGTGTGGGACGACGAGTACCAGGTGGCGGCGACGTTCGTGGCCGGTCAACCGGTCTATGGCGCGGAGCTCTTACGCACCCGCGCCGCATCGTAACGACGAGACTCCAAGACCGGGGAGACTAGGAGGCTTTGACGTTGCCGCCCAGGTAGGCTGCACGCACCTCTTCGGAGGCCAACAGATTGGCGGCCGTGTCCTCCATCGTGATGTTGCCCGTCTCCAGGACGTACCCGCGGTGCGCGATCTGCAATGCCTGACGCGCGTTCTGCTCGATCAGCAGGATCGTCACGCCGCGCTTGTTGATGTCCTGGATGATCGAGAAGATCGTCTGGACCAAGAGCGGTGAGAGGCCCAGCGAGGGCTCGTCGAGCAGGAGCAGATCCGGCTTCGACATCAGGGCGCGCCCGATTGCCAGCATCTGCTGCTCGCCGCCGGAGAGCGTTCCGCCTTTTTGGCTGGCGCGCTCCTTTAGACGCGGGAAGAGTCCGAAGACTTCCTCCAGTGTCTCGGTGACCTCGGCCGGACTCGTGCGCGTGTAGGCGCCCAGCTGCAAGTTCTCCAGCACCGTCATGCGGGCGAAGATGCGCCGCCCCTCCGGAGAGTGAATCAAACGGCGCACCACGATCTGGTCTGGGCTCAGACGCGTAATGTCCTGATCCTCGTAGATCACTTGACCGTTGCCGGGCCGCAATAGACCGCTGATCACGCGCAGCGTCGTGGTCTTGCCTGCTCCATTGCTGCCGATGAGCGCGACGATCTCGCCTTTCTCGACATGCAGCGAGATGCCGTGAAGGGCCTGAATGCGGCCATAGAAGGCGTCGATCTGACGCAGCTCCAGCATCGTTGCCATTACGCGCTCTTCCCCAGGTAGGCTTCGATCACGCGGGCATCGGCGCGGATCTCGACCGGCGTCCCTTCGGCGATCTTCTCGCCGTGATCCAAAACCGCGATTTTCTCGCTGATGTTCATGACCAATCCCATGTCGTGCTCGATCAGAAAGACGGTGGTGCCGCGATCGCGGATAGCCCGGATCAGCTTCATCAAGTCTTCCTTCTCGCGCGGATTCATGCCGGCCGCGGGCTCGTCCAGCAGCAGCAGTTTAGGATCGCTGGCAAGCGCACGCGCGATCTCCAGACGCCGCTGGAAACCATAGGGCAAGTTGTGCGCGTAGTCGTCGGCGTGACGCTCCAAGTCGACGAAGCGCAGCAGCTCCATCGCCTTCTCGCGTACTCCGCGCTCCTCGGCACGCTGCTTGGGCGTGTGGAGCAAGCTGTCCCAGAGCATGGCGCCCATGCGGACGTGGCGGCCGGCCATGACGTTCTCCACCGCCGTCATGAACGCGAACAGACGAATGTTCTGGAAGGTACGTGCGATACCCAACTTACAGACGTAGTCGGGCTTCTTGCCGCCGATGGGCTGCCCTTCGAACTCCACCTCACCCGATGTCGGTACGTACAGACCCGTCACGAGGTTGAACGCCGTCGACTTTCCGGCACCGTTAGGCCCGATCATCGCGGCGATCTGTCCCTGCGTGATCTCGTAGGAGACCTCTTTGACGGCGACCAGGCCGCCAAAGGCCTTGGTTACGTTGTTGAGCGCAAAAAAGGCCACTAGACCGTCTCCCTCGGCATCTCTTCGTACTCCGCGTTCTCCGCGCCGGCCGCCCCGCCGTGCTCTTTGAGCTCCGCCTTGCGCTGCTCGCTCCCCCACAGCCCCTCCGGCTTGAAGAGCATCACGACCACCAGAATGATGCCGTACAGCAT
The DNA here is from genome assembly GCA_004298675.1 of bacterium. Lineage (GTDB taxonomy): Bacteria > Vulcanimicrobiota > Vulcanimicrobiia > Vulcanimicrobiales > SCRA01 > SCRA01. The sequence goes on along the minus strand of SCRI01000021.1, from coordinate 1,339 downwards.
GAAGCGGTACGAGGTGAAGTCGACGTGCAGTCCGACGCTGGCGGCGATATTACTCGCTTGCGGCAGGATGAAGAAGTTGAGGATCGAGAGCGCAGCTGAACCCACGACCACGCCGGGCAGCGATCCCATGCCGCCCAGCACCAGCATCGACAGCACGGTGATGCTGACGTTGAACTTGAATTGGTCGGGTGAGACCAGTGTCAGCAGTGAGGCGTTCACCACGCCCGAGAGCCCCGAAAACGAGGCACCCAGGGAGAACGCCGCCAGCTTGGCGGTGGTGGTGTTGATGCCCATGTGCGCCGCCGCGATCTCATCCTCGCGGATGGCCATCCACGCGCGCCCGAGACGGCTCGTTCGCAGATTATTGGCCACGATGAGGCTGAACGCGATCAGGACCAGCACCAGATAGTAGTACGGCAGCGGGTTCAAGCCAAAATGATAGCCGAAGAGTTTCGGCTGATCGATGGCGCTGATACCGTTGGGTCCGCCCGTGTACTTGGCGAGATTCAAGAACGTCTGCGGAACGATCTCACCAAAGCCCAGCGTCACGATCGCCAGGTAGTCGCCGCGCAGGCGCAGCGTCGGGGCTCCCAAGATGATGCCGAAGATCGCCGCCACGAAGGCGCTGACCAGTACCATCGGCCAGAACGAGAAGTGGAGTCCGAACTGCGGACTGGCCACCATCGCGTACGTGTACGAACCGATGGCGAAGAAGGCGGCATAGCCCAGGTCCAGCAGCCCAGCGAAGCCGACCACGATATTCAGACCGATCGCCAGCATCATGTAGATGCCGGCGTTGACGAGGACGTTGATATGGCCGCCGTTGTGATCGACCAGCGGCAGGAAGGGCACGAAGACCGCCACGGCCACGAGTGCCCAGTCGACAAAGCGGTACTTCTTCCAGTGGAACATGACTACACCTTATCGGGGAGCACTTCCCCGAGGAGTCCGGAGGGCCGGAAGATCAGTACCAGGACCAGGAGCACGAAGACGGCCACCGTCGCCCACTGATCGGAGATGAAGCCTGCGGTCAGCGACTCGATCAAGCCGATGACGAAGCCTCCGAGCATGGCGCCGGCTACGTTGCCGATGCCGCCGAGCACGGCCGCGGTAAAGGCCTTCAAACCGGCTTCAAAGCCGTTGTAGAACCAGGTCGAGCCGTAGTAGATGCCGCTGACGAAGCCGCCCACACCGGCCAGCGCGCTGCCGATGAAGAACGTCAGCGCGATCGTCATGTTGATGTTGATGCCCATCAACTGCGCGGCATCACGATCCTGCGCCGTGGCGCGCATCGCCTTGCCAAGCCGCGTACCGTAGATGAAGATCTGGAGCACCGCCA
>SCRI01000020.1 GCA_004298675.1 bacterium | reverse complement strand
CAGTGTCGTCGGCAGGTGCGCAGCTAGACGCGCGGCATCGAGCCGCTCTGCCTCGCCGCGCGGCACGACGTTGTCGGCGGTGCCCTCGACGATCAACACCGGCGCATGCACGTTCGCGATAGCGTGCGCGGGGTCGATGCGATCCTCCTGGCGTAGCTCGGCAAGCTCAACGTTGGCGGGCTTGCCGAAGTACTGCGTGATCAGCGGCTCTATCATGGGCGGCGGATCGATGCCCGCGCGGATCCCCGCGATCGCCTGTACGATGAGCGCGCGCTCGGTTGTAGCGGTCTGCGGCGGTATCGTGCCGCTTCGCTCGCCGTCCGCGATTGCGGCAAACGTCTGCTGCTGCGCGAGGTCGAGGATCGGCTGGCCTGGCGCCTCCAGTTCGATTAGGCCGCGAATGTTTGGATCGTGTGCTGCCAGCAACGTTGCGACAATCCCACCCTCGCTGTGCCCGGCGATGGTGACCGGCACGCTGTTGCCCGCGGCCTCGCGCAGCGCCTGGAGTGCCGCTTGCGCGATGGCTATGCGCTCGGAGAAGTCTTGGTGCTGGGCGGCAAGATTTGCATCGAAGAGCGTAATTCCGGTGCCCTCGCCATCCTTGGCGTAGCGCAGCGCGGCATAGCCGCGCGCAGCCAAGCCTCGCGCGATGTCGGCATAGGTGTGGGGCGAGAAACCTTGCGTGGGGTAGTTGCCGTCGACGTCGCTGTTGAAGGCGCCGGGCACGACGAGCACCGCACCCTTAGCGGTGGCGTGTGCCGGCAGATCGAGCGCCGCGGGAATGCGCGTGCCGTGCACGGTGAGCGCGAGCGGGCGCTCGCTCACGCTTGACGCGATCAACGTTGCGGTCAGGAGCCATGTTGCGACGAACATCATCCGCCGTGCGATTGTGGAGCGGTGGCCGGCGAGCCTGCTGGATGAGCGAGATCACAATCGGCATGAACGCTACCGGTATCGCCGCTTGCCGTGCCTAGCAGACAGGGCGGCCGGCATTCTGCTCAGAAATTTCCACCATTCGTCGCCGGCCCACGTCTTCGTTGATACCGGTTGACGGCTGAGGGACGCAGACGGGCCACGACAGCGCAAGCTCCTGTCATCGGAGGTTCGCATGTCATCAACGCGACTCTGGTTATCTCTCGTTGCGCTCACTCTGACAGGCGGGCTTGCCGCCTGCTCAAGCGGCGGATCATCCACGGCATTGGCACCTGTGCCGTCCGCGCCGCCGCCGTCGGTCGCCGCCGTCTTTACGAGCGGCATCACCGCGAGCGCCGCTCTCGATGACGCGGTCGCCGGTCCCGACGGGCGCATCTGGTTCACCGAGTTCAATGCAAGCAAGGTCGCCGCGGTCACGACCGGCGGCGCGGTGACCGAGTATCCCGTGAGCGGTCAACCCTGCGGCATCGCGGTTGGCCCGGACGGCAATCTTTGGACCGGCGGGTACGGCGGAACGATCGCCAAGATCACCACTAGCGGCACGGTCACGGGCTACCCCGTGGCAGGTGCGCATGTTTGCGGAATCATTTCGGGGCCAGGCGGCGTGTTGTGGTTCGCGGATTATGGCAATGCAAAGGTCGGCGCGATCACGACCGGCGGCGCCGTAACCGAATACGCTCTGCCGCCGGGCGCGAACCCCTACGGTGGAATCGCGGTTGGCTCCGACGGCAATGTTTGGGTGCCGGACGGCGGCAACCACACGATTTTGCAGATCTCGCCATTGGGAACGGTTCTCCATGCATATGGCAGCGGAATCTCGGCGGGCGAGGCGCCGAATTTCATCGTCGAGGCTTCAGATGGAAACCTCTATTTCACCGAAGATGCGTCCAGCACGTCGATCCAGGACAAGGTCGGCCGCATTACCCCCGCCGGCGTCATCACCGAGATCGGAACGCTTGCGCCGCAATCGTATCCGAATGAGATCAGGATTGGAAAAGACGGAAATGCCTACTTCACCGAGTACAGTTCGGCGAAGCTCGGCAAGGTGACGATCGCAACGGGGACGGTCTCCGAATCGTCGCCTGGCCTTGGGCCGACCGCGAATTCGGCCATCGCAGCCGGCCCCGACGGCCGGCTCTGGATCGGCGGATTTCAAACGATCTACGCGTTGTCGTACTAAGGCGAGCCAGAAAGGGCAGTCCCCCGCCGGGCGCGTAGCCAGGCGCGTGGAGCACGTACAACAGGATCAGCCGGCCATCGAGCCGCTGGCGGCCTTCGAGGCCGTCGACATCCGGGTGGGCACTGTGATGGCGGTGCGCCCCTTTCCGCAGGCGCGCAAGCCCGCCTATCAGTTGGAGATCGACTTCGGCGGCGAGGTCGGGCGCAAGCAGTCCAGCGCCCAACTCACAGCGCACTACACGCCGGAGAGCCTGCTTGGCCGCCAGGTACTGGGCGTCGTCAACCTTCCGCCACGCCGCATCGCCGGCTTCAAGAGCGAGGTTCTGACGCTGGGTCTGCCCGACGGCGAGGGCGGCGTGGTACTTATCGCTCCCGAGCAGCGCGTTCCCGAGGGGGGACGCCTCTTCTGATGGATCTCACCATCCAACTCTCTACGTACAATCGCGCGCATCTGCTGGAGCGCGTACTCGAGGCGCTCTTCGCGCAGGACTACGACCCCCAGCGCTACGAGATCGTGCTGATCAACGACGGCTCGCGCGACGGCACGCATGATCTCATCGAGCGCCTGCGTCCGCAGGCTCCCTGCCGTTTCGTGGTGGTACACCAGGCCAACGCGGGGTTGGCCAAAGGACGCAACGCCGGCATCGCGCGCGCTACCGGCGAGTTCGTCCTCTTCATCGACGACGACATCCTCGCCACACCCGTGCTGGTACGCGAGCACCTCGCCGCGCATGCGGAGCACGCGCGTGCGATCGTGCGCGGAGCAGTACTCAACGTGGCGAGCTTCGACGAGCTGCCGCCGCCGATCTGGAGCATCAAGAACTACTCCGGCAACTACTTCTGGACCAGCAACGTCTCGTTGCCGCGTGCGCTCTTCGACGAGATCGGCGTCTTCAACGAAAGTTTCAGCGAGTACGGTTGGGAGGATTTGGAGATCGGGCTGCGCTTGCGCCAGGCCGGCGTCCCCTCGTTCTTCAACCCGCGCGCGGTCGTCTACCACCACAAGCCGCGCCTCACGGCGCGCAGCGTTGCCGGTATGGTGCGGCAGGCACGCGCGCAGGCTCGCACTGCGCGTCAGTTCGGTGAGCTCCACCGGCATTGGCGGGTCGCGCTGGCCACGGGACAGACGGCGCCGCATGCGCTGCTGCACCGGGCCCTGCGCGGCACCAAGTACACGCACACGCTGTTGGCGGTCTTGGGTACGGTGCAGGATGAAAGCGAGCCGCTCTCGCCGCTGCAGCTGGCCGCGGCGCGTGCGTTGGCGCGGGAGGCCTACTTCGAAGAGCTCGAACGCGTCACGCCGCGGTGAGGATGCTTCTGGTCCGTACGGACCGCATCGGTGATCTCATCCTCTCCACGCCGGCGATCGCCTCGTTCCGCCGTTCCTTCCCCGCCGCGCATATCGACGCGCTCTGCAGCGTCTACAACGCCACCGTTCTCGAAGGCAACGCCGACGTCGACCGCGTGCTCACCCTGCCGCCAGAAGAAAGCCAGCGAAGCCGTTTCACGCATGCATTGGCGGGCGCGTACGACATGGCCGTCGCACTAGCGCCTATCTCGCGCGATCACCGCATCGTCGCGGCCACGCGCGCGAATACTCGCATCGGTTACGTCTACCGGAGGCGGCTCTTGGCGCGTCTAGCCGCCGCCTACTTCTTCACGCGCTTCGCGGTCAGCGAGGCCGACCCCAGCGACGCCGAGCGTCACCCCGAGCATCCGATCCGGCATGAAGTGCTGCAGGTGCTGGAGTTGGTGCTGCTGGCGGGCGGCGCCGTCATCTCTCCCGATCTCGTGCTTCCGGTGACGCCCGCGGATCGTGAGCATGCGGCGCGTCTGCTCCCGGGGCCCGGATCCATCGGTGTACACTTCGCGCCGCGCTGGCTCTCGGGTGGGAGCACGCGCCGAAGCTTCGTGGAATTGATCAGCGCCATCCGCCACCGCTTTGGGAAGGAGGTCGTCGTGACCCACGGAAAGGAGGCGGGCTCCGAAGTCGAGCACGTGCGAGCCCAGCTCCCGCCCGAGGTGCGGTTCGTCGGCGGCCTCTCGCTTCGGCAGTGGGCCGCCGTCTTCGAACGTTGCGCGGCGGTGGTGACGGTGGACACCGGCGCCACGCACGTGGCCGCGGCGATGCGGCGTCCGACGGTCGTGGTCTTCGAGCATCGCTACTTTCGGCTGAGCTCGCAGGAATGGTCGCCCTGGGGCGTACCGGGCGCCGTGGTGCGTAAGCCGGCCGATGAGCGTGCCGAGTCCCTCGCTCGGTTGCGCGAGGAGGTCCTCGAGGGCGTGGAGCGAGTGTTGTAACTATGGACGTCTCGGTCGTCATACCGACCTACAACCGGATCGACACGCTGCGGCACGTGATTCCCTCACTGCAGCGGCAAGATATGCCCGCCGACCGCTACGAGATCATCGTCGCCGACTCCAACTCCAACGACGGCACGGCGGAGTTCCTCGCCGAGGTCGCCGCGGACGACGAGCGCTTGCGCCACGTTCCGGGGCCGTACAGCGGGCGCGCCATGGCGCGCAATGCGGGTATCCGCGCCGCGCGCGGTGCGGTGGTGCTCTTCACCGACGCGGACATCATCGCGTCGCCCGACTTGCTCTCACGCCACTGGGCGCACCACCGCGAGCGCGAGCGTATCGCCGTGGTAGGCATGGAGCTACAGGTGCGCTCGTTCCAAGACTACCTGCGCCAGTCCCGCAACGGCGACGAGCGCAAGCCGCTGCATCCCGCTAGCCGCAAGCAGCTCTCGTGGCTCTACTTCCTAACCGGTAATGCATCGGTTCGCAAGCGTGAGCTCGATGCGTTGGGCGGCTTCGACGAGAGCTTCACCGGCTACGGCCACGAAGATCTCGAGCTGGGGTATCGTCTGCAGCAGGCCGGCGTCACGATCGTCTACGAGCCGGCCGCCGTCGATTACCACTGGCATCCGGTGGGCTACGACGAGCAGAAGGGGCGCATGGAGCTGGCGGGACGCTCGACGGTGCGCTTTTACCACAAGCATCACGACCTACGCGTGCAGGTGAACTTGGGGATGACGCCGGTATCGTTGGCGCTGCACGGTCTACTGCAGCATGCGCCGGGCCTCTACGAGCGGCTGGAACGCGCCGGGCGGCGCGGCGGCCCGAAGAACACCTGGCCGCATCTCGCGCGCCAGATCGTCTATCAGTACCACTACGTGAGCGGCATCAAGCGCGCGCTCACGTCAACCAAGCGGCAAGGAGCAGAGTGATCGAGATGCAGCGGCTGGGCTGCGGGGCTATCGACCGGAGCCACATCGGAAGCCACGTCGAATTCAATGGATGGGTCAATCGCCGGCGCGACCACGGCGGCCTGGTTTTCATCGACCTGCGCGATCGCGACGGCTTGACTCAGGTGGTCTTCGGCCCGGAAGACAGCCCCGCATTCGAAGAGGCGCACTCGCTGCGTAACGAGGACGTGATCCGCGTGCGCGGGGCCGTGCGCGCGCGCCCCGCCGGCACCGAGAACCCGCGCTTGAAGACGGGTGAGGTGGAGGTGCAGGCTCTGGAGCTGCAGGTGCTCTCGCGCAGCGAGGTGCCGCCGTTTCCCGTCAACCTCGACGAAGACGTGGACGAAGGGCTGCGCCTCAAGTACCGTTACTTGGATCTGCGCCGTCCGCGCTTGGTGCGTAACCTCACCGTGCGCCACAAGTATCTCAAGGCCGTGCGCGACTTCTTCGACGCCAACGATTTTCTGGAGATCGAGACGCCGGTTCTCATCAAACCCACGCCCGAGGGCGCGCGCGACTATCTGGTGCCGGCGCGCCTGACGCGCGGCTCCTTCTACGCGCTGCCGCAGTCGCCGCAGATTCTCAAGCAGCTGTGCATGGTGGCGGGCCTGGGGCGTTACGTGCAGATCGCGCGCTGTTTCCGCGACGAAGATCTGCGCTCCGACCGCCAGCCGGAGTTCACGCAGATCGACGTCGAGATGTCGTTCGTCGAGCAAGAGGACGTCATGCGCATCATGGAGCGCATGATGATCGAGACCTTCGAGCGCACGCTGGGCGTGACGCTGGAGAAGCCCTTCCCGCGCCTCTCGTTCGGCGAGGCGATGCGCCGCTTCGGCAGCGACAAGCCGGACTTGCGTTTTGGCTTGGAGTTGGTTGATGCCGGAGCGATCTTCGCCGGTACGGAGTTCGCCGTCTTCAAGAGCACGCTGGAGAGCGGCGGCGCGGTGATCGCGCTGCGCTGGCCCGGCGGCGCAGCTAGCTCGCGCCGCGAGTTCGACGCCATCGTAGAGCGGGCTAAGGAGCACGGCGCCAAGGGGCTGGTATGGATCGCGCTTGGCGCAGACGGCGTCAAGTCGCCGATCGCGAAGTTCCTTGACGGGCGCACGCTGATGGCGCTGCGTGAAGCCTGCGGGGCCCAGAGCGGCGATGCCATCCTGATCGTGGCCGATAAGACGCCCACGGCGCAGGGCGTGGCAGGTAAGCTGCGCTTGGACGTCGCGGAGCGCGCGCACCTGCGCGATCCCAAGAGCTTCGCCTTCTGCTGGGTCAGCGATTTCCCGCTCTTCGAGTTGGACGAGGAGACGGGGCACTGGACGTTCACGCACCACCCCTTCACCTCACCCGCGCCTGGGCACGCCGACCTGATGGAGAGCGATCCAGGGAGCGCGCGCGCGCTGCACTATGACATGGTGCTCAACGGCGTGGAGTTGGGCTCGGGCTCGATCCGCATCACCACCCCCGAGTTGCAGCAGCGCGTGTTTCACGCGCTGGGCATGAGTAACGAGGAGATCCAGGAGCGCTTCGGCTTCCTGCTCGAGGCCTTCCGCTACGGCGTGCCGCCGATGGGCGGCATGGCGCTGGGTGTCGATCGCATCATCCAGATCATGGTTGGCGAGAGCTCCATCCGCGACGTCATTGCCTTCCCGAAGAATCAGCAGGGGCGTGACTTGATGCTGGAGGCTCCCAGCCCCGTCACCAAAGCCAACCTCGAAGAGTTGGGTCTGCGCCTGGCCGGCGAGCAGCGATGAGCGGCAAGACCGTCGTCATCGCCCTGGTCGTGATCTTCGTGCTCGCGGGAGGGCTCAACGTCTACGTGGCCTCGGCGCTGCGTTCGCGTGCGCCGGGGTTGGCGCGCCGCGGCTACTACTCGGCGGCCGCCTTCGGGGTGGGGGCGATCTCGATCGTTGCGCGCGCTATGGGCTATGGCAAGCTCTCGGTGGCGCTCATCGGCGTGATGATCGTGCTCTTCTTGATCGGAATCTTTCAGAAGGGCGTCTTGCCCAAGTCATAGTGCCGCGTCGAGCAGGGTGCGCGCACGCTCCCAGACGGCGTCGAACATCGGCTCGGTGAGGACCTTCGTGCTGGTGTTCTGCTGCGAGGGATGGTAGGTGCACAGCACGTGCAGCGTGCGCCGCTCGCGCGTGGCTGTGTGCTCCGCAGCGTGGCCGAAGACCGGCCGCGTGGCGAAGCGCCAGCCGCGGCTCTCCAGCATCTTCACGGCGGCGCGATGGGCGATGGCGCCGAGCGAGACCACCACGCGCAGGCGCGGCTCCACGAGCGCGAAGTCGGCCGCGAGGTGCACGCTGCAGTTGACCAGCTGCTGCGGCTTGGGCTTGTTGCCGGGCGGCGCGCAGCGCAGCGCCGCCGTGATCATGCAGTCGCTGAGTTGTAGACCGTCGTCGGGGCGTTCCCAGGTGGGTTGGTTTGCGAAACCGGCGCGGTTGAGGGCGCGGTAGAGCCAGTGTCCGGAGGCGTCGCCGGTGAACATGCGCCCGGTGCGGTTGGAGCCGTGCGCGCCGGGAGCAAGGCCCACGATCAGTAGCCGCGCCGTGGGATCGCCGAAGGCCGGAACGGGCTTGCCCCAATACGTTTCATTGCGGTAGGCGCGCCGTTTCTCACGGGCCACCAGCGCGATGTATTCGCGCAGCTCGGGGCAGCGGTTGCAGGCGATGACGTCGCGTGCGTTGCGGTCGAAGATGGCTTGGGCCTTTGCGGCCTCATCCGTAGAGTAGTCGATGGTCTTCATGTGAGTCCTGGAAAGTCGAGCGCGCGCAGGGCTTCGAAGGTTGCGATGCCGACGCTCGTGGAGAGGTTGATGCTGCGCACGCTGTGCTCGCGCATGGGAATGCGCAGCGTGCGCTCCGGCAGCGCCTGTAGCAGCGAGGCCGGCAGGCCCGCGACCTCCGTGCCGAAGACCAGCACGTCGCCGCGGCGATAGGTCGCGCGGTCGTAACGCTGCGCGGCGCGCGGTGCGAAGAGCCAGAGACGATCGCGCGGCGCGGCGGCCAAGAACGCGTCGAGGCTGGGATGCAGCACCAGGCGCACGTGCTCCCAGTAGTCCAGACCGGCACGCTTGAGCGCGCGGTCGTCGATGGAGAAACCTAGCGGCTCCACTAAATGCAGCGCGCAGCCCGTCGCCGCGCACAGGCGCGAGACGTTGCCGGTGTTGGGGGGAATTGCCGGCTCCACCAGCGCGATGTGCAGCGGTGCGTCGGCCACGCTCTCCCACGTGGTTGTGCGCTCGCGTGGCTGTGCGGTCACGCCACGCCGCCCGCCAACGTCACCGCGCCGGCGGCCAGTTCGTGCGGCACCACCACGTAGCAGAGGCCGCCCGAGCCTTCGATCCAGCGGCGTTCCAACTGCGCGCGCGGATAGCTCGCGCGGATCGCGGGGTGCGCGGGATCGTTGAGCACGGGATCGCCGTGCGCAGCGACACCGCGCAGTACCGCCAGGTGGCCGTCGGAACGCGGCAGCGGCGCACCCTCGAGTTCGCCCTCGCTCCACGAGTAGGAGATCACCAGCGGCATCGCTTGACGCAGGAACCGGCGCGCCTGCTCGAGATCGTCGAGATAGGCGGCGAAGGCCGTCAGACCGAGGCTCCCGGCGAAGGCCACGTTGAACGCCCAATTGCCCGTGCCACCGTAGCGTGCGTCGTAGACGCCGGCGGCGACGGTGGGAACGTCCAGCTGCCAATCGGCGCGGTCGTAGCGGCGCGCGTAGTATGCCAGGACCATCGCGAGGGCGGTGGGACTGCACCAGCCGCGCTCGCCTTCGCGCGCGTATTGCGTGAGCTCCGGAACGATCAGGTCGATGGAATCTTCGCCGGTCTGCCGGCTGGGTTCGTACGCGCGCTCGCGCGCGGGTGCCAGCGCGATGGCGTGCACCGCCGCGGGCTCGCCGTCGCGCACGCGCAACTGCAGCGCCTCACCCGGTGCGTCTAGCGAGACGGTGTCGGTGTCGACGGCGATACCCGGCGCGCTGCCGTTGAGCGAGCTGCGCTCCCGCGGACTCCAGCGTGCCAGCTCCGCCCACGGCGTCCACGTGCCGGCGGCACGCGTGCGCACCTCGAGCGTGAAGGACGCGCCGGCGGCGGCGTTCCATGTCGGCACGGTGCTGCGCGCGCCTCCTAGCGGTAACGCTGGTGAGATGCCCTCTTCCGACCACGCGACGGGGGAGAGGTAGACAAACGGGGCCATTGCAGCGCCCCTTCTCGTCCACCCCGGCACGCCCTCTGTAAAGATCGGCAGCGAGTTGAAGGTGAGTCCTCCAGCCGTAGAAAACGCCGCGTTATGTCGAACATTGCGAGTGTCAGCCTTGGTGCCGCCGGGGCACAGCAGGCTCAGCACGTTCAAAGCCAGACCCCGGCTCTTCAGCCCCAGACCATCGCCGCATTCAAGAGCGAGCAGTTGCTCGAGGCTCAGAAGGGCGTCCGCGACGGCGACGAGCCGATCGGAGCCACGGTCAATACCCGCGCCTGAGCGCGATTCCACGGCTCAGAGCAGATGCGTGGCCGCGGCGCGTGATCCCAGCGGGAGCGTCTTGCGCTGCAAGCGCGATGCAAGCGCGGAGTACAGGCGTCGCGGACCGAAGCGCACGACATCGTCGGCCGGGAGACCCGTCTCGGATTCGGCTCGGGCGATGGCGCTGCGCGCCGCGGCGTCGTCGAGCTCGCGGGTATTGAGACAGATGCCGGCTACCTGCGCGGGCTTGACCGTGGCGCAGAGACGCTCGTAGAGAGCGATCAGTTCCGTCAACGGCAGGATCGGCGTGCCGTAGGTGTCGATCTCGTTGCGTCCGGCGGCGTGCGTGAGGATCAGCGAGTCGGCGCCGCTACCGTAGAGCAGCCCTAGCGTCACCTGCGCGTAGGCGGGATGATTGATGCTGCCCTGACCCTCCACGAACAGCAGTTGGGCGTTGGGATCGGCGCCGGTGACGAGTTGCTCGGTGGCGCCGGAGACGAAGTCGGAGACCACGCAGTCCACCGCAATGCCCTTCCCGGCGATCATGATGCCGGTCTGGCCGGTAGCGAGAAACTCCGCCGTCCGGCCGGCGGCGTTGGCGGCGCGCGTCAGCTCCAGCGCGGCGGTCATCTTGCCGACGGCGCAGTCGCTGCCGACAAAGAGGCAGACGTGCTGCGGCGCGTCCCAGGCGGCGCCCGAGAAAAGCGGCACGTGCGGCGGCTTGCGTACGTCCCAGAGGCGCGTGCCGGCCAGGCGCGCCGCGGCGGCAAACTCCGCGTCGTCGCCCAGGAAGTCGTGCAGGCCGCTCACGATCTCCAAGCGCTCCGTGATGGCGCGCAGGACGTCGGCGCGCCAATCCGCCGGCAGTGCGCCGCCTTGAGGCGCGGTGCCCAGCAGCAGCGCCGTGGGGCGCTGTGCCAATGCCTCCTGCAGCGTCGCTACGATCGGCGCGTCGCTATCGAGATGGGGCAGTACCTGGCGCACGGAACTGCCGGCGTTGCTGGGATCGACGACCGCGACGACGGTGTCGACGCCGTAAGCGATGACGCCGTGGGCCGTCTTGGCCTTGCGCGTGGCGAACGAGCCGGGGGCGTAAGCGATGTAGCGTCTAGCATGCTCGGACATGGAGGGCTCTTCTACGCTAGGCGCATCTCGCTCCCGTCGACGAATCCCAGCCGCTCGTAGAGCGAGCGCGCGGCGGGATTCACGTGCAGCACCACCCGGCGCGGTTGGGAGGCGCGCGCCCAGGAGATCGCCTCGCTGACCATCTCGCGCGCGTAGCCTTGCCCGCGTAGCGCGGGCTCGACGTAGACGCCGGCGACTTCCGCGTGGAGTGAGGTGGTGGGATAGGGGACGCGCTGCCATAGCAGCACGCCGGCGCAGCCGGCGGGGCGCCCCGCGCTCACCAGCAGCCATGCGGCGAAGCGCTCCTCGCGCAGCAGTTGGACGAACTCGCGATGGGCCCGCGGGAGGAAGGCATCACGCTCCGACGGCTGCATCAGCCCCATCTCCACCAGGCTGGCAGCGCGCAGACACGTCAGATCGTACGCGTCGGCGATCGAGGCGCGTGCGATGTAGACCTCCGCGGACTCCGCGATCTCCATGGCTCCCTTCCTCCAAAAAAAATAGCGGGCGTACCGTCCTCGGTACGCCCGCGCAATCTCCGCTGTCCGCTTCGCCGTCAGAGCATGCCGACAAAGCCCGGCGCGGGGCGCGCGAGCTTCTGGGACGGTCGACGAACGCGGTTTCCTAGATTCATGTGAGAGAGAACGTACCACGCTTGCGCGCGTTCGTCAACGAGGCAACGTATCAGCGGTCATCATCGCGGATGGCCGGGGTAAGAGCCGCTGCCAGCGCCACCACCACGTAGCCCAGCGTGCAGAGTGCCAGCGCGAGGCGCGGGCCGTAGCGATCGGCAACGTATCCGAAGAACACCACCCCCGGCACGATGCCGCAGAGCACGAAGAGGCGCACGGCTCCGAAGACACGCCCCACCAACTCGTCGGGGACGACGCGCAGGCGCCAGCCGACGATCTGCGTGGCCTCGAACTGCGCGCCGGCGTTGCCGATGGCCCAGAGCGTGGCGGCGAGCCAGAGCTGGTGTGTCAGCACCACGGGGATAAAGAAGAGTGCGTCGACGACGTACGCGATGGTCAGCGCGCGGCCGAAGGGCCAGTGCCGGTCGAGCTTGCCGGCCAGTAGGGCGCCCGCTACGGCGCCGCACGCGCTCAGGCCCAGGAAGAGGCCCACACTCGTGTCGCTGGCGCCGAAGCCGCGCTTGAGGAACGGGATCAAAATCGCGTAGGCGCCCATGCCGAAGACGTTCAGGAAGAAGCTTGTGAGCGAGACGGCGCGCATGGTGGCGTCGCGCCACAAGAAGCGGAATCCCGCGGCCACGTCGCGGCCGATGGTATGCAGGTCCGGCAGACCGTGCGGATCGTCCGGGCCGAGCGTCGGCACCAGCACCAGCGACGCTTGCGAGCCGAGGTAGGTGATGGCGTTGATCGCCAGCGCCGGCAGCGGCCCGAAGATGCCGAAGAGCGCGCCGCCGGCCATCGGCGCGATCATGTTGGAGGTGCTCTCGGCGGCCATCAACGCCGCGGTAGCTTGCGTCGTCTGCGATTTGCCGAGCAGGTAGGGGATGCTCGACGACTGCCCGCCCAGAAAGAACGCAGCGCAGATCGAGATCACGACCAGGCCCGCATAGAGCATGGGGACGGTCAGCGCCCCCAGCGCAAACGCCAGCGCGAACGCCGTCATCACGGCGAAGCGGATGAGATCGCAGCCGATCATCAGGCGGCGGCGGTCGACGCGGTCGGCCAGCGACCCGCCCACCAGGCCGAAGAGCGCAAACGGCCCCAGCTCGCAGGCGTACGAAACGCTGGTGGAGAGCGCGGAATGGGTCAGGTGGTAGACCAGCAACGGCACCGCCAGCGTGCGTAATCCATCGCCCACGTATGAGAAGGCTTGGCCGGCGAAATATTGACGGAACGATGGCGACGCGAAGACGCCGCCGCGCGAGATCGCGGACATACGTGAAGGCTCCTGTGCAGACGCGAACGGCTGAAGGGGAACTCGACGTATGTCGCTAGCGCATAGTAGCGGGATTCTACGACGGTTGCGTAGGTGTTGTCAAGTCAGCGCGCGAGCGCGCTCGCTGGGTGCACGCCCAGGCCCGGCGCATCGGGGAGCATGATCTTGCCGTTGCGGTAGGTCATGCCGACGTACGGGTTCTCGCGCAGCAGGAAGGCTCCGTCGAGGTCGGCCCAGTCGACCAGCGGCGAAAGATGGGCCGCCGCCGTCTGCAGGATGCCGCTCTCCACCATGCAGCCCAGCATGATCTTGAAGTTGCACGCGCGCGCGGTGTGGATCATCTCCAGTGCGCCACGGATGCCGCCGCACTTCACGAGCTTGACGTTGATGCCGTCGACGCACCCGTAGAGTTTGGGCAGATCGCTCGCGTTGCAGCTATCCTCGTCGGTGACGATCGGAATCTTCGTGCGCTCCTTGATCCAGCGCAGCTGCTCGGGGCTGCCCGCGGGAATGGGCTGCTCGCAGAATTCGATCTCCAAGGGTTCGATCTCGCGCAGTACCGCCACGGCGCGCTCCGGGGTCCAGCCCTCGTTGGCGTCGATGCGGATCGTGCCGTGGTAGATGCCACGAATGGCACGCAGCACCTCGATCTCGTTGCCGGTACCAAGCTTGACCTTCAGCACGGGGTGCTCGCCGACTTCGCGCACCTTGTCGAGCATCTTCGCCGGATCGTCGATGCCGACCGTGAACGAGGTGTATGGCGTGCGCGCGGGGTCGAGGCCGAAGTAGCGCCAGAGCGGGATACCCAGGCGCTGGCCGATCAAATCGTGCAGGGCGATGTCCAGACCGGTGCGTGCCGCGGGGGGCGTGTGCCCAGTCAGCGGGTTCTGTAGATCGAACGGGTCGTCGCCCAGCGAGCCGAAGGCGCTCCAGTAGGCCTCCAGGGACTCGATGCTCTCGCCGTAGCGGCTGACGGGCGAGGATTCACCCAAGCCGGTACGCTCACCGTCGCTCAGAGAGAAGAGCAGGGTGCGCGCCACTTCCGTGCTGCCGCGCGCGATGGTGAAGGTGTGCTTGAGCGGCATTTCCAGCCGCGTCAACTCGAGCTTCAAGTCGGCCATGAGGCCGCTGTTTGCCGCCGCGGCGCCGCCGAACCTCTGTCAAGGCGACGGAAATTGACTTTTATGCTATAGTGCTGGAGCGCGCCCTGCGGTGCACGTGGACGAGCCGTCGGTGTAGAGCCAACGTAACGACCCAAGGGAGCACCATCTCCGGTGACGATACGCGCAGCGATGCTTGCCATCGTTGCCCAGGCGGCCGGGACGCACCCACCTGCGAGAGCAGGTTCTAACCTTAGGCTCGATACGACACGGTGGAGCGCGCGTTTGAGATCTACATCGTTGCTTTGGTGACGATGTCTTTAGCTAGCATCGCGCGCACCCAGTTCACCAGGCGCGGCACCGCGGTGCGCTCCTCTTCCTCGCCTTCGTAGGCGAGGATCAGCGGACCGGCAAAGTTCTCGAAGAAACGTAACGCCGCGCGCAGATCGTTGCGCTCGTCGGCGCCGAAGGTGTCGACGCTGCCGGCGGCGTGGTAGCCGGCGACGGTATCGCGGCGCAGCTCCGCAGGCTCGGCCGCCTCCTGGGGCAGTTCCGCCACGTCGACGGCGTAACGCAGCCAGGCCGAGTCGGTCTGCTTGGAGAGGGTCTTGAGGTCGGCGGCGCCGGAGGCTGCGGTTCCAGGGGTGTTCTTCAACGCCAGCGTCACGTTGAGGCGCTTGGCGACTCCGGTGGCTTCTTTGAGGGCGTGAACCACTTGACCGAGCGTGGCGCCCAACGCCTGCGAGGCACCCAAGCAGACGATGGCAAGCGGCGCGCCCAGCAGTGCCGCCTGCTGCAGCGAGGCCGTGAGGCGTTCGAGCGACCCCTCGGCGGCCGGCTCGAAGCGCGTGACTAGAGCTTCCACCGCCAGCCCCATGTCGACGGCCATCTTCTTCAACTGCGCGAGGTACTCGCCGTCGCAGCGCGGAAAATGGCGCTCGTCAAAGGCGACGCCGTCCACGGGGAGTTCGCTTCCGCAGAGATCCAACCACTCGAGCTGGGTCAGCGAGCCGGAGGAGAGCGCGCGGTGATAGGCGGCGCTCGAGCAGGCAACTCTCACTCCCACGCGTTCGCGCTACAGGATACCAACCCCCTTGCCCACCGTGCTCTTCGTCTGCACCGGCAACATTTGCCGCAGTCCGATGGCGGCCGCGCTCTTCGAAGTGTACGCGCGGCGCATTGGGCGTGAAGACGTGCGCGCCGAGAGTGCCGGAATATCTGCACCCGAAGGCTTACCGGCGACGCTGGAGGCGCGCCGGGCGCTGGAGGGCGTGGCCTCGCTCGAGGCGCATCGCGCGCGCCGCGTCGCGGAGGAGCTGGTGGAACGCGCCGATCTGGTGGTTGGCCTGACGCGCGATCATGCGCTGCGACTGCGCGCGATGTATCCGCCGGCGGCGGCGCGCGTCGTCTCGTTCTCCGATCTGCCCGGCGGTTCGGACATTACCGATCCCTATCTGCTCAGGCAGTTCGCATACGACCGGACGCGCAAGCAGTTGGAGCGGCTCTTTCCAATGCTGCTGGCGGAACTGGATCACCATACCGCCGGTACGCGCCGCAAGAGGATTCGCGGCGAAGGTGAAGGGAAGTCCGACACATGAGGATCGCCGTCGCCGCGGATCACGCGGGCTTTCCCGTCAAAGGCCGCATCATCGATCTCGTGCGCTCGTTGGGGCACGAGGTCATGGATTTGGGCACCTGCGACACCGTTGCCGTCGACTACCCCGACTACGGCTTCGCCGTGGGCGAGGCGGTGGCCGGGGGCCGCTGCGAGCGCGGTATCCTCGTCTGCGGCTCGAGCATCGGCATCGCCATCGCGGCCAACAAAGTGCGCGGCGTGCGCTGCGCCCCCGTGGCCGAGCCGCTCTCCGCCGAGCTCTCGCGCCGCCACAACGACGCCAACGTGCTCGCTTTAGCCGAGCGCCTGTGCGGCTGGGAGATGCTGGAGCGGCTGGTGCACGTCTTCTTGGAGACGCCGTTCGACGGCGGCCGCCATGCCCTGCGCACCGCCAAGCTGGACCGTTACGGTGATTTGGAGCGCCGCAAGGCGCTAGCCGACGTCGAGCGCGGGCTCGTCGAAGGCGCGCAAACTCCCACTGAGCTTTTGAGGTAACCAGACCGTGCGTACGATGGAAGAATCGCTGCTGGCCACGCAGGATCCGGAGGTTCGTGCCGCCATCCTCGGTGAGGAGACGCGCCAGCGCCGTAATCTCGAATTGATCGCCTCCGAGAACTACGTTTCACCCGCGGTTCGTGAGGCGCAGGCCTGCGTCATGACGAACAAGTACGCCGAGGGCTATCCCGGCCGCCGCTACTACGGCGGCTGCGAATACGTCGACGTCGCCGAGCAGATCGCCATCGACCGCATCAAGCGCCTGTTCAAGGCCGACCATGCCAACGTGCAGCCGCATGCCGGGGCGCAGGCTAACGCCGCCGTCTTCATGGCTGCCATGCAGCCGGGCGACACGGTGTTGGGCATGTCGCTCTCGCACGGCGGCCACCTCACGCACGGCACGAAGATCACCTTCTCCGGCAAGTATTTTCAGGCGTATGCCTATGGCGTGCGCCAGGACACCGAGCTGATCGACTTCGATCAGGTGCGTCAGTTGGCGCGCGAGCACAAGCCGAAGCTGATCGTCGCGGGGGCGTCGGCCTATCCGCGCATCATGGAGTACGCGCCGTTCCGCGAGATCTGCGACGAGGTCGGCGCCGCGTTCATGGTCGATGTCGCGCATATCGCCGGGCTGATCGTCACGGACCTCCATCCCTCGCCCGTGCCCTACGCGGATTTCGTCACTTCCACCACGCACAAGACGTTGCGCGGGCCGCGCGGCGGTGTGGTCGTCTGCAGCGAGAAGTGGGCCGCGGCGCTGGACAAGGCGGTCTTTCCGGGCCTGCAAGGCGGGCCGTTCATGCACACCATCGCCGCCAAGGCCGTGGCCTTTGGCGAGGCGCTCTCGCCCGCGTATGCGGAGTACATGAAGCAGGTAAAGACCAACGCCGCGGTACTGGCGGAGGAGCTGCGGCGCGCCGGCTTGCGGCTGGTGGGCGGCGGCACCGACACGCACCTGATGCTCGTGGACGTGAGCGTGAAGGGGCTGACCGGCAAGGCCGTGGAGGCCTACCTGGACGAGATCGGCATCACCGTCAACAAGAACGCGATTCCGTTCGACAAAGAGAAGCCCACGGTGGCCAGCGGCATCCGCATCGGCACGCCGGCAGTCACCACGCGTGGCATGCAGGAAGACGCCATGCGCGAGATCGCCGCGATCATCGTGGAGGGGCTCTCAGACATCGAGACTGGTGCGAAGAAGGCCTCGCTGCGCGCCCGCGTCGACGAACTCACGAGCCACTACGGGGTGCCCTAGTGGACGAAGGCTTGCAGCAGCGATGACGCAGACCGCCGCGCGACCGCGTCCGGCGTGGGACGAGTATTTCATGGAACTCGCCCGCGTGGCCGCGACGCGCTCGACGTGCCCGCGCGCGCAGGTCGGTGCCCTACTGGCGCGCGATCACCGTGTGCTCACCACCGGCTACAATGGAGCGCCCAGCGGCTGCTCGCATTGCATCGACGTCGGCTGCATCATGGTCGACGGCCACTGCAAGCGCGCCGTCCACGCCGAGGCCAACACCATCGTCCAGGCGGCGCTGCACGGCGTGAACGTGCGCGGTGCCACGGCCTACTGCACGCATCAGCCGTGCGAGGCCTGTTCCAAACTTCTGATCAGCGCGGGCGTCGTCCGCATCGTCTTCGAGTTGGCCTATCCCGACGCGGTGGCCGTTGAGTTGCTGCGCGAGGCGGGCGTGGCGCTGCAAGAGTTGCACCGGTGAGCCCGCTGGGCTACGACGTCTCCACGTTTGGCGTCGCGCTGGCCACCACGCTGGCCTCGACGCCGCTGGTGCGGCGTGCGGCGCTGAAGTTGGGGATCGTGGCGCAGCCCGGCGGCCGCAACGCGCACACCGT
This sequence comes from bacterium, assembly GCA_004298675.1. Classification (GTDB taxonomy): domain Bacteria; phylum Vulcanimicrobiota; class Vulcanimicrobiia; order Vulcanimicrobiales; family SCRA01; genus SCRA01. The sequence continues at coordinate 29,050 of SCRI01000020.1, read as the reverse complement.
CACCACCGCGCGCTGCGGCGGCATCGCCGTCTATCTCGGCTTCGCCTTCGCGCTGTTCGTCGTGATGGGCATGGCGCTCTCCAGCGGTGCCAGAGTCTGGGATCGCGTGGTGATCCGGGAGCTGGTGGGCCTGCTCTTCGGCGGCACGGTCATCTTTCTCATCGGTATCTGGGACGACGCGATGGACCTGCCGGCGAAGAAGAAGCTGCTCGGACAGAGCGCCGTCGCCATCGTCTCGATGCTCTACGGCTTCATCATCCCGGGCGTGAGCAATCCGTTCGCGCACAACCACTGGGTTGCGTTTCCACTCTGGATAGGCGCTCCGCTGACGTTGTTCTGGTATCTCGGCATGATGAACGCGATGAACTTCATCGACGGTCTCGACGGACTGCTGCCGGGCATCACCTCGATTGCCGGCATCTGCCTCTTCGCGATCGCGCTGGTCAAGGGGCACGCGCTGGTGGCGCTCCTGATGGCCGCGATGGTGGGCGGCTCGCTGGGCTTTCTGCCCTATAACTTCAATCCGGCCAAGATCTTTTTGGGCGATTCGGGGTCGCTCTTCATCGGCTACGTCTTCGCGACGGTCTCCATCATCGGGGTGAGCAAGTTGGCGATCTCGATTAGCTTGATCGTGCCGCTGATCGTGCTCGCGCTCCCCGTCTTCGATACCGCCGCGGCGATTCTGCGCCGCGTGCGCAAGGGGCAGCATCTCTTTGCCGCGGACCGCGGGCACATTCATCACGTCCTGGTCTTCCGCTACGGGATGAGCGTGCGCCAAGCTGTGATTCTGCTCTACGCCGTCTGCCTGGTCTTGGGACTGACGGCCTTTCTCATCAGCGGCGGCCCCCAGTCGCTGGCGCACACCCATCACGTGAGGCTATGAACGAGCGCGCATTCCAGCAATTACGAGTTATGACGGTCTTTGGCACGCGCCCCGACACCATCAAGATGGCGCCCGTGGTCGAGGCCCTGCGAGCCGCGGCCCCCGCGGTGCAGCCCATCGTCTGCGTCTCGGCGCAGCATCGCCAGATGCTGGACGAACTGCTCGATCTCTTCGGTATCATCCCCGACTACGATCTCGACATCATGGAAGAGGGGCAGACGCTGACCAAGGTCACCACCAAAGTCCTCACGGGCATGGAGCGGGTGCTGCGTCAAGCGCGCCCGGACGTCGTGCTGGTGCACGGCGACACCAGTACGTCGAGCGCGGCGGCGCTGGCAGCCTTCTACCAGCAAGTTCCCGTCGGTCACGTCGAAGCGGGGCTGCGCACGAACAACCGCTACGAGCCCTTTCCCGAGGAGATCAACCGCCGCATCAACGGTGTTCTCGCCAACTATCACTTCGCGCCCACCGCGCGCTCGGCGGCGAACCTGCTGGGCGAGGGCATCGATCCGCACGACGTGATCGTCACCGGCAACACCGTGATCGACGCCTTCCTGAGAGTCGCCGCGCGCGACGACGTCGACGCGCCGCAGCTGGCGCAGCTCGATCCCGAGCGGCCGTTGCTCTTCGTCGAAGCGCACCGCCGCGAGAACCATGAGGCCATGACCGAGATCGCGGCGGCGATGCGCGACATCGCGCAGTTGCCGCAGCGGCCGCAGATCGTCTGGCCGCTCCATCCTTCGCCGCACGTCGCACCCGTCGTGCGGTCCGTGCTGGCCGGCGTGGAGGGCGTGCACCTCACCGCTCCGTTGAACTACGGCGAGCTGGTGCGGACGGTGCGCGCCGCGCGTTTCCTGCTCACCGACTCCGGGGGACTGCAAGAGGAGGCGCCCTGCCTGGGCAAGCCCGTGCTGGTGATGCGCCGCACCACCGAGCGCCCCGAAGGGTTGGCGGCGGGCACGCTGGAGCTGGTGGGCACCGCCCGCTCGACCATCGTCACCGCGGCGGCGCGGTTGCTGTCGGACGTGGATGCCTACCTCGCGATGGCGCGGGCCAGCAATCCCTACGGCGACGGTAAGGCCGCCGAGCGCATCGTGTGCTGGCTGTTGGCGCGCCTGCGCGATGGGGCCTATCCCAGCGCCTTCGTGGCCGCCTGAGCGAGCACACGTGAGGGGCGGCTGGCTGCAGATCGCTGGTGCCGGAGGCAGCTTCGTCGCCGCCGTGGTGGTTGGTCTCTACCTCGGCTGGCTGGCTGGGAGCCGCTCGGGCCACCCCGCGCTGGTCGTGGCCGGCCTCTTCCTGGGCATGGTGGCGGGAGGGGTCCTGGTCGGGAGCATGATCGCCCGCATGCGGTTCTAGTCGCGGAAGCACGCGCTTGTGAATTTTGGCACAAACTTGCAGGTATCGTCCCGCGGTAGGCGTATGTACGGGGCGGCTCAACCGACAGGTACGCTTTGAAGGATTTTCCTGCTATCGAGAGTCGGACCGCGATTCGGGCGCTCTCGATTGCCGTCTTCGGGGGATCCGTCTTGTGGCGCGCGCTAGGATGGGCTGCGGGGACGCTCTTCGCCACCGGTATCGTCGTGGGGTTGCTCAACGCAGCCGCGATCGCATACAAGAACGGAGGCCTCCTCGACGGCAAAGGCTCGGTGTGGACACACGGCGCGCTGAGCGGACTGCGGGTGATCGTGGTAGCGGCGTTGCCGTTCCCGATCGTCGCAGGCCACGGACCGGTATGGAACGTCGTGTGGTATTTTGCGGGCTTCTTCGGCGCGCAGGCGCTGGTGATGATCCGCTTGGCACAAAGGTGAGGGAGCGTGGCTGAACACGAGGCGATCGGTGGACATCCAACCTGGAACCTTCCGGTCCTAGGGAGCGTCCATTCCGATACGATCTGGATTACGTGGCTGGCAATGGCCGTCGCGTTACTGTTATTGTTCCTAGCCACGCGCGTCTACTCGATCAAGCGCGTCACCAAGCGTCAGACGATGATGGAGCTGCTCATCGGCTTCCTCGAGAATCTCGCCGTCGACACGCTCGGCCCCGCGGGGCGTCCGTTCGTTTCGCTGACGATCGCCGTCTTCACGTTCATCCTCGTGCTCAACGAGATCGGCCTAGTGCCGTGGCCGGGCCGCTCGCCCACCAGCGATTTGAACACCACCGCCGGCATGGCGATTCTGGTGTTCATCATGCTCTACGTCGTGGGCATCAAGAATCACGGCCTAAAGTATTTCAAGCACTGGTTGGGCCCCAAGGAGCTGGGTCCGGTCGGCATGGTGGCGCTGATCCCGATCAACCTCATCGAAGACTTCACCAAGCCGGTGACGCTGGCGATGCGACTCTTCGGCAACATCCTCGCCGGTGAGATCCTGCTCTTCGTCGTTGCCACGATCATCGCATCGCACCTGGTCATCGGGCCGCTGAACATCTCGGCCGGCGCAACGGTGGCTCCGTTCTTGATCTACGGCTTCAACTTGTTCGTCGGTCTGATTCAGGCCCTCGTGTTCACACTTCTGATGGTGGCGTATCTGATGGCGCCAACGTCGGAGGAAGGCTCGCACTAACACCAATCCTCGCATCGCGCAGTAAGGAGAAACGCGTTGACCTCGCTCGCATTCGTCACCGGTATGCTGCTCTTGAGCTTCGCGCTCATCATCGCGGCCGCGGCCTTCGGTTCGGCCATCGGCGACGGTATTATCGGCTCGCAGGCCGTCTCGGCGATCGCACGCCAGCCTGAGGCCCGTCCGAACATCTTCCTGTTCTACTTCTTGGGCGTCGGCATTCTGGAAGCGTTCCCGATCATCGGTATCGCGCTGGCCTTCTTCCTGCTCTTCGGTCAGGGCATCTCCGTCGCGACCGTCGTCCAGAGCCTTCACTAACGCACGCCTAGCGCGGGAACTCGTCCGATATGCTGCTCAGCCTCGACGGGACGCTCGTCGTCCAAGTCATCAACTTCGGGATCTTCTACCTGATCCTCAATGCGCTCTTCGTCGCCCCAACGCGCAAATCGCGCATGGAGCGTTACGAGCGCATCCGTAAGATCGAGGGGGAGACCGAGACCCTTGTCAAGCAGGCGCGCGAGCTGCGTGCCCAGACGGCGGCGTATCTCGCCGCCGCCTACCGCGAGGCCGACGCGCGCATCTCGCGCGCCGACGCCGAGGCGGGGCGCCAGGCTGGGGAGATCGTCGCCGCCGCCCATGCGCAGGCAAAGGCCAAGGCGGAGGAGGCGCGCAGGATCGTCGAGGGTGAGATCGCGGCGCTGCGGACCGCGCGCGGGCGCGGCGTCGAGGAGCTGGCTGCGGCGATGCTGGGCAAAGCGCTCGGGGAGGGCCGGTAGATGGAAGGCTTCGGCACGTTGCAGTACTGGGCGAAGCTCGTCGACTTTCTGCTCTTCGCCGGCGCCTTGATCTGGATCTGGCAGAAGTTCGCCAAGCCCCAACTCGAAGCGGCGGCCAACGCGGAAAACGCCCGTATCGCCGGCATCGAGGAGGCGCTGGCCAAGGCCAAGGCCGACTTGGCGGCGGCGCGCGCCGAACGTGAGGCGGCAGAGGGCGAGCGGGAGAGTATCTTGCAGCACGCCGATGCCTCCGGCGCGCGCGATCTGGAGAGCGCCCTCGCCGACGCCAAGGCACAAGCGGAACGCGTCCGCGGCAACGCCGAAGGCGAAGTCGAGCGTCAGCGTTACGCGGCCGGCGTGCGCCTGCGCATCGATATGATCGAGGATGCGCTGGCCAAGGCCCGGCGCGACGCGGCCGCGCGCAGTGACGAGGCGCTGCAGTCCACGCTGGTCGACCAGTTACTGGACGAGCTTACGCGCAACCGTAAGGCGGGAGCATAGCGATGGCAACGATCGACAGCATCGCCAAGCGCTACGCCGACGCCGTCTTTGCGTTAGCGCGCGAGCGTGGCGTCAGCCAGCGCGTCGGCGACGATCTAGCCGCCGTGGCCGGCGTCCTGGAAGCCGACGAGTACGCGCGCGAGTTCTTCGCCTCGCCCGTGATTCAGCGCGAGGACAAATCCAAAGCCGTCGCCGCGGCGTTCGACGGACGCGTGCATGAAGTCACGCTGCATCTGCTGTTGCTGCTGGTGCGCAAGCGCCGCGAGAGCCTGATCGCGGCGATCGCCGCGCGTTATGCGGCGGCGCTGCGCGAGGAGCGCGGCGAGACCCCGCTCACCGTCGTCAGCGCGCACGCCCTCACCCAGCAGGCGATCGACGCGCTCAAGGCGCGTCTTGACGGTATCTTCGGTAAGAACTTCCAAGTCAGCCAGCGCGTCGACGCGGCACTGATCGGCGGCCTGCAACTGCAGTTCGGTGACCGCCGCTACGACGGCAGTATCGACGGGCGTCTGACGGCACTGGCATCGCAACTTCTCTAGGACAGGTAAAGACAACAGATGATCAACGCCGACGAAATTGCTGGGATCCTCAAACAACAGATCGCCAGCTTTAAGCAGGAGGTCCACGAGGACCAGGTTGGCACCGTGATCCAGGTGGGCGACAACATCGCCCGCATCTATGGCCTGGGGTCGGTGCAGATGTCGGAACTGGTGGAGTTCCCGGGCGGGCTCTACGGCATCGCCATGAACCTCGAAGAGGACAATGTCGGCGTCGTGATCATGGGATCCGACACCGGCATCAAGGAGGGTGACCGCGTCAAGCGCACCGGGCGCATCATCTCGGTTCCGGTGGGTATCGCCACCGTCGGCCGCGTGGTGAACGCGCTGGGGCAGCCGATTGACGACAAGGGCCCGATCGACACTAAGCAGTACCGCACGATCGAGAACATCGCGCCCACCGTCGTAGAGCGCCAGCCCGTCAAGCAGCCGCTGCAGACCGGCATCAAGGCGATCGACGCGCTGATTCCCATCGGCAAGGGGCAGCGCGAGCTGATCATCGGCGACCGCGGCACGGGCAAGACCGCCATCGCGCTCGACTCGATCATCAACCAGAAGGGCCAGAACGTCTACTGCATCTACGTGGCGATCGGCCAGAAGACGTCGACGATCGCCTCGGTTGCGCAGACGCTCTCCGAGTTCGGCGCGATGGAGTACACCACGATCGTCGCCGCCAGCTCCAACGAGCCCGCCTCGCTGAAATACATCGCGCCCTACGCCGGCTGCGCAATGGGCGAGCACCTCATGTACGAGGGCAAAGACGTCCTCATCATCTACGATGATCTCTCCAAGCACGCCGTGGCCTATCGCGAGATCTCGCTGCTGCTGCGCCGGCCGCCGGGACGTGAGGCCTACCCGGGCGACATTTTCTTCCTGCACTCGCGTCTGCTGGAACGGGCCTCGAAGCTCTCGGATGAGAAAGGCGGCGGCTCGCTGACCGCGCTGCCGGTCATCGAGACGCAGGCGGGCGACGTCTCGGCCTACATTCCCACCAACTTGATCTCCATTACCGACGGTCAGATCTACCTCCAGACCGGGCTCTTCCACCAGGGCATCCGCCCGGCGGTCGACGTCGGCCTCTCCGTCTCGCGCGTGGGCGGGTCCGCACAGATCAAGGCCATGCGCAGCGTGGCCGGGCCGCTGAAGCTGGACCTCGCGCAGTACCGCGCGCTGGCTGCCTTCGCCAAGCTGGGCTCGGATCTGGACAAGGCCACGCAGATGCAGTTGGCTCGCGGCGAGAAGCTCACCGAGCTGCTCAAGCAGCCGCAGTACCAGCCGCAACCGGTCGAGGACCAGGTGCTAACGCTCTTCGCGGCCACCAAGGGCTTCGTGCTCGACGTTCCCACCGAGCGACTGGCGGAGTGGAACCGTCAGTATCTCACGTTCATGCGCGAGAAGCACCCGGAGGTGGGCCAGGCGATCGTGCAGAGCAAGGTACTCTCCGACGATCTGGCGGGTCAGCTCAAGACGGCCATCGAGGCCTTCAAGAAGCAGTACCAGCCGGCGGCGGCAGGGGTCTAGGAGAGCATGCCCTCAGTACGCGACCTTCGCGATCGCATCAAGTCGCTGAAGAACACCCAGCAGATCACGAAGGCGATGAAGCAGGTTGCGGCGGCGCGCATCCGCCGCGCCGAGGCGGCGATGCGTGCGGCGCGTCCGTATGCCCAGCGCATGCGTGCCATGCTCGACGACTTGGTGGAGAAGGGCGGCAAGATCGACCACCCCTGGCTGCAGCCGGCGCGAGCGGGTAGGCCGCTGGGCATCGTGTTGATGACGGCCGACAAAGGCTTGGCCGGGGCCTACAACGCGAACACCGTGCGCGAGGCGGAGCGATTCGCGCGCGGGCGGCAGGGCGAGAGCATCGTCTGGTACGCGGTGGGGCAGAAGGCCGCGCAGGCCGTGCGGCGTGCGCACGGTGAGTTGGGCGCGAACTGGGTGCTGGTGAGCAAGGAGCGCCCGATGGTGGAGCAGGCCCGGCTCATAGCCGAGCGTCTGGCGGGCGATTTTGCGGGCGGGCAGGTGGGCGAGATCGCGATCGTGCGTCCGCGCTTCGTCTCGATGCTGACGCAGCGCCCCGAAAGCGCGCGCCTCATCCCGGTCGAGCGTGAGGCCGGCGGCGAGCGCGCCGCCACGCTTTCCGCGGTGGAGTTCGAGCCCGACGGCGTCACGGTGCTCAGCGCGTTGCTGCCGAAATACCTGGAGTTCACGATCTTCGCCGCCATGCAGGAGACGCTGGCTGGTTTCTTTGCGGCGCAATTGCTGGCCATGACCAATGCCACGGACAACGCCGGTAAGCTGATCGACGAACTGACCGTGGCGATGAACAGCGCACGTCAAGCCGCGATCACCAAGGAGATTCTGGAGATCGCGGGCGGTGCGGAGGCGCTCCGCGCCGCAGGACATTAACACACACATGGTGGGGTGGGGCCCCCACGAACGAAACGAAGTGGAGTAAGTGCGGAAAATGAGTGGGGCAGCTGGCAAGGTCGTTCAAATTCTCGGCAACGTCGTCGACGTCGAGTTCACGGCGCAGACGCTTCCCGCCATCAACAACGCGTTGGTGGTGCAAGTGGGCGCGGGTGGCGGCACCCAGGGCAACGGCAAGGCGCACGCCGATGACGTGCAGTTGGGCGGCACCGCGATGATGGCGCGCGAGCTGATCCTCGAAGTGCAGGATGAGCTCGGCAACAACCAGGTGCGCTGCTTGGCGATGGGCTCGACCGACGGCCTGGTGCGTGGAGCCGAGGTCTCTGACACGGGGTCACCGATCAGCGTACCCGTCGGTGAGGGTGTGCTGGGGCGCATCTTCAACGTGCTGGGTAAGGCCATCGACACCGACGAGAAAGTCGATGCCAAAGCGTTTTGGCCCATCCACCGCGAGCCTCCGCAGTTCGAGGATCAGGATCCCACCACCAAGATGTTCGAGACGGGCATCAAGGTCATCGACTTGATCGCACCCTACGCGCGCGGTGGTAAGGTCGGACTCTTCGGCGGCGCCGGCGTCGGTAAGACCGTGCTGATTCAGGAGCTGATCCGCAATATCGCCGTCGAGCACTCTGGCTTCTCCGTCTTCACCGGCATCGGCGAGCGCACGCGTGAAGGCAACGATCTGTGGCTCGAGATGAAGGAGTCCGGCGTCATCAAGAACACGGCGCTGGTCTTCGGGCAGATGGACGAGCCGCCGGGCGTACGCTTCCGCATCGGCCAGACCGGCGTGACGATGGCCGAGTACTTCCGCGACGAGCTGGGCAGTGACGTGCTGCTCTTCATCGACAACATCTTCCGCTTCGTGCAGGCGGGCTCCGAGGTCTCCGCGCTAATGGGGCGGATGCCTTCCGCGGTGGGCTATCAGCCGACCCTGTTCACCGAGATGGGGCGCTTGGAAGAGCGGATCGCCTCGACCAGCAAGGGCTCGATCACCTCGGTACAGGCCGTCTACGTGCCCGCCGACGACCTCACCGACCCGGCCGTGGCCACCACCTTCGGCCACCTCGATGCCACCACGGTGCTCAACCGCGCGCTGACGGAGGAGGGCCTCTACCCCGCCGTCGACCCGCTGGCGTCGACCTCACGCATCCTCGAGCCGCGCGTCGTTGGCGAGGAGCACTACCAGGTGGCTCGCAAGGTGCAGGAGACGCTGCAGCGCTACAAGGACCTGCAGGACATCATCGCCATCCTCGGCGTGGAGGAGCTCTCCGAGGAGGATAAGGTGATCGTGGGACGTGCGCGCCGCATCCAGCGCTTCCTCACGCAGCCGTTCTACGTGGGCGAGCAGTTCACGGGACGCCCCGGCAAGTACGTCAAGCTCGCCGATACCGTCTCCGGTTTCAAGGAGCTGGTGGACGGTAAGCTGGACGCTCTGCCGGAGCAGGCGTTCTACATGTGCGGCACCATCGACGAGGCCAAGGCCAACGCTGAGAAGTTGACTGCGGCTGCCGGCTAGCCGATGGCGGTGACGCGGCAACGGGGCTGGCTGGCGCGCGAGTTCGCTCACTGGGCGATCGTTCTGGGCGTTCTGTTGGTCCCGGGGCTGCTGCTGGGCAGCCTCTACCTCTGGACGAACCTCTCGCACCCCAAGCAGATCTGGGACGTGATCGTACGTCAATCGGTGGCGCATTTGAGCGAGGTAGCTCCTCCGGGCGGCGCGGCGCCTGGGCTGCCGAACGCGCGCATCTTCGAGGAGCGCGTGCTGACGCGACAGGTGCACTGCACGGGCCCGGTGACCTGGCACGTCACCACCTACCGCGCGCTGGTGGCAACGTGCGCAACCGCGCGGGGTAGCCGCTCGGCGCTTCATCACCTCAACGGAGCCAACGGCTTTGCCTGGTATCAAGTTGAGCGCAGCGGACAGACCAATCTGCTGCTGGTCAATGCGCACGGAACCATTTTGACGCAAGAGTCGCTCGCGATTCTCCCGCCGTACGCGGGTCGATCGATCGGCGGCGACGAGGGAGAGTAAGGAACGATGGCAACGACGACCTTTTCGATCGTGACCCCGGAGGCGCTGCGCTTCGAGGGGCAGGCGGAGTTGGTGATCGTTCCCGGCAGCGAGGGCGAGCTGGGCGCCTTGCCGCGCCACGCCGCCCTGGTCACCACGCTCAAGCCCGGCATCGTGAGGGCCAACACGGTCGGCCCAGACGGGAAGACCGTCGTGCGCCGTGAGTTCGCTATCGGCCCCGGTTTCGCCCAGGTCCTCCCCGAGAGCGTGACCGTGTTGGTCGACGCGGCGTGGGAGAAACCTGAGGTGGACGTCGAATCTACCCGGGCCGAGCTTCGCGCCCTTCGCGAGCGTCCTTCTAACTCCGAAGCCGAGGTCGAGGCGGCACGTATCAGCGAGCAAGTGCTCGCAGCAAAACTCCGCGTCGCCGGCGGGCACGAATAAGCCGGCGCAACTCTCTATAGCGAGACGCGCGATCTCCCCAAAACGCGCCGTCTCCATGTATCGACGTAGGGCACCGGGTGGCTCGTGCCGGGTGGGGGACATCTGGTGGAAGAGGTAGCTGAGGCTACACTGCACGGTGCTTGGCTCGAAGATGGTCCGGAGCTTTCGGCTGCCGGACGTTGGCGTTTTCTGGCAGACGGTACGTTCACGTTCGCCCGCGAGAGCGAGGGTGTCAGACAGCAACGTCGCGGAGACTTCCGGTTAGAGACTCTGGCGGGGCGCGCGGTCCTCAAGCTGACCTACGATGAACGCACCTCGGCGATTCCCGTCCGCCTCAACCGTGACCGCTTGGAGATGCTCGTACGCTCCGGTGGCGCCAACGTCGTGCGCGCCTATTGCCGCGGCAACACGCGCGATCCCGCGCTCCGGCCGATCGCGCAGGAGCTGGTGGGACGCTGGGAGCGCTCCGATACCCGCCACGACGAGATGATCGGGGAATTCTACGAGTTCGCCGGCGACGGCTCGTTCATCCGGGTCGAAGGCTTCCATCGCAACTTGACCGGGGAGATGACCACGACCTTTCAGCAGCTCTCCGTGCGCTCGGGCATCTACGTGCTGGAGCGCGTGGAGGGCGGCGTGAGGTTGTCTTTCGATCTGGACGGACAGCTGCGCAGCGCCGGCGTGATTCGCCTGGAGGGCTCCGAGCTAACCTTGGAGGGTCCGCGCCCCTTGCGGCTGCTCCGGCGCGTGAGCGGCCCCCCGCTCCGGCACCGGCAGGAGGCTGGCTGACGCCGGCGCGGGAACCCCACGAGGACCATGTCGTCCCCGCACCCTGGCTGGGCACGCCTTGCGGCCCAGCTCCTCCCGATCTTCGCCCTCTTCGCAATCGAGCGGTGCCTGCGCGCCGCGCGCCGAACTGCCACGCGATGACGTTCGACCGCCTTGAAACGACGCTGCGCCTGCGTGGTGGCCATCGCCTCCACGGAGGCGTGCGCGTCCACGGCTCCAAGAATGCTACCCTGCCGATCATGGCGGCGGCGCTGCTGTGCGATGGCGAGGTCATCATCAAGCGTGCTCCGCGCGTTACCGACGTCTCCGTGATGGAGGCGCTGCTTGAAGCGCTGGGCGCGCGCGTGCGCGAACGCGGCACCAACGAGCTGCATATCTCGGCCACGAATCTCGGTCGAACGCGCGCGCCCTACACGCTCGTGCGCAAGCTCAACGCTTCGTTCGACTTGACGGGCGCGCTCTTGGGGCGGTTAGGGCGCGCCGAGGTGCCGCTGCCGGGCGGTTGTGTGATCGGTACGCGCGCGACGGATCTGCACGAGCTCGGCTTTCGCGCGCTGGGCGCGGACGTGCGTGCCGCGCGCGGCTATCTCGTGGCCGAGGCGCCAAATGGACTGCGCGGAGCGGAGATCGCCTTCCGCATCCCCAGTGTGGGCGCCACGCGCAACGTGATGCTGGCGGCGGTGTTTGCACGCGGCACCACGACGCTGCGCAACGTGGCGATGGAGCCGGAGGTCGTCGATCTCGCGAACTTCCTCAACGCTGCGGGTGCGCGCATCTCCGGTCATGGTACCGATACCATCGTCATCGAGGGTGTGGCGCGTCTGCACGGCGTGGAGTACGAAGTCATCGGTGACCGCATCGCCGCCGGCACGCTGCTGCTGGCGGGGGCCATCACGCGCGGTTCGGTGCGCGTGGAGGGTACCGACCCGCGCCATCACCATGCCTTGCTCGTAGCCTTGGATGAGTGCGGGGTTGCTTACTCGCAAGGTCCCGACTGGATCGCGGCCGATGCCGCCGGCACGCGCAGCGGCACCGACATCCTGACCGCTCCCTTCCCCGGTTTCCCAACCGACCTGCAGCCTACGATGACCGCCTTCTTGGCTACCTGCCCGGGCACGAGCGTGGTTGAGGAGACGATCTTCAATGCCCGCTTCGCGTACGTGAACGAATTGGTGCGCATGGGGGCGGACGTTCGCGTCCAAATGGATTCGAACGCCGCCGTCGTAAAGGGTCCGGCGGAGTTGGAGGGGGCGCCGGTCGAGGCGGCCGATATACGCGGCGGCGCGGCGCTCGTCGTCGCGGGCCTGGCGGCGCGCGGCGAGACCGAGATCGCGGGTTTGGAGTTCATCGATCGCGGCTACGAACGGTTGGAAGAGATGCTCACCGAACTCGGCGCCCAGATCCAGCGCTCCAGCGGCATCGTGGCGCTGGCGGAATCCGCAAGCGCCTACGAGACCAGTACCATGCCGACCGTCGGCTAGCGCGACGGCGGTTCGCATCAGTGAGGAGTGAGAGTGGAGATCGGCATCGACCTCGGGACGGCGAACGTCCTCGTTTACGTCAAAGGCCGCGGTATCGTGCTGCGTGAGCCCTCCGTCGTCGCGAAGGACTTGCGCACCGGGCGCACGCTCGCCGTCGGTGAGGAGGCACGCCAGATGCTGGGCAAGACTCCCGCCAACATTCAAGCCATCCGCCCGCTGCGCGACGGCGTCATCGCCGACTTCGAAGTCACCGAGGCGATGCTCAACTACTTTATCAAGAAAGTCACGAAAGACCGCTCGCTTTTCTCCAGCTTGTTCCGCCCCAAGCCTTCCGTTACTATCTGCGTTCCCGCCGAGATCACGAGCGTGGAGGAGCGTGCGGTGCGCGACGCGGCCAAGTTGGCGGGCGCGAAGGACGTCGACATCATCGAGGAGCCGATGGCCGCGGCGATTGGAGCGGGCCTCCCCATCGACGGCCCCAGCGGCAACATGGTGGTTGACATCGGCGGCGGCACCACGGACGTGGCCGTGATCTCGCTGGGCGGCATCGTGGTCTCACAGTCCATTCGCGTCGCCGGTAACAAGATGGACGAGGCGATCATCCGCCACATTCGCCGCGTCTACAACTTGATGATCGGCGAACGCACGGCCGAGGAGATCAAGATTCGTATCGGCAGCGCCCATCGCTTAGAGCAAGAGCTTTCGATGGAGATCCGCGGACGCGATCTGATCAACGGCTTACCAAAGACCGTAAAGATCACGAGCGAAGAGGTCCGTGAGGCGCTGGCGGAGCCGATCAGCTCGATCGTCGACGCGGTCAAGAGCGTGCTCGAGAAGACGCCCCCGGAGTTAGCTGCCGACATCATCGACCGCGGCATCATTCTCACGGGCGGTGGAGCGCTGCTGCGCGGTCTGGATACGCTCCTCTCCGAGGTCACCGGCATCCCCGTCATCATTGCGGAGGACCCGCTCTCGTGCGTGGCGATGGGCACCGGGCAGCGGGTGCGCGCGTAGACGCGAGCGGCGACAAGCGTGCCGGCCGGCTCCTTCACGTTCGTTCTGCACAGCCACCTGCCGTGGGTGCGGCGCGCGGGGCGTTGGCCGTTTGGCGAAGAGTGGATCCATCAAGCGCTCCTCGACGTCTACCTGCCGCTGCTCGAAACCGTTGAATCGCTCGAGCGCGACGGTATTCGCGGCGGCATCACACTGGGCGTCACGCCCGTGCTTTTGGAGCAGTTGCGCGACGCGCATCTGCTCGATGCCTTCGACGCCTATCTCGACGAACGTATCAAGCTGACGGCGGGCGATCTGCAGCCGCGCGGCGACGCGCTCGACGCCGCACGCTGTGGTCTCGCGCAGCGGTATCTCGCGCAGCTGCGCTCGCGCCGCTCGCGCTGGCGCGGCCACTGGCAGCGCGACGTGGTCGGCGCGTTACGTGCCTTCGCGTGCGATGGGACCATCGAGATCATCACCTCCGCCGCCACGCACGCCTACCTGCCGCTGTTAGCCACGGACAGCGCAATCGACGCGGAGCTCTCCGTCGGCATCGCGACGACGCAACGCCTGCTGGGCGTCACCCCCAACGGCATCTGGCTTCCCGAGTGCGCCTACCGCGGCGCGTTCGCTCCGCCGGGGCAGCCCGGCTACCGCCCCGCACTCGACACGTGGCTGGCTGCGCACGGTATCCGTTACTTTTTCGTCGATGCCCATGCCGTGGCGGGAGTCTACCGTGGGAGCGGCGCGTGGAGTAGCGTGCTGAACGCGCGGGACACGGCTCCGGTGGCGGATGCCGATGCCGCCGCCGAGGCGCAGGAAGACGCCGCCACCCTGTTGCCGCATCTGCTGCCGTCGGGCGTCGCCGCGTTCGCGCGCGATCCGCGCGTCAGCCGTCAGGTATGGTCGCGCGATCACGGCTATCCGGGTGACGGCGCCTACCGCGAGTTTCACAAGCGTGACGAGTGCTCCGGGAACACGTACTGGCGCGTGACCGAGCCGCGCGTGGAGTTAGGCGACAAGAAGATCTACGATCCGCATCTCGCCGCGGATCGCGCCAGCGCCCACGCCAAGCACTTCGCGCTGCTGGTGACCAAGCTGCTCTCCGCGTTCCAGGCTTCCGATGGCAGGACGGGGATGCTGGCGGCGCCGTTCGACGCCGAGCTCTTCGGCCATTGGTGGGCCGAGGGTCCGCAATGGCTCTGCGGCGCTTTGCGCGCGCTGCACGAAGGCGGCAGCGTCGCGCTTACGACGCCGAGCGCGTATCTGGCGGCGCAGCCTGCGCCACCGGTCGCGGCCTTGCGCGAGTCGTCGTGGGGCGAAGGCGGTGACAGCCGCGTCTGGTACAACCCCAGTGTGGCCTGGATGTGGCCGATCATTCATCGCGCCGAGCGCACGATGGAACGCCTAGCCGAGCATGCGGCGTCGACGCCGCGCGAGCGCGCGCTCATGGAGCAAGCAGCGCGCGAACTGCTGCTGTTGGCTTCGAGCGACTGGCCATTTCTGGTCACCACGGGACAAGCGCGCGACTACGCCGTGGAGCGCTTCAACACGCACGTGGCGCGCTTCGACGCGTTGGCCGCGGCGCTGGATGGCGGGGCCGCCGATCCCGCCGTCATCGAGGCCTCTCTGCGCGACGACACGCTCTTTCCCGAGATCGATCCGGCACTGTTCCGCGCGCGCGCGCTACGCCCGTTGCCGGCGCGGCAGTTGCCGCTGACGCAGCCGCTAATCGCGCGCTTGGCGTTGGCCTGAGGCGGACGATGGCGGCGACGTTCGTGCTGGTGCTGCACAACCACCAGCCCGTGGGAAACTTTCCCTTCGTCTTCGAACAGGCGTACCAACGCGCGTACGCGCCGATGCTCGACGCCATCGAGCGCCATCCACACGTGCGTGTCGCGCTGCACTATAGCGGCCCGCTGCTCGATTGGCTGGAGGCACAGCACCCGCAGTTGCTGGAGCGTCTGCGCGCGCTCGCGGCGCAGGGGCGTGTGGAGTTGCTCTCCGGCGGTTACTACGAGCCGATACTTCCTGCCATCCCGGACCGCGACAAGCTCGGACAGGTCGAGCGCTTGGGCGCCTATCTCAAGCACCGCATGGGCGTGCGCGCGCGCGGGGCCTGGATCGCCGAACGCGTCTGGGAGCCGGTCCTCGCGCGTCCGCTGCGCGACGCGGGGATCGAGTATACGCTGCTCGACGATACGCAATTCGCTGCCGTCGGCATTACGCCCGAGCGGAGCTATGGGTACTTCGTCACCGAAGAGGAGGGGCGCACGCTGGCACTCTTCCCAATGCAGATGGCGCTACGCCACGCCATTCCGTTCCGCCCCGTCGAGCAGGCGCTGGAGCTGCTGAGGGAGGCGCAGCAATCGAGCAACGAGCCCGTGCTGGTGATGGGCGACGACGGCGAGAAGTTCGGCAACTGGCCGGGTACTTACGATAGTGTGTACACGCAGGGCTGGCTCGACCGCTTCTTCACCGCGCTGGTGCAGGCGCCGTGGCTGCGTATGCGCACCCCTGCGGAAGTGTTGGACGAACGCCCTCCGCTGGGGCGCATCTACGTGCCTAACGGCTCCTATCAGGAGATGATCGAGTGGAGTGGCGGCCTCTGGCGCAATTTTTTGGTGCGCTATCCGGAGGCAAATCAGCTTCACAAGAAGATGTTGGATGTTTCTGAACGCGTGCACACGCTAGAGGGGAAAGCCGGCGAGCGCGCGCGCGACGAGCTTTGGCAGGGCCAATGCAACTGTCCATATTGGCACGGCGTCTTCGGCGGCATCTACCTGAACGCGATTCGCGAGACCAACTTCGAGCATCTCATCGCCGCGGAGCGCATCGCCGATCGTAAAGAACACGGCGAGCAGCCGTGGATCGACGCGCGCGCGCGTGACTTCGACTGCGACGGGCTGGCGGAGGCGGTCGTCGCGACGGAGTCCTATGACGCGGTCGTGGCGCCGCGCGGCGGCGCGATCACCGAGCTCGATCTCAAGGCCACCAACACCAACCTCACCGACGTGCTGGCGCGCCGGCCTGAGGTCTACCATCGCACGCTGCGGGAGCGGGCGCGCGTGCGCGCCGGCGACGCCGCCGCGGGCACGCACTCGATCCACGAGCTCGACGTGGTGAAGGAGGAGGGGCTGGAGGATCTGCTGGCCTACGACGCTCACCGGCGCGGGATGCTCGTCGACCATCTCTTCGACCCCGGCGTGACGCTCGCTGCCGTCGTGGCCAATCGCAACGTGGAGCGCGGTGACTTTCTGGAGGCCCCCTACGAGCTGACGCTCAAGCGCAGACGCGAGACGGCGACGGTGACTCTGCGGCGTGAGGGCACGCTGTGCGGCGCGGATGGTGACGTGCTGCCCTTGGAGATCGAGAAGACGCTGAAGTTCACCGCCGGATCGAATCGTATCGTCATTCACTACGCGTTGCGTAACCGCGGCGCGCAGCCGCTGCGCGCGCGCTTCGCGGTTGAGTTCAATCTCGGTCTCCAAGCGGGAGATGCTCCGGATCGCTACGTGCATAGCCGGGGGCGGCGGTTGCAGCCGCCTCATGCCGGCGCGCAGGGCGTCTCGCGCGAGCGCGAGATCTCCGCCGTCGACGAGTGGCGCGGCTTCGAGTGGACGCTGCGCTGCGGCGTCGAGACGGAGTTCTGGCGTTACGGCGTCGAGACCGTGTCGAACAGCGAAGAGGGGATCGAGCGCACCTATCAAGGGACTTGCATCCTCCCCACCTGGGTGGTCGATGTCGCGCCGGGGCTGGCCTGGGAGGGCGGACTGGAGATGCGGCTCGACGCCTTAGCGCAGGCCGGACGGGGCTTCCCCGGCACGGAGGGGGTGTAGCACATGGCCGTGACGATCGATGCGCGGCGCGAGTCACTCGAGCGCGTCACCGAAGCGGTGCGGCGAGTCGCCTCCGCGGGCGGCGTGATCATCTTTCCCACCGACACCGTCTACGGGATCGGCTGCGATCCCGCGCGTGAAAGCTCCATCGCGCGTATCTACGCCGCCAAAGGGCGGCCCGCGCACAAGCCGCTCTCGTTGCATCTCGCCACCGTCCAGGAGCTGCTCGAGTACGCCGCCGACAATCCGAGCGCGCGCCGGGCAGCCGAGGCGCTGCTGCCGGGGCCGCTCACCATCATCGTGCGCCGTCCGCCCTTTGTCTCGCCGCGTGTCACGGCGGACGGCCCGACGCTGGGCCTGCGCGTGCCCGACGATACGTTGTGCCGTGCCATTCTCGAAGCCAGCGGACCCCTGGCGGCGACGAGTGCCAACCTCAGCGGCGCCGCGCCGTATACGGGCGGAGAGCAAGGGCACGAACAGCTGCCCGATGCCGACCTGATCGTCGAGGCCGGTCCCACGCCGCGTGGAGTGGCCTCGACCGTCATCGATCTCAGCGGCGAGCAGCCCGTGCTCATCCGTGAGGGCTCGTTGCCCCGCGCCCAGGTGGAGGCGGTTCTCGGCTCGTTGCGAACCCCCTGACGTGACCATGCAGCGAACGATGCTCGGGGCGCTGGCCTCCCTGCTCCTCATCGCCGCCACCGCCGCGGCGCCCAGCGGCGGCGGCACCACCGTGGGCCAAGGTGACGTCACGTTCCGTACGCCGGGGACGTTCATCCTCAACAACAAGACCGGCGACTTTCGCGTTCCGCAGGACTTCACGCTCGAACGTCCCGGCTCCGATGCTCGCGCCGACCGTGCTACGGGAAACTTCCGGCGCAAAGTCGCGGTGCTCACCGGCAACGTCGTCATGCATCAAACGCAGCCCATCAACGACAAGGGTGAGGGCATCAAACAGGCCACGCAGAAGCCGATGACGATCACCTGCACCGAGTTGACCGTCGATTGGGCCGCCAAGACGTATACCGCCGTGGGCCAGGTACACGTGGTGCAGGACGGCGATACCGTCGATGCCGATCGCGCAGTGCTCGACGACCGCACCCACGAGCTGACGCTGCAGGGTAACGTACGCATGCACCAGGGTCCGTCGCGCACCGCCGACGCTCCGCAAGTCAACTACAACACGCAGGACAAGGGCTACCGCGCGAGCGGCGGCGTGATCACGCTCTTCCCCGTTCCAACGCCCTCGCCGGGACCCTCGGCCACCCCCAAGCCCGCGCGCCACGGGAGGCGCTAGGAACTCCGGCGATGGATGCGCCTAGCCTCTTCGGCGATCGTGACGGCGCACCGGGAGCGGGTACTCAACCGCACGCGCCGTTGGCCGCGCGCATGCGCCCCCGTACGCTCGACGAATTCGTCGGTCAGGAGCACCTGGTGGGTGCGGGACGCGTGCTGCGCCGTGCCATCGAGAGCGACGACGTTCCCTCGATGGTGCTGTGGGGGCCGCCGGGAACGGGCAAGACCACGCTTGCCGAGATCGTCGCAGGTGCCACCGGCGCGTACTTCGCCGCGATCTCCGCGGTGAGTGCCGGTGTCGCGGATTTGCGCCGCGTGGTGGCCGACGCCAAGCGTCTACGCTCTACGGGCCGGCGCACCGTCCTCTTCATCGACGAGATCCATCGCTTCAACAAGGCGCAGCAGGATGCCGTGTTGCCCTACGTCGAGGACGGCACCGTCACGCTGATCGGCGCCACCACGGAGAATCCGTCGTTCGAAGTCAACTCCGCGCTACTTTCGCGCGCGCGGGTCTACGTGCTCAAGCCGCTGACGGACGCGGAGGTCGGCGTCATCGTGGATCGTGCGATGACCGACGCCGAGCGCGGCCTCGGAGCGGCCGGCATGTCGTTGGATGCGGGAGCGCGCCGTGCGCTGATCGATCTCGCCAACGGCGATGCGCGGGTCGCGCTGGGCGGATTGGAGTTGGCGGCGCGCGGCGTGGCTGCGGCACGCCGGACGGTCATCGAGCTCTCCGACGTCGGTGAGGCGCTGCAACGCCGCACGGCCGGTTACGACAAGGCCGGTGAGGCGCATTACGACACCATCAGTGCATTCATCAAAAGCCTGCGCGGTAGCGATCCGGATGGCGCGCTCTACTGGCTGGCGCGCATGCTCGACAGTGGCGAGGACCCTCTCTTCATCGTCCGGCGCATGGTGATCTTGGCTGCCGAGGATGTGGGGTTAGCCGATCCGCGCGCGCTGCAGATCGCGGTGGCTTGTCAGCAGGCCGTGCATTTCGTCGGCCTCCCCGAGGGTTATCTGCCGCTGGCGGAGTGCGCTATCTACCTCGCGACCGCGCCCAAGAGCAACAGCGTCATCGCCTCGTACGGGCGGGCGTTGGCCGACGTCGAGGGGACGCGCAACGATCCCGTGCCGCTGCATCTGCGCAACGCCGTGACACCGCTGCTGCGCGGGCTTGGTTACGGTAAGGACTATGTCTACACCCATGGCGCGAACGTGGACGCACCCCAGGCCTACTTGCCTGAAAACCTCGAAGGTCACCGCTACTACCAGCCGGGAACCCGAGGGGAGGAGGCCCGCCTGAGCGAGTGGATCGCGGCCCGAAGGCGGGTAGACTAGGCCACGATGCCGATGCGGATCTATCTCGATCATGCCGCGACGACTCCGGTGCGCCCGGAAGTCCTCGAGGCGATGCTGCCATACTTCATGGAGACGGGCTACAACCCGTCCTCGCTCCACGCCGAGGGGCAGGCGGCACGAGCCGCCCTCGACGGCGCCCGCGAACGCACGGCGGCCCTCCTGGGCGCGCAGCCCAAGGAGGTGGTCTTTACCGGCGGCGGCTCGGAGGCCGATACGCTGGCCGTCCACGGCGTCGCGCGTGCCACCGTGGGACGCGGACGGCGCCTGGTTACCTCAGCCATCGAGCATCATGCCGTCCTCCATGCCATGGACGCTTTGGAGCGCGAGGGCTGGGAGGTGGTGCGCCTGCCCGTCGACGGCGAGGGGCGCGTCCCGGTGCAGGCGTTTGCGCGCGCCCTTGAGACCCCCACGACGCTGGCCTCGATCATGCTGGCGAACAACGAAATTGGGACGATCCAGCCGGTGGCGGAGTTGGCGGCTATCGCCCGCGCGCACGGCACCCTTTTCCATACCGATGCCGTGCAGGCGGGGGGACAGCTGCCCATCGACGTGCAGGCGCTGGGAGTCGATCTGCTCTCGCTTTCCGCCCACAAGTTTTACGGCCCCAAGGGCGTGGGGCTGCTCTACGTCCGCCACGGCACGCCGCTGCTGCCGCTGATCTACGGGGGCGGCCAGGAGTACGGCGCCCGGGCCGGCACCGAGAACGTCGCGGGCATCGTGGGTTTGGCGCGTGCGCTGGAGTTGGCCGTGGCCGATCTCCCCGAGCGCGCGCGGCGCACGGCGGCGCTGCGGGAACGGCTCGCGCGAGGGCTGCTAGCCTTGCAGGGCGTCCGCCTGCTTGGCCCGGCCGGTCTGGACGCGCGCCTGCCGAACAACCTGTCGCTCGCGTTTGCCGGCGTTGGCGGGGAGGCCCTGATGATCCGTCTCGATCTCGAAGGGATCGCCGTCTCGACGGGGAGCGCCTGCGCCTCTGGCTCCCTCGAGCCCAGCCACGTGGTGCGTGCGCTGGGTCTGGAGGCACCCTACGACGCGGGCGTCGTGCGCTTCAGTCTTGGGCGTGCCACGAGTGAGGATGAGGTCGACCGGACTGTGCGCTCGGTTACGCTTGCCGTAAGCGAGATGCGGGCGGACGAGCCGGCGAGCTCGCGGCGGTAGGGGGCCACCGCAGCGGGGCGTAACCGTAGCAGTCCCACTCACTCCACCACACTCCGCAATCGAAGGAGCATCATGGACCCGGCATATCTGCTCGACGGCGGCATCGGCCTCGGCGTCCTCATCATCGGCATCGCGACCCTGCTGCTCTTCATGCGCGTTGGACGCACGCTCGACCGCGTCGACACGGCGCTCGATCAAAGCATGGCGCAACTCGACCGCTTCTCCGGACCGATCGGGGAGACGCTGACGCACGTGGGCGGGGTGATGGAGACGGTTGATGCCACGCTGGCCAAGGCCGGCGGCGTGGTAGAGGCGCTGGAGAAGATCGCCTCGAGTCTCGCCAAGACTACGACGGCGGCGCAGGGCGCGGTGACACCCACGCTGGTAAGCGCGGCGCACCTCGTCTCCAACTTGACCGAGGGACTGCGCCGGATCGTGACCGGCACCAATGGCCGCGGCGAAGCTCAGCGAGGGGAGCGTAGCGATGAGCGGAGGGACTAGAGGGGGCGCGTTTTTCAGCGGCTTGCTGTTGGGCGCGCTGATCGGCGCGACGCTCGCGATCGTGCTGGCGCCCGAAGGCGGCGACGATCTGCGCGAGACGTTGCGCGGTAAGGCACGCGAGGCTTCCGGGCGCGCGCGCGACGCGGCCGTCGATCTCGCGGAGCGCGCGGCGGTCTTCGCCGGCGACGTCAAGGCCGGCGTCGACGAGCTCTATGCACGCGGGCGCTCGATCGTCGACGAGGCCACGTCCGACGAGGCCGGCAATACGGCACGGAAGGAGTAAGTTTGGATATCAAAGTCAACGTTCGACCAGCGGACGGCGAGACGCGTGTCATTGATCTCGTCGGTGAAATCGACGTGTACACCTCGCCCGCGGTGAAGGATGCGATTACGCAACTCATCGATGAGGGTCATTATCATCTCCTCATCAACCTCGAAGGCGTCCGCTACATCGACTCCACCGGTCTGGGCGTGCTGATCGGCGCGCTCAAGCGCGTTCGCGAGCACGCGGGCAGCGTGAGCCTCGTTTGCGCCAATCCGCAGATCAAAAAGATCTTCGACATCACGGGACTGGTCAAGATCTTCGGCATCTTCGAGACGGAGCAGTCGGCAATCAAGGCCTTGGCCTAGCGATGACCGTCCAGCAGGAGAGCGAGAGCGTCAACGTCGTCGAGTTGCGGATTCCGTGTAAACCGGAGTTCGTGAGCGTGGCGCGCCTGGCCGTTGCGGGTATCGCCAATCGCCTGCACTTCACGGTCGAAGAGATCGAGGACGTGAAGCTCGCCGTTGCCGAGGCTTGCACCAACTGTATCCAGCACTCACCTCATGCCAACGAAATCGTGCTCACCAGCGAGATGGCTCCAGAGGAGCTGCGGATCGTGGTGCGCGACAACGGCGGCGGCCGTTCCGGCGGCGAGGAGTCCGCGGAATTGGGCGGAGGACGGCTCGGCATCTTTCTCATTCGCTCGTTGATGGATGACGTGGAGTATCGCCGCGACGAAGGTGCGGGTCTCTTTCTGCGCATGGTCAAGCGCGTTGCAGGCTCAACATAGGGGCACGGGCGTGAGCCGGACTGCTGCGTCGGAGGAGCAACGCTGGGACCGCGAGCGGGCGCGCGCCGCTTTCGCGCGCTTCTCGGAGTTGCGCAAGCTGCTGGGAACGCGATCCGGCAGGGGGGCGCAGCACGACGAGTACGAGCGCCTGCGCTCGGAGTTGGTGGTGATGCACCTCAACCTGGTGCGCTACCTGGCCGTGAAGTTCGCTAACCGCGGTGAGACGCTCGACGACCTCATCCAGGTAGGCACGGTCGGCCTGATCAAGGCGATCGATCGCTTCGATCTCGAGCGCAAGGTCGAATTCACCACCTACGCGACGCCGACCATCGTTGGTGAGATCAAGCGCTACTTTCGCGACAAGGGCTGGGCGGTCAAAGTGCCGCGCCGGCTACAGGAGCTCAACCTCGCCGTCAACCGCGCCGTGGAGATGCTCACCAGCAAACTCAACCGCAGTCCGACGGTCTCAGACTTGGCGGAACACTTGGAAGTATCCGACGAACAGATCCTCGAGGCGCAGGAGCTGGGGCAGGCCTACAACGTGCTCTCGCTCGACACCGAGCTGGGCGGCGAGAACGAGAAGAAGTCCGCGACGCTGCTGGACTACCTGGGCGCCGAGGATATCGGCCTGGCGCAGACTGAGGACCGCGCCAACTTGGAGCGCGCCTTCGAAGCGCTCAGCCGCCGCGAGCGCTTGATCCTGTACTTACGCTTCTACCAAAACGTCAGCCAAACCGAGATCGCGCGGCGGTTGAATGTCTCGCAGATGCACATCTCACGTTTGCAGCAGAAGGCGCTCGAGAAACTCAAGGGCATCCTCGGCGAGGAGTAGAGGTGCGCGTGATGCGCTTCCACGATCGCAGGCAAGCGGGGCAATTGCTCGCCGGTCCGCTCTCGAACTACGCGGACCAGCCCGGGGTGCTGGTCCTGGCATTGCCCCGCGGCGGAGTCCCGGTGGCCTTCGAGATCGCGGAAGCGTTGCGGGTTCCCCTGGACATCTGCGTGGTGCGCAAGTTGGGCGTGCCAGGGCACCGCGAGCTGGCGATGGGTGCGATCGCCGCTGGTGGCGTGCTGCTGCTCAACGACGACGTGGTGCGCGAGCTGAGGATCTCACGGCGCGTCATCGACGACGTGGCCGGCGTCGAGCGCGAGGAGTTGGAACGGCGCGAGCGCCTCTATCGGGGCGGGCGCCCCGTCCCCGGCGTGAGCGGCCTGACGGTGATTCTGGTGGACGATGGGCTGGCCACCGGAGCCTCGATGCTCGCGGCGGTGCGTGCGCAGCGCCGCCGCGGCGCACGCCGTATCGTGGTGGCGGTTCCGGTGGCGGCGCCGGACGCCTACGCACCGCTGCGTGCGGAGGCCGACGACTGCATCATCCTCTCGGAGCCGCTGGATTTCCGTGCCGTGGGACAGTGGTACGAGGACTTCACCGAAATCGGCGACGTGGAAGTCTGCGATCTGCTCGCGCGGGCACGTGGAGCGGAGGCCCCGCGCACGCGTCCCACCGGCATGTAGCGGGGGCGCGGTCCCGCGGGAGGGCCGCGCATGGCGGCGGCGCGAAAGGGTGCGCCCCAGCTATGAATAGTCAGACATTGCGCCGCGCCTGGATCGAGTTCTTCGAATCCAAGGGCCACAAGCATCTTCCCGGAGCCTCACTCGTGCCGGAGGCGATGAGCAGCACGCTCTTCACCATCGCCGGCATGGAGCCGTTCGTCCCCGTCTTTCTGGGCGAGGCGCCGCCGCCGGCGCCGCGCGTGGTGACGGTCCAGCGCTGCCTACGCGTGGCCGGGGCCAAGAGCGACATCGAGAACGTCGGACGCACCGGGCGCCACGGCACGTTCCTGGAGATGTTGGGCAACTTCAGTTTCGGCGACTACTACAAGCGCGAGGCCATCGCGTGGGCGTGGGAGTTCGTGACGGGGCGTCTGGGCGTCGACAAGGAAAGGCTCTACGTCACCGTTCACACGTCGGATGACGAGGCGCAGGAGATCTGGGAGCGCGAGATCGGCCTCGCGCCGAATCGCATCAGCCGTTGGGACGAGGACAACTTCTGGACGATGGGTCCCACGGGCCCGTGCGGCCCCTGCTCCGAGATCTTCTACGATCTGGGCCCGAACGCGGCGAGCGGCCCCGACGACACCGGGCCGAACAAGGGCGACCGGTATCTGGAGATCTGGAATCTGGTCTTCCAGCAGTACAACCGCACCCCGGACGGTAAGCTGCACGATCTGCCCAAGAAAGCCATCGATACGGGAGCGGGCCTCGAGCGCGTGCTCACCGTGGTCAACGGTAAGCGCTCGATGTATGAGACCGACCTCTTCGAAGACATCGTGCACGCGCAACCCAATGCGGGCGCTACGTCGCTCTCGCTGCACGAACAGTTGGTGCGCCGGCGCATCATCGCCGATCATATCCGCGCGATCACGTTCCTGATCGCCGATGGCGTCTATCCGTCTAATACCGACCGCGGCTACGTGCTGCGCTTCCTGACGCGTCGCGCCATTCGCATGGGGCGCTTGCTCGATCTGCCGCAGGGTTTCTTGACGGAGCTGGTGCCGGCGGTGGTGGCGTCGCTTGGCGACGGCTATCCGGAGCTGCGCGAGGCGCAGTCGCGCGTGATGGCGGCGCTCGCAGAGGAGGAGCAGCAGTTCAACCGCACGCTTGCGCGCGGCAGCGAGATACTCGCAGAGCATATCGCCTCGGCGCGCGCCTCCGGGCAGCGCTCGCTCGACGGCGAAACCGTCTTTCTGCTGCACGACACCTACGGTTTTCCGTGGGAGTTGACACGCGAAGTCGCCGGCGAGGAGGGGCTCACCATCGACAGCGTCGGCTTCGAGCGGCTGATGGAACAACAGCGCGAACGCGCACGAGCCGATGCCAGCGCCAAGCGCGCCGTGGTTCAAGTCGGTGAGGGCGATCTGGCGGCGTACGCCTCGGAGTTCGTGGGGTACGGCGGCCTCGAGGCCGACGGTACGGTGCTCGGCATCTTGAAGGACGGCAGCCCCGTCGAGCAGTTGGCCGCGGGTGAGCGCGGGCAGTTGATCCTCGATCGCACCTCGTTCTACGCGGAGAAAGGTGGGCAGATCGGGGACCACGGCATGATCGGGCGCGACGGCTCGTGGTTCGCCGTGGACGATGCGCAGTTCGTCGGCGACGCCATCGCGCACACGGGCAGCGTGGAGCGCGGCACCATCCACCGCGGCGATCGCGTGCACACCGCCGTCGACCCGGCCTGGCGGCGTGAGATCCGCCGTCACCATACCTCGGCGCATCTGCTGCAGCGAGCGCTGAAAGACGTCTTGGGGGACGAGGTGGTGCAGGCCGGCTCGTGGGTTGGCGTCGACCGGATGCGTTTCGATTTCCGCTGGCCGGCCGGTTCGCTCACGGAGGAGCAGCGCACGCGCGTGAGCGAGCGCGTCAACGAGATGATCCGCGCCGATCATCATTTGGTGACCGACGAGCTGCCCATCGCAGAGGCACGCAAGAGCGGCGCGATCATGATGCACGGCGAGAAGTACGGCGAGGTCGTGCGCGTGGTGCACGCCGGCCCTTCCGTGGAGTTCTGCGGCGGCACGCATGCGCATACCACGGGTGAGCTGGGACTCTTCGTCATCCTCTCGGAGAGTTCGGTGGGCAGCGGCGCGCGCCGCATCGAGTCCTGCGTCTCGAAAGCCGCCGAGCATTACGTCGAGCAGCAGCAGCGGCTGATCGGTGCCCTTGGCACCACGTTAGCTGCGCGCCCGGACGAGATTGCCGACCGCATTGCACGTCTGCAGGAGGAAGTGCGCACGCTGCAGCGTGCGTTGGGCGACATGCGCGCCAAGCTGGCGGCCTCCGATGCCGCCGAGCTTTTGGAGCACGCCGAG
Organism: bacterium; assembly: GCA_004298675.1. Classification (GTDB taxonomy): domain Bacteria; phylum Vulcanimicrobiota; class Vulcanimicrobiia; order Vulcanimicrobiales; family SCRA01; genus SCRA01. Next base: position 2,559 of record SCRI01000020.1, on the reverse strand, counting down.
ACCATCGGCGACTCCAAGCTCGTGGCCGCCGCGCTCCCAGGTTTCGATCGCAGGGCGGTGACGGCGATGATGAACGCCGTGCGCGGCGGGCTGCAGAGCGGCGTGGTGGCACTGGCGGGCGTGAGCGACGACGAGGTTTCGCTGCTGGTGGGCGTGAGCGACGATCTGGTGGCGCGCGGTATCAAAGCGGGCGAATTGCTGGGGGCCATGGCGCCCCACGTCGACGGGCGCGGCGGCGGCCGCCCGAATTTGGCGCAGGGCGGTGGAAAGAATCCCGCGGGCGTCCCGCAGGCGCTGGCGGCCGTGCGCGAGGCGCTGCTGGCGCGCCGGTGAGCGTGAACGCGGCGCCGCCCGCGCCCCATCCGCTGCCGCCGGCGGCAGTGATCGAGCGCTATCAGTACGCGCTGGAGATGCTGTTGCCGCCGCCTTATCAAGTCTTCGAATTCACGGTCGACCAGGTGGGCTGGAACGACATAGCGCAGACGCATCGCATCTATCGCGGCCGCGGCTTCCAGCGTGACGAGCTGATCGCCGACGGCGGGCACGCGGTGAAGCCGCCGGTCGTGCGCATCCGGCGCGCCGCGCGCGATCGCTATGCCGTGTCCGCGGTCGCGCCAATGCCCGCCGGCTACACGTTTATGTTCGCGGGGGTCGTGCGCCGTGGCGAGCGTTTGGCCTACCTCTTTCAGACCCGCCCGGCTGGACCGGCGCAGGCGTTCGTCGTGCGCAGCGTGGTGATAGACGGCGTTAGCTATCTGCCCTCGAAAATCACCTTTGCCACGCACGCGGCGAAGGCCGCGGGCAGCGGCACGATGCTCTTCGCGAAGTCCGGTTCCTATTGGGTGGCCACGCGCGTTTCGGTGACGTCGACCGTCTCCGGTCACCAGGCCAGCGAGTCGATCGTATTCTCCGGCTATCGGTTCCCCAAGTCGCTTCCCACGGCGACGTTCAAGACCAGCCACGCTCTCTCAGCCGCGAGCGCGGCGGCGCTTAGCGAGTGAAGTCGACGGCCGTTAGGGCGTGAGCCTGCGCGCCGCCGCCCGTTGCGATCAGCTGTACGGTGGAGCGATCGGGCTTTGGCTCCTCGTTGCGCAGCACTTGGAACTCGATGGAGGCGATGCCGCCGGCTGGGATCGGCACCTCGGCGCGGAACGGCGAGCAGATGCGCCCCGTGCAAAAGCTGGCGATCCAGCCCGCGGGCAGCGTGCTGGCTACGCGCAGTGCCAAGGTTGAGTCTGGCGCCGCGACCAGCATGAGGCGGTACTTGATCGCGCCGGGCACGCTGCCCGGCAATTCGACACCCGTCCACGGCGCTAGGGAGATCGAGATACCGGCACGGTACGCGCGAGTGGCGAGATCGAGGGCCGCGATCGCTTCGCCGCCTTCTTCGATGTACATGGCGTGGCGTGAGTTGCTTGCGGGGATGCGCCGTGCCCAACTCAAGAGCTGCTCGAACTCGGCGCGTGCGAGAGCCGGTTGGCCCGCCGCGGCGTAGCCTCGTCCGAGCATGAGATGCGTGGCGGCGACTTCGCGGATGCGCGCGCCGTCCGACGGCGCGCCACGGTAAGCGGCCATGGCCAGCGCATTCGCGTGCTTCAGCGCGGCGATCGCGTCGGTGAAGCGATGGTACTTCTGGTAGGCGGCGCCGAGATCGATGGCGGCATCGGCAGCGCCTGGCGCCAGGCCGGCCAGTCGCGCCGCGGCGTCGATCTGCGCGCGCTCGTCCTTGGCGGCCGCTGCCGCGAGCAGCATACCGTTCAATGCGTCCAGGTCGCTGGGGCGCAGCCGCAGTGCCGCACGGTAATCCGCGACGGCGTCGTGCCAGCGTTCGGCGCCGGCTGCCTGATCGCCGCGCAACGCGTCCAGCAGCGCGGCGGCGACGATACCGTCCGGTGCCGGGGCGAGCGCGTCGATGGCGCGCTCGCGTAGCGCCGACTCTCGCGCGCGCATAGCGAGGAAGTCGACGTTCTCATTTTTTGCGGGGTCGCTCTGGTTGGCAAGGTCCTCGGCTCTTGCAATGGCCGCTTGAACGCGCTTGGCGTAGCGGTAGCGCGTACTGGGGGTGGCGTCGCCGTCCGGAGCCGGGAAGTCAGCGGGAGTCAGCATGGCGTCGATGCGATTTTGCAACGCTGAGACGATCGCACCGTTCTCGCCGCGCTTGGCGGCGGCGACGAACGCAGCCAACTGTGCCGGTGCGAGCGAGTCGACGTCGCGCGCACGCACGATGCCCTGTGGATCGATGACATAGGTGGTGGGGAAGGAGCGAATATCGTACGCTTCTGAGAAGTGCCGGTCGCGATCGATCGCGATGGGATACGGCACACCCTTGGCGGCGATGAACGCGCGCACGATCGGCGCCTGTTCCGTGTCGTCGACGCCAAGGAACGCTACATTCCCGTCGCGCAGCGCGCGGTAAGAGGCGATCAAGTCCGGGGTTTCGAGGCGGCAGGGTGGGCACCAGGTGGCCCAGACGTTGAGGACCAGCGTCTTGCCGCGAAAATCCGCCAGCTGAACGCGCTTGCCGTCGAGTGTGGTCAGCGTGAAATCCGGAGCGGGCTG
>SCRI01000019.1 GCA_004298675.1 bacterium | reverse complement strand
TCGTCAAGAGCCTGCCGGTCTCGCCGTCGGGCAAGATCCTACGAAACAAGCTGCGCTCGGGTGAGTTCGAGCGCCTGACTCAGGAGAGTATACGATGACCCTCTGCCAGGACCGCGAGTACTTGCGACGCCACGCGCTCAGCGTTGAGGTTGTGCCGGAACGCCATTACGGTGCTGTCGTCTTGGACGACCCGGAGCACCACAACACCGTACCCTTTCCCGCGCGCGACGTGCTGCGCCGCATCTTCGAGGAGCTGGGACAAGACGAGCGCGTCCGCGCCATCGTGCTGCGCGGAGCAGGCGACCGCGCCTTCAGCGCGGGCGGCCATATCGCGCAATTTCTCGAGACCACGCCGGAGGCGCTCTCGGAGTTGGCTTGGAACGTGGGCGCACCCGAGCGCTGCCCCAAGCCTGTCATCGCCGAGCTCAAAGGCTTCGCCTTCGGCGTGGGACTGGAATTGGCGCTAGCCTGCGACTTCCGCGTGGCTGGTGAGAGCACGCTGCTCGCGCTGCCGGAGATCAAGCTCGGAATGATTCCAGGCAGCGGCGGCAGCCAGCGCGTGGCGCGCATCGCGGGACTAGGGCGTGCCAAGGACATGGTGATGCGCGGGCGGCGTGTCCCCGCGCGGGAGGCGCTGTCGTGGGGACTACTGACGACGGTGGTGCCCGACGGCGAGTTGCGCCACAGCGTCGACGCGCTGATCGATGAGTTCTGTGCGCTGCCGCCAGCGGCATTACAGACGGCTAAACGCGTGCTCAATGCGGCCTACGATGCGCCGCTGCATGCGACCATCGCGCTGGAAGGCGAGGCCTACGGGCGGCTGCGCTCCACGCCGGACTTCATCGAAGGGGTGCACGCGTTTACCGAAAAGCGACCGCCGCGGTTTCCCAGCCTGTCGGGCGATGGCCAGGCAGTGCTGCCGTCGTGAGCGCATTAGAGGGCAAGACCGCGATCGTCACGGGCGGCGCGGCGGGTATCGGCGCGGTCTACGCGCGCGCCGCGCATGACGCGGGCGCGTGCGTGCTCATCGCCGACGTGATGTGCCAACAGGGCGAGGCGCTCGCCGCCGAGCTCACGAGCGCAGGTGGAGCCCCTGCCGCTTTCGTGCAGACCGACGTCAGCCGCGAGGAAGACGTGGTACGCATGGTCGAGGCCGCCGCGCACTTGGACGGAACCGTCGACGTGCTCATCAATAATGCCGCCATCTACCAAGGCCTGGGGAAGAAGAAATCCTTCGACGAGATCACGCCCGAGGAATGGGATCGCGTCATGGCGGTCAACGTGCGCGGCGTCTGGCTATGCGCGAAAGCCGTCGCACCCGTGATGCGCGCGCAAGGCCGCGGCAAGATCGTGAACATCGCGTCGGTCGTTGACCACATGGGCGCCGCGGGATTCGCCCACTATGTGGCCTCCAAGGCCGCCGTAGGCGGACTGACGCGTGCGCTGGCGCGCGAGCTGGGCGGGGACGGCGTCACGGTCAACGCCGTGGCGCCCGGTTTGGTGGCTAACGAGTCCTCGCTGCAGCTCAACGATCGCGCCTATGTGGGCATGGCCTCGCAGTCGCGTGCGCTGCACCGTGAGATGGCGCCGCGCGACCTCGTGGGCGCGGTGCTCTTCCTCTCGTCGCCGGCCAGTGACTTCATCACCGGACAGACGCTGATCGTGGACGGCGGCGGTGTCTTCCGTTAGCGCGCGCGAGATGGGGCGCAGCGTGCTCGGGCACTACATTCATGGCGAGTGGATTGAATCCGGCGCTCCGTTCGCGGTCGAGGATCCCGCCACGGGTGCAGTGACCGGCTATGCGGCCGAGGGGTCGGCGCGCGAGGTGGAGCTGGCTGTCGAGTCGGCGCGCGCCGCCGCGCGGCCGGCTTGGACGGAGGACGCGCCGCGCCGTAGCCGGGTGCTTGCGCGCTGGGCCGATCGCGTCGCGGTCAACGTGGAGCGGATTGCCGAGCTGTTGACGCGCGAGAACGGCAAGATCATCGCGGAGTCACGCATGGAAGTGCGTGCGACGGCCGATGCCTTACGCTTCGCCGCCGGGCAGGCGCGAACGCTGGAGGGGCGCAGCGTGACGCTGGCGCCGGGTGTCTACGGTGAGGTGGTGCCGGAGCCGCTGGGCGTGGTGGCGCTGATCGTGCCATGGAACTGGCCGCTGCTGCTGATGACGCGCGAGCTAGGCCCGGCGCTTGCTGCGGGCAACACGGTCGTGATCAAGCCGGCAAGCTTCACACCGCTGGCCGTGGCGGAGATCGTGCGCCTGGCCGCCGACGACGAGTTGCCTGTGGGCGCGGTCAATCTCGTGCTCGGGCCCGGACGCACGGTGGGCGAGGCGCTCGTTGGTCACGCCGGTGTGGACGCTGTGAGTTTCACCGGCGATTCCGCAACCGGGCGGCGCGTCATGGAGCTGGCCGCCGGCGGCATCAAGAAAGTGCTGCTGG
>SCRI01000018.1 GCA_004298675.1 bacterium | reverse complement strand
CACCACGCCCCAGACGATCGCCACCCCCAGCTGAACCGCGGCGCCTTGAATGGCGGGCGGGGCGGCCCCCGCGCCGTGGAAGTTCGAGGCCACCCACTGGAAGAGGCCGGCGGGCCCCACGCGCAGGGCGAGCATGAGGTAGAGATCGATGACGACCGCCCCGATGATTCCAGCGGTCACGCCGGCGGGGATGAGGTTCACCCGCTTGGCGGGGGAAATGATGCTCGACATGCTGCGTAGATTAGTGCAGGCTGGAGCCCGCTCCCCTCTTGCACTCCCTACCTGCGTCTGCTAGAATCCTTAGCGCCTGGCAGTCAACTGCTAAGAGTGCTAAACCCATGCGAAGTCTCGCACTAGGAGGAATCCCGTGAACCTGAAACCGTTGGGCGATCGCGTGATCGTCGAGCACGTCGAGCAGGCCGAGAAGAGCCCCGGCGGCGTGTTCCTGCCGGACACGGCCAAGGAGAAGCCCCAAGAGGGCGTCGTCCGCGCCGTGGGAACCGGCCGCGTCACCGACGATGGCAAGACGATCGCCATGACCGTCAAGGTCGGCGACCGCGTCATCTATTCGAAGTACGCGGGCAGCGAAGTCAAGGTGGACGGTACTGAGTACCTCATCATCCCGGAGAAGGACGTGCTGGCCGTCTTCACCGACGCGAAGGTCGCCGCGCACGCGTAAACCGCGTTGCACGCACTTCCGTTTCTCACGAAGCTGTAGGAGCTGTAACATCACAACATGGCTGCGAAAGAACTAGTATTCGACGAGACCGCGCGCCGCGCGCTCGAGCGCGGTGCGAACATCCTCGCGGATGCGGTGCGCGTCACGCTCGGCCCCAAGGGCCGCTACGTCGTGCTCGACAAGAAGTTCGGCTCGCCCACCATCACCAACGACGGTGTGACGATCGCCAAGGAGATCGAGCTGCCCAACACGTTCGAGAACATGGGCGCTCAGTTGGTCAAGGAAGTGGCTTCCAAGACCAACGACATCGCCGGTGACGGCACCACCACCGCGACGGTGCTCGCGCAGGCGATCATCCGCGAGGGTCTGCGCAACGTCACGGCCGGCGCCAATCCGCTCTATCTGAAGCGCGGCATCGAGAAGGCCGTCGACGCGGTCGTTACCTCGCTGGACTCGCAGAAGAAAGAGATCGCGACCGACCGCAGCAAGATCGCCGAAGTCGCCTCCATCTCCGCCAAGGATCCCGAGATCGGCGAGCTGATCGCCGTGGCGATGGAGAAGGTTGGTAAGGACGGCGTCATCACGGTCGAAGAGTCCAAGTCGATGAAGACCGACGTCGAGACCAAGGACGGCATGCAGTTCGACAAGGGCTACATCTCGCCGTACATGGTCACGGACTCCGAGCGCATGGAAGCCGCGCTCCAGGATCCGTACATCCTGGTGACGGAGCGCAAGATCTCCGCCATTGCCGACATCCTGCCGCTGCTCGAGAAGATCGTGCAGATGCAGAAGCCGCTGCTGATCATCGCCGAGGACATCGAGGGCGAGGCTCTGGCCACGCTGGTGGTCAACAAGCTGCGCGGCACGTTCACCACCGTCGCCGCCAAGGCGCCGGGCTTCGGTGACCGTCGCAAGGAGATGCTCAAGGACATCGCCACCCTCACGGGCGGCACGGTGGTCTCCGAGGAGTTGGGTCTCAAGCTCGACAAGGTCGGCGTCGACGTGCTGGGCCGCGCCAAGACCGTCAAGGTCACCAAGGACGAGACGACGATCGTTGACGGCGCAGGCGATTCGGCCGCGATCAAGGGGCGCATCGAGATGATCAAGCGCCAGATCGAGGAGACCGACAGCGACTTCGACCGCGAGAAGCTCCAGGAGCGCCTGGCCAAGTTGGCCGGCGGCGTGGCAGTGATCCAGGTGGGCGCCGCGACCGAGACCGAGCTCAAGGAGAAGAAGCACCGCATCGAGGATGCGCTCTCGACCGCTCGCGCGGCCGTGCAGGAGGGTATCGTCCCCGGCGGCGGCGCCGCGCTGATCCACGCCATCAAGTCGCTCGAGAAGCTCGAGACGGCCAAGGACGGCGGCATCAACGCCAAGGATGAGATCGTGGGCGTGCAGATCATCAAGCGCGCGCTCGAGGAGCCGCTGCGGTGGATCGCCGAGAACGCGGGCTTCGAGGGTAGCGTGGTGGTCCAGAAGGTGAAGACGCTCCCCGCGGGGCAGGGCTTCAACGCTCTGACCGGCGAGTACGTGGACCTCACCAAGTCCGGGATCATCGACCCGCTCAAGGTCACGCGCTCGGCCCTGCAAAACGCGGCTTCGATCTCGAGCCTGATCCTGACGACGGAGACGTTGATCAGCGACAAGCCCGAGCCCAAGAAGGCCGCGGCTCCGGGCGGCATGCCCGGCGGCATGGGCGACTACGGCGACATGATGTAACCTGGGCTGCGGCTCAGTTACGAAGCGTCGAGAGGGGTGCGGCATCCGCCGCACCCCTCGTCATTATGGGTTGCGCCCGATGAGCTCCAAGAAGATCCGAAACTTGCGGTCGTAGTCTCTGGCAAACGGACCGTTGCTTTCTCGCGCAACCCATGCTTCGATCGCGTTGAGATCCGCGGAGCCTCGCTGTCGCTTGTAGACGCCGACCGCAGCGCTCAGACAAGAAAGATCGCTCCAGGCGAAGTAATTCATGAGCCGATCGCGGATCGTATCGGTGCTCGTCAGTATGTGGAGCACTTCGTCTCCTCTGCGATAGGTCGCATGAGTACGAACGTCATCGTCGCCGATCTTCAAAGGGCCGCGAGGAAACTCAACGATGTACGCGGTCCGTGGGTGTCGGAAGGATCCTTCCTGGAGCGTAAAGCCGAGCGGGGCTAGGGCCGGTGCAACGGCGGGTCCGTCTTCATAGAAACTCAGCACGAAGTCTGCGTCACCGGACTGATACTCAGCCGGTGCGTAAAACGTCGCCGCGCTTCCGCCTGTCAATACGGCGGAAATGTTCGCTTTGTCAAGCGCCGTCGAAGCCGCGAATGCGACGTCAATCAGGCTTGAGGACGCGTCGATCACAGCGGCTTCCCCTTGCGGCGGGGGCGGCGGCGTAGCGCGCCCAATCGGCGCTGCAGATCGGCGTCCGCGAGCATGAGGCGATCGAGCAGAGCGCGCAACTCCGCGGCGCCTAACCAGCGAGGATTGAGGGCAATGCGCCGCTGATTGCCGACAAGGCGCGTGGCAACGATGCCGTCGGTCTCCAACGCCTCTACGATGCGCTGTACCGAGCGCAAGGGGACTTCCAGCGCCCTAGCCAGCTCGGTGGCGTAGGTTTCCTCGAGCGCCCCGATTGCGGTGAGGACCTTGGTCCGAACAACGCTTCCAAAGACTTGAGGGCGTAGGTCGAGCATGGCGTTAGTCTATCACAAATTATGACAAAAATGTAGTAGATCTGCGACAAATATGTCGTATGACCTATGGGAAATCGACCTCGGCGCCTAGGCCCTGGTCGCGGGCGCGCTCGGCCACCAGCGCCGCGCAGGCGACGTCTTCGATGGCGATGCCCAGCGAGTCGAAGATGGTGATCTCCTCCGGCGAGCGCCGTCCGTGGGCGCGACCCGTCAGCACGTCGCCCAGGAGCGTCAGCTCGGGGTGCGCCTGTAGCGCGCCCTCGGCGATGGCCAACAGGATGTCACCGCTCTCGTTCATGGCGCCCTCGCGCGAGTCGACGAAGAGGCGCGCACGGCCGACCAGCGCGCCGGGCACTTCGCGCGCCACCGGCGTGGAGCTGCCGACCGCGTTGACGTGCGCGCCCGGGGCGACGGCGGCAGCGTCGAAGAGCGCGGCCTTGGCAGAGGTGACGGTGTTGACGACCTGCGCGCCGCGGATCGCGGCGCTGGCGTCGCCAACGGCGCGCGCCGGCAGCCCTTGCTCGCATGCCCATGCCGCCGCCTCCTGGGCATGTTTGGCGCTGCGCCCCCAGATGCGCAGATCTTCCAGCGTCAATACCTCACGCATCGCCAGCGCGTGCGAGCGCGCCTGCACGCCCGTGCCGAGAATGGCGGCCGTGCGCGCGCCAGGGTTGGCTAGCAGGCGCGTGGCGACGGCGGAGACGGCGGCCGTGCGCACCTCAGTGAGGTAGCGCGCATCCAGCAGCGACTGTGGGGTGCCGGTGTCCGGATCGAAGAGCATGATCGCGCCTTGATGCGTGGGGATACGCCGCTCCGCGTTACCTTCGAAGATAGTCACGAGCTTGGCGCCCAGCGCCGCGTCGCCGGCGATGAGCGAGCCCGGCATCGCCGCCAGAATGCCGGCATGCGCCGGCACGCCGATGCGCAGCGGCATGCGCGCCGTGCCATCGGCTTGCGCGCGCAGCGCGTGCTCCACGGCGTGGATCGCGTCACGCATCGGGAGCAGCGGGATGATTTCCTGTTCGCGCAAGATCAGCATATCGGCTCATTGCTCCTTTACCCGGCGTAGAGCGCCAGCTACGAGTGCGCGCGATCGCTAGGTACGCCAGCGCTCCACGTGCATGAATAACGGGGCGTGCTCGTCGACGAAGAGAGAGACGTCTGGGTTAGACGCGATCGCCAATTGGAATCGTCCGAGCGGCAGCATCGGAGCCGCGTCGTTGAGAAGAGCATCGGCATGCGTGAGGGCGGTGGCCGAGGCGGCTCCGCGCGTTCCGGCAGCGCTGGCTTCGAGCGCGTCGAACGCGGGCGCGCACCATCCCGACACATTTTGCGGTGCTCTGCAGCCAAGGATCGGGCGGAGATCCGGGGTCGCCAGGTCCGAGAACCACAGCGTGAGATCGTACGATCCGCGGTGAACCGGACCATCGGGAGAGAAGAACTGCGGAATCGAGATGTGGACGATCTCCACGGAGGCTCCCGCGTCTTGAAGCATCTGCTGAACCAGAAGCGCAACTTGGCCGGGGTGACCCTCCGTCGCGATGATGCGCAGATGCGGCCGCGTCCGGGCTAGCAACGCGCGTGCGGTTGTCAACTCTGGGAGCCGCGGCTCGGGGAGCAACGCCGAAGGCTGCAGCCACTCGCCGAAGGCGGCGTGCGCGATCTCGCGGCGATCGATCGATGCGAAGACGGCCTGCCGCAATGCGGCGTCCGCCATGGGCCCAGCGGCGCAATTAGCGAGGATCATGAGCGTCGTGCCATCTTGGCGGTAGATGCGCGCGCCGGCTTTGGCATACGCAGCGGCGGTCTCCGTGGGCGGATAGATGGCGACGTCGATCTCATGGGACTCGTAGGCCACGAGCAGAGAGTTCTTGTCTGGAATCGTTTCGATCCGTAGCTCGCCCAGCGCTGCTGCTCCGCGTGGCCCCCCGCCTGCGCGTGTTAACACGGCGGAAATATTTGGCTGCACGCGCTGAACTTGAAACGGTCCCGTACCGATGTGGCCCGGCCGAACCAGTGGCAGTGGTAAAGCTCCGCGTGGTCCGAAGAATTGCTCGACGAACGCTCCGAACGGCCGGCGAAGCCGGACAGTTATCGTGTGGTCGGTTGCCGCGATGTCGGCAACGGTGTCAAACGGCGGCGTGGAGCGAAGATCGGCGCGCTTGCTGAGGCGGGAGAAGGCCGTTTGCACGTCCTGGCCGCGTAGTTGCGCGCCATCGTGCCAACGAACGTCGCGACGAAGAGTGTAGCGATAGACCAGTCCGTCCGCGGAGCGATCGGGAAGGGACGCCGCCAGAGCCGGTACGATCCGGCCGCCGGTTGAGGTTGCAACGAGCCCGTCGGCGTAGGCCCACGCGATGATCGGGGAGAGCGGCGTGGTGCCGATGTATGGATCGGGGTCGTCAAGGCCATGGATGGTGGCCGTGCGCAGCACGCCCGGCGCTGCACGCACTGCTGATGGTGCCAGAAGCGCCGAGGTTAGACCGGCGATGAAGGCAGGACGACGCATGGCCGCGCTCTTCACGCCGTATCCGGCTCGTCCTGCAGGCCGGTACAGGCTTTGCGGGAAATGACTCCGTACGATGGTGGCCGTTACACAGTCGCTATCCAGCGTTCCGCCGATCGATCTCGCGCAGCTTTTCGCCGAGTCGCCGAAGGCTGCGGGCTCTCACGATCGCTGCGTTCCTCTTGCCCGGACGTTGGAGTTGGTTCCCGAGCTTCGCAGGCGCTATGGTATCACACGCATCAGCGACGCCACGCGCCTCGACCGCGTTGCGATCCCGACGATCTGCGCGATCGTTCCGGACTCCGACGACGTCATCAGCAACTACAGCGGCAAGGGCGCGACATACGAGCACGCGCTAGCCAGCGCGGTCATGGAGGCGACGGAGCGGCAGATTTGCGCGCGGTTCGATCCCCCTACCGTCAGTCTGCGCCCGTGCGACATTGGTGGTGGCATCGATCTCAAGGGCCTCGGACTCTACGAAGAAGCTTGGGACCGCCCGTGCCAGTTCGTCGCCGGCATCGACGCGATCAGCGCAGAGGTAGTGCCGGTACCGTTGGCGCTGGTACGCTGCCCCTGGAACGGCCCGCGGACGTTCGATACTTCGTCGACCAACGGCCTGGCCTCCGGCAACAACTTAACCGAAGCCGTCTACCACGCGCTTTTCGAGTTGGTGGAGCGCCACGTATGGTCGATGACCCATGCACGTGCTCACCTGCGCCCGCGTTTCCTGCTCGAGGCGTTCGCTCGCCGCATCGGAGTCGAGCCCGACTTCTCCTCGCTCGTGGACGATGCGGTGGCCAAGGAGATCCGATTGCCGACGGGCTGTGCGGCCGTCGATTCGCTGATTGCAGAGGTCGAAGCCGCGGGTCTGAGCATTCGCGTGTTGGCGCTCGAGGAGCCGGGCCTTCCTGTGTGCATCATCGCGAGCATCCGGCAGCTGGGAGTCGATCCGCCGCTCGCTCATGCCGGCCTGGGATGCTCGTGGTCGCCGGAGCACGCGGCAATGCGGGCAATCACCGAGGCTGTGCAAGGGCGGCTTGTCGACTTTCAGGGTGCACGGGAAGATATGCTGCGCGAGGACGATCCCAGGACGTGTTACGGAAATCATGGGCGCCGGCGCTCAACGTTGCCGCACGGCCGCTGGTATTTCGACGCTCCCGCGCAGGTCGTGACGCTGCACAGCATCTCCGATCGCTCGTGCTCGGATCTCGGGCGAGAGCTGCGCGCCCTGGTCGATGCCGTCGACGCTGCCGGGGCACCTCGGGTGGTCGTGGTCGATCTCTCGCCGTCCGATCTTCCGATCTCCGTTGCCCGCGTGATCGTGCCGGGCCTTGAGACTGGCATGGTGGATGGGCGTATCGGCGCCGCGCTCCGGAGGGTCATCTCATGAGCCTGCCATCCACGCACAACGGTCAGCCGCTGGTAGGCCGTGAGGGCGCGCGAAAGGCGTTGCTCGACGCACTCGAGCGGGTATCGCGCGAGCGTGTGGCGCAGACGATCTCGCTGGTCGGCGTCTCCGGGCAGGGGAAGACAGCGCTGCTGGCACAGCTCGCTTCGGATGCCGCGGAACGCGGACGTACGATCTTCGAGGCGGCTGCTCACGAGAGCCAGTCGAGCGTTCCGTTAGCCACCGCCCGCCGTTTGCTCCACCGGATCGTCGATCAAGTCGGGATCGAGCCCATGCGCCGGTACGCAAGCGGCCTCGAACAAGCCCTCTTCGCCCGCGACCTCGTTCTTGCGGAGCGATTTGGCGTGGAGCAGATCGCCGCTGAGGCGGATATCTTCCGCTTTCAGCGCTCATTCGTGGCGCTGCTCGAAGGCATGCTCGTCGATCTGCCCGTCGTCATCGTCGTTGACGATATCCAGTGGATCGACGGCGAGAGTCTGAGGACGCTGCAGCTCGCCGCCGCCGATTTGGCAGTCTATCCGCTCTTGATCGTCCTCGCACGGCGCCCGAGCGCCGAGCATGAGCAGCAGGCACCGGTGCCGCAGGATATCGCCCTCGAGAATCTCGAGCGAGATGCCGCGCGCTCCCTCGTCACGCAGGTCTACCCCGATGCCGGCGACGCCGTCATCGGATCGATCGTCGAGTGCTCTCAAGGACTCCCGTACGCGCTCGTCTCGCTGGCGTCGGAGGCGCGCGCACAGCATGTCAACGGCGTCGACGGGTTGCGTGAAAGCGTGCGGGCCGTCGTGTCGGATCAGATGAAGCGCCTCGACCCCGACGTGCGGACGTATCTCGAGATCCTTTCGCTCATGGAGCAGCCGTTGAGCTTCAAAGCCGCCGCGGTCATGGCGCAGAGCAGCGAGGTGGCGATGAATCACCTCGCGCACTTGGTGGGTTCGTTTCTCGTCGCGGAGGAAGGAAGCTTCCGCTTCTCTCATGCGCTCGTCTGCGATGCCGTGCGGTCAATCGTGCGCTTCCCCGAGGGGCTTCATCAAAAGATCGTTCGAGCTCTGCTGGGCCAGCCACACGCCGATGAGCAGTTCGCCGAGCGTATCGTCTACCATGCGCGCGCCTGCGGCGAGGAGGACGTCGAGTACGAGTATCTCCTAAAGATCGCGCGTGCGGCCATCGCCTCCAGCGCCTGGCATACGGCCGAGGCCTGCTTCTCGCGGGCGCTCGAGGTGAGAAAGCCGCCGATTGAGGAGCATGCGGCGTTTTATAACCAGTACGGTATGGCTCTGCGAGCCCTGAACCGGCCGCCGGAGCTGCAATTCAGCATACTCGATCAAGCCATCAAAGAAGGGCGCCGGCTCGGTATCAAGAGTGGGTTCGGCCCGCTCGCGATGGCTCTGGTATGGACGGTTGTCATGTACTTTCACGATCGGGAGCGGGCCAGGCATATCTACGAGAGTCTCCTTCGATCGATGGAGGACGAGCGCGATCGCTGGGACATTCGATCAATTTGGGCTTATATCAGCGCGGACCGGGTCGATACGGAGGTGGTGGATGCACTGAACGCGTTGCGAGTCGCGGAGTCGCTGGAGCTGTCGGATGCAGCCGTGACGAACTTCGCGCTCGCGGATCTCATGATGGATCAGCGGCTCCTCGGCCATCAGGAGGCGTTGGAGGCCCTCAATGTCGCTCGTGTACGGGCCGATTCGCGAAATACACATCTCGGTATTGGATGCATGATGCACGAGTTTCTGTTGAAACTCTACGAGTTCGGCGTCACCGGCGCGCGTGAGCTCGTCCCGGATCGCTTGAGGGTGGCGCGGGTTCAATGGGCGCGGACGGGGTTTCTCCGCATGCTCTATTGGAGCTTGAGTCTCGAGATTGCCTGTGGTAACTTCGGTGCTGTCTTGGAGGCGCTGAGCGCTGTTGAACTTGCGACCGCCCCCGATACGTCGCGCGGGGAGATGTGCGCTCTTGCGGCGATGATCGCCGGCTTCACTGATCGAGGGACGGTGTTCGATGCGGAGGTTAATCGAGAGGTTGAGCGCGCGATGCGTCTGCCAGATCCCAGCGTCCGCGACTTTCTCGTCGTAGCATGGGCGGCCGGCGAAGTAGCACGCGACAGCCGTGAAGCAGCGCGGCGCATCGATGCGGTCCGCTCGACGCTGACGAAGCCTGCGTCTTGGTGGCTGCCCTCGTGCCCCGCCCTCGCCGTGCTCTACGCTCAACGCGCCGGCGACGTTAGATTGCTGGAGATGCTCGCCCAAGGTGAGACGATTGAAGAGCGCTCACCGTGGCATAGAGCTCACAATCTACTGATGACAGGTTGGGCGTCCGAGACCCTTCGAGTGGGCAGTGGGAAGTTGCGCCTGGAAGAAGCCGCGGGCGTCTTCGCGCGACTGGGCGCCACTTTTTACGCCGCCTATGCGCATAGCATTGTTGGGGCCGAAAATGCCGTGGAGCGCGCGATGCTCCGTGATCTTGACATAAGGCCGCCCGCGCGCGTTGTCGGAGGCAAGAAAAAGCCGACCAAGAGGCGCGAGGCAAAGGAGGGCTTGACGTTCAGGGAACAGGAGATTGCCGGTCTGGTTGCCGAGGGAAAGACCAACCGGGAGATCGCGGTGGCGCTCTTCTTGAGCGAGCGTACCGTGGAGGCGCACCTTGCCAGCATCTTCAGAAAGCTAAACGTCACCTCGCGCGTTCAGGTCGCGAGATGGCAGATCTCAGCCGGCCTCAATGCGTGGGCGGCGACTAGGTCGTAGTCTTCTTGACAAAGCAAAGATTAGCGGGCTGATACATTTCGAACTGCCCGGGTGAGTGGTGCTCGAGTGCGGCGGCGAATGGCTGGAAAAGCGTATCGCCCGCCTCACGAATCTTGGCGAGGTCGTCTTTAGACGGCGGGGTAGCTAAGCCGAGCAGACGCTGCATGTGCTGCGCCATCGGTGCATGATAATCGTCCGACGTCGCATAGGTTTCGAACGTCTTCCGTTCGTCGGGGTTGGCCATGATGTGGGCGATGTAGCGTGACGCAATAGATTGAGCCTCGTGGAGGTCCATGTGCATCCTCTTTCATCATAGACGTGGGTTGGTAGCAGATCCGAGATTCGGCGGGGGATAGCGCACTGCCTTCGCTAGGCGAACGAGGCAGGCATTTCGGGGAATGGATGCATCAAGCCGCCTGCTTCAGTAAGCTTGGCACTTGCCCTCAGGGCCAACCGCGCATCCCAACGCTTCAGGTCGCCTTCGCGCTCCGCGATCTCGCGGATACGGTCGCGGCGGTCCGCTGGTACGAATTCCAGGGCGCTCGACCAGGAGCGGTCCATGTAGTACACGTTGCGGGCGCCGATGATGAAGGCTTCGGCCTCCGCGGCGTTCAGCAGGCCGCGCCGGCGCGCTAGCCATGCCACATAGCGAACGTTCACCGACGGCACCGTCAAAGCGTGGTGCGTCTCCGGGTGCACCAACACCGCCACCTCGTCGTCGCCGTCGATGACCTCGCGGATGTACCAGCGCGCGATCGCGCCTATCGGCCGCAATCCGTAGGGCCAGCACTCGGCCGCCCGCAGCGCTCCCATGCTGGCCGCGCCGATCGTCGGCACGCGGCGGCAGGCCACCAAACACTCCTTCGGAGACGGCGCGAGGTCGTGATGAAAGACGCCGTCGATCAAGACGATGGCATCGTAGCGCTCGGCTGCCGCCTCCACATCGCCACGGCTGGCCGGCGGAAGATATACGAAGTCCGGAATCTGAGGGCGATCCTCCGGCGGGAGCGACGGCCCCGCGAAGATGGCTACCCTTGGAGCCGGCGCCGCGTCTGACGGCGTCACATTACGCGCGCCGCGCGGTGCGCAGCTTCGCCAGCACCTTGCGCGCCTTCTCCGCCGCCAGGTACTGCTCCACGGAATGCCTCTGCTCGTCGGTGAGCAACTTCAGCGCCTGCTCGGCGCTGGCGTCAGGGACGGCGGCGCGGGTAGCGGTCCAGAACTCCGGCTCGCCGCCCGGGTAGCTGCGCGCCACCTGCTCCAGGTTGGCCACGTAGGCGGGGTTGGGATTGATCTCCAGGGCCCGCTCGAACGCCTGGACCGCCTCGCCCATCTTCCTGCTCTGGGCGTACGCCCGCCCCAGGGCGTTGAGCGGCTCGGGGCGGTCGGGTGCGAGGCGGTGCGCCGCGTCGGCCACGGCCTGGGCGGTGGCCGGCTGGATCTTATCGACCAGATGGTTGGCTAGGGAGACGAGCATGCTGACGGTCTCGTCGAGCGTGAGGGTCTTATGCCTCCAGCCTCGCAGGTCGCCCAAGAAGCGCGCGAACTCCTCCGCGGACGGGTAGACGGGTTGAGCGGGTTTCATACGTTCTCTTCATCGGACGCACCGGCCGCATCCATCAGCCAAGCGGCGGGGTTTCAAGGGCTGTCACTCGAAAACGCCGAGTGCTAACGAGCGCGATATCTAGATGAGCTACGACGATTTCTTTCGGGAGTTCGACCACGTGTTCTCCGGCATGAGCGGCCCCAGGCGCTTCGGCGGCTTCGTTCCCAACGCGGATGCCTACGTCACCGACGACGGCGCCACGTTAATCGTCGAAGTCGAGCTTGCCGGCGTCCAACCCGAGCACATTCGTGTTGCGGTGGAGGGCCGGCGGCTCTACATCGCCGGGAAGCGCGAGCCCACGATCAAGGCCCGCCGTGGCACGCTCCTGCTCAAGGAGATCGGCCACGGCGAGTTTGCCAAGGAGATTCTCCTACCCGCCCCCATCGAGGAGGGTGAGGTGAGCGCCGTCTACCGTGACGGCATCCTCACCATCAGCCTCCCCATCGCGCGCGATCGCGAACTCGCTCCGATCATACACACCGAACTCCGCATGACCATTCGAAGGATGCCGGTCTAACACAGATGCCAGCAAAGCAAGAAACTGCGCACCAAGCCCTCGCCATTCTGCCGCTGCAGGAAGCCGTGCTCTTCCCCAACACGGTCCTGCCCCTGGCGGTCGTGAAGAAGACGGGCATTCAGTTGGTGGAGGAGGCCCTCAAGGACGGCCGCCCCATCGGATTCGTCGCGCTCAAGGATCGCGAAGTCGAGACGCCAACCGCGGAAGACCTGCGCCGCATCGGCACCATCGGCATCATTCAGAAGATGCTGAAGGTGCCCGACGGCACGCTGCGCTGCATCGTCGGCGGCACGCAGGCCTTCGAGATATCCTCGTTCACGCAAGTCGAGCCGTACTTCAAGGCCGACGTGGTGGAGCTGCCGGACAAGACGCGTGAGACCGAGGAGCTGGTCGCGATGCACCGCAACCTCACCACGCTCTTCCAGCGCCTGCTCAGCTACCTGCCGCAGGTGCCGCGCGAGATGGAGATGGAGGTCCAGAATATCGCGGACCCCAACCTCCTCACCTACTTCGTGGCTTCGACCATGCGCCTCGACGTTGCCGAGAAGCAGGCGATCCTGGAGGAGCGCGATACCGCCAAGCGCATGCGCCGCCTCACCATGCTCCTGACCAAGGAGCTGGAGGTGGTGGAGCTGGGCCACAAGATCCAGAGCGACATCCAGAAAGAGATGGAGAAGAACCAACGCGAGTTCTATCTCCGTCAGCAGTTGCGCGCCATCCAAGAGGAGTTGGGCGAGGTCGATCCTCAGCAAGCCGAGACCAACGAGCTGCGCAAGAAGATCGACGAAGCCGGCATGCCCGAAGAGGTCCGCAAGGCCGCCGATCGCGAGCTCGACCGCCTGCAGCGCGTGCCCAGCGCTTCGCCGGAATACAGCGTCGTGCGCACCTATCTGGACTGGCTGACGCAGCTGCCGTGGAACGTGCAGACGACCGATCAAATCGACATCGCGCAGGCGCGCAAGATCCTCGACGAGGATCACTACGACCTCGAGAAAGTCAAAGACCGCATCGTCGAGTACCTGGCCGTCGGCAAGCTCAAGAAGAAGATGACCGGCCCCATCCTCTGCTTCGTGGGACCGCCGGGTGTCGGCAAGACGTCACTGGGGCAATCCATCGCCAAGGCGATGGGCCGCAAGTTCGTGCGCCTTTCCGTCGGCGGCGTGCGCGACGAAGCGGAGATCCGCGGCCATCGTCGCACCTACATCGGCGCGATGCCGGGCACGATCGTGCGCGCGCTGCGCGACGCCGGAACGAAGAATCCGGTGATGATGATCGACGAAATCGACAAGGTGGGCGCGGACTTCCGCGGCGATCCGCAGTCGGCGCTGCTGGAAGTGCTGGATCCGGAGCAGAACTCGACCTTCCGCGACCACTACCTGGACCTGCCCTTCGACCTCTCCGAAGTGCTCTTCATCTGCACGGCCAATCAGTTGGAGACGATCTCGCCGCCGCTGCGCGACCGCATGGAGATCATCCCGCTCCACGGCTACACGGAGCTGGAGAAGCTGCAGATCGCCAAGCGCTTCCTGGTCAAGAAGCAGCAGGCCGTCAACGGTTTGCGCTCCACGCAGGCGCGGTTGAGCGACCGGATTCTGCGTTCGATCATCAACGACTACACGCGTGAAGCCGGCGTGCGCAACTTGGAGCGCGAGATCGGCACGGTGCTGCGCAAGGTGGCGCGCAAAGTCGCGGAGACGCCTAGCTACAAGGAGAAGATCAGCGCGGAGTCGCTGGTGGACTACTTGGGTAAGCCCAGGTTCTTCAACGAAGTGAAGAAGCGCGTGGCCACCGTGGGCGTGGCGACGGGCTTGGCCTGGACGCCGGTGGGCGGTGACATCCTCTTCATCGAGGCCACGGCGATGCCGGGCAAGGGCGCCGTCACGCTGACCGGTCAGCTCGGCGACGTGATGAAGGAGAGCGCGACGGCCGCCGTCTCGTTCCTGCGCGCGCACTCGGCGGACCTGGGATTGCCGGACGACTTCTTCGCAAAGAACGATCTGCACGTCCACGTGCCGGCCGGTGCCGTGCCCAAGGACGGCCCCTCGGCGGGTGTGGCAATGGCCACGGCGATCGCCTCGCTGCTGACCGGGCGGCGCGTCGATCCCAACCTCGCGATGACGGGCGAGATCACGCTCACCGGGCAAGTGCTGCCGGTGGGCGGCATCAAAGAGAAGGTGCTGGGCGCGAAGCGCGCGGGCATCAGCAAAGTGATGCTGCCGCGGCGCAACGAGGTCGATCTCGACGACGTTCCCAAGGAGGTACGCGAGTCGATGTCGTTCGTGCCGCTCGACGATCTGGCGGGTGCGTTCACGGTTGCGCTGGGTGCGCCGATCGTGCCGGCGGTGGAAACCGCCGCGAGCGCGGCGAACGTGGTATCGCTCAAGAGCCGCCGTAATGGCCGCGCCAGCGTGAAACGCGGGCCGGCACGGCGCAATTCCCCCGCGCGCAAGCGTTAGCGCGTTCGGTTGCCCCGCTAAGGAGAAGACGATGCCCGGAGATCTGCTCTTCATACCGGGTCCGGTGACCTGTGCTCCCGAGGTCCTGGCCGCGATGGCCGAACCGATGGTCAATCATCGCGGCGAGCGCTTCGCGGCGACGTTGTTGGCCGTGCGCGAGAAGCTCGCGCGCGTCTACGAGACCTCCGGCGAAGTGCTGGTGCTGGGCTCTAGCGGTACCGGCGGCTTGGAGGCCGCCGTGGCCAATCTCTTCTCCCCCGGCGATCTGCTGCTCTCGTGCCCCATCGGCAACTTCGGCAAGCGGCTTGCCGCCATCGCGCGTACCTATGGCGCCGACGTGGAGATCCTGGACACCGAGCCCGGCCATGGGCTCGACCCCGCACGACTAGCAGGGCGCTTGCGTCAGGATCGCGAGCAACGCATCGCCGGCATCTTGCTGACGCATAACGAGACCTCAACTGGCGTGCAGAACGACATGGAGGCGCTCTCGCGTGTCATGCGGGATCACCCCGCGCTGCGCGTGGTGGATAGCGTGAGCGGCTTGGGTGCCTCGCGCATGCCCATCGACGAGCTCGGCTTCGACGCCGTGGTCAGCGCGTCGCAGAAGGTGCTGGCGGCGCCGCCCGGTCTCGCGTTCGTGGCGCTCTCGGCGCGCGCATGGGATGCCGTGGCGCGTGCGAAGATGCCGCGCTTCTACTTCGACTTCGCCAAGGCGCGCGAGTTCGGCGCCGACGGCCAGACGCCGTGGACGCCGCCCATCTCGCAGGTCTTCGCGCTCGACGTTGCGCTCGATCGCTACCATGCCGAGGGCGCGGCCAACGTGCACGCGCGCCACGCCGCCAATGCCGCCGCCATCCGTGCCGGCGTGCATGCCATGGGCCTTGAGCTCTTCGGCGACACCCGCTACGCCTCGCCCACGGTGGTGACGATGCGCGTGCCCGAGCACGTGCAGGCCTCCGCCGTGCTCAAAACGCTGCGCGAGCGCCACGGCATCGTGCTTGCCGGCGGCCAGAGCGAGCTCAAAGGCAAGATCTTCCGCATGGGCACGATGGGCGCCATCGCCCCCGCCGACGTCCAGCGCGCCCTCGCCGCCCTCGGCGAATCCCTCGCCACCCACGGTTTCGCCCCCATCGCCCACTGACGCGTCAGCGAGCGAGCGTGGCGCATTCCTCGCGCAAGGACTTATGCGTCACGCGACGTTCGCGAGTAGTTACCAGCCGGTGGCGGTACGATGCAGGGTGTGGCGCTGGAAGAGCGGGTGCGCGTAGGGTTCGACGACCGACGGGAGCATGGTTTGCAGACCGTGGTCGACGCGGGCGTTGGGCGACGTGAGGAAGAGCGTGACGGGCGAGCGCGCGAGATCGGCGCGCATGCCGGTGGGGAGCGGGAAGAAGAGCGCGACGTAGAGGACGGCCCATAGCAGCACGGCGGCTTTGGCCAGGCCGATAGCGCCGCCGATGAGGGCGTTGCCGGTGCCTAGCACGGGCAGGTGCATCACGCGGTCGATGACGCTGACGACGAGCAGCGCGACCACGTAGCCGAGCACCGCGGCCGTCAGCACGCCGAGCAGGCGGTTGACGCCGGCGCTGGCGTGCGTCATCCAGCCGATGTTCTGGTCGAGCTGCCCGCGGTAGAGGATGGCGGCGGCGATGGCCGCGGCGATGGCGAGCAGTCCGCCTACTTCGCGGACGCCGCCGCGCTTGATGCCTTTGAGCAGCGCGAAGAGCAGCAGCGCGCCGAGAACGACGTCGGGCCAACCCAGATGCTGGAAGGCCGCGGGCATCAGGTGCGCAGTTCGGCGCCGACGCGCTCGCGCAGCGCCGCGACGATCTTGGCGGTGGCGCGATCGGCGATGGCGTCGGTGATCGTGGACTCAGGCTCACGTAGCCAGATGCGCACCGTCATCGACTTCTTGCCGGCGGGTACCTGCGGGCCGCGGTACTCGTCGAACGGGCGCGCCCGCTCCAGTTGCGGTACGTGCGCCTGGAGCACCGCGCCCAAGACCGCTTCGGCGGGCACGTTCTCGTCCAGCAGCAGCGCCAAATCGCGCGAGGTACCGGGAAACTTCGGCACGGGCTTGTATGCGGCCACGCTGCGCGCGGGCAGCTTGTCCACGCGCAGGAAAGCATAGTACGTCGAGAGCGGCACCTCGAAGGTGGCGCACAAACGCGGATCGACACGCCCCACCATCGCAACGCTGTCGTGATCGAGCAGCAGTGAGGCCGTCTTTCCCGGATGCATCCCCTGGATGGCGTCTTGCGCTACCTTGGGCGAGATGCCTGTGAGGCCGCGCAGCAGCGACTCGATCTCGCCGCGGAACTCCAGCAGCGTGCGGTCACGCCAGACCGGCTCGTCTTTTTCTGGCCGCTCCGCGGGCGCGAAGATGATGCCCGCGATCGTCTCTTCGGTGATGGGGGCCTCGCCGCGAAACGCGTGGCCGATCTCGAAGACGCGGCGTGGAAGCTCCTGACAATTGCGCGAGAGCCACTGCAGCATCAGCGGCAGGATGGCGAAGCGCAGCCAGCGCTGCTCCTCGGAGAGCGGATTGAGTACCTCCACCGGCGGGCGCGGCAGCTCGATGCCGGCGTTGCGGTACTTCTCTAGGATCGCTGACGAATGCAGCGGCAGCGAGACGATCTCGCGGTAGCCCCTGTCCATCAGCGCATGGGCGATGTCGCTCTCCAAGTGCCAATCATCGGAGTTGATGCCGTGCTGCGCGATGGGCGGCAGTTCGCTTGGAATCTCGTCGTAGCTCTCGATGCGCGCGACCTCTTCCACCAGGTCCACGTTCTCGTGAACGTCGGCGCGCCACGGCGGCACTTCGACGTCGAGCGTCTCGCCGCTGAGGGGTGTCGTGGCGAAGCCTAAGGCCTGAAGGTTCGAAGCCACGCGCTCCAGCGGCAGCGAGAGCCCCAACACCCGCGGTACTTGTGCTACGGGGAAGGCGATGTGCGCCGGCGCCGGCACCGGCTGACCGGTCGCCAGCGGCGCATTGATGGTGGCGCCTTCGTTCGCGAGCAGTTTGGCGGCGCGCGCCGCGCCGAAATCCGCGAACGACAACGGCAGTGACTTCTCGTGCCGCAGCGAGCCGTCGGTGCGCAGGCCCAGCGAGAGCGAGCCGCGGCGGATGGTGGGGCCGTCGAAGTTCGCCGACTCCATCAGCAGGCTGCGCGTGCTCTCTTTAACCTCGCTGCGCTCGCCGCCGCGGATGCCGGCGATGACGCTGGGGCCGGCCCCGTCGCAGATCAGCAGCACGCGCTCGTCCAGCTCGCGTTCCACGCCGTCGAGCGTGAGCAGATGCTCGCCGCGGTGCGCCTTGCGCACGATGATGGTGCCGCCGGCCACGGACTCCCAGTCGAAGAAGTGCAGCGGCTGCCCCACTTCGAGCATCACGTAGTTCGAGATGTCGACGAGATTGGAGATGGGGCGCTGCCCCGCCAGCGAGAGACGTACGCGCATCCACGCCGGCGCGGCACCCACGCGCACGTTCTCGAAACGCTGGGCGACGTAGCGGTTGCAGCCGTCGCCTTCCAGCACCACGCGCACCTCGCTCGGCGCGGCATACGGCCCCGCATACAGCTCCGGCAGGCGCAACGTGCGGCGCATCGCCGCCGCGTATTCGCGCGCGAGGCCCAGCACGGAGAGGCAGTCGGGACGGTTGGGCGTGACGTCGAGATCGAGCACGGCCTGCGCCAAGCCCAGCGCGGCCACGGCATTGGCGCCCACCGCTGCCTCGCCGTCGAGGATCATGATGCCGTCTTCGAAGTGCTCCGGCTCCAAGCCCAGCTCGCGCGCGCTGCACATCATCCCTTCGGAGACGATGCCGCGCATGGTCCGCCGCTCGATCTTCATCTCCGGCAGGTGCGAGCCGATGGTGGCCACCGGGATGCGCTGTCCCACCGCCACGTTGGTGGCGCCGGTGGCGATGGTTAGCGGAGCGCCATTGCCGACGCTGATGGTGCCGACGAGCAGCCGGTCCGCGTTGGGGTGCTTCTCGAGCGCGACGATCTCGCCGATCACCACGCCTTCGACGCGCGGCGCGCGCTCGACGGCGTCGACGGGGAAGCCGAGCCGGGCGAAGATCTCCGCCGCCTCGTCGGCACTCTCGGTGACGTCGACGTAGGCTTTGAGCCAACCCAATGGTACGCGCATACGGTTAGAATTGCTCCAAGAACGCGGGCTCGTTTTCGACGAACGTGCGGATGTCGTCGATGCCGTGGCGCACCATCGCGATGCGCTCCGGCCCCAGGCCAAAGGCCCAGCCGGTCACGCGTTCGGGGTCGTACCCTACTTCGCGAAAGACGTTGGGATGAACCATGCCCGAGCCGCCGATCTCCAGCCATCCGCTGCCGCTGCACGTGCGGCATCCCAAGCCCCGACAGCCGGGGCAGGTGGTGTCGACTTCGGCGCTGGGCTCGGTGAACGGGAAGTACGACGGGCGAAAGCGCACGCGCTGGGCTGGGCCGAAGAGCGCGCGGCACATCGCCTCCATCGTGCCCTTCAAGTGCGCCATCGTGATGCCCTCGGCCACCACCAGTCCCTCGACCTGGTGGAACGCGAACGAGTGGCGTGCGTCCAGGGCGTCGCGGCGATAGCAGCGGCCGGGCGTCACGATCGCCAACGGCGGCTGGTGCGCCTGCATCGTGCGCACCTGCATCGGCGAGGTATGCGTGCGCAAGAGCAGGCCACCGGGAAGGTAGAACGAGTCGAAGCCTTCGCGCGCGGGATGGTCGGGCGGGATGTTCAGGGCGTCGAAGTTGTGGTATTCGGTCTCGACTTCGGGGCCCACCACCACGCCATAGCCGCGCCGCTCGAAGAAGTTACAGATGTCTTCCAGCGTGCGGCGGATGGGATGGATGCTGCCGTGGCGCGCCTGCGCCGGGAATGTGGCGTCGACGCGTTCGTGCAGCGCCTGCTCCAGGCCGTGGGCGCGCAACGTTTCCAGCGCCGATGCCAGGCGCAACTCCATGCGGTCCGCGACGGCGTTGATGCGCTGCCCCGCGGCAGGGCGCTCCCCCGCGGGGAGTTTGCCGATACCACGGCGCATGAGCGTCAGCTCTCCGCTGCGCCCCAGATAGGCAATGCGCAGCTCCTCCACTTCGGCGTCGCGGCTCGCGGCGGCCAAGCGTTGCTCGAAGGTGGACTCCACCTCGGCCAGTGCTCGTTCGAATTCCATAATCCCAAAAAGAAAGCGGATTCGGCATGTGCGAACCGCTTCAGCGAGTGCGTGCGAAGAACGCGATGACGCCCCGGCTATTCAACCGGGGCGCCTCGAAAATCCTTGCGGCTTAGATGGCTCGAGCCGGTGCGAGTTGCTTGTACAGCAGGTACGCGTTGATAGATCCCGTTGTTTTGAAGATCTTCCAGAAGAACTCGGAGGTTAGCATCGTCTGGCGTTACCCCATCTC